>JAFSSE010000014.1 GCA_017445755.1 Bacteroidales bacterium | reverse complement strand
TACTTGCTTTGTACTTTCCTTTCAGTCTTTTCAATGAGCGTAAAAAAATTTTGCTTCCCACTGGGCCGCAAAAAATCCCGTTCGCTCCAAACGGGACTGCAAAGGTACAAATCTTTTTTAACTCTCCAAAACTTTTTTGAATTTTTTTTAAAATTTTCAAAAAGCCAGCTGAATTCACCTGTTTCCGCTATTTCCGAATATCAGGTTCCAGTAGGAATCCACTATCCCCTGGGGCGTCCCGGCCGAGGCCTTTACCTCGTGCATGTAAACCCCGTCATACCCGCTTTCCCGAAGCATGAAATGGAAAGAGGGCCAGTCGATTACACCGGCACCGGGGAGCCAGTGCCTTTCGTCGGTTTTGTCGTAATCAGATACATGGATATTGCCGATACGGTCGCCCAGGACCTCAAAATAATGCTCATGGGTGGTCATCAGGAGATGGTTCGTGTCGAAGGTCACCATCACGTCGGGATAAGGTTCTATTATGTATTTGAGTTCCTCCGGAATCCTGCCGAGACAGGTCCTTGGAAGGTTCTCAATGCAAAGCACCACACCGGCGGAAGCGGCCACGGGAGCCAGCTCCCCTACCGATTTCCTCGCGGCGTCAAGATGGGCCTGGCGGTCCGCGTCAGCTATCGGCTCCGTGCTCGGATGGAGGACAAGTTTCTGAGGACGATACAGTTCAGCGCACCACTGTATCATCTGCTTCTGAAGGGCCACGGTTGACGATCGGACACTCTCATCCGGAGACGAGATATCGATGGCTCCGCTATACGGAAGATGGCAGGACCATACCTTGAGGTGATATTTTTCAAGGAGGGTCTTTATCGCCTCGGCCTTTGTCCTCCACTGGGACTCATCTACATTTCTCCAGAAAGAATTGCAGGTAACTTCAACCCACTCTATCCCGGCCGCCGGAATACGTTTCATATTGGCGTCGGTCTGCGAAGAATTGATGGCCAGGGACGTCCCTATTTCATACGGAGTTGACACGAGTTCCCGTAAATGTTCAACATTATCTATCGTATAAACCGAGCCGTCCTCAAGCAAGAGTTCCGCGGAAATATCCGCCGAGATGTCAACAGGGGCTATCATGACGGGAATCATGGTAAAAGATGAAGACAAATCGAGCGGCTTTTCCGGAACTATCCTGACGGACGAGGCCGAGGCCTTCACCTCCCCGGTAGAGAGATCCTTCCAGCAATTCCCGGCAATAAGGGCGCCGTCGGCACTGCGAAGAGTAATGGACCTTACTACAAAAGGCATCTTCCCGAAGAGCAGCTTATAAACTGAATAAAGGGGTTCGAGCGAAACCTGGGCCGGGGTATAAGACCCTGTAACATATGAAGCCGAGCCGAAGTGGAGGTGGGCCATGGTCTTTCCGTCCTGCTCCTGAGGAATGGTAAAAACCACCTTTCCCCCTTCGGGGCGAACCTCCTCGGTTCCGGGATAGACGCAGTAGATGGTCCCCTTCTTCTGGGACGATTCCAGATGGTAAAGGGCCTTGACACCGGAAAGGACCAGAGGGGAAACTCTTTCCTCTTTTCCGGTTTCGGGGAAGATGAAACAGAGTTTCTCCTCAGTTTCCCACGCGGAAGGGACCTTGCTTTCCAGGGAAACGTCCCATTCCAGGCGCTCGACCTGGACCCTTAAAAGCGCAGTCTGGTCATCCCCCCTGCCGGTACATGCAAATCCTGCTGCCAGCAGTACTGGCAGCAGGAAAAGCTTGTTAAAATGGAAGGATAATCCCATCACTTGGCAACACCGGTTCCCTGGGGATTACCACCATGGCAAGGCCAGCCCTCGGTCGCGAGATTCGCACCCACGTACTTGCCAAGGACAAGGCCGTAGTTACCGGTCGCATTCTGGTTGGTAATCACATAGAAGACCCCGTTCATAAGGCCCTGGCCGGCCATTACCCTGTGCTTGGCTGCGGTAATGGGCCAGTTGTTCAGGATTTCACCGGTGGGGCTTACCTTAAGGATGGCTCCAGTACTCGCAGCTCCACCGTTGGCTATGTACAGATTACCATCAGCATCTGCGCAGGGATGAGCATAATTGTAGGCATTGGAGTTATTACCGCCGAATGGAGCAATCTTCCAATTAAGTTCATAGGTGGAAGGGTTGACTGAAGCGATGTTACCGTGCTTGTCGCCGAAAACTATCCTTCCGTCAGCCATAACAACCGGCTCCCAGATGTTGTTGGTCGTATAAAGATTATAAGCTACCTGGGCATGGGTATTCATATTTATTGCTGTGAATCCTGCCTCGGGTTCAGTAGCGGAGTTGCTTCCGGCGCAGCATACGAAGGCGATTCCGGTCCTCGGATCGGCCGCTACCGGATAACCGTCGCAAGGGGCCTTTCCAAGATCGGCCGTGGCAGCAATGGTTCCGTCGGAGGCCTTGAGGAAGACTGCGGCACCGGATGTACCGTTGCAGGCGCAGAAGATCTCGTCACTGTAAATGATCATGCCCCTGACAAGACCGGGGAGCTTCGGCGAAGACCATACCTTGGTCCCGTTCTCAGCGTTCACCGCCTCAACAACGAAGTTTGCATCGGTGAAATATACCACCGAACCGTCCTTGCTCACAACCGGGGAGCTGATTCTGTCTATGCCGCCGAGGGCATCATATTTCCACTTGAGGGTCCCGTCCGGCTTCACGGCATAAACCTGGCCGGAAGACATACCGCAGAAGTAAATGTCTCCGTAAACGGGATTGACGGTAGGAGTCTCACGGCTCTGAATGGCTTCTCCCGTAACTGACGTGGATACCCACTTAAGGGTTCCATTATCAAGATCAAAGGCATAAATAGCGGCGCCGCTCTTGTCGGGTACAACATACATGGTCTTTCCGTCAGGAGAGAATGTGGGTGCCGTGTAACGGAAACTGTTCGACGAGCCGATTTCATAGTAGAGGGCATAAGGAGTGAGGGTGAGCTCAAAACTCCACTTCTTTTCAGTTCCAGACACATTAGCGCTCACGGTAACCTCGGTCTTGACCGGAGTATTGTCATTTACCTTGCTGTAGTCTATATCAACAGCTGCCTCAACGTCTGCGCCCTTCACGGAACCGTTGTCCCAACTCCAGGTAATGTCAGTTCCGTTCACGACGGCAGTGTCAAATACAAAATGGAACTTTTCACCGGCGAAACCTGCCGTCTTGTTAACGCTCCAGGGAATTGCGAGCGAAGGGGTTCCAATGGCTGAAACCCCGACGGACGAGCCCTTGGGGTAGACAGCATAGACTGTAACGGTGTACTTGACATCGTTCGTCAAACCTGTAATTGTATAGGTGGATGTGCCGGCGGCAACAGTCGCCTCCTTGAGAGCGCTCTCAGCATCCCCGTCCTTGAGCCAGGTAATGCGGTAACCCGTAGGAGCAGTAGCGGGCTCAGTCCAGGTAAGGATGAGCTGACCGTCGTCAAAGCCAACCTTAAGATCGCTTACCGGATTTCTCTCCGTCACAGGCGTAGCCGATACGGAGACATAACCGGAGACCAGGTCACCATAAATTGCCTGGACCTGGAAAGTATATTCATGACCATTCTCCAGACCGTCAACGACATACGTAGTGGCTCCACCCGTCTTTACCTGAATGGACTCGGATGCGGCATCAAGGTATGTAATCATGTAATCAGTGGGCTCTTTGTCCCAGTATTCACTCGTGGTGGGACTGTCCCAGGTAAGTGTAACCTGCTCGTCACCGGCTACGGCCTTGAGATTCATGACCTGGTGACGAAGCTCCTCCTGCCCGGTCTCCGGCTCTTTCCAGCACGAGGAAATCGCAACTGCACAGGCGAGGACGGCAAATAATAATTTAAACGTTTTCATATTTCATTCAATTAATATCCCTGATTCTGCCAGAGAACTTTATCATTGTTGTAAATTTCAAGCTGTGACCTTGGAATCGGGCTTATGACATTGTAATCATTGATAGGGTAACCCAGCGACTTGAAAAGATCCACGGCAAGGCCGAGGCGGACGAGGTCAAACCACCTCTGTCCTTCGAAGGCGAACTCCCTTCCCCTCTCATCGGCGAGCTCCTGGACGAAAGCCGCCCTGGTCGGAAGATCGGATGAGGTAAGGGGTGTAAGGCCTGCACGGGTGCGGGTCTGGTTCAGGTAAGGGATGGCGCCGGCAATATTGCCTCCAAGTCCGATGGCCTCAGCCCTCATAAGGACGACGTCAGCATAGCGGAGAAGGGGGAAGTCGTTCCCGACCACCGTAGTATAGGTTGCATCGAAGGTATCATCCCACTTCTTCATGACATAGGCCGTTCCGTGGGTTACGGTTCCATGCACAAAGTCATAGCGGGAATCCTTGGTCTGGTCGAAGATGGCGAGGAACTCCGGCTTGGGATTGCCCCTTCTGGCATCGTCATTTGTGGTGAAACTGTGCCAGTAGCCATGGCCCATGTCAATACTCTTGTTATAGGTCAGGGCGAAAATCATCTCTTTCCCCATCTTGTTGGTCTGGCTGAAAACAATCTCATGGGTATTCTCAAGACCATAGCCGGTATCCTTCATCGCCTCCGAAAGGACGGCTTCGGCCTCGTCATACTTGTCGAAGGTAAGGTAAACCTTTCCAAGAAGCGCCTGGGCGGCGATTTTGGTCACGCGGCCCTTTTCTGCCGTACGGGTAAGCGGAAGGAGGTCCGCAGCATCCTGAAGGTCCTTCTCGAGCCGGGAAAGCATCTCCGCATCAGTGCAGCGGGCTATTGTAGCCGAAGTGGCGGGAGTCTCCACCTTTGTGACTATAGGGACAACCCCGAAGACCCTGTAGAGGTTAAAGTAGAACCACGCCCTGATGAAAAGGGCCTCTCCATGGTACTTCCTCATGTTGTCCGTATTCACATCCAGGGATGTGGTCGCAAAGTGGTCAAGGACAATGTTGCAGCGATAGACACCGTTGTACCAGGCGTCCCAGACATTGCTCAGGATGGAATTTCCGTCATTGTCCAGGAAATGGTCGTAGTCATAACGGGCCTGGGTGGACACCGCCATGGATTGCAGTTCGCTCTCGTCGGAACGGTAGCTAAGCTCCGTAATCAGGAAGCCCGACTGGGTCTTGAGCTTCGCGTAGCAGGAATATGCTCCCTGGTTGAAGTCGTCCTCAGTCTTATAGACATTGCCTTCTGTCATACTGTTAGCCGGATACCTCTCAAAGAAAGCATCGGAGCATGCGCTTGCGCAAAGGACTGCGGCAATAATGTATATTAATCTCTTCATGGCTTTACAGATTGAAGTTTATACCGAAGGTAAACGTCCTCGGAAGAGGGTAAGAACCATAGTCTTCCCCGGGACGGAGGGCGTCGCTGGAATTACGGTTAACCTCGGGATTGTACCCGGTGTAGTTGGTAAGGGTAAAGAGGTTCGAGGCCTGGAGATATACCCTGAACTTGTTCATCCCGACGCGGCGGAACCACTTGTCGGGCATGGTATATCCGAACGACAGGGACTGGCAGCGGAGATATGAACCGTCCTCAATGTGGAAGGTATTGGTGGACGCACCGTTCTTTCCGGAGGACTTACGAGTGGCCCTGTTAAGCTCGCCGTAAGGATATCTCTCGAGAGAAAGTTTCATCATGTTGGAGGAGGCCTCCATATTGCAGATATACCGGCGCTCGAGGTTCAGAATCTCGTTACCGTAAACTCCCTGGAAGTTGGCCTGGACGTCAAAGCCCTTGTAACCCAGGGTAAAGCCGAATCCATAGTAGAAATCAGGCATGTAGTTACCTACGATCATGCGGTCGTCCGTCTGCGAAAGGATACCGTCACCGTTCGCATCGATGAACTTGAAGTCGCCGACCTGGGTCTGGTCAACTCCGGTTCCGAGGAAATGGGGATAGGAGTCAAGTTCCTCCTGGTTGTGGAAGACACCGACCTGTTTCAGCAGGTAGTAGCAGCCGACCGGCTGACCGACCTGCGTAATGTAATATGCACCCGCATAGGACGCGGCCTTGATGATAGGAGCATCTTCGGCGTCGGTATGGAGAACCTTGTTGCGGTTCAGGGACCAGTTGGCCGAAACATCATAGTAGAAACCGTTCGAGAACTGTTTCCTCGACGAGACGCTGATTTCAAGTCCCTTGTTCTGCATCGAGCCGATATTCATGTTGGACGTAGTAAGTCCGGAAACCGAAGATACAGGAATGTCGAAGAGCATATCCGTAGTCCTGGAATAGTAGGCATCCACGGTGAACCCGAGAAGGCCCTGCCACAGGGTGGCGTCTACGCCGAGGTCATACTGGGTGTTCTTCTCCCATCCGAGGTCCCCATTCTCAATCTGGCTGGGATAAACCTGGGTGGCGACAGTGGACCCGTTGCCTACGTAAAGCGTTCCCGTTCCATAAAGGGCCAGATACTCGGAGTTACCGATCTGGGCATTACCGGTACGGCCTACGGAGGCACGGAGTTTCATGTCGGAGAGCCAGGAGGCATTCTCCATGAAGGACTCGTCAGAAATTCTCCAGCCGGCAGAAACTGCGGGGAAATATCCCCAGCGGGTCTTGGGCGCAAACCTGGAGGAACCGTCACCCCTTATGGAAGCCGACAGCATGTAGCGGCCCTTATAGGAATACTGCGCCCTGAGGAGCCAGGAAGCGAATGAATAGGAGACGATATTGTTAAGCGGCAGGTCATCAGGAGAGTAGGTCTTACCCTTGAGGGTCTGAATCTTGTCGTCACCGACGGCGCCGATACCTGTCATCGACATGGTCTTATTGGTATAGACCTCGGCCTCATAAGCCGCAACCGCTTTAACGCTGTGATCCCCGAACTTGCGGTCAAAGGACAGCTGGTTCTGCACGTTCCAGTGGAAATACTGGTTCGAGGCGGCAGTAGCTGTAGGAGTATTCGGCTGATAGTTAAGGTATTGTCCCGCTTCAGGGTTATATGGGGCATACCCCGTGTTCATATTGGCAGTAGGAATGGTTGACGGCTTGTAGTAATCCCTGTTGTAAGAATAGAAGTCGCCTCCGATTGAAAGCCGGTACACAAGCCCCTTGATGAACTCGTAGGACCCGTAGGCATTACCCATGATGTTCATCTTCTGGCGGACGTCAGAAATGGAGTTCGCAAGGGCGACGGGGTTCATGTGTACATTATACTGATAGTCAGTCCCGACCCTGTATTTACCGGTCATATCCCAGTTGTAAAGCCCGTTGTCATTCCTTACAGGGAAGATCGGGGCGACCACCAGGGCGTTTACGACCACACCGTCAGAGCCGTAGTTGGACTCGCTGTTGATAAAGTTGGTAATAGAGTAGGACGGGGCCAGGTTCATTCCGTACTTGAAGCGTCCCTTGCTGCCGTCAACGTTCGCGCGAACGCTGTAGCGGGTAAAATCGGAGTTGATGAGGATACCCTGCCTGTTGAGGTAGTTGCCGCTCACATGCCAGGATGCGCTTCCGGACTTTCCGCTGATGGAAATGGAATGCTTCTGTGAAAGGGCCGTGCGGAAAACCTCGTCCTGCCAGTCGGTATTCACGAGGCCGGAAGCGCCGGAAGCGTATTCCTTAACAAGGTCCTCGGGATACTTGTTATAGTCCTTACCCCTGACACTCATCGGGTCTCCGATGGAGCCGGTCGGGTGCTCGATAAGGTATGAGCCGTTACGGGCTTCCTTGAACAGTTCCACGAACTCGTAGGCATCCAGGAGCTCTATCTTCTTCGAGATGGAGGCTACGCTGAACTGCCCGTCATAGTGGACCACGGTATTCTCGGATTTACCCTTCTTGGTGGTAACGAGAACAACGCCGCAGGAACCGCGGGAGCCGTAGATAGCGGCCGAGGAGGCGTCCTTGAGGACTTCGATGGACTCTATGTCGGAGGAGTCCAGGTTGGCAAACGCCCTGGAATCACAGGGGACACCGTCGATTACGTAGAGAGGGTCATTCCCCGAAGTGATGGACTGGATACCACGGACCCTCACGCTGATGTTTCCGTCCGGCTGACCGCCAAGGGTTGCAACCTGGACACCGGGCATCTTCGCCGCCATGGCCTCGCGAAAATCGGTAAGGGGCCTCTCGGCAAAGTCCTCGGACTTGATGGAGACGATGGACGTGGTGACATCGCGACGGTTCTGAACGCCGTAACCGATGACCACCGCGTCTTCAAGCAGTTCGGCATCCTCTTTCATGACGGCATCGGCCCTGGTCTGGCCGGGAGACAACTTCACAATGGCGTTCTCAAAACCGATGCAGGAGAATTCAAGGACGGCAGATCCTTCCTGAACCTGGAGAGTGTAGTTGCCATCGACATCCGTAAGGGCACCGGTCCTGGTTCCCTGAATAATGACATAAGCTCCGCTGACGCCGGCTCCGGCTTCGTCCACGACCTTGCCCCGGACGGTACGGTTCTGCCCAAAAACGCTTGCGGAAGACAGTATGAAGGCCGCTGCGGCCAACACAATCATTGTAAATAACTTCTTCATAACACTTCGCTTTTGGGTTTATTCTCCACTCTGGGTCAGCACATAGGTTTCGGAATACTGTTTCCCGAACACCTGGTTCTTGTTCACAGTTGTAAACACGACATTTGCCGTGCGAGCAGCACCGGTGGTATTCTCCGTGTAGGTGAGAATTACTTCGTGGATACCACGCCCCCCGGTCAGTTTCCCGTCCGAGCCAACTGTCATGTCCTCGCCATCGGCGGGGGAAATGACAACCCAGGAGGCATCAGTAGTGACATACCAGGCAGCGGTGGCCGTAATGGTCACGCCCTTTGTTCCGGCCGTCTTATCCACGGCTGGACCGGACTGGGTGTAAAGGGCAACGCTGTCAGGTGTATCGTACTTCTCCACCGGCTGACAAGAAACAGCACTGGCGCAAATAATTGAAGCGACAGTCAGAAATAACAATACTTTTCGCATTTGTTGATATATAATTATAGTGTTATTGGCTGTAAAGATACTAAAAACTAATCTTCCCAGGTTATCTCTAATTCATCGATATAGATTCCTCCACCGGTTTCCCCTCGGAAGGCCACATAGGAATAGTCCGTCGTGAAGGTGTACTCCGCATTCCCGTCCGTCTTTGCAAAAGATGCCACCTTTGTCCCTTGCTTTGCCTCGTCGTAGAGTTCAGAAAGGGCGGTGTATGCGGTATTGCTGCCATATACGTTGAGGATACGGTCGTTGCAGTTTTCATTCCAGGTTATCTTCACCTTTTTCACCTTGCCGCCGGAAACGGTGGTAATGATGCCGGAATCCTTGTTGGATCGGAGCTGTATGGCGTAGTTGCCGCCAGCAGCGTTCAGCATGTATTTTGCCGACGAGGTCGGTGCACTCAGGGTTTTACTCTCATAATCAGTTGAATTGCTTCCGGTACCTCCGTAAAGCCAGGTGTTATTGAGGACATCAACCTTTTCGGTTCCCGTTGGATTGCTAACGGAAATTGGAATCTCCGCTGTCTTCCCAAGGAAGGTCACGGTAACCTTGGTATCAGAGGTCGTGAGAGGAGTATCCAGTCCGGGACTGAATGAAAGATCGGCGAGGGGAAGTACTTCCGTCCTCGTTTCAGCACCCTTACTGTAGGTCGCGGTAACCACCGCTCCTGAAGGGCTGAAAAGATCCCCTGTCCTGTATTCAGTCCTTTCGGGCTGAGTTGTAACCGAGATGCCTCCAAGTGTCCATTCCGGCTCGCCCCACTTTATGGTAACCATGTCCAGGTGGAGGGCGCCGTTATTTGACCTGAAGCCGATATACTCGTATTCCTGGTCGAAGGTGAGCTCCCCGTTCCCGTCTTCAATCTTGAAGGACCCTATCAGGTTGCCGGCCTTGTCCTCGGAGAACAGTTCGGTCGATCCAGTGTAAGGAGTATGACGGCCGTAGATATTGAGAGTGCGGTTTGTTGCCGTATTACTGTTCCACTCGACAGTTATCTTCTTTACCACTCCGGCGCTGCCTGTCACGACAATTCCGGCGGGGTCGTTAGCCCTCATCTGGATGCCTCCCTGGGTGGCGGCAATCTGTCCGCTGTAAAGGGCATTGGTGGAAGATCCCTTTACAGAAGAAAAGTCCGTGTAGCCGTCTCCGTCCGGAACGCCTGCCCATTCATTGGTCAGAATGTCCACATCGGGCTCTACGGGCACGTCTTTGTGGTTCAGGTCAAGACCAAGGGTGTTAACCTTACCCTTCTCGATGTTAATCGCTGCTGAAGCGGTGACGGTCTGGACAATGGCGGCTTCGCCGCTATGGACATCGGTTTCCAGGGTGAAGGTAAGTTCGCCTCCAGACGGAACGGTGAAAGGTGATACGACCAGCCAGATGCTGCCGCTTCCAATGGTAATCTGCTCTCCTGCAGGTATCTGGGCTGTGACCGTATTAACACCCGAGCTCCATCCAGTAATCTGGCTGATGTCGCCTACCGTCATTACGCCGGCAAGTGTCTCCGGAGCTTCGATTTTCATCGAAGTGACCTTCTCACCGTAGGCGTTCCCGCCTTCCGGCGATTCCAGGTCAACCTTCAGGATGGCGAGGGGACAAACGAAGGGCAGCTGATCAATGGTAAGAGATCCGTCACTCACCGTAACTACCTTGGATGAGGATACAAGGATGCCGCATTCAGGGTCAAATGACGTAGCTGAAGGGCTCTGTACCGCCTTGAGTTCCAACTTGTAGCTTTTTTCAGAAACCGCCTCCTTGAACGCTCCGAGAGGGTAAAAAGCACTCAGGGTAGTAACTCCGTCGTCCAAGGTAACTTCGCCGGAGAAGGTTGCTGTATTGCCGTTTACCCCTGTGGCTTCCAGCCCCTCAGGAGTTTTTCCTGCGGCAAGGCCGAAAATGGCTCCCAGCTTCTGGCTGGGTTCTTTCCAGACGACGGGTGCTTCTACAGTACCCTTGATAACGACCTGCGCGTTGTGGGAAGTCTCTTCCGTAACGGGTTCCTTCCCTTTGTCGCAGGAGAAGAAGGCAAGCGCGGCCAGGGCCGTTGCAAAAATAGAAATGATACGTTTCATGGTTGCTTTCCTCTTTATAAGTCTATTGTATATTGAAATTGAATTTCATTGATTTCTGGTCCCCGAAACCCTGTAATTCGAGGCGGTCCGGGTAAATGCTGACTATTCCGTAACGGTTGTTCTCCCCTTCACACATTCCCTTGAACGTTATGAAGGCGGTGTCACCGACTACATCCTTGCCTCCCTTGTGGTCATGTCCCGCAAGATAAGCGACTGCGGTCCCGGAATACTTTGCAATGACCTTCAGGACATCCTGGTAATTGAGTACCAGGTGCTTGTTCCCTTCCGGGGTAAGCGGCTGATGGGCCAGGATAATTGCAAGCTGCTTTTTCTTGCTGGCATCCTTAAGCTCCTTGTCAAGCCATTTCAGCTGCTTTTTCGAAACGGCGCCGTTGTAGCTTTTGGCATGTTTCAGCCCCTTTGCCTTGGCGTCTTCAATAAAGGCCTTGGCCTGTTCCCTGGCAACGGATCCCACCTCGCTGGAGAAAAGTGCAATCTCATTGTCGTTCATTATGATGAACTTCACTCCGCCGGAAATAAAACTGTAGTAGGAGTCATCGCGGCCCACCATCTCATAGAACTCCTTCTGCTTCTTAGCCGAGAAGGGACGGACATAATCGTGATTCCCGAATACATAGTGAACAGGAATCTTTGACAGGGCCAGAACGGGTTTCAGGTCCGCAAAGGCGGTGACATAGTCGCGGTCGACGATGTCGCCAAGAGAAACAGTGAAGGAGAGGTCGTCCCTGGAATTGAACGTTTCAATGGCCTCGGCGAGTCTCTCCTTGTCAATGCTGTAGTGCCGCCCGTTTACTCCTACAGTAGTGTCCCTGTCGTACTGCACGTCAGCTACAACACCGAACCGCACAAGCGGCTCGTCACTAATCTGGGCCCGGAGGGAGATGGCCAGCTGAAGGATGATTAAGATGGATATTGCTTTTTTCATATCTTTCTGGGTTTGAATTCAAGGGTTTCCTGGACCTTTCCCGTAACTATATTGAAGACATTTATTTCCAGCTTTCCCTTTCGGATCTGTCCGTCCACAACGGTTGGGAAGCTCTCGGGCTTTTCCTTACGCACCCCGTCTTTTTCGGTATAACCCATGTCGGGGCCTCCGCCAATTATCTCTCCCCAGTGGCGACCATCGCCAGAAGGAAGATAACGGTATATGTGCTGATGGCCGGTTATGACCAGCTGGCATCCGGCTTCATTAAGAAGCGGTCCCCACAGATTGAAGCAGGTACGCTGCCAGGCGGCATAGCCGTGCTTGTATCGGATATCATGGTCATCGGGATACACGTCGCCGGGGTTGGCATTGGGATTGTCATCAAAAAGAGGAATATGGCAGAAGGCCACGAGGAAGGGAGCCGAGGATATCTCTTCCCTCTTGAGTGCATCTTCCAGCCAGAGGCGCTGCGCCTCGCGGTATGCCCCGTTGTTGAAAAGTCCGGCAAAGCGGGGATTAGTGTCCAGCTTGTCCTCTCCGGTGTCAAGGCCTATCATGGCTATATCTCCCATCCTGACGGCGAAATTACGGCCGAGATCCCAGTCGCGGGAAGACCTCTCCTCGTTCTGGCGGAAAAGCCAGATTTTTTCAAGGTTACGGTTCGCCCGGCCCCTCTGGTCATGGTTGCCTGGGCAGAGAAGATAGGGAGTGCAGGAAGCATAATCCTTCCTGTCAATTTTCGGATTAAGGAAGATACGTACCTGTTTATCAATTGTTTCCTCCCTATTGGTTGCATCTCCGTTCCATATCACGCAGGAGGGCGAGAGGGCGGCAAGCTTATCTGTTATGGGGCCGAAGGACTCCCACCGCGAATGGGTGTCGTTTATGACGCAGAAATGGGCTGTGCTGTCCTTTCCGGCCGTTGTGAAGCTGTATATCCTGTCACGGATTTCAGTCCCTTCCACAGACATGTTGTATCCGTCCTTGTATTTAATCTTATGGGCGCCGATTCGGTAATAATACCGGGTAGAGGGCTCAAGGGAAGTAAGCCGGATCCTCATTACGCTTTCGTCGATATCCGTTGTGCGGAAACCTCCGCACATGACCCTCCTTGCGTCAGAGAGGTCGGGAGCTTTCCCCACTTCCACAAAACCGTTGGCGAGGGAGCTTACCGCGAAGACCACCGCGACGGATGTCTCCGCGTAGTTCTGGAGCATCGGTTCGGAAACAATCAGCTTGCCTTCGAAATCCTGATTTTCCGCAGCGCCCAGAATTTCCGCCTTGGCCGGAACTCTTCCTACTCCAGCCGCTGCGGCCAGGATGGCCGATTTCTTTAGAAAGTCTCTTCTTTTCATCTTATTCAACTGATAGATGGTCAACAATAATGTCTATCGCAACACGTGTGGTTCCATTGTATCCGGGCACGGAATCCTTGCTTCTGTCAATGTACATGCTGTCAGCTATTGTATGCCTTATGTACAGAGTTCCGCTCCCATTGACGCCGGGGAATGGGAACGAGAGAGCGAAATCATGGAGGTAATTCGCCACCGACCCTATGGTTTCGTAATGGTAACAGTAGGTCCAGGTGATATCACGGGAGTTGCTCCCGTCGCTGAAAGCTTCAGTCGTGGTCTTTGGGTCTATCTCATGCCATATGTTCCCGTCCAACGACCATTCTGCCAGCCAGAACTTGGGCCCTGACTTGGATCCGCTGCCGTGGAATGTATATTCTATGGTACCTTCCTCGATGTTTTCCACAGGGATTGTCATTATGGCGTAATCGCCCTTGCACATACCCTGACAGAGGAAACGGACATAGTTATTGGTCTTGTCGAAGACATAGGTACTGGAGGCGCCCGAAGCCGAAACTTCTGTATACCACTGGTATAGCGCCTTGCCGTCATCGGACTTGTACCATTTCTCACTCGTATTGTAAACCACTCCGTTAAGGGCGGACGAGGGCTCCGGGAATGACCAATGGGCCAAGGTGGTCGCGGTCCTTCCGGCCCCACCCGCCTGGGTTATGGTTATGAAGGTATCGACATTGTACTGATCGTTGCGAAGATTGAGGGTCGCAGAGCGATCCTCCTTGATCTGGGAGGGAAGGACGGAAAGGCAGAGCGAATCCCGCGTGGTTTTCCGAATCTTTATCCAGTCGGCATCATTCTGGAATTCAACATGATAGTCGATATTGGTAACCAGGGGTATCTTAAGGTCGGCTCCGTCGCCCTTGATCTTGTACTTGTCGGACTGCACGCTGATGCTCGGCCCGACTCCATCCTGGACAACGGTAAACGATTCCGAATACGTCTTCCCGTTAACCTTGAAAAGAAAGACCGCCGTCCTCTCTTCCGGAGCCGTGCTCGCGGAAACTATAAAATAGAAATACCCCGAACCGGTCCCCCTGTCAGGGAAGGGGTGGACCCAGTCATACTCCCCTTCCGGGACTATTTCCCAATCGGCATCCGAACGAATCGTAATGCGGTTTTTGGCTTTATCATCCTTATTGTAACTGATCCCGCTTACAGGGGCTTCGAGGGTATAGGTGCCTCCCTCGATGTAAAAAGAATCCCCTTTGGGCGAGAGAGTTCCCTCCTCGTTGCACGAAAGCGGCAATATCATGGCAATGGCAAATGCGACCAGCCCCGTATGCTTTCTATTGTATCTCATCGTCGTCAATGTGAAAGGGTATATTCCTTGGTGTGCTCATACTTGGAGCCCCCGTTCAGGGCCTTGTAGCTCCAGACCAGAGGAGTGTGCATGTCATTACTGCCTCCCATGCGCTCCAGGGCCTTCTGGACATTCGCAGAGTTGGACGCAACTATGCTGCTCGGATAACCCAGCCGGGTCGGGAGTTCATAGTCATTGGGACTGGTCCCATGCCCGATTTTCAGTATCGGGAACTCGTTCCTTCGCCAGTTTATCCACGCTTCCCAGCCGCAGTAGAACATCGAGAGCCATTTCTGCGAAAGGATGCAGTCCAGTTTGTCGGCGTAAATGGAGCCGGGAGTGCCGGCAAGTTCAAATGAACCGATATCCGAAGAGAAGAAGACATCCTTGTTCGCCTGCACCACGGTAGTGGCGGGGGTATTCCAACTCCCATACACTGCCCACCGGTCAATACTGGCGTTTACGGCCTGGTAGTAAAGCGATGCCGAAGTACCCGGGATGCTGATTTTGTTCTTTTCCATCCCCTCGGCGTAGATAAAGAGAATCTCAGACCAGTCCATGAGGATTGCGGGGCTGGCGCTCTGGCAGAGGATATTGAAGTTCCCCGAAGCCGCTCCGGAAGCGGCCGTAGATCTTTCAAGCGGCGTGCAGCCGGCTATAGCGCCCTTCCATGAAGACCCGTTTATTTCCCCATAGAGATTGATTCTCGGATCGTTGCATATTGAACCGCTCATCAGCTTTATCACGGCCTCCGTGAGACGGTAGCTGGTAATGTCCGTCTTTTCATATTCCTGCTCTCCGTAGTAGGAACGGTAGGGGTCTGAATCGGAGAACGGTACCTCGGCGTTGTCTTCATTAGATGTGAAAACAGGGTATTTCGACGGGTTGAGGGCCATCTCCTCAATGGCGTTCCAATACTTGTCATCCATGTTTGCGAGCAAACACAGTACTCTCATTTTCAAAGAGTTGGCAAATTTCTGCCATTTCAGGCAGTCGCCATTGTACATTCGGTCCTGGGCGGGCTTTTTCGGAACAGGGGCGGAGGCGAAAATTTCGGCCGCCTCTTCCAGAGTTCCAATTATCCAGGAATAGACATCCAACTGGGAATCCAGTACCGGAGTCCTGTTGGAATTCTCAACGGAACGGCCCTGGAAGGCCTCGCTGCGGGGTACATCGCCCCAGATAGAGGCAAGGATGTAGTAGCAGTAGGATTCCAGAATAAGCCCTGCGCCTTCCAGAAAACGGTCTCCGGAGTTTCTGGCGGCCTCAATGAGCAGACTGCTGTCGAAGGCATAACGCATGTAGCTGTCCCAGACGCCCTGGAAGTTACCGTCCGTGATAAAATAAGTGTGCACCTGTCCAGACATTCCGGACACATGGGCGGTGACCCCGGCAATCTCGTTGCTGAGTCCCCTTATATTTGACTGCAGTGACTTCCCGATACCATAGAATACCGGCTCAAACAGGTTGTCGGCCCTCATCAGTCCGTCTCCGTAGGCAATGGAGTTCGGATTGGTGTTGGCTTTTTCAAACCCCGCGGTACAGGAGAGCACGGCAAGGGCGGCAAGAATGGTTGTGGCAAAAAATGTTATTCTTGTTTTCATGGCGCTGCAGGGTTAAAACTTGACTCTTAAACTACCACCGTAAGTACGTGTCATGGGAAAAACTCCCAGTTCTATACCCCTTAGTATGTTGCTGCCGCTCATAAGTCCCGATTCGGGGTCGAAGAACGGATAGTGGGTCAGACAGAAAAGATTGGTGGCGTAAGCCCCCAGCATAAGCCCCTTGACAACCTTCGTCTTTTCAAGCAGCTTTTTCGGGAAATCATACTGGACCGTAAGTTCTTTCATCTTTATGAAGGAGCAGTCATAAGTATATTCCTCAAAGTTGTAACGGTTGCACTGCAGGGAGGCGTAGTACGAATAAACGTCTTCAACTATGGTGTTGTTCTTGACATAAGACACAACGTTTCCTTCAGCGTCAGTCACGGCATTGACACCCTCCGCTACAAGTCCTGCATAGCGGCCCTTAAGGGTGTTCTTGAGTTTGCCCTGATATCCGAGGGCAGCGGCGGACTGGGAGAATTTCACACCGCCCAGCTGCGCCGTAAATGCCATGCTGAGAGAAAAGCCCTTGTATGTAAAGTTGCTGTTCAGACCTCCTGTCCAATCGGGATTGACATTTCCGAGGTACATGAGCTCTTCCGCGAAGGCGGGCATTCCGGTCGCGGCATCGAGCACCGTGGCACCGGAGCAGTCCACTGTGTTGCCGTTCTCATCGGTATAGGTCGCACCCTGCGGGGCCTTAACCAGGGCCTTTCCCCAGAGCTCACCCATCTTCTTTCCTACGTAGTCATAAACGAAAAGCCGGTTTCCGACGGTGCTTCCGTAGCTGGCCTGGTGGGGCGTTGCCGGGTCCCAGCCGTCATACATCTCTGCGAGGACGCCGGAGTTATGGGCGGCGTTGATATCAATGTCCCAGCGGAGCAACCTGCGCCTCAGCGGAGTGAATCCGAAAGAGAATTCCACTCCCCTGTTAATAATGCGTCCGATGTTCTCGGTAAAGTATTTGGCTCCCACGGAATAGTCATAGAGCACGTCGTAAATCTGGTTGGTGATGTCGGAGCGATATACTGCAACGTCAAAGCGCAACCTGTTGGCGAAGAACTTCCCTTCCAGACCTGCCTCCCATGTGGAAACATTGTGGGGTTTGATGTTCTCGTTAGGATAGACCCCGGAGAGCCGGAATCCTCCCGGGTAACTCGTGGCTCCCCAGTATTCCTTCAGCGAATAGGGGGAGGTCGCATCTCCCACATTGGCCCATGAACCCCTGAATTTAAGGAAGTTGATCCACGGGGCGTTAAGCTTGAAGTTAAAGATCTTGTCCAACATCACGCTGGAGCTCACCGAGGGATAGAAGTATGACCAGTGGGAAGGGCTGAGGGTGGATGACCAGTCATTTCGCCCGGTTATATCGAGGTAAACGGCATCTTTCCAGCCGAGGGAAACCAGTCCGTAAAGACTGTTCACTATCATCTCCGAACGTACGTTGGTCTGGTCGGGAATAATCTCGCTCGGATAGTTCACAGTCGTATATACCCCTTCGATGTCAAGTCTTGTGATGGTATATTTCTGCCTTCTTATGTCCACGTGGCGGTTATTTCCGCCGAAGCCGGCCGTAAGGGTAAGGTCACCTCCCAGATAGCTGTCCACATACTTCAGCATGAAGTCGTTGTTGAAGTCAATGATGGCATTGTTCTGTTCCCTGTAAAAGCCATACGTATAGTTGTACGAGTAGTACGGCTTCCGCTGGGTACGGAACTCTGTCATAAGGTCCAGGGCGGTCTTGACCTCGAGGGTTATCTTGTTCCGCCACAGGTCCACGTTCAGTCCCGCCGAACCCAGCACACGGTCCCGGTCCTGGGAGTTTGTCATCTCGTAGAGGGTGTAGTACGGGTTGAAGAAATTGGAGTTCGACGAAGCCACGCTGTATGAGCGGTTCCTGTAGGTGAATTCGTTGATCCTGCCGCCGGCGTACTCATCCCAATAATCCTTCGGGCTCTGGTTGGTGCGGCTCCAGATCATCTGGTACATCACGTTATTGTTTGTGTACGTGCTGGCCGGCATGTTGTCGGAATCGGTCCCGTAGTAGTTTACCTTGGCATTCAGCGTCATCCTTGAGGAAAACTTCTGGGCCACCGAAAGGGCAAGGGAGTTCTTCTTGTATCCGGTGTTGGGAAGCACCCATTCATTGGTGGAATGCTTATAGGAAAGCCGGACGCTGTTACCCTTCCCGAGACTGCCCTCAAAAGTAAGGCGGTGATCCAGGGTCCAGCCGGTACGGAAGATACCGGTAAACCAGTCGTCATGATAATAGAACGGCGTCTTGAAGGCCTTCCCCGTCTCCCAGTCGTATCCTTCGTACTGGAAACGGAGTTTGGTTCCGTCGCCGTATGCCTCGCCATAGGCATACCTGGTGTCGTTGCGCGCGACGCCGTCGGTGTTGATGGAGGCGTTCCAGAAGCAGTATGGTTCATATCCCATGTCGCTGCCGGTCCCGTAAGTAGTCTGGAAGTCGGGCCAAAACCCGGCCTTTTCGGCCGTGAACTGGGTGGCATAGGTTATACCAAGTCCGGTCTTTTCGCCGGTCCCTGACTTCGTGGTTATTATTATGGCCCCGTTACCGGCTCTGGATCCGTACAGGGCGGTTGCGGCAGAACCCTTGAGGATCGTGACTGACTCAATGTCGTCAGGGTTGATGTCCGAAATACCGTCACCGTAGTCTATGTTCGGGTCGTCCCCGTCGGCCGACGAGGAATTGGGAATGAATCCTGAAGTAATCGGCACACCGTCAACCACGAAAAGGGCGCTGCTGTCTCCCGACAGGGATGTTTCGCCACGGACAATAACCCTCTGCGAGGAGATGGGACTGGAGCCGCTGTTGTTGAAATTCAGTCCGGCCACCTTTCCCTGCAGGGAGGTAATCCAGTTGCTGCTCTGGACCGCGGTTATGGCGTCCCCGCCGACCTTCGTGGCGGCATAACCTATTGACCTTTCAGACCTTTTGAGTCCAAGGGCGGTAACCACCGACTCTCCCAGGACTTCCCGGTCGGGGGTCAGGGAGATGTTGTATTTAACTGCTCCCGTCACTTTCACCTGACGGGTCTCGAAACCCAGGAATCGGATTTCCAGAACGTCACCTGCCTTTGCCCTGATAGAAAAGCGGCCGTCAACATCCGTAATTGCGACCTGCTTTGTGCCCAGCACCTGGACCGACGCTCCCGGAAGAGGTTCCTTTTCCTGGTCAGTGACAGTTCCGCTGACGTTCCCTTGCGCATATAGAGGAAGAGCGGCAGAGAACAGTACGGCAAGAAGAAACGCCGTGGAGATCAGCCTTGAAAATATCTTGAGCTTTGTCATATCAGTCAAAAACTTGTTCAACGACGATATTCTCGTGCAGGGAATTACGACCTCCGTTGGTCTTCCCGAGGAAACTCGCCCCATTGTTGTTCATCGGCACCACAACCCTCTGGCGGATAAGGACCTCATCCATGTCATGGGTCAGGGTAAAGGTAAAGTCCACCTTGCTGTACGTACTGGCGTCAACCATCATCAAATTATAATCGACGCTCTCCACGGGCATTTCCGGGAAGTTCGTCCGGGTTGCAGCCTTTGTCTGCATTCCGGGAATCCATGTATCTCCGTCGAGATATTCCACTATCCAGAGTTTCATTCCTCCGGCTGAAGACTGAGAGGAATAAGCCACATGCACCCTGGTTCCGGCTTCGACCTTCGCCTTGCCGGGGACCGTAATCAGCCAGTAGTCACCATCGTACCCTCCGGTAATCTTGAAGTAACCGCCTTTTCCGTTTATTCCGCGGCCGCAGAGGATTACCCCGTCTGTATTGGTGACTCCGCTAAGGGAGGATTTATCTACCTGGTAATAAGTTATTTTCCCGTTCCCTTCATTGGCATTTATATACTGCCCTCCGTCGCCCGCTTCGAGAGTCAGGAACAATACGTCCGGAACGCCGCCAAAGTAGGTGGCATTCTCCGCCATATGGGCCTCGTCAGTGTACCACTTTGCAAAGACATTGGATTCAGAACGTTCCTTTGCCTGCTGTTCTATGCTGAAAACGTAGGATTTACTGCCGGAGACATAAACTGTCCTGGAAGTGACGGTTACCCGGAGCGTCCGGGGCTCATAGTAGGGATTTGCGGTGTACGCAACCGTATAAGTGCCGTTTCCGCTGCCGCTGGAAGCCGAAAGCGTCAGTCCTTCGTCCGCGGTCATATCGTAAGAAACCTCCTTGTCGGCGGAAATGTAAAACACTGTTTCCCCTGATTCTGCGCCGACTTTCTCCGAGGTTGAGGAGAGGGCGAACATATATATGGGCATTTCAAAGGCGCCCTGGCTCACGGTCAGGGCCCTTTTTACCCCTCCTCCTTCAAACGTGACCAACCCTTTCCTGGAAGTTTCCACGGTGTTCTCCGAAACAGCCACCTCGACAGTAAGACCGCCATCTGAACTGACGGGCTGTCGGGGAACAAGCCATGAGGCGGAGGAAGTGGCGGTAACCGAACTGACTCCGGTCAACTTTACCTGGATAGTCTGGGCCTTCTGGGAAACAGTTACCGGATCGGCTGGATCAATGTCCATACCCTTTCGCACAATACTGAGAACCCTCGCATTGTACATCCATGATTTACCGTTCTCGGAAGACTTGAATCCGTAAATGGTCACGTCATCTCCCGGGTAAACGTTCATCTCCGAGAAATGCTTGTTCCTTCCGGAACTGTCCAGGAAATTGAATACGGGAAGGGTCCCGGAGGCATCCTCAACCGTCAGTCTTCCGAAAGTCCAGTCTTCGACTGATTTAACCGTGCCGCTTACCTGCCAGTAAACGGTCGTTTCATCTGCCATTGAAAGGAAATCCGCCGCGGTTACTGCGCCGCCCTGGGTAATAATCAGGGCGCAGGAGGTCCTGGTGCTGCGGAAGCTGACCTCCGCTTCCCGGGCGGAAGAATAAGAACCGTCTTCACCGAGGTTCGCCTCAACGGAAATCTCAACCTTACAGTCGCCATAGCCGGAAGACGGATATGCCTTTATCCACTCCGGGCCTTCAAAATACCAGCCACCGTCGGACAGCAGCTGTATCTGCTCGGTGGCGCTTCCGGCCGGGAATGAGATCATCCCGGTATCTGTTGAAATGGCCGAGGCCTTATATCCGGGATTCTGATCCTTTTTACAGGCAGCAGCGACACAGGTCAGCACAAGAAACAGAAGAAACCACCTTTTCATAACTACCAGCTGAATACCCTGACTTTATACATATTGATATCCTCAACCCTGATAAGTCCGTCGATCTCAAGCGACTGGGCTCCGGAGGCAGGGGTTGCATAATTGTCTGTATAACGGATCCAGAAGCTTGACCAGGTGTAACTTCCCTCCGAAAGTCCAGTGTCACCGAAGGTGTAGTACACTTCGCCGGTATCACTGTTGATGTTGATGGATTTCATACCCCTGAAACCGCTGAAATGGGGAACTGAGGTGAAAGTATCCGTATTGACGTTGAAAAATGCCGCCTTGGAACCTGCCATCACAAGGGTGTTGGTATCAAACTTGGTGAGGTCGTGGAGTCCGGTTACATAGTTATTTGTCTCGTAGGTCTGGTCGAGACTCAGCGCATTATCAATCACACGGTACTTCTGCAGGGAGGTAGATCCAATTGCATAAAGCCGTTCCACAGACTGCATCCAGACTACGCCGTGGGCGGATGTGAGCGGATACTGGGCCAGCCGCCTGTTCGGAACAGAGGCGTCAAAAAGTTCCACCATACCGCTCGTGGCGCTGGCTACGGCGATGAGGTTTCCGGGAAGAATTTCGGCAGAATGGGCTCCGCTTACACCTTTAGCATACCAAAGAAGTTCCTTCGTTTCTATATCTATCAGCACGGCCCAACTGTAGGAACTGGTAATCAGCAGCTGCTTATTGTCGTTTACCGGCTTGGCGTCATCGATATGGTCCATTGTCGCACCGACGACGCTCTTCACAGTCGATGCATCCCACTCCCACATAAGGCCGTCCCTGTATTTATGCGAGGCCCGGGCAAGGAACTCATCGAACATATATACCTTGCTTCCACCGCAGGCGATAAGGACCCTCCCGGTACTGGCCGGGTCGGTGCGGAACACCTCGTCGGAAGAGAAAGTCACCGCTTCATCGGTGGAATACACTATCTCGTCGCCGACGCTGGTATAATAGGTAATTGTAAAACCTTTGGAAAGGGTCACCGGAGCGACCTCGAAGGCGACATTGGCATTCTCTTCCCTGCAGTCCAGCGGGGTCGAATATGTGACCGTGACAGACCCTTCAGAGCACGAAACGACCTTCCCAGTGGTCATATCCACGCTGACTTTTCCCGCAATCCCTTCGGAGGAATTCGACTTCATAACGGCCTTCTCTATGGAATAGGTCCCCTTCTGAACGGTCCCCAGCACATAGGTATGGATCGGGTACATGTCTATCAGGGATCCCCTGTAGGTCGATCCGGAATTCTTTCCGACGCCTGTAAACACCGGCTTGACCGATCCTCCGTTTTGAGACGAAGGTATGCTGAACACAGCCGTCTGAGCATTTATACTCGGAGAAGCCGAAGCAGGATAATACATGAAGAGAACATCTCCCGATACGGCTTTTTTCGTATCATAAATGAATGTCCCGGTATTGCTTCCGCCCGAAAGGGGAACCTGCTCAAGAGTCTCCCCGGACGTCAGGTCCATAAGGACGGCAGCATCCGTAGTGGTAAGGGCCACCGACGAAGATATGCCCCTCTCATTCTTGTAGTTCTTGAAGGTCAGTACCGCCTTGATTGAATCTCCGCTCTTAACCTCTTCACCCCCCTTACAGGAGAACAGGGAAAAAGTCGACGCGACAAGCGTAAGAATAAAGAAAAACCTCAGATGTTTCATCTTCTTTTTTGTTAAAATGCCATGGGGGGTGTAGAATCTCCATGGCTAATTTTCCTTACAAATATAAAAAATAATCTTTTATACTATATTTTATCTCTATATTTTATCTCTTTATATATTTATATTTTTTTGCAAAAGCAATATTTCGTAAACCAGGGCTTTCCCTTTACTGGAGAAAGATATACAGAGTTTGTCGCCGTTAAAGAAAACCGCCTCCGGTTCATATGGAAAGCCGTTTTTGACAAGATTTATATCGTCTATGAGCCGGCCTTCGGAAGGATCGATAATCCGAAGGTATGCCTCCCTGGAAACCCCGACGACCTGATAAAACTTCCCTCCGTGCATGCATATTGCCTGGTCGGTCACATTTCTCTTGGGAATCCTGAAGCTGCGGTCATAGGGACCGAGGGCTACGGTGCTCCCTTTCCGGTACCTCGGGAGGGCGAATCTGAAAAACACGGTTTCCCTTTTGTCGGAAGAATAAGCTTCTATCCAGATATGCTTCCCGTCCTCGTCCAGGAAGGCATGGGGATAAAGGATGCCAAGAGCATGGGGATCCGGCATCTCGATAGTCTGGACAGGCACCGGGACAAGGTCCCCGCCGATCCTGTAAACGATTATCTTGTAGTAGTCCGTAGGAGCATAGTTTTCGGATGCATAGAGAAGGGGGAAACGGTCCCTCGAAATGGCCTTTTTACGCGAAAAAGTTATGCTGGAATTATGGAAATTCTCGTTGAATCCGAGGTTGATGAACTTTCGCTCAGTTCCGTCTGAAAGGTCTGCAACAGTAACGCCGTGGAAATCCCCTTCCGGATGCTGGTTCTGGGAATGGAACTGGAAGAGAAGGCCCCCATAGCAGTCCGCATCGTTGGGATATCGCCTGTCAATTACGGCTATTTGCTCTGCACTTAGCCGTTTCTTTGTCTCGGCAAGGCGGAAGCCGTTGATAACGAGCGCACTCCGGGGAGAATCATAGCTCCTGTAGGAAACCCGGCAGGCGTTTTCACCGGAGAAGATAGCCCCTCCCCTAAGCACAACATAAGAGCCGTCTGATGGACCGTCGGGGTCTGTCGCCGGGGCTGCGGAATATGGAGCGAACCAGTCGGAACAGAGTTCCCAGACGTTTCCGCTCATGTCATAAATGCCCAGTTCATTGGGAAGGAGGGACCCGACGGGACGAGTCTCCCCGGAGGAAGTATTCTGCATCCATGCAACCTCGGCAAAATCGTCGCTGCCGCTGTAGAGATATCCCCTGGAGCGGTTCCCTCCCCTTGCGGCAAACTCCCACTCGGCTTCCGTAGGAAGACGGAACTCCCTTCCGGTCATGGAGTTAAGTTTCGCGATAAACTCCCTTATTTCCGAAAGGGTCTTTCTTGCAACCGGACGATTCTCCGACCCCGGGGTAAGTTTCCCGCCCATGACCGCGCACCAGAGCGAATTGGTCACTTCATACCGTCCGATATAATAGGGCGAAAGGGTGACTTCGTGGGAGGGCTTCTCACACTCATGGGTGAACTCGGCCCTCCCGTCGGCACCCATATTGAAGGTGCCGCCTTCGACAAAGACCATGTCTATAGCCAGATCTCCCAGCAGGATGCGCTCCAGAAGGGAATTGTCCGGTTCCACGGAGGGAATATCCCTATGGATTATCGGCTTTTCAAAGAAATGGTGGGCATTTCTCCCGACATTTGTCATCTGGGTATTCGGAAGCCCTTTCTTACCGGCCCCTTCCCTCATAAGGGCCTGAAGATCTGGGAGATAGTCCGTATATACTCCCCTTGGCAGGCAGTTCTTTTCATGGCAGACCGAGGCGGCGAGACCGACAACCTCCCCCATCATTGCGCAGGTTCGCATGACCCTTACCGAAGCGAGGGCGACATGGGTCACGCTGATGTCCCTTCCGGCCATGAAAAGGTTACCTATGTTCCTGGAATAGAAGCAGCGGTACGGAATCGGGGTCACCGGGACCTCTTCCTGGTCGCAGACGCTCTTGAATTCACGCCCGGGGAAATACCGGGAGTTCTCCGGCTCGGGATAATGGATATCTATGCCCCAGGAGGTCGATGCACTCCCGTCCGGGAACATGACATTATGCTCTATATCATTCTGGTTCAATACATAATCTCCGATAAGCCGGCGGGATTCCCGCTTTCCGCTGTTGAAGGAGACCCAGTCGAGGGAGCGGCGGGCGAATTCGGCCCGGTACGGCGAATGGTTCTTAAGGTAGGACCAGTTCGCATAAATAGCCAGCATGCCGTAATCCCGGATCCGCTCCGCCTCGAGAATCTGGTCCGAAAACATGCCCGTCTCCCAGGTCCATGACCCCTTTGTCATCTTCTGGCAGCTCTCGTCGCTGAGCTCTATTCCATAAGTGAATTCCGGGAAAGAAGAGGGCTCAGCGTCCTTTTTCGAGCTCCACTGAAGGGAGGCGCCAAGGACCATGATATCCGCCTCCTCGGGAGCCGAAGACTCCCCGTACTCGGAGCGACTTTCCCGGCCTACACGGTAATCTGCCCCGGCAAGGAAGCCGACGGTGCCGTCTCCGGTGCAGTCAGCAAAAAGCGGGGCGCGGAAAACTCTCTTTTCCCCCGTTACGACACTGGTCCCTGTTACAGAACAGATAATATCTCCTTCCTTCTCGACGGATGTAACCCTGGTAAGGGTAAACAGCTTTATATTCGGTTCCGCATCCACAATCGCCCTCTTTGCCTCGTCTCCATAGTATGAGGGCGGCATCGCATTCCCCTTTTCTGTCGGGGCGAATTCCTTCAGAAGGTTACCCAGATTAGGATAGGGTTCGCACTCGATTGAACCGCCCAGTTGGACCCTGATTTCGGAACTGTTGTTCCCGCCGAGGACGGCCCTGTCCTGAATCAGGGCGACGGAAAGCCCCTTTCGCGCCGCGGCTACGGCTGCGCAGATTCCGGAATAGCCGGCTCCGACAACGACAAGGTCATATGTCCCCCCGTCAACGACGGGAGCGCCCTCCCTTTTGAGGGTTATGAGCCGGTCCAACTCCGCCGAAGAAAGCGCTTTCCTGGAAAGACAGACAGCGTCGAAACGGCCTTCCAGACCGGTGAGGTCCGTTATTCGAAGCTCATGACTCCCCTTCCCGAGTTTAACGGTTCCGGCCTCCTGCCAGCCCCATGACGTCCCCCTGTCGCCGAGGGCATCCCCGAGCCGGGTCCCGTCAACGGAAAGGGAGAAACGTCCCGGGCCCGGACCTTCCGCAAAGGGAGAGGTCCAGTTGAATGTCCTGACATAGACATGGTATCTCCCCTTTTCCGGGACTGCAACAGAGGTTTTTGCATCCCCGACAGGAACGCCGGCCCCGTGGGCGAGGAGATAGGCGGAACCCATGGTTCCTATAAACTGCTGGTCCAGTGACCAGTGTCCATAACTGTCAAATTCCTCCGCCTCCACAAAGACCTGGGCCTTTGCGGGAAGAAGGAAAAATACGGAAAGGAGAAGAGGAAGTAAGGTCTTTTTCATTTTCTGGAAGTTATATGGAAGCATGCCTGCTGGCGTTCATACTTTACATAGCAGAGTCCTTCTTTGCGAAGGTCGCGGAGAACCTGGCCCAGGACGGCCTTGAGGTAGGGCTGGGAGACATCGTCATAGGGACGGCCCCTTAGGTCCGGAACCTTGACGAAACGGGTGTAGGAGATATCGAAGGTGGTGGCGTGGCAATGGGTGGATTTCTCCGTAGCGTTGATATTGCCGGAGCGGCGGAGCCGGTCGACATCGTCCCTCGTCCTGAGGACGGATGTCACAATGAACTTATTGGGATTCAGCCCCTTTGAGGCAAGGGAATCCTTGAAATTCACCCCTATCCTATCGAGCAGCCCTGCGGCTCCCGGGGTCAGATATGGAATCGAATGGGTCAGCTGATCGACAATATACGAATCAGTATCCCGGATTTCCACAAGGGCGTTTTTCATTCGTGAGGCCTCCTCCCGGCTCTGGACCGGAGGGACTCCGACGGTCTCAGCTACCTGGAGCTGGAGATCGTTCAGGTCGTTGAAAACCCGGGTGTACTGGACATCGTAAACCCGGACCGGGTGGTTCTCTATATGGCCGCTGACCCAACGGCGGTGACGGACAGCCCCCCTGATCCAGAAGAAGCCGGCAAGAACTGAGAGCAGCGCTGCCGCTGCAAGTATTGCCTTCCATTTTCTGTTCATAAGTCTTCTTCAGTTAAATATACGTCTTCTTCGGGCCCTTTCTGCCCTGAGAGGGCCTCGTCATAGCCCTTGAGGGCCGCAAACGGGGCGAACTGGGCCGCCCGCTCCCTTCGGGGCATGCGCGGATGCCGTTTCGAATCCGGATGCGGCAAATTGATAATGTCTTCGTAGCTGCCCTCTTTCATGCCTTATGACCTCCTATCTGCATATTCCTTTCCCTGGCAGTCGCCCCTTCTTCGAAGTTCAGCCCGGTCAGGATGGCGTTTTTGCCGTACTTTTGCCGGATGGCGAGAATCGCCTCCTGGCGCCTCCGTTCCTTCTCGGTATCCACCGGGTCAGAAAACAGGTCCAGCTGGCTTCCGACGGCTTCCGATGCCGGAGCCACATGGTTCGCAACAACGAACATTCTCCTTACAAGGAGATTCCGGTCCACAATCCTCCCATAAAGATCCTTGACCGCATCTGTAATCAGACGGGTCGAAGAGGTCTGCTGTCCGAGATTTATGCTGCCATGGGCAGGTTTTGGGACCTTCCGTCCATAATAATCAACGGCTACAGGGCCATGGAAGCCGGAAGAGATGCTTTCGCTGTCATAGCAGACCGTCAGTACCATCTGGTCGCAGACCAGGCCCTTTTCAACCAACTCCAGAACAAGCTGGTCCGTCATCTCAAGGACCACCGTCCTCGCCTTAGCATAGGAATATGGCTCCGAAAGTACCTGTCCGCTCGAAATGCTCCCGGACTCCGGCCGGTAGGCCTTGATGTCGGCCATGGTACACGGCTCCCAGCCCCAGGCATGGTCAATCAGCAGTTCCGCATTGACTCCGAAGAGTTTGTAGAGCGCCTCTTCCCGGTAGTCGAGAGACCAGCGGGCGATGTCCCCCATGGTATGGATTCCATAAGCGGCAAGCTTTGCGGCTATCCCCCTGCCAACCCTCCAGAAGTCCGTCAGGGGCACATGGGACCAGTATTTCTTCCGATAACTCATCTCGTCAAGGGCCGCCACCCTGACCCCGTCCCTGTCCGGAGCGCTGTGCTTGGCCTCGATGTCCATCGCTATCTTTGCAAGGTACAGGTTCGTCCCTATCCCTGCCGTAGCGGTAATACCGGTTGTGGAAAGGACATCCCGGATAAGCGTCATGGCGAGGTCGTGCGGGGTCTTCCTGTAGGCGGCGAGGTAATCCGTCGCGTCTATGAAGACTTCATCGATGCTGTATACATGGATGTCCTCCGGGGCAATGTACTTCAGGTACACCCCGTACACCTGGCTGCTGACCTCGAGATAGCGGGCCATGCGGGGCGGAGCCACGATGTATCCAAGTTCCATCGAAGGGTTCTTTTCCAGAGTCGGAAGGTCCGAAGACACCCCTTTCAGGACCCTCCCGGGGACTCTGGCACGTCTTTCGCCATTGATTCTCCTGACCGCCTGGACGACTTCGAAAAGACGCGGCCTTCCCGGAATCCCGAAAGACTTCAGCGAAGGGGAAACCGCAAGGCATATCGTCTTGTCTGTCCTGCTCTCGTCCGCTACCACAAGATTCGTTCGGAGCGGGTCCAGGCCCCGCTCCACACATTCCACTGACGCATAGAAAGACTTCAGGTCTATGGCTATGTAGCAGCGCGAGTTCAATTCGATAGCTTGATATAGCAGTCGCAGACTATGGGATAATGGTCTGAAATATAGGTGTTTCCGTAGTCCTTGTCGAGGACGCGGAAGGCAAGCGGATATATCCTTCCGCTATAGAAAATATGGTCAATCTGGGACTTTCCGGCGCTGGTGTAGCCATTGTAGGTATTCTTCGAGGATTCGGTATTGATGGCCCTGTCGCGGGCGCTGTACATGACTTCGAGAAGCTCCGTGAAAATCGCATTAGAAGTCGGAGCGTTGAAATCCGCCATCAGGAAGGCGGGCAGTCCCGTAGGATTCAGCTCCTCCATCTTCGACATGATAAGCTTCATCGACTCTTTCCGGGCCGTGGTCCCCTTGTTGTCAAGATGGGTGTTGAAAACAAAGAACTCGGCACCGGTCCTCCTGTGCTTGAAATGAACCCAAGTGAGGGTCCTCCTGTATGACGCATCCCAGCCGTAGGACACCTCTGAGGGGGTCTGCGAAAGCCAGAACGTCCCGCAGGCCTCCGCTTTCAGGGAATCCCGGATCCAGAAAACCGCCATCGTTTCTTCGGCGGAATAATCCTCCGACGAAGTCAGAGGGGCCACTCCGGTATCCCGGCCGAGTCCATAAAAGGTATACTCCGGATGCTCCTTCAACATACCGGTAATCTCATGGGCCTGGGCCTCCTGGAAACCGATTACCGTGGGTTTCTCCTCGGAGAGCATGTTATAGACGGCAGTCTTGCGGGAACGCCAGCCCTTTACGTCCTGGAGATTGTCTACGGCTACATTGAAAGACATGATACGGAGATCCGTCCGGTCAGGGACCGTCTTGGGAGACACTTCTTCTCCGGAATTGTCCCTGCATGAAGCCAGGGAAACCGCCATTAAAGCGGCAGGTATAAGGATGATCTTTTTTAGTGTCATAATACTGCAAATATATGGAAAATTCTCCAAAATATTTTTTTTATTTGTATCTTTGAATGATACTAATAAACCAGTTACGGCACCATGTCATTTGGACCAATTTTACTTAGATGCAACCGGACGCAGATTATCTAATGGCTATGAAAGAAGGTTCGCACGAGGCCTTTGACTATTTCTACAGGAAATATTCGCCCCGTGTAGAAGCATTTTGCCGCGCCCTTCTAAAGGATAACGCCGCGGCCGAAGACATCTGCCAAAACGTCTTCCTCAACCTTTGGAAACACCGGGATACTGCCGATAAAATTCAGTCATTCAACTCCTTCCTTTTCTCCATGACGCGAAATGCAGTATTCGATCATGTCCGTAAAAAGAAGAAGATTGTTCTGGATCTCCCCGAATCATCAGTCTTATCCGACCTGGTCTCCGACGAACTTCAAACGCAGGTGGACGCGCAGGAACTGCTCCTTATGATTGAAATAGCCCTGTCGTCAATGCCGGAAAAGAGGGCCAGAATATTCAGGATGAACCGTTTGGAAGGAATGAAAACAGCTGAAATCGCCGAAAAAGAGGGGATAACTCAGCGGGCTGTGGAATGGAACCTGAAAAAAGTCCTTGAAGACCTCTCACATATCCTGGAGGCCGCCCTGACACTCCTGATGCTGACTCATTGACCTACCGTCTTCTCGGGAGAGGAGTATATGATCCGGTAGTCCCCGGAATAAACGTCCAACGAATAAATACGGTATTTCTTCCCTCCAGAGCTGACTCTGACGACAATATGGCCTGATGGTTTGAAATATGACCAAAGTTCGGGACCCAGATCCTCTTTTGAACAATCTGTAGTGATATAGAAATCGCGGTCATCCGGATATATACTCCGGTCGGTCATCCGCTCCATCGTCGGTTTATATGGATGCTCACGATGGCCGCCAAGGACAATGAAGGCCTCCGGACGGGCAGCCCTCATCAGGTTCTCATTGACAACGTCCGTGGCTGCATGATGATCGCATTTCATGACCGTTATACGACCGCATACTTTCGATACAGGAGTTTCAAAATCACGCTCCTGACACTTGTAACGCCAGAAATTCATGCCGGACAGGTCACCGCAGTTGTAGTACGTAAACCTTCCGTACCGGATTCGGACACCGCAGCTCGGCTGATTCTCGTCGAAGAGGGTTGAATCGCCCTGATACATCAGCGCCGTTTCCTCGCCCTTTCCTGTCCAGACACGCGCATTGCCGACAAGATTCCTGACCTCGAAACTGCGGCGATAACGGAGGGGGTGGTGTTTAAGGACAAACTGGTCGTTGACTCCCACCCTGAACTTCTGCATTTCCATGCCCAAAGTCCTCTGGTAATTTATGAACTTGCAATATTCGTCAAAGAGAGGACTCTCCCGCCGGATATTCTCCCGTGAAGGGAAATTATAGGACGGCCAGCCGCGGTCGACAAGCGTTCCGAACGGAATTTCATCCCCGACGTAAGTCAGCCCGGAACGAAGATAGCCATGATCCCCTGGGACGGCTCCTTTGATGCTTCCCATGTGGTCGGCATGAAAATGGGTCAGGAGGGCGTAGTCGATTTTAGCAGAATCCGGCGAAAAATGGCGGATATACCTGCAAAGCCACTCTCCTGTCGGTTCCGTATCATCAGGGACTCTCCGGAACCAGTGTTTAGAACCTTCCGGAAGGCCATTGTCTCCGGCGTCTATAAGAAGGGTCGTTCCGTCCGGACAGACAATAAAGGTACAGTCACCCTGGCCCGTGGCAATATGGTGGATGTCCATATAGCCCTTCCTCCAAGGCGACAGATAACTGGCAGGCCTCTGCGCCCAAATGGACGCAGAAGCCACCAGCAATAAAAGTATCGGGATTATTCTCCTCAATGCTACTTTAGGAATTTGATATAGGTGGATTCATGGGCTCCGCTCTTGTCCCACGCCACAAGCGGGTTATAGGTCTGGCCCCATGACTCGAGATAATTCGCCTCGGTAAGGACAGTCTCAGCCGTACCTACTACAATTTTCCCTGCTACATACATCGGAGATTCGGCCGAACCGACAATCCACTGGTCTGTTGCGTTGCAATATCCGGTGAGAATTCCGCAATATGAGCCCTCCGGTCCGGAGACAGTGCAGTTTACCTTGCCGTTGATCGGCGTAGCTCCCAAGGCACCTCCGAGAATGCCGACAAAACCTCCTGCCATCTGTTTGGTAGCACCAAGTTTAATATTACCATACGCCTCACAGTCCACGATGCCATGACCCGCCCCGGCATGATAGCAACAAAGGTTTCCGGCGAAAGATCCCGCATTGGCATTTGCCAGGCAATTGGGGCCGAGTTCAATTTCTCCGTAATTAATGCACTTTTTCAGATTGCCGGTCTGGGCGGTAATGCCGCCTGCACGAATCTTACCATAGCCGGTTCCGAGGACCTTGCCATAGTTGGTGCACTCGCTGATGAGAGGATTGACACAAGTTGTAGCGTTGTTCTCGATATCCGAATTGCCGCAGATACCCCCGACATACATGTAGGCCGCAGTGCAATCAGTCTTAAGAGTAACATCGCCGCGGTTCGTAGCTCCGGAGCAGGCAGGATAGGTATAGCCGCCACCGGGCACATGATCATTCAGGTTCACATTGTAAATACCGGCGCACCACATCTGCTTGTCGGCCGTTGCAGCCGCATTGAGCCCTGAGTCATGGTCGAGAGTAATCGCTCCCTCGTTGGTGCAGTTCTTAAGATAACCGCCCGAGACGGAACCGGCGATGCCGGATACATAGGCACGGCAGGTCGCCGTTTCCTGACCGCCCTTGGCCGTAACCGTGACTGTCGCAGTGTTGGTACAATCCTCAATCCCGCGGTCGACAAGGCCGACTGCATTATCAGTATCATAAACTACAAACCAACCGACTATACCACCGGCATGGTTCGGAATGTTATTCTTACCCGCAATAAGTTCACCTATGGTTCCGCCCTTCTTGAGAACGGCAACTCCGGGATTATGGGTAATCTTACCCGCATTCTGGCACGAACGGATGAAACCGCCGCTGGCACCGACGATCCCGCCCACGGTCGGGGCATCGCTTTTAACGCCGTCATTGACCACGACGTTTATCTCTCCGTTGTTTGTGCAGTTTTCGATAACACCCTCACGGTCATTTCTTTCAACAATTCCTCCGACGAGAATGTATTCCTCTTCGGAAGAAGTATATCCGATATAGGCGTTGTTTGTACAACCGGAGACGGTACCCTTATTGATGCCGACAATGGGAGCGAACTCGCCGACTGATGGCTGAATCTTGCAGTTGGCGGCAATGACGAGATTCTTTACCGTACCCTCATTGATAAGGAATACAGGGTTATTGATAGTAGCATTGGTAATGCTATAGCCCTGCCCGTTGAAAGTGCCCTTGAAATTGGTTGCAGAGGGAAGGACCGCGCCGGCGAGATCAATATCGGAAGCCAGTTTGATATCCTCCGTCTCGTATTCTTCCGCCTTCTCAAGGAAGGTCACAAGCTCAGCTGCAGTCTTGAAGCCGTTGGCTGAAAGCCCCACAACCGAGACCTTGCTCTCGGCGGTGAAGCCGCCATCTTCCGTCTTGACGGTTACGGTGAACTCTCCCTTGGTTGAAGCCGCTGTCACCTTGGCGCTCAGGCCGCTTCCTTCAACCTTGAGGAGTTCAGCATTGGAACTGGTCCATGTCACGGCAGTGTTCTTTACAAACCCCTCCGGCTCTACAATGGCTACCAACGTAGCTGTCTCATTGTAAGATAGTTCTATACTTTCCGGGGACAATTTAATACCGGTAGCGCTGCCCATCACCGTAACTTCGCAGGTTCCTGATTTAGTCCCTGATTTTCCTGTAATGACCGCTTTACCGCTGCCGACAGCCGTAACGACGCCATTTTCATTGACAGTTGCAACGTTCGGGTCGGAAGAAGTCCATACAACCGTTTTGTCCGTTGCATTAGAAGGTGACACTTCCGCTGTAAGCACCTCTGTATCACCTGCATCAAGAGTCATGGAAGAAGGAGTGACTGTAACGGCCCTGACGACCACCACCTCTTCCTCGTTTTTACAAGAACAGAACGCGCACAAAGCCGCAGCTGCAACAATGGCAAATGTAATTTTTCTTTTCATGTAGTGTTAATTTAAGGGTTATTGCGCAATAAATCTATTGTTTTTTGAAATCACTGTAATCTTTGGTCAGTGTTCTGGAAGAATAAACGTTCTGTCGTCCGCTTCCGGGGATTGTGCGGGTCATCCGTACCTCCCAATCCGTCATATCGGCCGGAAGAGGATCCGTGGTGGGATAATACCAATATGACCCGGCAGTACTGTTCCATGTCGTCGAATTCTTGCCCCGCTCATTGAAGAACCAAGAGCAGGCACAGATGTTTGCACTGGTCCCGCGTGAAAGATGTTTGAAATCGCCAAGTTTTGTCCCGCTCCGATACAATTCGACAGTAACGTATTTGGTATCATCATCAAAAACCTCCACTACAAAACTGTTCATAAACCCACTATAGCCCTTGGCAACGATATTGGATGAGCCGCCTGTATTATCTGTGCGATACCAATTATACGTGTACCCGCGGGTGCCGGTATAAGTCTGGTTTCCGTCATAGACCCGGAACTGGTGTCCCTCTTCCTTACCGGTTCCCTTCATCACCCAGTTGACGATGCTCGCACCGTCAATCTCATAAACAGTATATCCGGAAGGCGCTCCTGTAGTATTACATGAAGACTGGGCCTCCCACCATGCTCCGCACGCAGTTCCGTGGATGTGCTCATAAACCGCGTTGCCGCCTTTGCAGACAAAAGAACTGTGGAGATAGTTGCGGTTATAGTGGGTATGTCCGGCCAGAATATGGGCTTCTTTGAACTGTTTCATATAGCTCATAATTTCAGTCCTGTGCTTTGGGGAAGCGTCAGCAAAGGGAATGTGGCAGCACAGGATAAGCATCTTGTCCGCCTTGTTCTCGACAAAAGACATATCCTTCTTGAACCATTCCAACTGAGTGTCAGTCATACCGGAACCATAACTGTTCCATGTCATCGTGTTGCTCTGTGAGGATGTGGAGCGACCCTCTACAATGACATTGTCGAAACAAACGACATGGACATCTCCCCTGTTAAAAGAATAGTTTTCCGGACCGAAATGATCCACATAGAGTTGGACTGAGTCATATGCATTGTCTTCAAGAGCATTATGGTCATGATTGCCCATAACTTGATAGAAAGGCAGGATGCGGCCGTTCACGTTAACTCCACTCATTGAATTCTTAATGTAAGGCCAGACATTATTGCTGTCATGGATAATGTCTCCAAGAACGACAGCATAAGGATTCTGGTACTTGGCAAGATATGACTTCATATCCGCTATAGTTTCATTTGTATAACGGTTAACCTCACTGACAGATCCGCACTGACTATCCCCGATGCCAACAAAAGTCCACTTGGTTTCAGGCGTTTCAAGCGGTGTCAGGGTCCAGTCGTTCCTGAGCCATCCTGTCTGGGGGACGGACAGCACCAGCTTATAGAAGTTCGGAATTCCATTATCCGTCTCTATCCTGTAGGCGGACGGCGTGCTGTAGAAAACATAACGGGTCGATGCCTTGACAGCCGTAGATGCCTTGAACTGATAGACCCCGTTCGCATCGGTCTTTACAGTGCTGTAGCCGTCTGAAACCACCACGTCGGGAATACCCTTTCCGGTAGAGGCGTCTTTAATCAGACCGACCATATTGTTGCCCGGCTCAATGTAGGAATTGTTGATATACCCTTCCCTGTCCGGATCCGGATTTGACGATCCCCCACCGGAGGTAAAGCCGGTAACACGTGAAAACTTGCGGAAACTGAAAACGAAGCAATCTTCAGTCGAGGATACAAGATCGTATGAGGCGCCCAGAGAACTGAACGAGTACGTATCACCCGTAACACTCAAGAATCCCGTGTTAGCCGAAGATGCGAAATCGCCCTCGGAAGCGGACAGGACGCCATCCTGATACTGAACCCGGTCTGTTCCCCTGTAGCTCAGAACAGTATAATTCCCCGCCACGTCAAACGAGAAGACCTCCTTCACATTGGCATTAACCCAAGTGTCTCCGGCAAGCGTCTCGGTAAATGCCCAATTCCCGGTTATGTTCACCGGCAACGCCTTCTCCTGCGCCTGTTTTTCGTTATTCTCGCAGCTGCAGAACAGTGCGGCTGCAATGATACTGAAGATGACTGATAATACTCTTTTCATTACTCCCAGCCGGGATTCTGTCCCAGATTATTGTTTATTGACATTGCTGATTCCGGAATCGGGCGAAGATACATCCTGTCGTCCCATACACGGGCAATCTGCTCAAACTCCAGACAATTGTTACCGTTTATGTGGTGGTAAGGGTTCTTGTCCAACACGAAATAGGTTGTATTGGCATCAGTCCCGGCTTTACTCTGTTCAAAACAGATGAAACGGTCCCCTGCCTTATTCCAGGCCTGTTTTTCTCCGAGCGGAGCATACATCCCTTCCCAGGTACGGGCAATCAGATGGCCTAATTTCCATCGCATCAGGTCCTCATAGCGGAGGCCTTCCATATACAGTTCGATACCCCTTTCCCTGCGAATTTCAAGAATCCATTTATCTGTAACCGTATTGTCAAAATAAGCAATCAGATATGGATCCGAAGTCGCAGGTTCCGTCGTGGCGACACCGGCACGTGCACGGAGAGGAGCTATCGTCCTGACCCAGTCTTCCGACGAGAAGGTGCCCAATTCGGCCTTCGCCTCAGCATAATTGAGCAGAACTTCTGCGTAGCGAAGAATAGGAATGGCGTTGTAGCAAGTCGTATTACCCTCATAGGCATTGCTTGGAAGCATCCATTTGCTCACCCAGTATCCGGTCTTCAAGAAACTGGGATTAATGAAAACGCTGTACTCAGTGTCGTTCCCGTCTACGCTCTTGATATACCCCGGTGTCATTATGGTCTGCGAGAGCCGGTTGTCCCTGTCTGACAGTTCCTGGACATAAGGCAGAAGCTGATAGCCCGGGATGTCAGTATGGCGGGTCCCGTCAGTATGAAGATAGGTATTAAGGAATGCCTTTGTCATATTCCAGCATGCCCCGCTGGACGTGGAATTGAACACACTGGTGGTATTGTGGTAAAAATTCAGGGCGCTTGAGTACTGACGGGCCCAGAGAACCTCGTCGTAGACAATGCTTCCGGAGAGGAACAGACTGCTGTAGGAGGTCGAGGACCGGACGGCATATACTCCGCTGTCCATAACGACAGAGCAGGCGTCCACACAGGCCTGAAGCCAGTCCCGGACAGAACCGTATTCGCCGGTCCATGGCTGTCCCGTGGACGGATCAGTATCATGATATTTGCGATATGTCCCCTCCCAGAGGCAGACCCTCGCCTTGAACGCATTTACTATATAGCCGTTAATCTGCCCATTATTGATATGGGAAGCATCTCTGTAACAATGCTCTGCCGCATAGTTGAGGTCCTCCAGTATCTTGCTCATGACATATTCGCGGCTGTCACGGGCCTTATAGAGGGATGTCTCATCCTCGGCATCTATCGGCTCATCATACCAGGGGACGGCGCCGAAAGTCTTGACCTTGTTGTAATAGAACCAAGCCCTCCAGAAACGTCCGACACCTTCATAATGGTCAAGTACATCTTCGCCTACATCCGCCTTTCTGAAATTCTTCAGAAAGTAGTTGACATTGTACAGCATCGTCCAGTCGCCATTGCTCCAGCCGCCCTGCTGGTTGGCGTCCCAGTTGCCGATGTAAAAATTATTCAAATTAATCTTGGCGACATTCTCAGCATACTGGTCTCCATAAGTCAGAGTGGTCACAGCAGGGGTATAACTGTTGAGAAAGCCATTAGCATAGGTCGCGAGACTGGACTCGTTGGAGAAATATTCGTCTGCAACAATCTTGTTGGGCACCTCGTCTCCTTCAAGGAACTTCTCGCAGGAGCATAGTGCGGCCGTAGCCACGGCCAGAGTAAGTATGATAGATGATTTCATGATATGGCCGTTTTTAGAAAGTTACATTCAATCCAAAAGTAATGCTCCTGAGCATCGGGTAGGAGTTGCCATCCGCCTGGTCTCCCCGCCATGCAGAGGTACCGAGTTTCGTATTGGCTCCGTTGAAGTCAGCGTCACCGCTGGAAATCACCTCAGGATCCATATTGTCAGTCCACTTGCGCATTGGTGTAAATGTGAACAGGTTCTCTCCGGAAAGATATATGCGGAGTCCCTCAAGACCCGCCTTGCTCACAACCTCATGCGGGAAGGTGTAGTCGATCATAATACTCTTCAAACGACAGTATGAAGCATCGACCAGATACCGGTCAGCCGTTCCTTTTATAAGAAGGCCGCTCGTATCTGTAGTCAGGTAGGAATTAGTCCTCGGCCAGAAAGCGTTGGGATCAGGATTGTCCTCCGTCCAGCGATTGACTGTGTGAATCTTGGGATAGAGGCCATAGGGGCGGTTGTATTTACCCCAGAAATATGCACAGTCCAGACTCGGATACCAATCCCTCTTTCCGACTCCCTGGAAGAAAAGAGTCAGTCCAATTCCATTCCACGAGGCGTTCAGATTAAGACCGTAGCATAAACGGGGAGTTGTATTACCGATAACGGTCATATCGCCCGGATTATCGGCGGTATTATCGCCATAGTCGATGGCTCCGCTCCCGTCCTTATCCTCATACTTGAGGTCACCGGCCCGATATACATTCCCCTTTCGATCCAGGCGGAAGCCAGTCTGGTCGGCCCAGGAAGCGGCCTCCTCATCAGATTCAAAGAGCCCGAGGATATGATAACCCCAGACCTCGCCGAGTTCCTGCCCTGCATAATAATCATTCAGACTGCGGGTGGCGTTATTGTATCTCGTGATCCAACTTCTGGCATCCCAAAGCATTCCCTTGATTCCATAGTTAAAATCAGAGCTTCCGACCTTGAATGAATCCCTCCAGCTGAGACTGAGTTCCCATCCTTTGGTAACCATATCGGCATAATTGCCTTTAGGTGAAGTCTTTCCAAAAACAGCGGGCAGGGTCTTACCGACCGTATACATATCTGTTGTATACTTATGGTAGTAATCTCCCACGAAATTGAGCCGGTTCCCCAGGAAATCGAGATCGAGTCCGGCGTCATAGGTTGTCACCCTTTCCCAGGTCAGGCCGTCGGGAATAGGGTTCGGAGCTTCTGTGACCGAGACGCGAACTCCGTTAACAACGATGGAAGAAGATCCTATGGACATCGTCTGGAGATAGGAATACGGGGAGACATTGCCGTTACCAAGCGATCCGGCAGAGAGACGGATTTTAGCATTGTCCATCCACGCCTTTGTTCCGTTCATAAAAGACTCCTCGGAGAAACGCCAGCCCACGGAAGCGGAGGGGAAGAAACCCCATCTCTGGCTTGTCGGGAATTTTGACGAACCGTCTTCACGGAAACTGATTTCAAACAGATAACGGTCCAATAAACTGTAATTGACCCTTGCAAAAGCGCCAAGATAAGCCCAGGTGTAACTGCTGTAATCAGATATTTTCATGTTCTCTCCGTCCATGAGAGCGAAATTGGCCTTGTCCTCGAGAATCAAACCCTGGCGATAGGAGGCGGTCCCATGATGCTTCTGATGTTCAAGGTTTACACCAGCCGTCACCTTCAACATGTTTGAAGATCCAAGGTGAGGAGTATAGGTAAAATATCCGTTGGTCTTCCAATACTCTGTGTTGCGGAACAATTCCTCGTAGGAATCTTTAGCAGGACGAGAGGTTTCAGTATCCGGTCCGAGTTTATAGTTGAACTTGCTTTCCTTGCGGTCCCTTTGGATATTAGTCGAAGAATAAGTGAAGTCGGCCCGGAAATCCAGCACACCCGGAATGATGTGGAAAGTACTTGCAAGGTTCTCGTTCATGCGGAGAGTATAGTCCTTCTGATAGGCCTTGCCCGTCTGCCACACCGCATAATTGGTACAGATGCCGGGGTTGGTCCAGCTGCCGTCCGGGTTTGTAGGAGTTAGAACAGGCGCTCCGCAGAGGTCCAGCTGCACACCGACCGTATAATGACCCGTAAACGACATCGGCTGATCATAAGTCGTCCTTACAAAGTCGATACTGTTTTCGAGGGTCCACCAGGGCTTAATGTCAGCTGTCAACTTGAGCCGCCCGTTTATCTGATTGTAGTTCTCGTACCGGGTATTGTAGATACCGTTCTGGTGGAAATACCGCCCGGACGCCAGGAATTTGATCTTCCCGGATCCGCCTGTAATAGATATGCTGTGCGTTGTATTTGTCCCGTATTTCTTATACATAAGGGCGTCCCAATCCGTTCCCTTGGCGTAATACTCGTATCTGTTCGTCAGAGGATTGACACTGACTTCCACCCCGTATTTCTCATATGCCGGATCGCTGCGGTTGATCAGCTCCTGGTACCAGCCGTCCGGAATGTCAAACATGTTATTGACACCCGTCGGATCATATCCGTAAGTGGCGTTGTACGACTCATAGAACATCTCTACCCAATCCAGAGAATTCGTCACGAGATTGGGGACGACGGTCCTGCCGATCACACCTACCGAAGCATCATATTTTACGGAGAAGCGGTCGTTTGTAGCATTTTTAGTTGTAATAAGGATAACACCGAAGGTTCCCCTGGCGCCATAAATGGCACACGAAGAGGCGTCCTTGAGGACAGAAACCGTCTCGATGTCATCAGGGTTGACATCCGACAAGCTTGCTTCCATTCCGTCAACAAGAACCAGCGAAGACCCGCCGGAACCGATACTGTTGGTGGTACCTCGTATCGAAAGGGAAGCTCCGTGGTTCGGCTTTCCATCCGCGAATTCAAGGGTAAGACCCGGTACCTGTCCCTGAATGGAACGGACTGCATTAGGGTTTGAACGGGAGGAAAGGGTCTCTCCGGAAATCTGCTCTACCGCTCCGACAACATCCTTTTTTCGGAGCGTACCATAGCCCACGATAACCGATTCTTCGAGGAACTGAATATTCTCATTCAGAGTAATTGTCACAGGACCTGTCCCGCTGACCCGGGTTGAAGCATCTTCATATCCGAGACATGAAACGAGAATGACTTCTCCCGGCTTGGCATCTATCGTGAAAGAACCGTCCATTCCGGTCATTACGCCCAGACCGGTGTTCCGGACCATTACGGCAGCGCCGGCGACAGGTTTCCTGCTCCGGTCGAGGACCTTTCCCGAAACACCGTGAGAAGCGGGTTTCTCTGAGAGTGATAAAGACGTTTCTCCCTTTACGATAACTATTACCGTTCCCTCTCTCCATACTTTCAGACCGATCGGAGAAACGGCCTTCCGTACTACATCTTCTACCGGTGCTGAAACAGCTTTTACGGAAACGGTACGGCTGAGATCGACATCCTCGTTACTGTAAGCGAAGGAGTAGCCGCTAAGGGACTTTACCTCCTTCATGAAGCCGGAGAGGGTGCCTTCGTAATCGACAGTGATATCCTTTTTCTGGGCATATGCTGAGATGGAACTGAATGCAAAACCCAGAATAAAGGATAGCAGAATGCCTTTTATCCAATTTTTCATAAACAGATTATTTGGTTATCAGAATAGTGTATTCACCCTTGTAAAAAACCTTGCAACCGGTAATAATAGAGATAATGTTGAGCGCCTGATCCAGGGTCTCGTTCTTTATCTCCATCGATATCCGCTTGTGGTATGAATAGTCAGGAGCCATTTCTATGTCAACATTGTATCTATGGCTTATGCTCTTCAACAGATCCTTCAACTCTACCTGTTTAAGACTTAAGGTCTGGTCCATCCAGTTGGTGAGAAAACGCATGTCCTCATCGCTGACGGATATCCTGCCGGACGACCTTTCGAGGGTCATCACCTGACCGGGGCTGAGCGGAACAGTGGCAGCCGGAGTCACGACTTCTACGGAACCTGATTCAAGCAGAACAAGGTCATCCGCATTCCGACCGTAGTGGCGGACCATGAAACGCGTTCCGGTAACCTTGACTTTCGAGGAGCCGAAATCCACGAGGAAGGGTTCGCCGTTTTTGGCGACATCAAAGAAACCTTCTCCATCGATGGAAACACTCCTTACTCCCGAAGACATAAACTCTTCCTGGCTGAATGACAAAGAACTGCCTGCATTGAGCCATACTTTTGTCCCGTCAGGAAGGGAAAAGTTAGTTTTGGCATCAGCAGTGAGATAGCGGACCTGTGTACGCTCCGGCGCCGGCTGTTCCCGACGGCCTCCGACGTAAATGCCCAGACCCGTCCCAAGGAGAAGCAGCAAGCCGGCGGCGACAGATGCAGCCAACCAGAGGGGAAACCTGTTCCGTCCGGGGCCTTTCATTCCTGCAAGCTTGTGCAATTCCTTCAGTTTGTCTTCGACATTCTTGCCTGAAACGGTGTCACCCGTCTCCAATCGGTTCCAAAGAGCTTTCAACTCTTTATACTTCTGCTTTTTGTTCCGGTCATCTGCCATCCACTCGAAAAAGGAGCCGACAACATCATCGGGCATATCATTGGCTGAGTACAGGGTGATGATTCGCTTTACAATATTCATTTTTTTGCCAGTGTTTTATAATAAGACGCAGCTGTCCTCAAAAAACGAAATACCCTGAGGCATTTTTTACTTGCCTCAGGGTAGATAATTGTTCAATAGTGTCTAATACATGAACTTCATCAGCTCGGGAAGCTTCTCATAATCAGTAACTTCAATGTAATCCATCCCGCGGATGCGGATGTGGCTGTCGCCTCCCCCGTCGCCGAAGTCGTCGCCTACAAAAAGGACCTCGTCGACCGTATAGCCGTGCTCGAAAGCGTAGCGCACGCAGGCGTCGTACTTGTTGTACTGCTTCGGAGCGAAGTCGAAGGAGGATGAACCGCCGATATAGACGGCGTAATCCTTGAAAATCTCGAGCACTTCGGGATACATGACCCTCCTTTTCGCCCTGTCGGGGTCGAAAACGAGTTTATCGGCTTTATCTGCCTTTGTCCCGAGCAGGCCGAAGGTCACCATGCCGCTCTGATGGAATTCGATCGGATCGCCTTTATACTTTTTGTAACCGTATTTCTTCCGGAGGTAGTTGCAGTTCTTCACAAAGAACGCCGTATCGGCAGGGGCCGTATCCTCCCTTGTGATAACAAACTGACCATCAATGATATGACTCTCCTGCATACCGTAATTCCCAACTATGGTTATCGGATAGTCGTTCATCTGGTGGTAGATCCGGGGGCAGTTGCCGGCGCCGACCATAATGACCTCATAGCGCTTCATAAGGGTATCCAGAACGGCTTTGTTGGCTTCCGTGAGCTGGGTCTTATGCTGGGTCAGGGTACCGTCGAGATCGAAGCATATGAGCTTTTTGGTATCCCTCATCCGCGATTTCCTGAGTTCGCCGGACCAGTCGTCAAGGTCTTCGATTGCGCCGAGGAGATTCTGCATCCTGTCGGGATAATCCGAAGAAACCCAGTCCACATTGTGGGCGAAGGCCATATCGACGAGTTCATGGCTGTTGACAGGCCAGAGAATGGTCTTGAGACCGTATTCATGGGCCTTGTCCAGCATCCACGCCTGGTTCATCAGGGTCTTGAAATAGTAGGATATTCCCCAGTAGCCCCTTGCCTTGAGGTCTTTCGGGCGCATCACCGAGTCGGAGGAAGTAACCGGAGCCACACGGGCGCCGGGATGGAGCCGGAGGACCTCGTCGCAGATATGGAAACTGAACGAGATGAAGACGGTCTGGCCGTAAACATCCAGCTCGTCACAAAGCCGAAGCACCTTCTCCACCAGCTGAGTTTCCCTTTCCGGGGTCGGATGGGCCTTGAGTTCCATGAAAAGAATCAGGGCAGGGGTTTCCTTCGCCTGGGTGAGGTATTCCCTGAGGGAAGGGATCTGATGGCCTTCAGGGAGGACGACCCGCCGGGCCTCAGCGCAGGTAACTTCCTGGATATTCAGGTCCGTCCCGGGAATCCTCGGTCCATGGAGAATAAGCAGGGAATCGTCCGAGGTCAGATGAACGTCGAATTCTACCCCGTCGGCGCCGAGCGCCTGGGCTCCACGGAGCCCGTGGAGCGTATTTTCATATGAACCGGGAGCTTTGTAGAAGCCCCTGTGGGACATCAGTTTCGGCTGGGCGGAAAGGGCCAGGGAGAGGACTGATGCAAGAAGAAGAATAATTGTTTTTCTCATTTCGTTACTGTCTTTAGCCCGGACCTGTACTTAATCCTGTAATCCCCGGAGAAGATGTCGAGGACGAAAACCTCATAGCTCTTTCCGTCGGGATATACGCGAACTACGACATGCCCCGCCGGCTTGAAATGGCGCCAAAGCGCTTCCCCGAGATCCTTCCTGGAGGACTGGGAGGTAATATAAACCTCCCTTTCCCCCTGATATACAAGGGGATCCATCATACGGCGGAGGGTGGCATGGTAGGGATGCTGGCGATGGCTTCCCATGATGACGAATACGTCGGGACGAGCTGCCGCAAGGAGTTTCGCATTGGTGGATTCCTTCCAGCCGTGGTGGTCGTTCTTCATGACCGTAACCTTCCCGACGACATCGGCCACATAGGATTCCTGGAAGCGCTCCCTGGACTTGAAAGAACGGTTGTTGCCGCCTGCGAGATCCCCGCAGTTGTAATAGGTGAAATCCCCGTAACGGACGAGCACGCCGCAGCTGTTCATATTCTCGTCGAAAATGGACGTGTCTCCGCTGTACATCTTTTTCTTTCCGCTCCCCTTTCCGGTCCAAACCTCGGCGTTGCCGACCAGGTTCCGGACCTCAAACTTCCCCTTGTAGGGCTTCGGATTGTGCTTGAGCACGAACTGACGGTTGCTTCCGACCTGGAACTTCTCGACGTTGACCCCGTCTGCGACCTCGTCGTCAATGAATTTAAGGTATTCGCCTATGAAACTGCCCGCCTTCATGACAAGCTCACGGGAGGGGAAATCATAATCCGGATAGCCCCTGTCGACGTAGTTCTTGAAACGGATCTGCTCCCCGACATAAGAAATGCCGGCGACCTTATGGCCCCTCTTCCCGTCAACAGCGGAGCCCTTGGTTCCCATATGGTCGGAATGGAGATGGGTCAGCATCGCATAATCCAGCTCGCCGGGAGTCGGGGAGAAATGGTTGATATAGTCGACAATCCGTTCCGACCCGCTCTTTTTGTTGTCAGGAATAGCCCTGTACCACCATGTATTGCCGTTTCTCGCCCCGGTATCGCCGGCATCTATCATCCACGTCGTACCGTCGGGAAGGATCATGAAAGTACAGTCTCCCTGGCCGGTTCCTATGCTGTGGATATCCATGAAGCCCTCTTCCCACGCGGGAAGGTATTCGCTTTGACGGGTCGTTTCCGCGACCTCGTATTCCTTCAGGGCGCGGGCCTGATCCTCTGAAAGAGCAAGAACATAGTGGTTCCCGCCCTTCTTTAGGTGGTTGAATCCCTTGGCATCAACAGAAACCGTAACAGGTTCGGATATGGAAAACATCTCCGGATGGAGGGGGAAGATGACGGAAAGGATGTCCCATGAAGGACGGTCGTAGGGCTCATTCTTATATGCCTTATAGGCCTCTGCGACAGGTCCTCCGACCTTATCGACCGCATCCCAGGGATACATTACCATCTTCCCGATTTCGAAGGGATTCTGGTAAATCGTGGTAGGCCACTCGGAAAAGACCTTCTGCATGGCAGGGATGTCGTTTACGACATTGTACTCGGCTCTCTTGACGGTCCTGTCGAAAAGGGTCTCCCGGGCGCCGTTCACAATGAGGGTATCCTCCTTGCCGTAACTTCCCGCCATGATGGAGAGGTACTTGACCTTCTTCTTGACAAGGTCCCTGCCGTTATAGTAGCTGTACCTGTCCGGCTGGGAATCGAGAAGCTGGGAGAGCGTCGTCCCGAAACCGAGGGAAATCACTATCACTTCCCCGTCCTCGCAGGAGGAGAGAATCTCCCGATACCTCTCCACGGCATCGGGGAACTCCCCGTCATAACGTCCCGAGCGGAGCCAGGCGCGGTTGCATGCAACCGGTACGGTATAATCCGTATATGACCCCTGGAAAACCGGCTTGGAGCACTTTGCAACATCGATTTCGGGATACCCGTAATAGGTATTTACGATATCTATGAACTCCGAGGCGGTCGGACTCTTCTTGTGGTTTGAAACCAGCATGAGATCGTACTTTCCGTCCCGCACCGCATTGAGTGCGACGGTAAGGGCAAGGGCATCGTCAATGTCATTGCCCATGTCGGTTTCAATGATAATCTTCTGTGCCTTAGCCGCGGGCTCCGGTGCCTGCGCAAAGGCGGAGAACGAGATGGCAATCAGCCCGAAGACCGCTGCAAGAAAACTCTTATTCACCATATACAACATTCCATGTGAGTTTGCCATAATCAGTAGTCATACCGGCCCATTTGATGAAATCAGTATAGTTGGAGGATGTCAGGGCCGTACCACAGAAACTTCCCTTCACCTTGATGGGAGACTCCGCAGTACCAACCGAAACGGTCTGGCCGGTTTGCTTGTTCTGGTCCATGTTGCCGATCAGCATACTTGCGAAATTACAGTCCGCAGGAGCAGACACGGAACAGTTGACCTTGCAGCCATGGATATCCTGGACAGTGTTTCCGGATCCGCCGGCAAGACCGCCGATGGCACCGGCTCCACCGCCGCCGCCGACGAGCTTGACATCAGTTACGACATCTCCGTAGCTGCCGGAATCGGTCGTAAAGAGGAAGTTTCTGTAGCCGGCAAGGCCGCCGACTGCCGAAGAAGCATTACCGTTCTTGAAATAGACCTTACCGTAGTTGTTGCACTGGTCGATTCCGCCGCCGGCACCGACAATTCCGCCGATACGCGTCTTGCCAAATCCGTCATGGGTGACCGCTCCCCTGTTGACGCAGCCACGGACAGCGCTTGTGACAGAAGCGTTCTCCTTGGAAGGCCAGCCGACGATTCCGCCGCAGGCATTATTGGAACCGGAGGAGTCGCATGAAAAGTTGACCGCGCCCTCGTTGGTGCAGTTCAGGATGCTGGAAGAGAGTTGATCGGAATGGTAGTCACCGCCGGAGATGCCGCCGCACATCGTAACGAAATTCTTGGCAAGGGCGGCATCGTGGGTAGAAGTGACCCAGTAAGCGGTCACAGTACCGGTATTGGTACATTCCTCAACGTTTCCGTAAGTGGAAGCGATTATACCGCCTGCGCAGTGGCGGATTGTCGTGTTATAGTTGGATGAGGCGTTGTCAATATTGCCAAAATGGCTGGTGATTGGACCGCTGTTGTTGCAGGAGTTAATCGCATTCTTGAAGGAATAGGCCGTAATTCCGCCGACTGCCGTGCCGAACTTTGTCATGGAACCGACCGTGGTTACACCGAGCGAATAACCGGCCCTGAGGGTAATGGCTCCCTTGTTGGAACAATTGGTCAAGGTTCCTCCGTTCTTTCCCTGGTAAGCGGAAATACCGGCGACACCGGCGCCCTTGACCGCTCCGTCAGCAGCTCCGACGGCGCTCTCGCTAAGGAGTGAAACCGCGCCTTCATTGTGGCAGTCGCTCATTTCCGAGGCGGCATAGGCAACTATTCCGGCGAGAAGATGGTTGCTGCTGTAGCCCTTTGTGCTGACAGAAATATCTCCGTAATTGTAGCAGCGGGTTACGTTGCTGTTGCTGTTCGCAGAGCCGGAGATACCGCCAATATAGAGCCCGGAAGTGGTTGAGTCATCGGTAAATACAAAGCTGATCGCACCGCGGTTGGTACACTCGGAAATAAGGGCGGTCTCGGATGCCATACGCCCCTGGACGCCACCGAAATAGACGGTACCGGTCGTAAAGCCGGGGCCGCTGTAGCTGATGTTGCCCTTGTTCTCACAGGAAGTGACGGATCCGCCCGCATAGGTATAGCCGACAATTGCACCGCAGCACATATCAGCGCCTTCTGGAATGGCAGGGATAGAAATGGCCGCTTCGTTCACAACCTCGGTAACGGTTCCGTGGTTGTTCGCGACGACAAAGCCGAAGGTCTTGACATCCTTTGGATAGGAGAGCTTGCAGGAAGCATCGAGGACGATGTTCTTAATCGTAGTGCCGGCGCGGAGCGTATCCACGAGCGGAGCGGAAGTGGTCCAGTTGAGGATTTTGTGACCCTTTCCGTTTACCGAGCAGAGGAGTTTTGTTATGCGGGGAAGGGTAATGCCGCTGAGGTCGATGTCCGTTCCGAGGGAGACCTGGGACCCTTCTTCATAAGAGGAAGCGGCCGTGACCCAGTTTACAAATTCAGTCGTAGATTTCAGGATCATCTGGTCCTCTCCCTGGGAAACGGCGACAGAGACAGTCTCCTTGCCGTTTGAAATCGAGACAGTAGCTGTACGGGCTACAGTTTCATTGGCAGAGCAGGTAAGGGTGATAACCTGGGCCGAAGCGGACCCTTCTCCTGAAGCAGGACTTACCGTCAGCCAGCTTTCGGAGCTCGTCGCAGTCCAGGGACGGGCTGTCGTAATGGAAACAGAGGCGTTTCCTCCTACACTGGTAAATGTAAGCTCGGGCTTATCCAGGGTAATTGCGGTTTCAAGGGTTCCCTGGGAAATGGTAAGGTCAGCCGAACGGCTGCTGTTTTTGACAGTAATCTTTCCAGTTCTCGGATCCCCGGAATTAGCTTCTACTGTGACCCTGATATATTCCCATGAATCAGAACCATATCCCTCTGAAGGAGAGATTGTTATCCATGAGTCAGCCGTGGAGGCGGTCCATGCGAGGCCGCTCTTTACCCCGACAAGCGAGGAACCGCCCGTGCTCTCGAACTCGGGGGCCTCAGGGTTGAAGGTAATCTCGGGATCACCCTTTTCCGTATTGCACGCAGCCAGGCAGAGGGCCGCGGCAAGAAGTGTCATCAATTTGGTTTTCATATCTTTATCCAGTTATTATCTCTTATCCCATCCGGGGTTTTGTGAAAGCGTGTATCCCTGATCCGCATAAAGGTCTATCTGGGCCTTCGGGACAGGCCAGAGGTAGTCTATGGCATCGTCCCAGTCGCCGCCCCGGTCTGTTCCGGGATAGCCGACTATATAGCCGTGGTCACCTTCGCTGAGGACGAAGTCGTCCCCGATTTTCAGCTTGGTTGCGCAGTTCGAAACGGCGGAGGAGCTGTAGACTTCGAGGTCGGGGGCTCCGTCCCCGTCCATGTCAAAGGTCCCGGGACCGGGAATGTATGCTCCGTACCACGGCTCGAAATGGTTAAGCGCAAGACGGGCTTCCTTCCAGCGGAAAAGATCCCAGGCGCGGGTGTTGTCTTCGATGACGAGTTCAACCGTCCGCTCGCGGCGGATTTCGAGGATTACTCCCGTCTGGGCGCTCTTTGTCACATTCTTGTAATAGGAGAGAAGATACGGGTCGGGAGATGCATTTACGGTTTCCAGCTTGATGGAAGGCATCTTAGCCCTTGCCTTTATCTTGTTTACTGTCATGTCAAGGTCGTTCTGGGTGATAGTTCCGAGTTCGGCAACGGCTTCCGCGTAGTTCAGGTATACCTCTGCCGCACGGAAGATAATCCAGGGATGACGTCCCTTGCCGACCTGGACACTTTCTTCGTCACCGATGTACTTGATCGGCTCATATCCGGTATGGGAATAGAGCTTGCAGGGGATGACCTTCGTTGAACCGGCATAGGTAAATCCAGGGCAAAGGACGGTCTGGGCCATTCTGGGGTCCCTGTTCGCAACTTCTTCGGGATAGGTCATGGTCGCCCAGCCGGTACGATCCTGGAATCGGGTTCCGTCCGCCATGAGATAATGGTTCATGAAATTCTTCGTGAACGAGGTCCTTCCGAACTGGATGTTGTAAGGGACCGAATGGGAAACACTCAGATCGAGCGAATAAGCCCGGCAGAGGATGACCTCCTCCGTCTTGGGCTCCGGCCCCCAGAAAAGATCCCGGTAGGGCTGGCTTCCCTCGTTGTAAAGCGAGAACGGAGCGTTGTCGATGAACTCCTTCCCCATTTCCGCACAAACCTCCAGGTACTTCTCCCAGCCGGTAAGTCCGAGGTCGGAATGGTACTTCCGGAAGGTCCCTTCATAGAGGGCGGCCCGGGTGCCGAGGGCAAGTGCCGCCCACTTCGTAACCCGGGTATTGTTGGTCTCCCAGGTCGAAGGGAGGTTGTCCGCCGCAAAGCGGATGTCCTCCAGGATACGGTCCATGACATAGCCGCGGTCGTCGCGGTCCTTGTAGATGGAATCCCGGTCTGCCGAGCCGTACACATGGTCGAACCACGGGACGTCCCCATATGTACGGACGCGGAGGAAATAAAACCAGGCGCGGAAAAACCTTCCCACCGCCTCGTATTTCTTCCTGACCTGGGCATCTTCGCACTGGTCCAGCCGGTCCAGCATGTAGTTGATGTTCCGGAGAGAGGTGAAACCCCAGCTCTGGGTCGCCGCATTGCGGGATCCTGTAATATAGGCGGAGAGACCGTTGTCAATCTTGTCGTCGGCATCGTTCTGACCGATGTCGGCGGACGACAGGTTGTCGTTATAGAAGTTGTTGCTCCACAGAAGGAGGTCGGATTCGTTACGGAAGTACTGGTCCGGTGTAGTCTCATGCTCCGGATAGAGCGTGAGGTCGCAGGAAGAAAGGACCAGGGCCGTCAGAACGAGAATAAATATGCTGTTCTTTTTCATATCCGCAAGCTTTTTAGAAGGTTACATCCAAACCGAGGCAGAGAGTACGCGGCATCTGGTAACCGGATCCCGAACCGGACTTGTAGGTCGTCGTGGAGACGGCCAGTTCAGGATCGATGACGCGGGTATTCTTCTTCATCGGGGACCAATAGTAAAGGTTCTCACCGGAAACATAGACCCGGATCTTGGAGAAGGTCTTCTTCAAGGCCGGCACCGTGTATCCCACGGTCAGGTTCTTGAAGCGGAGGTAGGCCGCATTCTGGAGGTAACGGTCATTGTTCTGGCCGAGCGGGCCGCCGTTGTAGCAGGTAATGACCCTCGGCCTCGGGAAGTAGGCGTCCGGATTATCCTCGCTCCAGCAGCGGTCGATATAATCGCTTTCAACAAAGGAGGGAATCGGATAGGTAAAGAGCTGCCAGAAGAGGTTAGCTCCGTAGATGGCGTCCGAGTTCGACGCAGGGTACCAGTCCCTCTTTCCGACGCCCTGGAAGAAAACGCTCACGTCGAAGCCCTTCCAATTCATGTCCAGGCGGAGACCGTAGTTGTAACGGGGGGTCGTATTACCGATTACCATCATGTCGCCCGGATCCTCTACGGTACCGGAGCCGTTATTGATGTATCCGTCCCCGTTCCGGTCGTCGAATTTAACGTCGCCGGCCATAAGATAGCCGCCGTTCTGCATGTTGTACACCCTCTGGTAGACATTCGCTGCATTGTGGACGGCCTCCTGGTACATGGCTGCCTCCTCGTCGGTCCGGAACAGGCCGGGGACATGGTAGCCCCAGATTTCACCCAGAACCTTTCCTTCGTAGTTATTGGCAAAGCGCCGGTCGGAATAGGAAAGGCGGGTTATCTTCCTGACATAGTCTCCGAGGGTACCGGTCACGCTGTAGAAGAAGGGGGAACCGAGGAGGTTCCGGGTATCCTTCCAGGTCAGCATAAGCTCGTACCCGGTGGTCCTGAGGTCCGTAGAGTTGGATTTCGGAGCGGATGCACCATAGGTGGAAGGAACCGGCTCACCGGAGGTCAGCATTCCCTTCGTATCCCGGATGAAAGCATCACCCGTGAAGGAGAGTTTCCCGGAAAGGAAGGAAAGGTCGAGGCCGGCATTGTACGTTGTCACGGTCTCCCATGTAAGGTCGGAGGAATTAGGAGCGGAGACGCTTGTTCCCTGGGGAAGCGCGGTATCGTTAAAAATATACTTGACCTGTGCCGCGTCGATTGTTTCCATGAACTGATATGGAGTCACCTGCTGGTTTCCGAGGGAGCCCGCAGAGAAACGGACCTTGCCGCTGGTCCACCAGCTCCTGACCCCTTCCATGAACGGCTCTTCAGTGAACCGCCAGCCAAAGGAAGCGGAGGGGAAAAAGCCCCAGATGTTTCCGGCGCCCTGGAAACGGGACGAGCCGTCATACCGGCCGGAAAGCTCAAGGAGATAACGTTCCTTATAATCGTAATTCAACCTTCCGAAGAAACCCAGCGTCTTATAAGCGCTGATATCCTGGGTAACGGTGAAGATGGAATCATCGGTCACTGAGTTGAAGGTGGACAGGTCGGCGCTTCCGACTCCTGTCAGGAGGATGGTATTGTCAACCAGCCGGTAGGTCTCGTAGTTCACACCTCCTGTCGCCTTGAGATGATGGGCCTCTCCCAGAGCGGTCTCGTAAGTAAAGTAAGCGTCGATGCTCTGGATGACATAATCATAGATTCTCTCGCGGTAGGAATCCGTCGAATAGCGGTTCGTAGATGCGAAGGACCCGATGGCGTTTGAATATGTATCTTCGACGCTGCGGTCATTATAGAGCCGGTGGTAGAAGTTCACATTGTAGTCCGCGTCGAAAGAGAGCCCCTTCAGGGGGGTGAGATGGAGGTTGTTCGAAAGGGTTATACGGTTTGCCGAAATCTTATGGTGATTCTGCGGATTCTGGATTTCAACCGTACGACCCGTGCCGAGATTGACGTTCCTAAGGTCTTTCGGGAGCATGACATAGGACCCGTCCGGATTCGTCGGAGTGAACACAGGAACGAGATTCTGGTCGAGACCCGCGATTGTCAGGGCCTCATTGGTAATACCCGGGTAAATCTGGTTGTTACTGTTGAAAGCTCCGTTGACCGTCCAGCGCGCCCACTTGAGAATCTGAGCGTCGACCTTGGCACGGAAGGCATAGGAATCGTAATTCTCCTTTGTCCCCACCATGGGACCGGATAGGGTTCCCTCCTGGTCGTAATAACGGCCGCTGATATAATACTTGACCTTGTCCGTCCCGCCGGAAATGCTGATATTGTGTTCACTGTGTCGGCGGGCCGTATTGAAGATATTGTGGTACCAGTCGAAATTGCCGTAATAGTGGTAGTTGCCGTCATCGTCGATGGTGACCCAGGGACGTTCAGAATTCTCGGTCACATCGTCCTTTCGCGCAAAGGTTTCCGCGACGACGGTGTCATAGACTCCCGTCTGGAAGAAATCGTAGTTGTAACGCGCCCGATAAAGGGGATTTATCAGGGTTACATACTCGTACCCGTTAGTGATGAAATTCGCCGGCGTGGTCGGGGTAGTTATGCCTCCGTTAAAGGAATAGTTGACCTTGGCGTCACCGCTTTTACCGCTTTTCGTCGTAATAAGGATAACGCCTGCGGAGGCCTTTGCACCGTAGATTGCCGCAGCAGAAGCATCCTTAAGGATGGATATCGACTCGATATCATTGCTGTTGAGCTGGTGGATCTGGCCACCCGGAATACCGTCAATGAGGACGAGCGGGCTGGAGGAATTGACCGAAGGGACGCCGCGGACATTGATGTTCTGGCCTTCCGTCGGGTTACCCGACCCGATTATGACATTTAGAGACGGATCCACACCCTGAAGAGCCCGGAGCCCGTTCGTCGTCGGACGGTCCTTGAGCTGCTCGTCCGTCACTACGGAAACGGCACCGGTAAGATTGATCTTCTTCTGAGTACCATAGCCGACGACGACCGTCTCTTCGAGCATCTGGTTGTCCTCCTCGAGAACGATATTGAGAACCGACGAAGACGGGGCGGGAATCTCCTTTTCGGCATATCCCATGCAGGAAATCCGAAGGACCTGCCCCGTAGCGGCCTGGAGTTCATATGCTCCTGAGAGGTCCGTCACCGCGCCCTTTGCCGTCACGGTATTGTAAATATAGGCCCCGACAACCGGTTCCCCGGAGGGATCGGACACCTTCCCCTTCAGGGAATGCGGGCCCTGAGCCATCGCCTCTACGGCGAAAAACATGGCAAGGAGGATATAAAAAATCTTTTTCATGCTGCTTTCCTCCTATCTTACTTCCCTCCAGAGCGAGAAGACCTCGCTGTCGGTAAGAGGTTTGTCATAGAGACGGGCTATGGCGACTTTCCCGCTGAAAGTGGCCTCTCCCTTGTCGTTTGAATTCGGGTCGGCCCCAATGCCGAACCATCGCTTGGAATTAGTGTCCATGAACTTGAAGTCTCCGGAGGTAGAAACACTCACCTTCAACTTTCCGTCCACGTAGAGTTTCGCTATTGAATTTGTCTTGTCCCAGAGGCCTACGGCATGGTACCAGACATCCTTCTGCGGAGTGACCCCGCTGTAAAGCTCCACCCATGAACCGCCCACATGGGTCTCGAAATTGATTTCATTCAAGGTGTAGTTCGGGTTCGAGGACTTTGCTCGGAAGCAGATTCCGGTTCCTCCCGCCTGGGTAGAGGAGAACGGCTTGATCTGCTTCTCTCCCGGATCGTCGCTCCGGCAGAAAAGCACCTCCAGGGTATAGCCGTCGGCGAGTTTCGCCTTGAAATCCTCACGGGAGGTATAATCGGCCGCATAGTAGCCGGCCTCCTGGGAACTGAGAACCGAACCGGGGCTGAAAACGGCCGCGTAACGCTTGTACTTTTCAACATACTCGACGCCCATCGACGGAGCGGCTCTCTTTTCGACCGTCAGGGCGGAAGCGGACTCGTCCACGGCATCTCCGTTAAGGTCGAAGACGACATCGAGAAGATCCGCCTTCGGGGCCGGGGCGAGGAAATTCTGAGTGACAGGAACGATGATTCCGACAAGCGGCATGTCGGTCAGGTAAAAGCCGATTTCACCGAGGCGGTTCTCGGAGCCGCCATTTTCCTTCGCCTTGAAGGTTATCTCCGTAGTACTCTCGGAAACAACTGAAAGCCAGTCGGATCCCTTATCTATCGAGAAACTCCACCCAAGAGCGGCATCGACCGAAAGGGTAAACTCCTCTTCCTCCCCCATCAGGTTCACTTCGGACGGGGTGGCGTCGATATAGGGAAGGACTATCGGCTGGACTATCTGATATGTTCCCTTTACCTCGTCACCCTGCATAATAGTCAGTGTCGTGGAGCGGGTCGCGCCTGAGGAATTGGTCTGGGCACTGACAGAAAGATCCGTCCTTCCGGAAGACCCCTCTTTGTCGGAGAGGGTAAAACCGGTGTCTCCGGCGATAGAGGCGCTCCATGCCCCCGAAGACATCACCTTGAAGACGGCGGAGCCGCCCCTTCCGGCGATTTCATATTTTCCCTCCGCATTCACCATCTGCTCAGGGGCCACCTTGAAGATGGGCACCCGCTCGAGGTTGGTACCCTTCTGCGCACAGGAGCCCAGAAGGGCAAGGGAGGCAAGGATAATCAGTGTTTTTTTCATCTTACCATTGGGTTGATTTGGACATGTCGAGAAGCTTTCTCGGACGTGTCATAGTCTCAGTATAAACCGTACCGAACTCATCGGTTACAGCTATCTCCAGGGTTGTCGTCTCAGATGAACAGATGACCTGGAACAAATGGTCCGTCTCAAGTGTCGGGAAGGTCATATTCGCGGAATTGGTATTCATGCGACCCATATTGAAATGGATGACATGAAGAGGATCATATCCTGCAATCCGCACGGGAGTCAGTTTCTTTCCGGTTTCCTTTTCCGTCACCGAAACGACATATTTCGGATTCCACGAGAACACGTTGATAAGGACAACGTTGTCATCCCTTGGAGTATCGTATCCGCAGGCATACTGCCGGAAAAGGTCCTCCGTCACTGTCTTGAAATTGGTCGCGACCTTCGGACAGTATGTTGCCCGGTCAATCAGACAATTATTAAGGTCATAGGCGCGGAACTGATAATTTCGGTCATGTCCGACGCCCTTGTAGTAGCAGGTCATAGAGGTCCCGTCGTAATCGATGACCTCGTACCCGTCAGGGACTCCGTCCCGGCACATGTTGGTCCTGTGGGAACTGTAGTATCCGCACCACCACCATGTTCCGCAGATTGCTCCCACATTCTGTTCCATCAGGTTGTCACTGATGAAATTGGTGTAGCGGACATGGGTATGGCCGGTCAGGAACTGGACCTTGTATCCGGACAGCAGATCCAGAAGAAGGGCGCTCTGGGCGGAAGGCATCGCCTGGGAGAAGGTGTTGCCGCCGTTTGAACTGACATGGGGCCGGTTCGAATACTGGATATGCATCCCGATGACAAGGGGTGTCGATTTAGGAACATATGAAAGGTCTGACTTCAGCCATGAGAGCTCATCCTCCGTGAAACCTTCCGTATAGTCCGTCAGGTCGCCGACCGTCCCCTGTGCCGCACCCTTGTTGTTGAAAATGGTATTATCCAGCTGGATGTAGTGGATTCCTCCGATATTGAAGGAATAGAAGGTCGGACCGATATAACTCCTCCATTTATCCTCCGAGGCGAAGTTGTCCGCCACATAGGGGTCGTTGTCATGGTTCCCGAGAATATTATAGGTAGGGACCTCCGTATCCGCCATAAGATCCCGGTAATCCTTGGGTTCCATCTTGTTGGAGTACCACCACTGGTCCCAGGTAAGGTCGCCGAGAGTCATGGCATAGACCGGAATGCCTTCCGCCTTCGCCCGCTCGAATTCGGCGGCGAGGTCCTTCTTGAAGCCGTCCGTAAACTGCTGCTTATCCTCCGTACGGTTGGCCATATGGACGTCGGTGTACACAAGCAGGCGGTGCCGCGTATTGTCTTCCTTCTCCAGTACAAAACTCCGGATCTCGTAATTGGTCACATCGGAGGTGATTTTCCGGAAGAACATCGGAATGGACCTGTTCATCGCCGCTCGGTAACAACTCGGAACGGAAATGAAAACGTAGCCGTATTTCCTATCTGACAGAATGTAATAAAACCCGTTTTCACTGGTCTGTACGACGTTTTTTCCATCCGAAACGCTGACCCCGGGAATACCCTTTCCCTCGCTGTCCACGACCCTTCCGTAGAGGGAGAAACGGGCGTTGCGGGGGACATCGTAACGATCTACGACATCGACGAACGTAGTTCCGAGGTTACGGACAGAAGAACCGACATGAAGGGTCAGGGAACACATTCCGCCTATCCATTTTTCCGGACAACTCAGGCGGGCTCCCTCACTGTCGCTGACCGAAAGGACTTCTATGCGGCGGACCGTTCCGGCATCCAGCCCGGAGACGGACGTCGCTTCGAAATAATCCCCTGCCGACAAGCCCTTGTAAGGGAAGACCTGCTCTCCGCCAAAAGTGAGCTCGAACACGTCGGAAAGGGAGAAAGACGAAACGTCCGGGAGGGTGGAAGGCGGCGAAGGGGGAACGACCGGTTCCGTCGTTGTCGAATCTGTCTCGGTTTTATCCGTCTCCGGATTCAGTTCATGATTCGGGGAGCAGGATACAGCCACCGACACCACCGCAACGGCAATCGCGGTGGCAAACGGTGAAAACAGGAAACGAAGCTTCATTATCTTGCTGCTACTATGCAGCCGAGACCGGCCACGAAGAGTACAAACATGACTGCAAGAAGGCCATAGACCTTCTTCGGGGCTCCCTTGAACTCCTTCCAGATGAAGACGCCCCAGATGGCCGCGACCATTGGCGCGCCCTGCCCGAGGGCGTAAGAGATGGCGGCACCCGCCTTCTCGGCAGTAATGTAGCTGAGGGCCGTACCGAGGCACCAGATGGCACCGCCGAGCATACCGACAAGGTGGGTCTTCGCATTACCCTTGAAATACTGGCTGTAGGAGACGGGCTCTCCGACGAAGGGCTTCTTCATGACTATTGTATTGAATATGAAGTTGCTGGCCAGCACCGCCAGGGTGAAAATCACTGTCGCAGTATACGGGGTCACCTTGCCCTCCGCCGGAGCGGCGAAGTTCGTAAGGTCCATGGCCCGCATTACAAACGAGGAGAAGAACGACATGATAAGACCTGCGAGGAAGGCGAGGATAATGCCCTTTCTCTGGTCCTTTTTGGAAATACCGGAATCGCCTTTCTGGGCCGATGCAACGCCGTTGCAGACAATGGCGGCGACGACAAGGGCCACTCCGAGTGCCAGGAGGGTCACATTGCCGGGGTCAGTTCCCTGCTGGAGGGCCACCCGGTAATTGTTGAAGACTCCGAGGACAAGGGCGAGGCCGACGCCGAGAGGGAAGGCCACCGACATGCCGGCGATCGATGTCGAAGCGCTCAGAAGAATGTTAGACGCATTGAAAATCACACCGCCGATCACTATGCTCCATACGGCAGAACTCGAGGCCTGGGCGATATCCTGGAGGAAAGGACGGCCTTCGGAGCCGATTGAGCCAAGGGTAAAGGCGAGAAGAAGGGAGAACAGTACCATACCGATGACATAGTCCCAGTAGAAGAGTTCATACCTCCAGCTCTTGGCGGCGAGTTTCTGGGTATTTCCCCAGGAACCCCAGCAAAGCATGATAACAAAGCAGAGAATTACTGCAAGCGAATAGCTGTTGACGATAAACATGGCTTATTATTTTTATTGTTTTACATTTCAGACCTGTATGGCATCGAGTTCTGGGCGCCGGGGCGGGTTACGGAAATGGCGCTGGCGCGGCTCGCAAAGGCGGCCGCCTCTTCGAGGGACATGCCCTCGGAAAGCCCGACGCAGAGGGCCCCGCAGTAGGTATCCCCTGCCGCCGTGGTATCAACTGGCTCAACCCGGACGGGTTCGACCCTGAACTCCGTCACCCCGTCGGTAATCAGGGAACCCTTGGAACCGAGGGTGACGATAATCTTCCTGACACCCTTCCCGATCATGATTACGGCGGCCTTCTTTGCCGACTCGAGATCATTCACGGGTATTCCGGCATAACAGGAAAGCTCGGTTTCATTGGGAATGAAAAGGTCAACATACCGGAAAAGCTCCTCAGGGACAGGAGCATACGGCGCAGGGTTGAGTACCACCGTAACTCCGGCCTCATGGGCAATACGTGCGGCTTTCAGAACGGAAGGAACCGGAATCTCCAGCTGCATCAGAAGAATACCGGCGGAGCGAATTGCGGGAGCGATGGAATCGATATCCTCCTCAGTCCAGTCCATATTGGCTCCTGGAGCGACCACAATGGCATTCTCCCCCTTCGCGTCAACATTGATAAGGGCCACTCCCGAGGGCTTGTCGCTCCGGAGGACCAGGGATGTATCCAGCCCTTCTCCGGCATAATGCCTGACTGCTTCGTCGCCGAAGGAATCCTTCCCGACCTTGCAGACCAGGGCGGCTTCCCCGCCGAGACGCACCGCCGCGACGGCCTGGTTCGCGCCCTTTCCCCCGGGGCCCGAGGTGAACTCACCTCCAAGGAGAGTCTGTCCCGGAAGGGGCAGGGTCTCCGTTCTTGCGGTCATGTCGGTATTGCTGCTTCCGATAACAAGAATCCGTTTTCCTTGTATTTCCATTTTAGTGTCTAATTATTGTTTTTTAGTGTCTATTATTTTTGTTTTCCGTTTTGGCGCAATCGATTGCGCAGATTTTCTTTGCCAATTTAGTTTTTTCCATCGAAAAAACCAAATTTTTCTTTTTAGAAAAGGAGTAATCCATTTGCCCACAGCGCTCAAGGTCGAATTTTACACCAGGGACCTTGCGCAGCGAGAGTTCCCTCTGACGCCCTCCAGTAGGGAATCAGTGCGCAAGGTCCCCACCCTGTTTTTCGACCTTGTGCGGTAAGTACTAACGACAGCTGGAACGGATGACCAGCGAGGGTGGAAGGAGAATCTGCCGGGAAACGGAGGAGCCCTCCCTGCCATCAATCAGGTCGGTGAGGATCCGGGAGGCCGCGGCACCGATTTCCTGGAGGGGCTGCTCGATTCGGCTGACAGCCGGATCCAGATAATCGAGGAAGCCGTTGTTGTCGAAAGAAACCACCCCGATATCATCCGGAATCCTAAGGCCAGCAGCCCGGATGGCCATGATGGCACCGAGGAGGATTGTCGATGAAAAAGCGAAAACGGCATCAGGCCGCTCCCCTGCGCCGGCGAGATAATGCTCCATGACCCGCCGACCGTTCTCCATGGAAAAAGCATCGCCGTCGAAGCGGCACCGAACGCCATGGGCGGCCGAAACCGTATCCTTAAGGCCCCTGACCCTCTCTCTGTTGGAGACAGCCGCCAGATTCCCCTGGACGGCAAGGATGTTCCGGTACCCACGGGAAATCAGATACTCTCCCGCCATCCTGGCTCCCGCATAGTTATCCGTCCCTACATATGGGAGTTCCGAATCCGGGAAGTAACGGTCAATCAGGACGATGGGTATCCTCATGGAGAGGCGCTCCAGAGCGGTGGGATCCGCACCGACGGGCACGGCAATAATACCGTCCACCTTTCTGGAAACAAACATATTGAGAGCATCCGCCTCCCCTTCCCCGGACTCCATGGAATCCGCGAGGATAACATGATACCCCAGCCGTTTCAACTCTCCGATGACAATGCACGAAAGATTGGAGAAAAAAGGGTTGTCGATATTCGGCACCGTCAATCCGACGATTCCGGTACGCCTGGTGCGGAGTCCTTTGGCAACGAGATCTGGTATGTACCCGCATTCCTCAGCCACTGCGCGGACCCGCTGGGCCGTACGGGCGCTTATCCGGTACTGCTCCGCCTTGCCGGAGAGCACCCTGGAAACCGTAGAAACCGACACCCCGGTCAGCTCGGATATCGTATTGAGAGTATTCTTCATAAAAAAAATCAACCTACCCGGAAATGGGTAGGTTGACATTAGGATATTACATCATCCCGCCGGAGGGCATTGCGGGAGCCGCGGGCTCCTTCTCGGGAATATCGACTATGCCACACTCGGTAGTCAGGAACATTCCGGCGACGGAAGCCGCGTTCTCGAGGGCCACACGGGCCACCTTCGTCGGGTCGATAACGCCTGCCTCGAACATATTGACATACTCGTCAGTCCTGGCATTGTAACCGAAGTCTCCCTTGTGCTCACGGATCTTGTTGATAATTACGCTGGCCTCAACGCCTGCGTTTTCGGCGATCTGGCGGAGCGGCTCTTCGATGGCGCGGGCGACGATGTGGATACCTGTCGTCTCGTCTTCGTTCTCGCCCTTGAGATCCTTCAGGGTATCGGCTGCACGGATGTAGGCGACGCCGCCACCGGGCAGATAACCCTCTTCGACAGCGGCGCGGGTAGCGTTGAGCGCATCCTCGACCCTGTCCTTCTTTTCCTTCATCTCAACCTCAGAGGCAGCGCCCACATAAAGGACGGCGACTCCGCCGGCGAGCTTGCCGAGACGCTCCTGGAGTTTCTCGCGGTCATAATCGGACTTGGTGGTCTCGATCTGGCGGCGGATCATATCCGCACGATCCTGGATTTCTTCCTTGGAACCGGCACCGCCCACGATGGTGGTGTTGTCCTTGGTGATGGTGACCTTCTCGGCCTTTCCAAGCATCTGGAGAGTAACGTTTTCAAGGGTGTAGCCGCGCTCTTCGGAGATTACGGTGGCACCGGTCAGGACAGCGATATCCTGGAGCATTTCCTTGCGGCGGTCGCCGAAACCGGGGGCCTTGACGGCAGCAACCTTGAGGGTTCCGCGGAGACGGTTGACAACAAGCGAGGAAAGGGCTTCTCCCTCAACATCTTCCGCAATAATCAGAAGGGAACTCCCTTCCCGGGCGACGGGCTCGAGAATCGGAAGAAGATCCTTCATGCTGGTAACTTTCTTGTCTGTCAGGAAGACATATGTATCATCCAGTTCTGCCTCCATCTTGTCGCCGTTCGTCATGAAATACGGGCTGATGTACCCGCGGTCGAACTGCATGCCCTCGACCACCTTCACCTCGGTCTCGGTACCCTTCGCCTCTTCAACCGTTATGACGCCGTCCTTCTTGACCTTGGACATCGCGTCGGCAATCAGTTTTCCGATATAGGCGTCATTGTTGGCGGAAACGGTTCCGACCTGCTCAATCTTGGAATAGTCGTCCCCTACGGACTGGCTCTGGGAACGAAGGTTTTCCACCACCGCGGCAACGGCCTTGTCGATACCCCTCTTGAGGTCCATCGGATTGGCTCCTGCGGTGACGTTCTTCAGTCCCACATTGATGATCGCCTGAGCAAGGACAGTAGCGGTAGTGGTACCGTCACCTGCCTGCTCATTGGTCTTGGAAGCGACTTCCTTGACCATCTGGGCTCCCATATTCTGATACTGGTTCTCCAGTTCGATTTCCTTGGCTACGGTTACTCCGTCCTTCGTTACCTGGGGAGCACCGAATTTCTTTGCGATAACTACATTGCGGCCCTTCGGTCCGAGGGTTACCTTGACCGCGTTGGCCAGGGCGTCGGCACCTTCCTTCATGGAAGTGCGCACTTCGCTGTTGAATTTGATTTCCTTTGCCATGATTACAGAATTGCTAAAATATCGGACTGTTTGACAATGAGGTATTTCTTATCTTCCACGGTCACCTCCGTCCCCGCATACTTGCCGTAAAGGACCACATCCCCGACCTTGACTTCCATCGGTTCGTCCTTCTTGCCGGGACCCGCCGCAATGACGGTCCCCTGCTGGGGTTTCTCTTTCGCCGTGTCCGGAATGTAAAGTCCTCCGGCTGTCTTGGTCTCGGCCTCCTTGGGCTCGAGAAGAACTCTGTCTGCTAATGGTCTGATCATGATATACGTGTTTTTAGTACTTTTCACTTTGCGGTGAAAAGTATATCAAGGGGTGTGCCAAGGGCCGGAAAACTGACAAATTGTCAAACGAAAGTTGACACCCGCATGTCCCCTCCCGGGAGGAAGGGAGGTCAGCGGACGGAAAAGCGGTAAACCGTCTTCTGGGTGTAAGTCTCGCCAGGCCGGAGTATCACGTCCGTAAAGCCCGCGTGGTTCGGGCTGTCGGGATATTTCTGGGCTTCGAGGGCGAGGGAACCGCGGAAAGCCATGGGCCGGCCATGACGGTCGAGGGTAGTTCCGTCAAAAAAGTTTCCGCTGTAGAACTGAAGGCCCACCTGGTCGGTCAGGACCTCCAGCTGCCGTCCTGAAGAAGGGTCATAGACCGTGCAGGCGCTCTCAAGGCCATCGCCGGAGTTCAGAAGGCACCAGTTATGGTCATAACCGCGGGCGTTCCGGAGCTGGACGTCATCCTCCCCTATCCGTTCCCCTATGGCATGCTCCGTCCTGAAATCGAAGGGCGTCCCTTCGACGGGTGCAAGCTCGCCGGTAGGGATGCTGAGAGCGTCAATCGGGGTATAGCGGTCCGCATTTATGGTCATGAGATAGGACTCGACCGAGGGGCCTCCGAGGTTGAAAAAGGGATGGTGGGAGAAATTGACCGGGGTCGCCTTGTCCGTCACCGCTGAGTAGGTCACAATGAAATCATTCCCGGAAAGGGAATACTCCATTGTCATGTCGAGGTTACCGGGATATCCCTCAAGGCCATCCGGGTGGAGGAGATGCAGGGTCAGGGACGAATCGGTCGATGAAAGGACGTCCCAGACGAGGTTGTCAACGCCTATGAACCCGCCGTGGAGGGTATTGACCTCATTGTCATTCTTCGGAGTGCTGTACTCTGCTCCATCGACGGTAAAAGAAGCCCCGCCGATACGGTTCGCAACCGGACCGACACAGGCGCCGAGGAAGCGCTCCCCCACAGGATGGACATACTCCTGAAGCGTTGCATGGCCGAGGACCACATCCCCCATTTTTCCGTCCCTGTCGGGAGCATAGAGCGAAACGACGCGGGCGCCGAAATTCGTCACCTGCATAACGAGTCCCCCGCTCCGGAGGGTATAGAGGGTGACGCTTTCCTCTCCGTCATAATCGGAGAAGGCGGACGGATCCGCGAGATCCAGTCCCTGCCGCCTTCCACTGCAGGAAACTGCGGCGAGGACCAGAATGAGATACAGGACCTTTTTCATTAGCGGCGATGGTGTTTACGGGCTTTTTTCTTCCTGGAATTAACGACGGCGGCGACAATGACCGCTACGATGAGAATACCGATGATTATATAGGTCATGGAACTGGCGTTGTCCCCCTTGACCCTTGCCCACATCGCGAGGAGTTTATCCGTGTCGGCACCCCAGTCATGCTCGAGGGCGCAGCGCTCGATGACGGAGCGGTCCGGATAAAGGGTCGCATCGACATGGACGCTGTCAGCGCCTTCCCCGAAGAAATAAGTGAGGTCGATGGCCTCCTGCTCCTCGTCAATCTGGGAAGCGAGAACCTCCGGAGAACCGTTTGAGGCGATGTATCCGGTCTCTTCCATGTTCCGGATGGAAATGTCCGGACGGCACATGAAGTTGATGAACCAGGTTGCCGCAGCGACATTCTTCGCATACTTCGGAATGACCCAGCCGTCAAACCACACCGTACTTCCTTCCACGGGGACCTGGTACTTCAGCTCGACACCTACCGAGGCCGCCTCTTCGATGGCCCAGACGGCGTCGCCGCTCCAGTTGAGCGAAAGGACTCCGCGGCCCTTGGTCATCTGGTCCTTGCCGAAATCGGCCTCCCAGCCGAGTACATTATCCTTCGCCGCCTTGAGGTATGCCTCGACGGCAGCAATGGACTCGTCGGAGGAGTCCTGCATCAGCTCCTGGAGGGTAACGGTTCCCTCGGCGAGCTCCTTGCGCTTGAGGTAGATAAGGATGGGGCCGTAAACATCCCTCGGGGCATCCTTTATAAGGACCTGGTCCTTGAACTTGGGATTCGATATCACATCCCAGGTCGAGGCCTCCTCATCGGTCACGAATTCCGTATTGTAGATGATACCGGTCGTTCCCCACATGTATGCGACGGAATAGTCATTGGCGTCGAGTTCGGGGTTGATTTCCCGGAACATATTGACAATGAAAGGACTGCGATTGGCTGTAATATAGTTTACGCTGTCCGGAATCTCGGAATAGTCCATCGGAAGGAGAAGTCCCCCGTTGAGCATCCTCTCAATAATATAGTCGGAAGGGCAGACGACGTCATAGTCCTCATGACCCTTTTCGATTTTGGAGAGCATGGTCTCATTGACGTCAAAGGTCTGATAGACGACCTTGATGTCCTTGCCGGTCTGTTCCTTGTACCACGCCTCGAAATCTTCGATGACCCCTTCGGCGATATAGTCGGACCAGTTATAGACTTTCAGGATCTGCTCCCGGTTGGATGAACATGAAAGGACGGTCAGCGAAGCCGCCAGTGCGAGAAGGATTCTTTTCATTTTTCAGTATTTTCTTTGCTTTTACGGATATTGACAACGAGAAGGACCACCAGAATGATAAGGAAGATGATGGTCATCAGGGGACGGAGTTCAGGCGTCAGACCGCCCTTCCTCGCGTCGGTATAAATAAAGGTTGAAAGGGTATCCAGCCCGATTGTTCCCCTTGTGAAGAAGGTCACGGCGAAATCGTCGAGACTCATCGTGAAAGAGAGGATGAAGCCCGAAATCATTCCGGGACGAAGCGCCGGAATGAGAACTTTCCGGAGCGCCTGGAAGGGCGTCGCCCCAAGGTCGAGGGCCGCCTCATAGACATTCGGATTCATCTGGGAGAGCTTCGGAAGCACATTCAGGACCACATACGGGGTACAGAAAGTGATATGGGCGAGGATTACGGTCGTATATCCCTGTGAGAAGCGGAGGAAGACGAAAAGCAGGAACAGCGAAACACCCGTAATGATATCCGGGTTAATCATCGGAACGCTGTTCAGAAGCTGCATAACCTGCTTTTTCCGTCCGCGGAGATTATAGATTCCAATGGCGGCGACGGTCCCGAGAAGGGTCGCAACGATTGAAGCTACAAGGGCGATCAGGAGGGTGTTCCTGACTGCGCTCAGAAGGGCCTCCGAATTCTGCATGCCGCCGGTAAAGAGGGACTTGTAGAGATTCAGTGAGAACCCGGTCCAGTTACCGAGGGACTTCGCTTCCGTAAAGGAGCAGACCGCGATAAAGATGATGGGCGCATAGAGGACTATAAGCAGCAGAACGATATAGGCGCGGGCAGCGGTTTTCTTGGCTGACATCATATGGCAGCCCCTCCTGCGGCGGCTTCGGCGGTATCCTTACCCTGGAAAAGGGAGGTAATGCCGATTATTATGAGCATGACGAGGGCAAGGGCCGCGCCATAGTTCCACATCGAGTTGTTTATATTCTCCTGGATAATGGTACCGAAGAGCTTTATCTTGTTGTTTGTCAGGAACTCGGAAATCGCGAAGGTGGAGACGGTCGGCATGAATACCATCAGGATTCCGCTGGTGACTCCGGGCATGGACAGCGGCAGGGTCACCTTGAGGAAAACCTCCCTCGGGCGTGCTCCGAGGTCCTCCGCGGCTTCCGCGTAGGACTTGTCCATCTTAGCCAGGACGTTATAGATCGGATAGATCATGAACGGCGGGTAGTCATAGCACATACCGAAGAGGAGGGTCCCCTTGCCGAGGGTGATTCCCGCCATGTTGAAGAGCTCCGCCGTCGCGAGGGTACGCATGAGGGCGTTGATCCACATCGGGAGTATGAAAAGAACCACCGTAACAGCACTCCTGTTCAGCTTTTTGTCCGCAAGGATATAGGCGGCCGGGTAGCCGATCAGGATGCATAGGGCTGTGTTTTCGATAGCGACTTCGATTGAGAGGGCGAAGGTCGACAGAGCGTCGGAGTCCGTGAAGAACTTCGTGATGTTCGCCAGGGTAAAGCCGCCCGAAGCGTCCTGGAAGGCATAAACCACCACCAGGAGGAGCGGCAGCACCACAAAGAGCACCATGAAAATGAAATAGGGCAGAGCCCAGCTCGACCGCTTATTCATCGGAACCCTCCGCTTTGGAAAGACGGATGTCCTCCGGGAGTATCCGGATACCTACGAAGTCACCCTTGTCCCAGATATCATTGGTATCCACCCAGACATTCTCCCCGCTTTCGGTCTTAATGGTCAGGTGGTAGTGGTCGCCCATATAGAGGATGAAGACCACGTTCCCGGTTATGTCCGCCTCGTCCTCATGGTCGAGAAGGTCCACCTTCTCAAATGAAACGGTCGCAGTCACCGCGTCGCCTTCCGAGAAGCCGGCGGTGTCGCAATCGAACTCAGTATCGAGGAAACTGACCTTCCCCTCCCCAATAACCTTTCCCTTAAAGGTATTGGCACGGCGTTCCTTACGCATCACCTGGATGTCGTCAGGGTCTATGTAGAGCATGACTTCGCTGCCTACGGGATAGGGGTCATAGTCCTGGATCATAAGCTCATAGCCCGTGTCGGTATCGACCCACATCTCGTAGTGGACTCCCTTGAAAATGCAGGAATTGACCTTTGCCTTGAACTGGCACTTTGAAGGATCCGTCGTAAAATATATATCCTCAGGCCGAACTACCACATCCACCGGGACATCTTCCCCGAAGCCCTCGTCCACACAGTCGAACTCGTGCTTGATAAAGGCCACGCGGCGGTCCCGCAACATCCTGCCTTTCAGGATGTTGCTCTCGCCGATAAAGTCAGCCACGAAGCAATTGACCGGCTCGTTATAAATATCGGTCGGGGTACCTATCTGCTGGATCCGGCCCTCGTTCATGACGACAATGGTATCGGAGAGGGTCAGGGCCTCTTCCTGGTCATGGGTCACGTAGATGAAGGTGATGCCGAGCTTTTCATGCATCTCCTTGAGCTCGATCTGCATGTCCTTCCTCATCTTGAGGTCAAGGGCGGCGAGCGGCTCGTCGAGGAGGAGCACCTTCGGCTGGTTCACGATGGCCCTCGCGATGGCTATCCTCTGCTGCTGGCCTCCGGAAAGGGAATCCACGTCGCGGTCTTCGTAATCGGACATGGAAACGAGCTTGAGGACCCGCCGGACCCGCTTGTCTATCTCATCCGAAGGGGTTTTCTTCAGCTTGAGACCGAAAGCGATGTTGTCATAGACGTCCAGGTGCGGAAAGAGCGCATAACGCTGGAACACTGTATTGAGGGGCCTTTTGTGGGGAGGTATTCCCGTGAGTTCCTTCCCGTCCAGAAGGATGGACCCTTCGTCGGGCTGGAGGAAACCCGCAATCATGCGGAGCATGGTCGTTTTTCCGCAGCCGGAAGGGCCGAGAAGGGTTATGAATTCCCCGCGGCGGACATATAAATTGATGTCCTTAAGCACCTCCTTGCCCGAAAAGGACTTGGACAGGTGCTTGATGTCAATAATGTGGTCCGTCATTATTTCAATTTCAGGTTAAAGTAATACAGGGCGCCGACTCCAATGGTCGCAGTAAGGGCATTTTTAGAGATATTCCAATCAACCATTCCCATGTTTATAGTGGACAGGGAGGCGACGGCGTGAAGCCGGAGATTTTCGACGGGAGACCAGTGGAAGGCCAGTCCGCTGAAAAGACTTTCTTCTATAAAAGAGGAATCCGCAATCAGCTCCTCCGTCTTGTTGTTCTCATAGCCGCAGCTGAGAATAAGTTCCGTAGTTTCCGACGGGGTGTAGGAGAGTTTCCCGATAAGGGTGTTCCCGGGGCAGAGGATATCGTAGATCTCGCCGTCGGTTGCGCAGCGGTTGGTCCAGTCAAGTTCAATGGAGAAATCTCCGGCAGTAAACCTCTGGCCCAAGCTGACGACAGGACGATACGCCTGCCCGTCGCCGATAAAGAGGATGCTCCATATATTGCTCAGAGGCCCGTATTCACCCCGCCACTCGAGTCCTGCACTCAGGACCCCGTCCTCGAAGGGGCGGACGGTATATGGGGAAGATGAGAACTGGGCACTTATCTGCGTGTTCTCCGATTCGTTCATATAGGCAATCTTTCCGCCCCACTGGTAACAGCAGAAATTATTCCAGAGGGAAGACGAGAGCTGGGGATGGACTTCGAAATCGTAGGCGTCGAACTCAAAGCTTCCGATAAACATCACATCTTTTCCGAGCGAAACGGAAAGATTCCCGAAATCATAGCTCAGATAAGCCCAGTCCAGCCAATTGGTCCAGTCGCTGCGGAAGAGGTTCGCTCCCTCACCCTCGATTGTATAGAGCTCGGACGGGGAGGTGGAAAGCCAATGGTTACATACACTGAACGAAAGACTTTCAGTGATGTTTCCTTCAAAAAGGGAATAGAGAGAAGAATTACCGAGTGTAAAACTGCCATTGCCCTCTGCGAACTGGGGGGTCAGGTCGATTCTCGGGATAACGGACAATCCGACACCGGTTCCGGCGTCGTCAGCCCCTTGTGCGGAGACAAGGAAGCAGGGTAGCAACGCGGCTACGCAAACAACCAGGATTTTCTTCATTTAATCTCATAAAATTAAGGTTAGTTGAACTTGGCTGCAAAACTACATAAAAAATCCGGGAATCGTTCAAAAAAACTGAATAATTTCAAGAAAACCATTACCTTTGCTATCCCAAAACGATTCATGGAATGAACCATATAAGCAACAAAGAGTTCGGCGGGGAGCGCCCGCTTTTCGGAATTGAAGACACCCGCCTTGAGAACATAACGGTTACGGACGGCGAATCCGGAATAAAATTCTGCCGCAACATAGAAGTTGCAGACTGCCGCTTTTTCGGGAAATATCCCCTCTGGCACGTTGACGGGAGCGTTGTCACCGGCTGCTATTTCGCTCCAGAGTCCCGTTCTGCAATCTGGTACAGCAACGACATGGTCATGAAACGCTGCACCATCGACGGGCCGAAATTCTTCCGTGAAATGAGGAACCTCTCTCTCGAGGACGTGACCATAAACGATGCCGACGAAACCTTCTGGAACATAAGGGGCCTCCGGCTCAGAAACGTAAAGCTTTCCGGAGGGACCTACCCCTTCATGGGATCGGAGGACATCTTTGTCGATACTCTTGAAAGCGACTCGAAATACGTCTTCCAGTACTGCAGGAACGTGGAAATCCACAATGCCAGAATCCTGACGAAGGACTCTTTCTGGGAGTGTAAGAACGTTACTGTTTACGACTCCCTCCTGGACGGGGAATACCTCGGCTGGCACTCCAGGAACATCCGCCTCGTACGCTGCCATATCGCCGGGGAGCAGCCCCTCTGTTACATGAAGGGTATAACGCTCGAAGACTGCACCTTCGACCCCGCCTGCGACAGGGCTTTCGAAGACAGCGAGGATATCGATGCCCGCATCGAGGGCCCGATTACGGAAATAAAGAACCCAGTCTCAGGACGCATCTGCGCTTCATCCATCGGCCGGGTTACCTATGACTCATTCGCCAGGAGTCACTCCTGCGAGATCAGTGTTTCTCAATGTGGAGCACCCACGGAAGGCGAACGTCAGCATCAGTGAAAAAGTTGTCCACCCTGTAGTGGAGGTCGAAGACGTCGGATTCCAGCGGATCCTTGGTGTTCAGCCGGTAAAGGGTCAGCACCTGATGTTCGAAGGGATGGAGGGTGACATGCCTTGAAATCTGCCACTGCTCGCTTCCCGGCGCCTTGTCAAGAATAACGGGGATGGAGCTGGCGTTATAAACCCTGATACTAAGTTTGGTCTTGGTTTTAATGACCTCCTCCACCTGGACACATGCGTCCAGCAGCGGGGTCAGAAGATCGGCCGAGCCGTATACCCGACCCTCCGCGAAAACGGCAGTACGCTGATGGTCAAGGGCTTCCCTGACACCTTCGCGGCTGCGTTCCCTGGTAAAAATCAGGGTTACTGGACGAAGCTCCCCGGCGAGGAAATCTATGTCCATGAACATCGGATGATGGCTGTCCGTCCCGCTCATAAGGGTCAGGTTGTGCTCGACAGCCCAGTGGTGTCCCTCCTTGCAGTATCCGTCCCACCAGTTGTAAATCTCCACCCCGTTAATCAGCCCTTCCTTACGGTATTGTTCATGGATGGGATAGATTACAGTGGTGTCCGGGGCCTGGCGGCACCAGTTCGGATGGTTCCATGTCACGAAGGCATTCTGCTTCCTGGCCAGCCGGACAGCCGCATCCGCCCCTTCCGGCTGACGGTCCGGATAGACATCGTCCATTGCCTTCCCGAGCGGGTTGTTATCCGTGACAAAAATAGCGTTCATATGGCCCGGAGGCATAATCTGGCTGGTGATTTCTCCTCCGTGGATGACGACCACGCCCTTGTCCCGGGCGTACTTTTCCATCATTTTAAAGGAAGTGTTCCGGTCAACCTTGTCCGCATTGAAGGTGCCGTCCTTTGTATATTTCTGGAGGCGCCCGTCAACATGGTCGGTTATGCAGAGGACATCTAGGCCCTCCCAGACGCACTCGTCAATACGGGTGGTCGGCCATACAGTTCCGTCGGAAAAGGTCGTATGGATATGCATGTCGCCTTTCAGCGTCACAAAACCCGGAATGTCGGGAACCACCATCTCGTGGCGGACCTGGCCGCAAAGGGTCCCCGTAAAGACGAGAACCGCGGCGGATAGAAGGATTAAACGTTTCATAGTAACCGGATACCTATGGTTAAAGGACATCAAAGGCGAAAACATGGGCGGAAGAATCTCCCCAAGTTTCCGTAACGACAAGACGGATGGCATCGGCCTTTACGGGGGCGTCGAAAGAGACCTTGACAAGGCGCTTTATATTCTCCCCGCACTCATAGACCGTTTTCCACTCTTTCTTGTACCTCGCTTCAATACGGAAGGACTTAGCCATCATTTTCGGCATCTCAACCCTTTCCGTCGTCGCTTCGAGCTTACGCATGCGCTTCCCCCGATAGACAAAGTCCGAGTCGAAGATAAGACGGACTCCGGTCAGTGTCTGGGGCTTTTTCCACGAGTATTCCATGGAAAGGTCTCCGGCAGGGACCCAGACCCCGTTATCTTCGCCGTCATATTTCCTGTCAATACCGTTTCTGAGCGGCTCGTTTTCCGGGGCTGTCTTCGCCGAAAGGGTCAGCGGGGAGACCTTCCTCCAGCGGAACGGAAGCATGCAGTCGTCGTCCTCGAGGATGTCCTGGAGCTCGGCAATATGGTCATGACGGACCCCGGCGGGGGTAGTGTCGTATTTCAGGGCCACATAGGCGCCGGTTCCGGCCGCCTGGCCGAGGAGGGCGCAGGTAGCCATGACCCGGGTCGAGGAGAGGCCCATATGGGTCGCGGAAATATCCCGCCCGGCGAAAAGCAGGTTCGGCACATTGACCGAATAGAGGCAGTCGAAGGGAATTCCGAAGGGAACCGGGGGGTTGTGTTCCACGCTGATGCGGCCCTTCTTGTGGAAGGCCTCGGGATCATGGTCGTCGAGGGTCCATCCGCCGTAGGCGATAACATCCTCGAAATGCCCTCCGCTCATCACGTCGCCCTGGGTCAGGATATGCGGACCGACATAGCGGGTGGATTCCCTTTTCCCCGGGAGGGACCCGATCCAGTCGAGGTCATAGTCCCTGCAGCGGCCGTCCGGGTGGTTTTTCATATACTCCCAGACCCCGTAGGCGATCCGTTTCAGTTCGAACTGGATATCGAGGGCGTCGGCGATGGTGTCGAACTCCCCGCCGAACTCGATCCACCAGAAGTTGTTGTCTTTCGGATAGAGTTTCTTGTAATTGAACTTGACCCCGGGAATGCCCGAGGAGGGCTTCTCGTAATCGAAGTCGGCGTCCGTGAAGTGGTAGGCCCACTCCGGAGCGGTGAACGGATGGTGCTCCTTGGTCTTCCGTAGCTGGAGAAGAATCGAATTTCCCATCGTCTTCGCATCTCCACCCGTCTGGAGGTAGTCTTCTCCGAACTCTTCCGGATTCTCCCTGCCATGGCGGAACTTCGCTCCCGAAAGACGGAGGATGCCGTCTCCCGAGCAGTCGGCGAACATCTTACCCTTAACCGTATAACGGGTATAGTTGTTGGTGTTCCATGCCTTTACCGCGGCAATCCTCTCTCCGTCCATCACAACCCCGTTTACCGATGTATTCAGGAGAAGACGGATATTGGGTTCCATGACGACCGTCGAATAGATGGCGTCATCCCAGAGGGTGTACCTCTGAAGGGGATTGTAACGGAAATTCCGGATCTGCATCTCTTCGAGGATGCCGGCTTCATAGTCCTGGTCGCTCTTCGCCCCGCAGATTCCCATCCTCATCTCACTCGAGGCATTGCCACCGAGGACGGGACGGTCCTGGATCAGGACGGTGGGCACTCCGTGCCTTGCGGCGGAAACCGCCGCACAGACCCCTGCGAGTCCGCCTCCGACAACTACAAAATCCCCCTCCACCGTCACTTCACGGACGATTTCGGAATTTTTTTCAGTACGCATCTGCTGCTGTGCCGGCAAAGACAAAGCCGCGAATAACGCGGTCACAAATAAAACAATCCGTTTCATAAATCAATCTGTTGAACGTGTAAATATACGCATTTCGCTCCACTCCTCCAAATTATCGCGGAACGCTTACGGCAGAGCGTTTTTATATCCTTCCAATCCATTTTTCAGTCGCCGGAGGCCTTCTACAAGACGCTCGCGGGGACAGGCGATATTCATCCTCTGGAAACCTTCTCCGGCGGCGCCGTAAATGGTTCCACAGCTTAGGACAAGGCCCGCGCGGTCGCGAAGGTGGGCGTTCAGCCGCTCCGAGAAACCCTCCGCCGGCTCACCTTTCCGACGGTATGAACTGCAGTCCAGCCAGACGAGATAGGTCCCCTCGAGAGGAAGACAGCTCACGGCGGGCAGTTCCCTCGAGAGGAAATCCTTGAGCATAAGGTAATTATCAAAAAGATAAGCGCGGAGCTCATCCAGCCACTCCACGCTTTCATTGTAAGCGGCCTTAAGGGCCGCGACGCCGAAGACATTTACGTCACAACACTCGTTGTCGTTGATGGCGCGGTCTATTTTCCGGACTACATCCGGATCCTTTGCGATGATATTCGCTATCTGGATTCCAGCGATGTTGAATGCCTTGGTCGGGGAACAGCAGGTGGCGCTCCGAAGGACATATTCCTCAGGAAGGGTCCCGTAAGGAGTATAGTCGTGGCCGGGATAGGTCAGTTCGCAGTGGATTTCGTCGGAGATGACAAAGACCCCGTTGCGGAGGCAGATTTCTGCGATTCGAAGAAGCTCCTCCCTCTTCCAGACCCGTCCGGCAGGATTCTGAGGATTGCAAAGGAGGAGGACCGTCGCCCGCGGATCGGCCGCCTTTCGCTCCAGGTCATTGAAGTCGATACTGTACTGCCCGTCCCTGTAAATCAGGGCATTGACGCTCTCCTCGCACCTGTTGTTCCGGATTGCCGGGAAGAAAGCGTTATAGCAGGGCGTCTGGACTATCACCTTGTCACCTGGAGAAGTAAATGCCTTGATACAGGCGGAATAGGCGGGAATCACACCGGTTGTCGGGATTACGTTCTCCCGGCGGATTCCCTCCCAGCCGTGGCGGCGGGAGAACCAACTTGAGACTGCGTCGAAATAATCCTGTGGCACCAACTCGTAGCCGAAGATACCGTGGTCCAGGCGCCTCTGGAGGGCCTCCCGGATGGCGGGTGCAACCTTGAAATCCATGTCAGCGACCCACATTGGAAGGGCTTCGGGGGAGAATTCATCCCATTTTACCGACTCCGTCCCCCGGCGGTCGGTAAGAGTGTCAAAATCGTATTTCATCTCTCTGCTATTTCATCTGGGTAAGGAACCGTCTTACCCGTTGACTTATACCTTGGCATGGGGGTGTTCCACTCCCGGAACCGCTTTCCGAGCGCGACCGCAAGCTCCTTCACCTTCTCCGGATACTCGTCGGCGAGGTTGTGCTTCTCGCTGATATCCTCCCGGATGTTATAGAGTTCGAAGACCTTTCCGTCGGCGACGCTCCAGCCGGGGACCGTGTTCATCATCACATAGACCAGTTTCCAGTCCCCGACGATTATGGTGGAGAGGAAATCGATCTCTTCCTTGTATTTCGGCTTCCACTGGTGGGGATAATGCATTATGACCTCCCGGTTGGGGTCTATGCCGGAGACGGACTCCGGAACGACAAAGGCATTGGCCTCTTTCTGGGAGCTGATTTCACCCTTCCGGGCCGCTTTTGCCGCCAGGCGGGAGCCCTTTACCGCAAGGGAAACAATTGATTTTCCGTCAATTGGCTGGACATGGTCATAATTCCGGATACCCGCGAGCTCCATCATGGTAGGATAGATGTCCTCCGGGAGGACAGGGGTGTTGATGCGGGTTCCGGGGGCGGTCTTCCCGGGGATGTATACCATCATCGGGACCCGGATTCCTCCGAGGTAGCACGAGCCCTTCCCCTCCCGGAGCGGGGCATTCTGCATATGGGGTTCCCCGCCCTTGTCCCGGGTATTGGCATTGCCGCCGTTGTCGGCCATGAAAACGATTACCGTATTGTCCGCAATCCCCTTCTCCTCGAGGAAGTCCATAAGGTCGCCGAGCGACTTGTCCACACCCGCGACCATCGAGGCATAACCCGCCTGGCCCTTGTCCTGGCCCATCTCAATGTACTGGTCCACAAAGCGCGGATCCTTCATGACGGGAAGATGCGTGGCGTAATGGGACATGTAAAGGTAGAAGGGCTGTCCCTTCGAAATGGGGTATTCCAGGGCCTTCAGCGCCTCGAGCGTCAGGGCTTCCGTCAGGTAAATGTCCTGGCCATAGTATTCGGCGAGGTTCTGCGGGGCCATGTAGTTCCACTGCTCCGGCCGGTTGCCGAAGTTCTCGCTGCCGTAGTAGCTCCGAGGCATGCCGTTGATTGAGCCGGAAACGTTGACCAGGAAGCCCATGTTGTACGGGGACGCCCCGTGAGTCCCGGCCGTCGCCCAGTGCGCCTTCCCGATGTGGACGGTATAATAACCGTTGTCCCGGAGGTGCCTGACAAAGGGGGTTGCATACTGGGCATGGGAGATACCCTCCACAGGGCTCAGCCCGTTCACATTCCAGTCGGGACGGAGCAGGCCGTCCTTCCCTTCGTCGGTGTATTTCCGGAGGTCGAAACCGCCGTCCACTGCATCCGAGGGCTCATCCCGCAGCGTGGCCGTCCAGTTCGTGATCCCGGTATGGGCCGCATTCATCCCGGACATCATCGAAGTCCGGGTCGGGGTCGAAACGGGGCAGGCATAGGCATTGGTGAAAATGACCCCCTTTTCGGCAAGCCGCTCCATATTCGGAGTGATGAAGTTCCGGTTCATCGGATAGACCTCCTCCCCGTAAGGGACGCTGCTGTCAACCCAGCCGTAGTCGTCAATCAGGAAGAAAATGATATTGGGCTTCTGGCGGCAAAGCGCAGGCACCCCCTGGGCCCCCGCGACAACAGCCAGAAACGCGGCTTTTCTCAGCTTCATCGGTTATCAGTTTTATATGGAATAAAAGGGCTTATTCCTGGATAAAAGCGACTATTTCGCCCTTTTCCACTTCGTCGCCCTGCTTTCCAAGTACGGCGACTACCCTTCCGGTAACGGCAGGGATGAGTTCTTCCATCCCGTACCAGGTCTGGACATAGCCCATCGGCTTTCCCTTCTCGACCGGGGCACCTGCAATCGGAGCGGCAGAGGGGGCGTCTACATCAACCTCCCACAGCAGCTGGCCCTTGGCCTTTGCCTGGACCGGGACGGCGTGGGGATATTTTTCCGCATATTCCCTGACGTCGAACTTCGGCATCTCAACCACAGGACGCTTCACAATTATCGGGGCTCCGGCCTTCGCACGGAAGTCAGCGAGTTCCTTGTTGAACTGCTGCTTGGCGACACCGCTCTTATAATCGCGGTACTGGCGCTCATGCATGGCGAACTCGAAGAGTTCCTCGCTGTCCTCCCCTTCGTCCCAGCCCTCTTCCTTCATCATCTGGCGGAATTTCGGGAGTTCGTCGGGATAATTGTCCTGCGGAACGCCGTCGTAGAAACTGAGTCCCTTGGACTTGGCGAGTTCTATGATTTCCGGGGCCAGAGGTCCGGGGAGCTTTCCCATGTCCCCGAGGATCATGCCCCAGGTATCCTTGTCTATGGTTGTCCAGCGCGGCTTGTCGTTAAGCATGTTGAAGAGATTCATCAGGGCGGTATTCTTCACATACTGGCTGAACGGGGTCACGAGCGGCGGGTAGCCGAGGCGGGGCCATACGTACTCGACCTCTTCGAAGAGCTTCACCATGAGGGTGTCAAGGGACATCTCCGGACGGCCATGGGCCCTCTGGGCAGCGTTAATTGCGCCCTGGAAGCCCTTCAGGTCGGCCATCATGGATCCCATCATGCCTCCCGGGAGGCCGCAGCCGACAAGGAGGGAGGTCATCTTCGCATTGGACGGGTTTATCCAGTATCCGAGGAAATCGTCGATGAATTTCTGGGTAAGGCGCCTGACTTCCATGTAAGCGTCCATATTCAGGTCCTTGACCGCAAAACCGTCCGCGCGCATCATTTCGCGGATCGTGATGACATCCGGATGGACTTTCCCCCAGGACAGGGGTTCCACGGCTACGTCGAGATAGTCGGCTCCCGCACGGGCGACTTCCAGCATGGAAGCCGGGGAGAAACCGGGGCCGGTATGGCCATGGTACTGGACCTTGATGTGGGGATATTTTCTCTTTATCTCCGAGACGAGGGAGGCGAGGAAGGTCGGACGGCCGATTCCGGCCATGTCCTTGAGGCAGATTTCGTCGCAGCCGTATTCCACGACCTTGTCGACGACACCCATATAGTATTCAACGGTATGGACCGGGGAATTGGTTATCGAAAGAGCGACCTGGGAAGTCATTCCCGCCTTCTTCGCATACTCCACGCTTAGCCGGAGGTTGCGGTGGTCATTGAGCCCGCAGAAGGAGCGGGCGATATCCGTCCCCTGTTTATGTTTCACCTGGAACATGAGCTCCCTGACATCGGCTGGTACCGGATTCATTCTCAAGGCGTTGAGTCCCCGCTCGAGCATATGGGTTTCAATTCCTGCCTTATGGAAAGGGGCGGTCCAGCGGCGGACAGCGACATTCGGATTCTCCCCGAAAAGGAGGTTTACCTGCTCGAAAGCGCCTCCGTTCGTCTCGACGCGGTCGAAACAGCCCATGTCTATAATGGCGGGGGCCACCTCTTCCAGTTGATCCACCCTCGGAACGTATTTTCCGGACGACTGCCACATATCCCTGTAAACCAGGGAGAATTTTATTTCACGCTTTGCCATAAAAAATCTTGAACTACGTATGTGCAAAGATAGTCAAAATATTGTTATCTTTGTCAACCGATACTGAAACTGAAAACAATCAAACCAATTATATGGAAGAACCAAAAGCAACTAACGGGAAAAGTTACAAATACTGGTCCTGGCGCATGATCATCGTAACGATGATTGGTTATGCGATTTTCTATCTCGTCAGAAAGAATTTCTCCTTCTCGATGCCCGGCCTCGGGGCTGACTTTGGGATTTCCAAAACCCAGCTGGGCCTCTTTCTGACCCTCCACGGCGTAATCTACGGGCTTTCCCGCTATGTCGTCGGAATCATAACGGACCGTAACAGCGCCCGCATCGTCATGTCCCTCGGGCTCATGCTCTGTGCCATCGTAAATATCCTCTTCGGGACCTCCGATCTTCTGACCGGCTGGGTCCTCGGAATCGCCGGAAAAGCCGGAGATGCGGCGGCAATGGCCACCGTGCTCGCCTATGTCATGGGCGTGCTGTGGCTTATCAACGGCTTCCTCCAGGGTATGGGTGTTCCGCCCTGCACAAAGACCATTACCCAATGGATCAGGCCCAATGAGCTCGCCACCAAGATGAGCATCTGGAACATGTCCCACTCCATCGGCGCCGGCCTCGCAATGGCCCTCTGCGGCTATCTCGTGATGCCGCACCTCGGCACCGACATGACCGCTGACATGGCCACCATGACCTCCATCGCCAACAACCTCGGAGTCGATATTTCCGACCCGAAGGTCGCCACATTCGCCGCCCATTTCGGCGCCTGGAGATGGTGCTTCCTCATTCCCGCCGGAGTCGCCCTCCTCGGATCCATCTGGCTCTTCTTCAACCTCAAGGACTCCCCTTCCGACGTAGGACTTCCCGAAGTAGTGGGTGAGAAAAAGGCCATTGTGACCACTCCCGAAGAGTCCGCCCGCCACAACGCCTTCGTGAAGAGGCAGGTTTACGGCAACCGGATTATCTGGACCCTGGCCGTCACCAACTTCTTCGTATACATAGTCCGCTTCGCCTTCCTCGACTGGGGTCCTACCATCCTGACCGAGTCCAAGGGCATGACCATGGCCCAGGCGACGACGACCTGCCTTATCTTCGAACTCGTCGGCGGAAACCTCGGAATGCTCTTCTGGGGCTGGGCAACCGACCATATCTTCAAGAGCAAGGCCCACCACACGAGCACTGTCTGCATGGTCGGAGTAGTCCTCTGCGCCCTCCTCTTCTGGCGGCTTCCTTCCAGCGCCGCATGGTGGGTGTTCATGATCCCGTTCTTCTTCCTCGGCTTCTTCATCTACGGTCCCCAGGCCCTCCTCGGTATCTGCGCCGCCCAGCATGCCACCAACCGCGCCTCAGCTACGGCTAACGGCATTCTCGGCATCTTCGGATACATGAGTACCATAGTCTCCGGCGTCGGCTTCGGCTACATCGCCCAGCACTACGGCTGGAACGGGGCCTATATTACCGTGGTCGTTGTCGCCGTAATCTCCATCCTCGTGCTTATGACGATGTGGGGTGCACCGGCAAACGGCTATGAAAAGGCCGACAAAATCATGAAGGAACTCGAAGAAGCAGACGCGAAAAAAGCATGAAAATGAAAAAGAACCCTTCCGCAGTGCCGGCAATTGCCGCCGTAGCCCTGCCCGCCCTTGCAATCGCCGGAGCCGCTTCCTGCTCGGAAGCGAAACCCCTTTCCAAGAACTCCCGTCCGAACGTTATTTTCATAATGATGGACGACGCCGGGTACGGAGATTTCGGCTGCTACGGACAAAAGAAAATCGAGACCCCGAATATCGACGCAATCGCCCTCCGTGGAATCCGCTTCTCGGACATGTACAGCATGGCTCCGCTTTCGTCGCCCTCCCGTTGCGGTCTCCTTACCGGACAGCATGCCGGCCATGCCCAAATCCGTGCCAACGACGAGATGACCTGGCGCGGCAACGTATGGGACCACGCAGCGATGCTCGCAGACCCTGCCCTGGAAGGCCAGTTCCCGCTTGCCGCAGGCACCCAGACGCTCGGGACCATGATGAAAAGCGCCGGTTACTCGACCGCCATGATCGGGAAATGGGGCGTCGGCGCTCCCCTTTCCGAGGGCGCCCCAAACAAGATGGGCTTTGACTATTTCTACGGTTACAACTGCCAGCGGCAGGCCCATGTCTACTATCCTCCCTTCCTCTGGGAGAACAGCCACCGCGTTTATATAGAAGGTAACGAACTCCTTCCTCCGGAGACTCCCCTCGACGAGGGCGCAGACCCCTACGACCCGAGGAGCTACGACAAGTATACCCAGGCGAAATACAGTCCGGACCTGATGTTCGACAAAATCACCTGTTATATCGACTCTGTCGCGGCCACGAAGACCCCCTTCTTCCTGATGTATACGACAACCGTTCCCCACAGCTCGGTCCAGGCCCCGGAAGACGAGGTCCTCTACTATGTCAACAAGCTCGGAGACGAGGAGCCGGTCAACGGAAAGAACTACTATTCAAACAGATATCCCCACGCCACCTACGCCGCAATGATTACCCACATCGATACCCAGATCGGGAAGATTGTGGAACAGCTCAAGCGGCTCGGGCTCTATGACAACACCCTTATCGTCATTACCTCGGACAACGGTCCCGCCAACAATACCAACTCCCCCATGGAGTATTTCGAGAGCGGCGGTCCGTTCAAATGCCGCAAGGGATGGGGCAAGTCCTCGCTCCATGAAGGCGGAATACGCATGCCGTTCATCGTCGCCATGGGCGACTACCTCAAGGGCACCGGAGTCCAGCAGACCCCGTTCCCGCTGCCGGAAGGCGGCAGGATTACCGGCCACGTCGCACAGTTCACCGATGTGATGCCTACCCTTGCGGAACTCGCCGGCGCGAAATGTCCCCAGACCGACGGCATCTCCTTCCTTCCGACCATTCTCGGAAAGAAGCAGAAGGAGCACGAGTATCTCTACTGGGAATTCCCCGGCGGAAAGGGCTGGGTAGGAGTTCGTTACGGTAACTGGAAGGGCTTTATCAAGGGAGTTAAGGAAGGTGTCGGGGAGTTCTCCCTCTTCGACCTCTCCACCGACCCCCGCGAGGGGAAGGATATCGCAGCCGAGCACCCCGAAATCACCTCGAAGATGTGGGAAATCGTAAAGGAAGCCCATGCCCCCGTACCTTCCGGAAATCCGGCATATATTATGGACATTGACGCTGTCGCACCGGCGGATTAACCCATTGATTCATGAAAGAAAACCATAACAAGACCCTCACCCCGGAACTCAGGGCGAAGCTTTCGAAGATTCGCCACCTGGCCCTGGATATGGACGGAACCATCTACCTCGGGAGCCGTCTTTTCCCCTTCACCGTAGATTTCCTCAACAGCACCGAAGCGGCCGGAGTCGGCCACTCATTCCTGACCAACAATCCGACAAAATCGGTCGCCGACTATATCCACAAGCTGGAAGCGATGGGGATCCCGGCTACGGAGGACAACATGTACACCACCTCCCTTGCCGCCATCGACTACATCAAAAAGACCCATCCCGAGGCGAAGCGGCTCTTCATGCTCGGAACGCCGAGCATGGTTTCCCAGTTTGAAAAAGCCGGTTTCGAGCAGTGCGCCGACGATCCGGACGACGTTCCGGACGTACTTGTCGTCGCCTTTGACACCACCCTCGTCTACCCCCGCCTCTGCCGCGCCGCCTGGTGGGCTTCGCAGGGGATTCCCTATGTCGCGACCAATCCCGACAGGGTCTGCCCGACGGACCAGAGGGTCGTCCTCGTAGACTGCGGTTCCCTGCAGAAATGTATCGAGCACGCCACGGGCCGCCGCCCGGACATCGTTCTCGGAAAACCCGATCCCACGATGCTCCAGGGCATAATGGACCGCCACGGACTCAGGAGCGAGGAGATTGCAATGGTCGGCGACAGGATCTACACCGATACGGCCATGGCCCATAACGCCGGGGCTGTCGGTGTCCTCGTCCTCTCCGGTGAAACGACCCTCGAAACTGCCGAAAAGGTGGCTGAGGATGCCAGGACAAACCCCAATCCGGAATTCTATCCGCCGGACATTATCGTCCGCGACATAGAGGAACTCGGAGAACTGATTCTGGAGGCCAAAAAGGGCTGAAACCACGATTTCTCCGGAAACATTATCCGTTTTCAAGACACTTCTCCGGTCGGAATTCCCTAAATTCCGGCCGGAAAGTTTTTTTGCCATGAAGATGAAAGACCTCTGTCCCTCCGAAAGGCCGAGGGAAAAGATGCTCCACTCAGGTGCCAGGGCAACCAGCTCGGGAGACCTTCTCGCCATTCTGCTCCGGACCGGAGTACCCGGAACAAGCGCCGCCGACCTGGCCCAGTTGATACTGTCCTCGGTGGACGGGAAACTCTCAGTCCTTTCCGGAATGAGCATAGAGCGGCTCTGCAGAATCAAGGGAGTAGGTACCGGCAAGGCGCTTGCCATCGCCGCGGCCATGGAACTCGGCCGAAGGGCCTTCGCAGAGGTCTCCGTCCCGGACAAAATCCCGGTTACAAGTCCCGGTGCAGCCGCTAAAGCAATGCTTTCAAAGCTGAAGGGACTGGACCACGAGGAGTGCTGGCTGCTCCTTCTCAACCGCTCCCACTACATTATCGGGATGGAGAAGATAAGCAGCGGCGGTCCTTCATCGACATCTCCCGGTGACATCAGGATTCTGAAACGCATTATCGAAAAAGAGGCCTCTTCGGTCATCCTTTTTCACAACCACCCCGCAGGCAACCCCCATCCGGGCGAAGCGGATATCCGGTTTACAGACCAGATTCGCCGCGCTGTCAGCAGTATCGGCTGCCCCCTTATCGACCACATAATAATATCTGAAGATTCTTATTTCAGCTTTTCGGAGAGTAAAGTGGCTTTATATAAGTAACGTGGCTTTGATATTTCACAATAAAAAAACTATCTTTGCTTCCAGAACCAAGCAGACCACAAGCCATGAATGTCCTCAATTTAGGAGAAAGCAATTCCGTTCTCAACAGCTATATTGCGGAAATGCGGGATATCAATATCCAGAAAGACCGTCTCCGCTTCCGGACCAACCTCGAAAGGGTAGGTCGGGTTTTCGCTTATGAAATCTCAAGGACACTCGATTACTCCGTAAAGGAAGTAACCACCCCGCTTGGAATAGCGACTGTCTCCACACCGGACACCCCTCTTGTCATAGCATCCATCCTGCGCTCCGGCCTTCCCCTCCAGAAAGGCATCCTGGACTGCTTCGACCGCGCCGAGACGGCCTTTGTCGCCGCCTACCGCAAATACGGCAAGGGAGACTATTTCGAGCTCCGCACCGACTACTGCATCTGCCCCGACATCACCGGAAAGACCCTGATCCTCTCCGATACGATGCTGGCTACAGGCGCATCCATCGAATTGGTTTACAATACCCTGATTGAGGAAGGAGGTACCCCTCAAAAGACCCACTTTGTCTGCCCGATTGCCAGTGCATACGCCGTGGAGTATCTCCAGAAGCATCTCGCCGACAACGTAACCCTCTGGACCGCAGCAATCGACGAAGAGCTGACCGGCCACAGCTACATCGTCCCCGGCATCGGCGACGCCGGCGACCTCGCCTTCGGCGGGAAGATTTAGAAACGCTCTCAGCATCCACACCGGCAAGCCGGCCGGAACCTTAGGAGGAGGTGACCAAAAAGTCGGGAGACTTTCGGTCACCTCCTTTTTCATATCCCGGACCGAGGCACCTGGCAGCGAGCCCCACCCCCAGCCCGTGTCCGGGGGTGGACACGTCGTCCTGACAGCCAGCCCCTGGCGGAACTCCGTTCGCTTCGCTCACTTCGGCCCCTCCCACAATCTCCTTCGTCCCGCAGAACGCGGAACTCGTATCTTGCGGGCCCCACCCCCTGCCCGGGTCCGGGGGTGGACACGTCCGCCAGGGGCTGGCTGCCCGGAGACCAGGCAATGCCGGAAGGGCGCGTAACGGCAAATTGTGGAAAAGTTCAAAAAAATTGTGGAAAAAATTGTAAGAAAATGGTAGAAAATGGAAAAATTTTCCGTACCTTTGTACCCGTAGCGTGAAAGTTTAAGTTTAACCCAGAGCAATGGTCAGATTCTACGGAAAAACGGGCGGAAAGCTGGACGACAAGGGACGCGTAGTGTTCCCTGCCGTCTTCCGCGATGCCATGACCCGCAGCGGAGAATCCGACACAACGCTCATCATCAAGAAAAGCGTCCATGGCAACTGCCTCGACCTCTATACCCTCGACGAGTGGGTGAAACGGTCCGACAAGGTCATGGAAACTCTGGATACGGAACTCAATCCCGAGCACGCTGCCTTCTGGTCGAAGTTCAACGACGAGGTCTATCAGGTCGTCCCTGACGGAAAACTCGGTCGTATCAACATCCCGGAAGTTCTCCTCAAGGCCACAGGTTTAACCAAGGAGGTAGTATTTGCAGGTGTCGGTTACAAGATTGAGATCTGGGACAGGGAAAGGCGTGAAGCATCTCTGATTTCCGAATCCGATTTCAAGAAGACAGCAGCAGGACTATCCGAAAAGAAGCAGTAACAGGAGGTCCGCTTTATGTCAGAGTATCATAGTCCTGTAATGCTTCAAGAGAGCGTTTCAGCTCTCGTGACGAATCCCGAAGGAATATACGCAGATGCCACTTTCGGAGGCGGTGGGCACACCGCTGGAATACTTTCACGCTTACACGATGGCGGACGCGTCATCGCCTTCGATCGTGACATCGATGCTTTTCAGAATAAGCCGGACGACCCCCGTCTGACATTGATTCACAATAACTTCCGTTTTATAGAAAACTACCGTCTGTACCTCGGCATCGAGGGTTTCGACGGTATTCTTGCGGACCTCGGCGTGTCTTCCCACCAGTTTGACACGGCAGAGCGGGGATTCTCCTTCCGCTATGACGCGCCGCTCGACATGAGGATGAACCGGGAAGCCCGGCTGTCCGCAGCCGACATTGTGAACGGAAGCACGGAGGAAGACCTCGAGCGGATACTCCGGCTCTACGGAGAGGTTGAAGGAGCCGGCCGCATGGCAAAAATGATTGTCATGGCAAGGGCTCAGAAAGAGATCCGCACTACCGGTGACCTTCATGACGCCATCGCCCGGATGCTCCCTAAAGTCGCTGAGCACAAGGTTCTTGCGAAAGTCTATCAAGCCCTTCGGATTGTGGTCAATGACGAAATGCGTTCCCTCGAAAAGTTCCTTGAAGGGACAGTGGACGCCCTGTTACCGGGCGGGCGGCTCGTCGTCATAACCTACCACAGCATCGAAGACCGGATGGTAAAGAACTTCATCCGGACCGGGAATGTGGAAGGAAGGGAAAACAAGGATATCTACGGCAATGTCTCCGCTCCGCTGAGGGCGGTGAACCGCAAACCGCTGCTGCCGCAGGAGAGCGAGATTGCCTCGAACACAAGGGCAAGGAGCGCAAAGCTGCGTATCGCCGAAAAGAATGAGGAGGAAGGAAGATGAACTGGAAGAATATAGGAAAAGGCGCGATTGAGGCGCTCAGGGCCATGTTCAAAGGAGAGTTTCTCCTTCGGATCGGAGCAGACAAATACTTCATCCACATCCTCTACGCCTTCATGCTCATGATGATTACAATCTGGGTGAGCTACACGGTGGACAATACCCTCATGGAGGTGGAAAAGAACAAGAAAATCCTGGGCGACGAAAGGATTTACCACGCCGAGATGACCGGACGGCTTGTAGAGCTGAACCGGATTTCGACCGTGCAGGAAAACCTTGAACGGCTGGGGTCCGACCTCAGGGTTGCAGAGAAGCCCGCAACAAAAATCGTCAAATGATGAAGACGGAAAAGCGCATAAAAGACAAAGTCCTCAGGGGAAGGGACAGGGTGGGATTCATCCTGGACCTCTTCTATGCGCTTGTCTTCCTGCTGTCCATAGTTATCTTCGTCCGGCTTGTCCATATCCAGCTGACCTACAAGGTCGATCCTTCCGTAGAGCGCCTTTTCCGCCCGACGGCTACAAAACGCACCGAGACTCCGGTCCGGGGATCCATCCTCGCTGCGGACGGACGCATAATCGCCATATCGACCCCGCTTTATCAGGTTTACATGGACTGCGCCGTCCAGAAAGGCGTCTTCGCCCAGGATGAGAAGAAGGGAAAGGAAAAAGAGGAGAAATGGCGCAGCGAGGCGAGGGAACTTTCCGCCGGGCTTAGCGACATCTACCGGGACAAGACCGCGGCGGAGTACTATGACCTAATCATCTCAAGCCGGGAGAAAAACCGGAGATATGTAAAAATCGGCGGAAAAATCGACCATGAGACCCTCCAGAGGGTTAAGGCCCTGCCGCTTTTCAACCGGACGAGGAATATCAGCGGGCTCATCATAGAGCAGTTCGACTCCCGCCAGTACCCCTACGGCTCGCTCGCAAGAAGGACCATCGGCTATGTAAAGGACAACCAGACCTACGGAAACACCCATATCGGTATCGAAGGTCGTTATGACTATGTCCTCCATGGCAAAGACGGGTACGAGTGGCTCCGTAAGACGGAGATGAGCCGGAAGGTCCACAGCTACGACAGCACTTCAGTCAAGGCCGTGGACGGAGACGATGTCCGGACCACCATCGATATCGACATCCAGGACCTTGCCGACCGGGCCCTCAGGAAGCAGATTACGGAAGAAAACCGCGTCAGCGGCGCCTGTGTCATCATAATGGAGGTTGAGACCGGAGCCATCAGGGCCATGGTAAACCTGCAGCGTGACTCTACCGAGGGAAGTCCGCTCCAGGAGCGGTTCAACCTCGCTATTTCCCAGGTCGGGGAGCCGGGATCCGTCTTCAAGACGGTGACCCTGACCTCACTTCTCGAGGACGGATACGTCAAGTCCCTCGATGAGACCCTGCCGACGAACCACGGAGTCGTCCCCGGCGGATACCGCCAGGATGTCCACATCCTCGACTATGAGCGCGAGACCGGCCGGAAAGAGATTACCGTCAAGCACGGCTTTGAGATTTCCTCGAACTACGTCTTCGCCCACCTCGCGACAAAATACTACGGAGACCAGCCGCAGAACTTCTTTGACAAGCTCTATACCTATAAGCTGGGCGAGAAATTCGACTTCGACATCGACGGTCTCGGAACTCCGCAGATTACCGGTCCGAAATCCCCCACCTGGAGCCGCACGACCCTCGGTACTACGGCTTACGGCTACTCCGCGGCGGTTTCCCCGCTCCATCTCGTGACCTTCTACAACGCCATCGCGAACCGCGGGAAGATGATGAAACCATACCTGGTGGAGGATATTGAGAGGAATGGAAGAATCCTCAGGAAACATGGACCGTCCATCCTCGGAAGCGTGTGCTCCCCCGCCACTGCGGACACTCTCAAAAGGGCCCTCAAGGCCGTTACGGAGGAAGGTACGGCGACCCGGCTGAAAAACGCGAAGCTCCCGGTCGCAGGTAAGACCGGCACCGCTCAGGTCGCCCTCCAGCCGTCCGAACACCCGAGGCCGCATGACGCCTACCATGATATCCAGGGGCGGAAAAAGAACCAGGGCACCTTCGTCGGCTTCTTCCCGGTCGACAACCCGAAGTACTCGATCCTCGTGACTGTCTATTCAAAGCTTTCCCTGGCGAGTTTCTACGGAGGAACCCTCCCGGCAATGACCGTCAAGGAAATAGTCGACGGACTTTACGCCATAAGGGGCGACTGGGCTCCGCAGGTCGGACGGGCGGCCATGATGCCCCGGATGGAGATAAAGGATGCCGTAGAGGAAGAAGGAACGGTCCCGGACGTACGCGGCTTCGGCCTTATCGACGCAATCTACGCGATTGAAAACGGCGGATACCGCTGCAACTACGAGGGCAGCGGCCATGTAAAGAGCCAGACTCCCCTCCCCGGGACGAAGGTGAAGAAAGGTGAAACAGTAAAATTGGTTTTGAAATGAGACTTGAAGATATTATAAGGAACACCGGAGTCATCGAGATACTCGGAGATTCCTCCCTCGAAATCAGGGATATAACAAGCGACTCCAGGCAGGCCCGGGAAGGATCACTTTTCATCGCGGTCCGGGGATACGCTTCGGACGGACACGACTATATCGCCTCCGCAGTCAAAGGAGGAGCCGTTGCGGTCATCTGCGAGGATATTCCTTCAGAGGTGGAAGGAGTTACCTTTGTGAGGGTTGAGAATTCACGCCATGCAGTCGCAATGGCGGCGACAAACTTCTATGGAAATCCCTCCTCGAAGCTGACCCTTGCAGGTATTACCGGAACCAACGGGAAAACCACGACCGTGACCCTCCTTTACCGTCTTTTCACCGCCCTTGGATACCACTGCGGACTTCTCTCGACCATTGCCAATTACGTCGGAAGCAGGCGCAGCGAAACCAACAATACCACCTCCGACCCTATCACCATCAACCGGCTCCTCGCAGAGATGGTGGAAGAGGGCTGCGAATACTGTTTCATGGAAGTCAGCTCCATCGGTGCCGAACAGGAGAGGATCGGGGGCCTGCGCTTCAAGGCGGGTATCTTCTCGAACCTGACCCATGACCATCTCGACTACCACAAGACCTTCGCCGAGTATCTCCGCTGCAAGAAACTCTTCTTCGACGCCCTCCCGGAGGACGCCTTCGCGATAATCAATCTCGACGACAGGAACGGGGCCGTTATGGTCCAGAACACCAGGGCGAAAGTCGTTTCATACGCCGTGCGCGCCATGGCCGACCATAGTGCCCGGATTGTAGAGGAAAGTATGGAAGGCATGCTCCTCCGACTCGACGGGAAGGAGGTCTGGACACGCCTTATCGGGGTCCACAACTGCTACAATGTACTCGCCATCTATACGACAGCCATCTGCCTCGGAGCCAGGGAAGACGAGGTTCTCGTAGCCCTGAGTACCCTCTCTTCGGCTCCCGGACGACTCGAGAACATTCCCGGCCCGAACGGAATCACCGTCGTAATAGACTACGCCCACACTCCGGACGCCCTCGAGAATGTTCTGAAAACCCTCAGGGACATCTGCCCCGGGAAACCGCTCGTCTGCCTCTTCGGCTGCGGCGGCGACCGCGACAGGACAAAGCGGCCCGAAATGGCTGAAATCGCCGAAAAATACGCAACCCGCGTCGTCGTCACTTCCGACAATCCCCGCACCGAAGATCCCAACTCCATCATTGCCGAAATCCAGACCGGATTCTCAGCAAAGGGGCTCCGGAAGGTGATTTCCGTGGCTGACCGCCGTGAGGCCATCAAGACGGCCATCCTTACCGCAGAACCCGGCTCGACCATTCTCCTTGCCGGAAAGGGCCATGAAGACTACCAGGTAATCGGACACGAAAAGATTGCCTTCAACGAAAAAGAAATCGTTACTCAAACCTTTAACCTCCTCGCATAATGATCTACCATCTCTTCCAATATTTCGACAAGGCCGGAATCGACCTCCCCGGAATGGGACTGATGCACTATCTGTCCTTCCGGGCCATGATGGCCAGCGTCACCGCCATCCTCGTCGCCCTCCTCGCGGGTAAGCGCATCATCCGCCTGCTCCAGAAAAAGCAGATCGGGGAAACGGTCCGCGACCTTGGTCTCCAGGGCCAGATCGAAAAGAAGGGCACCCCGACTATGGGCGGTATCATAATCATCCTGTCCATCCTCTCCGGCGTAATCCTGTTCTGCGACCTTACCAACATCTATGTCCTCCTCCTTATCCTGAGCACCCTCTGGTGCGGGGCTCTCGGCTTCACGGACGATTATATCAAGGTCTTCCGCCACAACAAGGAAGGACTCAGCGAGAAAGGAAAACTCATCGCACAGATGCTTCTCGGCCTTATTGTCGGTATCGCCGTATGGCAGAGCCCGGACATCGTAGTCCGCGAGAAAGTAGCCGATGATGTTACCATCGTCTCCTCCGCCGAGAAAACAGTTGAAGCGGAGGTCCTGGTCGAGAACAGCAGCTACAAGGAAGAGAACGTAGTCAAGAGCACCAAGACGACAATTCCCTTTGTCAAGAACCATGAATTCGATTACCGGTGGCTCTCCCCCTTCAAGGGAGTCTGGGGCTGGTACGCCAAATGGGCCATCTACGTACTTATGATTGTCCTCGTCATCACCGCCTGCTCCAACGGAACCAACCTCACCGACGGGCTTGACGGCTTGGCAGCAGGGACCTCGGCGATCGTAGGCGTGGTACTCGGTATCCTCGCCTGGCTGAGCGGCAACCTTATCGACTCCAATTATCTCAATATCATGTACCTGCCGGGAACCGGCGAGATTGCAATCTTCATGTCCGCCTTCGCCGGCGCCTTGATCGGTTTCCTGTGGTACAATTCATATCCCGCCCAGGTATTCATGGGCGACACCGGATCGCTCACAATCGGCGGAATCATCGGAGTCAGCGCAGTCCTTCTCCGGAAGGAGCTGCTTCTCCCCCTCCTCTGCGGAATCTTCCTCGTTGAGAGCGCATCAGTGCTTCTGCAGCGGGCCTATTTCAGGACTACGAAGAAACGCTACGGCGAAGGCCGGAGAATCTGGAGCATGACCCCGCTCCACCACCACTACCAGGACAAGAAGGAACTTCCAGGGCATGTCCTCATCCACAAGCCGGTCCCGCCCCACCATGAGGCCAAGATCACAGCCCGCTTCTGGATTGTGGGAATCATCCTTGCCGTTGCCACCCTGGCCCTGTTAAAGATTAGATAAAACATTAAATATAAAGAACTTAAGATATGTCAAGACTGGTTGTACTCGGAGGAGCTGAGAGCGGTGTAGGCGCTGCCGTACTCGCAAAGAAAAAAGGAATGGACGTATTCCTCTCCGACTGTGGGAAGATTGATGAAAAATACATAAAGACCCTTACCGAATGGAATATCCCGTTCGAGGAGGGACATCATACCGAGGACCTGATCCTGAACGCGGACGAGGTCGTAAAGAGCCCCGGAATTCCTTCGGCCGCTCCCCTTGTCGTAAAGCTTCGCGACCAGGGCACGAGCGTCGTCTCCGAAATCGAATTTGCAGGACGCTATGACACCGCGAAGAAGATCTGTGTAACCGGATCGAACGGCAAGACTACCACGACGTCCCTTATCTATTACCTCCTCCGGAACGCAGGGCTGAACGTCGGCCTCGGAGGAAATATCGGGAAATCCTACGCCTACCAGGTAGCAACCGAGCACTTCGACTATTACGTTCTGGAAATCAGCAGTTTCCAGCTCGATGATGTATATGAATTCAAGCCGGACATCGCCATCATAACGAATATCACCCCGGACCATCTCGACCGCTACGACCATAAGTTCGAAAACTATATCGCCGCCAAGTTCCGCATCACCCGGAACCTGACCCCCGACGATTGCTTCATCTTCGATTCCGACGACGACATCACCGTCGGCCACCTCGACAATATAGTGCTCCGCTGCAAGATGCTCCCCTTCACCCAGAAGAAGGAAGTGAAGCAGGGCGCCTTCCTGAAGGACGACCGCATCGTAGTCAGATATGAGGAGGACGAGGATGACATCTACCTCAAGGAGCTGGCCCTCGGAGGGAAGCACAATATCTACAACTCCATGGCAGCGGCCCTGGCGGCCAAGGCAACCGGCATCGACAGCGACGTGATCCGAAACTCCCTCTCGACCTTCCAGAGCGTCGAGCACCGTCTCGAACCCGTCCTGAGCATCAAGGACGTCCTCTATATAAACGACTCCAAGGCGACAAATGTAGATGCCGCATGGTACGCTCTCGAGTGCCAGAAAAGCCGGTGGTGTGGATTGTCGGCGGGAAGGACAAGGGCAATGACTACAGCGTCCTGAACGAGCTCGTGCGTGAAAAAGTCAAGGCAATCGTCTGCCTTGGTGTTGACAATACGAAGATTCATGCCGCCTTCGAGGGAATGGTCGGAACGATTGTCGATACATCCTCCGCGGAAGAGGCGGTAAAGGCCGCCGCAGGCCTTGCTGAAAGGGGCGACGTGGTGCTCCTCAGCCCCTGCTGCGCCAGCTTCGACCTCTTCACGAGCTATGAAGACCGCGGAAAGAAATTCAAGGAAGCCGTAAGAAACCTCTAAGACCATGGCAAGGAAGAAGAAAGAGACAGGATTCTGGAATTTTGTGGAGACCTTCCAGGGGGACCGGGTCATACTGATGATCGTCCTCCTGCTGATGGTGTTCTCCCTCCTCGCCGTGTTCTCATCCACCTCCCTCCTCGCCCAAGAGACCGACACCAACCGTCTCAGCATCGTGAAGGAGCAATTCTTCATAGTCGGCGCAGGGCTCATCCTCATAGCCGCATGCTACTTTATACGGAACATAAAGGTCTTCGAGGCCCTTTCCAAATACGGTTTTGTCTTCTCCCTCGTACTTCTGCTCTGGATGGTCCTTAAAATACGGACCCCATTCCTCAAGGCCGCCGAAATCAACGGAGCATGGAGAATCCTGAAATTCTTCGGGCTCCAGATCCATGTTTACGAAGTCGTCAAGGTAGCGATGGTCATGTACCTCGCCTGGGCGGTAAACGCCTTCAAGGAAGACAATTTCAAGTGGATTAACCGGATAGCCGCGAAAAACGAGAGCTTCGCCTTCCTTGGTACCCCGTTCTGGAAGAAGATGGTGGCAATTTATCTGCCGGTCTTGATTACCACGGCCCTGATCCTCAAGGGAGGCACTTCCTCGGCCCTTTTCATAGGGGGAATCATGGTCCTTACCATCTATATCGGCGGGGTCAACCTCAAGGAAATCGCGGCCCTCGGAGCCGTAGCAATACTTTATGTAATGCTCGGAATCTTCCTCTACAAGGCCACGGACCACAAGGTCGTCCTTTCGGACCGCATCCCGACCATGATGGGACGTCTCGGAAACGACGACGACAAGGACATGGAGACCCTCCTCCATTCCACACCCAATACCAAGGAGTTCCAGGATGCGGCCGACGCCCTTAAGCAGCCGGTCAGCGCCCTCCTCGCCATAAAGGAGGGCGGAGTCCTCGGAAAAGGTCCCGGAAACAGCACGCAGCGCTACGTGGTCCCGGTTCTCTTCGGAGATTACATGTTCAGCTTCATAGTAGAAGAATACGGGCTCTGGGGTGCCCTGATCATCATAATCCTCTTCGCAAGTCTCCTCGCAAGGGGAGCCCTACTGGCGAAGAACTGCGACAATTATTTCGCAAAGGTCGTCCTTGCGGGACTGGTCCTGATGATCTCCCTTCAGGCCTTCATGCACATGGCCATCAATGTCCATCTGGTCCCCCAGACCGGTCAGACCCTGCCGCTGATAAGCCATGGGGCCTCGTCGTTCCTCGCCTTCAGCATCGCCTTCGGCATCATTCTCTCCATCAGCCGGATGATTCATGTCAAGGTTCAGAAGCAGCTGGACAAAGCCGAACCCATAATAGTACACACCCCCGACGAAGTGAGGGACGGTCTCGACGACCTCGACGCACTGGAGTCGGAAGAAATAAATGAGGAAATCTGATATGGAATACAAAGCACTCAGGGTCATCATCAGCGGAGGCGGCACAGGAGGACATATCTTCCCGGCCATCTCGATTGCCAACAAGCTTAAAGAACTCAACAACGAGACGGAAATCCTCTTTGTCGGTGCCGAAGGCAAGATGGAGATGGAAAAAGTTCCTGCAGCGGGATACCGGATAATCGGGCTCCCGATTGTCGGGCTCCAGAGGCAACTGAATGTAAAAAACATAATAAACGCCCTGAAAGTTCCCTTCAAGATCCTCAGGAGCGTCCGCCTTGCCAGAAAGACGCTGAAGGAATTCGCCCCGGACCTTGCCATCGGCGTAGGCGGCTATGCCAGCGCCCCGCTTCTGTGGGCCGCGACAGGAATGAAGATTCCCGCCCTGATCCAGGAGCAGAACGGCTTTGCAGGGCTCACCAACAAGATGCTCGGAAAACGGGTGCAGTCAATCTGCGTCGCATATGAGGGCATGGAAAAATTCTTCCCTTCGGACAGAATCGTAATGAGCGGAAACCCCATCCGGAAGGAGGTCTGCTTCCCCGCCACCGCCGAGATGAGGGAAGAGGCCATGGAATACTACAAGCTGGACCCCACCAAGAAGCATCTATTCATCGTCGGGGGCTCTCTCGGCAGCGGAACCCTCAACCGCGCGATGAAAAAATGGATAAACGACGGCTGCCCCGGAGGGGAGAACGCCGAGATAATCTGGCAGTGCGGAAAATATTATAAGAAAGGTATCGACGAGTTCATGGCCGGGCGGAACCTCCCGAATATCCAGTACTCCGATTTCATAGCCCGGATGGACCTCGCCTATGCCGCGAGCGACGTGGTCATATCCAGAAGCGGCGCCAGCACGGTTTCGGAGCTCTGCGCGATGGGCAAGTGCTCAATCTTCGTCCCTTCCCCCAACGTCGCTGAAGACCACCAGACCCACAACGCGATGGCCCTTGTCAGGAAGGACGCCGCCCTCATCGTAAAGGACGCCGAGGCGGAAGAAAAACTGATGGAGACGGCTCTCGGGCTTCTCGCCGACAGCGAGAGGATGGCTACCCTTGAAAAGAACATCGAAAAAATGGCCCTCCGCGATGCCGCACAGGTAATTGCAGACGAAGCATACAGGATAATCAGATGAAGAACGTTTATTTCATAGGAATCGGCGGAATAGGCATGAGTGCCATAGCCCGCTATTTCGCCTTCAAGGGCTACAGGGTGTCCGGCTATGACAGGACGCCTTCAGATCTGACTCTCGCCCTCGAAAAAGAAGGCATCGACGTCCATTATGAGGACCGCTGCGACCTTATTCCGGAGGACGTAGAGGAAACTCTCGTAGTCTATACGCCGGCGATTCCCCAGGACTTCGGGGAACTGGTTTATGTCCGTGAAAAGGGATACCGCACCCTAAAGCGTTCCCGTATCCTCGGGGAAATAACCGAAGGACAGTCCTGCCTTGCGGTCGCCGGAACCCACGGAAAGACCACCACATCGACCCTGACGGCCCATATCTTTACGGAAAGCGGGGCCGGCTGTTCCGCCTTTCTCGGCGGCATATCCGTAAACTACGGCACCAATCTCCTGATGAGCCACACCCCGACGGTGGTCGTGGAAGCGGACGAATTCGACCGGTCCTTCCTCCAGCTCCACCCGGAGGAGGCGGTCATAACGGCCATGGATGCCGACCATTTGGACATATACGGGGACCATGCCCACGTCATCGAGGCCTTCAAAGAGTTCGCCTCGCAGGTGAGCGGAACCGTAATCAAAAAGTATGGGCTGGATATTTCTCCGTCCGACACGGGGGCGGAGATCCGGACCTATTCATATAACGACCCCAGGGCGGATTTCCATGCCCGGAACGCCCGCTCGGATGGCTTCGGCCACTTTATCTACGACCTTCACTATCCCGGAGGAATTATTGAAGGAATCCGCGTAGGGACGATCGGCCGGGTCAACGCCGAAAACAGCATTGCGGCGGCGGCGATAGCCCTCACAAAGGGCGTCTCCCCATCTGAGGTCAAGGCGGCAATCGGAACCTTCCACGGGGCAAAACGCCGCCTGGAGGTCCATGTCAACCGCCCCGGATGCACCTATATCGACGATTATGCCCACCATCCGGCAGAACTCGAGGCGGCTATCTCCTCCATCCGGGAGGTTTTCCCGGGAAGGAAAATAACCGCAGTTTTCCAGCCGCACCTGTATTCCAGGACAAGGGATTTCGCTCCGGAGTTTGCAAAGGCCCTGAGCGGTGTCGACAAGCTCATCCTCCTGGACATCTACCCCGCACGCGAAGAGCCCATCCCGGGAGTCACGTCGGAGATTATTTTCAAGGATGTAACCTCTCCCGAGAAAGTCATGATAAAAAAGGAAGAACTCATGGACCTGCTACGCAACGAGCCCGCGGACGTTCTGATAACCTTCGGAGCAGGTAACATAGACCGCTTTGTTGAACCGATTACGCAGCTTCTCAAATGAAAGAAAAAACCCGGACATGGATTCTGCTTGTATTCACGGTGCTTCTCCTCGCCCTGTATCTGATTGCGATGGGAGGCAGCGCCAGGCAGCGCCATGAGAAGACCTGTACGGGACTCGAGGTGGAAATAGCCGACAGCGCCCGTCTCTCCTTCGTCCTGCCGGGCGATGTAAAGGGATATCTGGCAGAATACGGCGACTTTCTCGGACAGCGGCTCGACAGCGTGAACCTCAAGAAAATAGAAAAGATACTCGGAGAAAGAAGCGCCATACGCCGCAGCGACGCCTATGTGACCGAGGACGGGATGCTCCATGTCCTTATAACCCAGAGGACCCCCGCCGTCCGCTTCCAAAAGGACGGGAACGGCTACTATGCCGACACGGAAGGATTCATCTTCCCGCTCCAGAGAAACTGGACCTCGAGGGTTCCGATTGTGGACGGGGCCGTCCCCCTCGACATTCCGAGGGGTTACAAGGGAAGACCCTCAACCGCGGAACAGCAGGCATGGCTCTCCGGCATCCTTGACCTTACTTCAAAGATATCGAAATCAAAGCAGTTCAAGGATACTTTCAGCCAGATTACAGTAGCCCCCGGAGGGGACCTTGTGCTGATCCCCAGGGAAGGCAGGGAAAGGTTCATTTTCGGAACCGCGGGAAATGCCGACGCGAAACTCGGAAGGATCCGGGACTATTACCTTTGCGTCGCCCCGTCCAGGGAAGACGGTTACTATGGCAGCGTGAACGTGAAATATGACGGACAGATAATATGTAAAAAATAATACAATATGGTTGACGAGAAATACATAGCAGCGATCGACCTCGGTACCTCCAAGTTCGCCCTCGCGGTGGCGAAGGTCAAGGGAGAGGACGTCCAGGTCGTTTACTACCGCGAACATGAGGCGGACGGCATCCGGAGCAGCGTCCTGTCCAACCCGAAGCGGGCCTCCATTCCGCTCAAAAAGGCCATCCGCGAGGCGGAAGAGGAACTCATGATCAAGATTCTCCAGGTCGTTGTCGGACTCCCCCGCTACAGCGTGCGGGAAGAAATGGCGACAGGAAGCATCGAAAGAACCGACCCCGACGACTACATCACCGAGGAAGAGGTCGAGACCCTGAAGTCAATGGCCCTCGAGTCCTACCCCCTCGACGACGTGAACAACCAGATTATCTACGGAGCCGTCGCCCAGTCGTTCTCAACCGATGACGAGATCCAGCAGGTCGAGAAAGAGGTTGTAGGAGCCCTCTCAAGCACGCTGGAGGGCAACTTCAAGATCTTTATAGGAAACAGAAGGGCGACTACGGCCGTGGACAAGATTTTCAACACGCTCGGCGTTGCAATCGCGAAGAAGTATTTCCTCCCAGACGTCGCCGCACGCTGCGTCCTGAGTGAGGAGGAACGCCAGAACGGAGTCGCCCTTATCGACTTCGGCGCAGGGGTCACTTCCGTGGCTATCTACTACGGTGGGATTATGCGCCACTATGCCGCGATTCCCTTCGGCGGCAGGACCATCACCAATGATATCCGGACCGAATGTTCAATTTCAGAACACCTTGCCGAGAACCTCAAACTCGCCTACGGCGCCTGCCTTCCCGGCAAGCTCGCGAATCTGAGCGAAAAAATCATCCAGGTCCGCTACGAGGACGCCCCGTTCAAGGAAATCCCCGTCAAATATCTCTCAGAAGTCATCGACGCCCGCGCCAGGGAAATCATCGACGCTATCCTCTATTCAATCCAGGAGAGTGGAATGCAGAAGCTGCTCCGGAGCGGAGTAGTCCTGACCGGCGGCGGCGCCTCGCTCGCCAACCTGAAGGGTCTCATCTCCGACATGAGCGGTTACAATGTCCGGATCGGTACTCCGAGGCGCCTGGTTGTCGCATCCGGCTGCAACGGGGCCTCCTCCCCTGCCGCCACGTCGGCCATCGGCATGCTCTACTGCGCCAAGGACGACAACCTCCCGGAATGTGTCGAAGCGCCAAAGGAAATTGAAAAACCGAAAGTCGAACTGACTGAAGAAGTGCTCGAGGAAGTCCCGGTCGTCCAGATGAGTGACGAGGACTACCTCCACGGCGAAACTGGAAACCTGCCCGGATTCGAACAGCCGCAGCCCAAAAAGCAGAAGAAGAAAGTCCGCGTACAGACCTCCGGAGGCAAAAGCTTCTTCTGGAACAAGGTCACCCGCGCAATGGACAATGTATACAAAACCATAACCGACGACAAGATTTAACACCATGGCTATCGATATGATACTTCCCCCGGATTGGATTCCGGAGAACTCCATCATCAAGGTGATCGGAGTGGGCGGCGGCGGATGCAATGCCGTTACCTACATGTACAACGAAAAAATCGAGGGATGCAGTTTCATCGTCTGCAATACGGACGCCCAGGCCCTCGGAAAGAGCAATGTTCCCGTCAAAATCCAGCTCGGAGAAGGCCTCGGAGCCGGAACTGACCCGACAGGAGGCCGCAACGCAGCCCTGGAATCCCAGGACCAGATTGCGAAGATCGCCCTCGACAACGGGACGAAGATGCTCTTCATAACCGCCGGTATGGGCGGAGGTACCGGCACAGGCGCCTCCCCGGTCATCGCGAAAATGGCGAAGGACCGCGGGATACTCACAGTCGCCGTAGTTACCCTCCCGTTCTCGAACGAAGGCAACGAATCCCTTTCCAAGGCCATCGACGGCATCCGTGAACTGGAAAAGAACGTCGACTCCCTGATAATCATCAATAACGAGAAACTCTACGAGTTCTTCGGCGCAGAACTCGTCCAGGACGCCTTCCCGAAAGCCGACGAGGTCCTCGCAACCGCCGTCCGGGGCATCATCGAAATCATCTCGAAGCCGGGATATATCAATGTCGACTTCAAAGACGTGACGAACATGATGCGCGGCAGCGGAATGGCACTGATGGGTTGCGGGTCCGGGAGCGGTAGCAACAGGATTGAAGATGCCGTCAAGGGTGCTTTCGAATCCCCGCTCCTCAACGACTTCGACCTCAAGACCGCAAAGAACGTCCTTATAAACATCACTGTCGGGCGCAACGAAAAGGGCCTTACCATGCAGGAACTCAGCCGGATAAACGAACTGATCAGCGAGTATACAGGAAACGCCAACAAGTTCAAGCGGGGCATCATTTATGACGACGACCCAGAGGTCGGGGACCGCGTCAAGATTACAGCCATTGCAACCGGCTTTGCCATGGGCAAGCTCGGGGACATAACCGACGTCAACCTCGGAAACCTCATTATCCTCGACCCGGATTTCACCTATACCCCCGTCAGCGCCCGCCCCGGAGAAGAAATACCACTCCCGGAGCCCGGACAGGTCACCCGTATCGGATTCAATTCCGCAGACACCACCGGTAAATTCTTCTACGACTCCCTCGCCCGCCCCGCCCTCGCCGTCCGTCCGGGCGAAGACCTCAGCGAACTTGAGAACACCCCTGCCATACGGCGTAAGAAATAATTGCTATGAAACGAATTGCAATACTTCTGGGACTTCTTCTGGCCGTATCATGTTCTTCATCCCGATATGTGGCCGCCGACTACCCCGCCATAGACAATCTGACTCTCGTAATCCCCTACAGCAACGTCTGGTATGTAGAAAAGGGAGGCGAGAAATATGACGAAGAGAACTCACTGGAGCAACAGAAAATGCTGACTTCCATTCTATTGTCGTCAGACCTTCCGATAAAAGATACGATAAGTGTCGCTGGATTGGATAATCAGCAGTACCTTGATGCTGCAATATCATTCCTTCCCAATATTAATGTACGGGAATTAGACCAGCTCAGTACTGACGGTCCGCTCGATGAACTGCTGGACGAACACGGCTCAGAATACGGACTGATTATTTATTCCGACGGCTTTTTAAAGGACAGAGACCTGTATAAGAGGGAAGTAACAGGTGCAATAGTCTCAGGTCTCGTCTCCGCGTTTGTCGGCGGAGTAGTAGGCGGAGTCACCGGTATAGCGGCGGTAGGTTACATTACCCCCGGATGGCAGTACGGATCCTCCATTTATGCAATGGTCATCGACACCAGGAACAACAAGGTTGTGTATTACAACAAAATAAAGCCCGTAGAACGGAACCCCATGGATTGGAATGTACTCTCATCCCAAGTCGAAAAACTCATGAAAAAGTTCCCAAGGAAGTAGATATAAGATAAATTGTTATGGATAAAAAGACCAGGGTAAGATTCGCTCCGTCACCGACAGGCCCGCTCCATATGGGCGGTGTACGGACTGCGCTGTATAACTATCTCTATGCCAAACAGAACGGAGGAGACTTCATACTCCGAATCGAGGATACCGACTCCCACCGCTTCGTCCCCGGAGCGGAAGAATACATAATCGAAGCCCTGCGCTGGTGCGGCATCTTCCCGAATGAAGGAGTGGATGAAAACGGCAGGGTCGTAGAGGTCCCTTCAGAACGTCATCCCCACGCTCCCTACAGGCAGAGCCAGAGAAGGGCTATTTACCGCCAGTATGCGGAACAGCTGGTTGCCGCCGGCTGGGCCTATTACGCCTTCGATTCGGCTGAGGAACTTGACAAGAGGCGGAAAGCGGCCGAGACGGAGGGTATGACCTTTATCTACAACCAGAAGACCCGGAAGGAACTCCGAAACTCACTGACCCTTTCCAAGGAGGAGGTCCGCCACCTCCTCGACGAGCGGACGGACTGGACCATACGTTTCAAGATGCCGGAGGACACTATCGTAAAGATGGACGACCTTATCCGGGGCCATATCGAAGTGAACACCGACACCCTTGACGACAAGGTCCTCTGGAAACGCGCCGACGAGCTTCCGACCTATCACCTCGCAAACATCGTGGACGACCACCTGATGGAAATTACCGAGGTTATCCGCGGCGAGGAGTGGCTCCCCTCCCTCCCCCTCCATTACCTCCTCTACAAGGCCTTCGGATGGGAAGAGAGCATGCCCCGCTTCGCCCATCTGTCGCTGTTGCTGAAGCCAGTCGGAAACGGAAAACTCAGCAAACGGGACGGGGACAAACTCGGCTTCCCGGTATTCCCGCTCGCTTGGACAAACTCCGAGGGAGAGACCTCCCGCGGATATCGTGAGGACGGATACTTCCCCGAGGCCTTCGTGAACATGCTCGCCATGCTTGGTTGGAACCCCGGCTCGGAGCAGGAAATCTTCTCCCTTGGGGAACTTGTGGAAGCTTTTTCCATGGACAAAGTCCAGAAAGCAGGCGCCAAATTCAATCCCGAAAAGGCAAAGTGGTACAACAAGGAATACCTGAGGATGAAACCCGTCGAAGAACTGACAGACCTCTTTATTCCGGTGCTTGAGAGCCACGGAATAAAGGTCGGGGAAGACGGTGTTGTCACCCGGGAATACGTTTCCCGCGTTGTGGATCTCGTTAAGGAAAGAGCCACTTTCGTTGCCGATTTCTGGACTGTGGCCCCCTACCTTTTCATAGCTCCTTCGGAGTTCGGAAAATACGGTGTCAGGGAAGAGCCCTTCCTCGAAAAGGACGCCGAGAAATTCTGGAAGACGGACAATTACGAAAAATGCTTCGAAATCTGCCAGTGGCTCACAGGAGTGGAATTCGGCTTTGACGACATCGACCCGTACTACAGCGGCCCGATGGACGCCGCCGCGATAGCAGAGCAACTGGAAGGATATATCAGGATGAGGGAATACCCTATGGGTAAAGTCATGAACTGCCTTCGCCTCGCCCTCGCCGGTGCTTCCAGCGGCCTCGGCATAGCCGACATCCTCTCCTTCATCGGAAGGCGCGCCTTTGCAGAGCGCATGGCCTTTGCCGCCGAGCGTCTCGGCCGCGGGGTCCCAACCCCGCCTGCGGAGCAGAACCGCCAGTAATCAATCAGACAAAGAGTTTGAGGGCGTCTTCCAGAGAGAGGGCGTCCTCAATTATATAGTTTCCGCTCCGGGTCCGGCAGAGGGAGTCAAGGAAGGCGCCGGAGCCAAGGGCTTCGCCAAGGTCCCGTGCAAAGGCACGGATATATGTTCCCTTGGAGCAGGCAATCCGGACTTTTGCAACAGGAAGCCCCTCCCCGGAGGTCTCAATTACATTGATTCTGGAAGAAGCGGCTGAAGCGGGAAGATCTTCCCGGGTCGGTTTCCCGGAAAGGGCAAGGGGGTCGAAGGAAAGCAGTTCCAGCTCGGAAATCTTTATTCTCGAAGTATTGAGGAGTCCCTCGGCTTCAGAGAGCGGCTTACCGGCCTTATACAGCTTCCTGGCCCTTTCATAGGCGCGGATCCCATCCACCGACTTTGCGGAAAAAAGAGGGGCGACCTGGTCCTGTTCCCCGAGAAAAGACGGGAGGACGGAGCGAAGGGCCTCTTCAGAAACACCGTCGAGGGGAAAGCGGGCGTCGATTTCCTTTTCCCTGTCATAAGAAGGCGTAGTCGCACCGAAGGCAATTCCGGCAACGTATTCCTTATCGCTGTCCTGGAGCTCCTGGGCGCGCTTTGTCGCATTCCCTATACAGACAATGAGAATCCCCGTTGCGAGAGGATCCAGGGTACCGGCATGGCCAACTTTCAGGTTCTTTTTTCCGAAATGGCGGATTGCGGCATACTTTATCTTCCGGATAACGTCAGCCGAGGTCCAGCGGTACGGTTTGTCGATGGGGAGGACGATTCCCGAGGGGTAATCGTCAATTGAATGGGACAGGGGCCCGGTATTGAGGAGCGGGGTCACTGCTTGCAGGGGATCTTCGAAATCCGCCTCTCATGACGGCCTCCCTCAAAGGGGGTCGAAAGCCAGGTGCCGACGATACGGGTTGCCATCTGATACGAGATGAACCTCGCCGGAAGGACGAGTACATTGGCCTTGTTATGGGCCTTCACGAGACGTCCGATTTCGCTGTTCCAGGCAAGTCCGGCACGGATTCCCTGATGCTTGTTGAGGGTAATTGCCATGCCGTTTCCAGTGCCGCAGAGGGCTATTCCGGCATCCACCGCGCCGCTTTCTACGGCAGCGGCGAGCTTATGGGCATAATCCGGATAGTCGACGCTGACCTCCGAATCGGTCCCGAAGTCCACCGTTTCATATCCTTTCGAGCCGAGGAGGGCAAGGAGTTTCACCTTATACCCGTATCCCGCATGATCGTTACAAATACCGATTTTCATTATAAATTATTCTTCCTGATTTTGTCAAAAGTCGCCCGAATTTCATCCACAGTCCCGGTAGTCAGATACACCGTATAAGAGATAGCCGAGGGAAGGGCAAGGGTACGGATCGGGGCCACATAGGAACATGAAGCGCTGTTCGCTCCACCGGGGCCGCTTCCGACCCTGTAATAGGTGCACATGGTCGTTCCGGGCGTATAGATACCTATGCCGTACCCGCTGTCGTCAGTCCATGCATACCAGGGCTCAGAAAGGGGCTTGGAGGTCCCGAGATAGAGATTCTTTATGGAGGACATGCTCTGCGCCTCTACATTGAGGTCGGTCAGGGCGCCTCCGGTCCATGGCGAAGAACCGGCGTAATAGACAAGATGGTTGAAACCCCAGTCCACAAACATCGCGGGCATCTCCTGATGGCGCGCCTTGTGGGTCTTCCCTCCTGAATAGGTAAAGCGGAATTCAATCTTGGCGTAGTTATCCTCGAGCACGATGTTTTCCGTCATAAGGCACTCCGGAAGAGGTTCACAACTCGCCCAATGGACCGGCTCTGTCTGGACCATGATTTTCGTATCGCTGATCGACTGGGTAACTATCTTCGCCGCATTTCCCTTCCAGCCGCCACCCTGGACAGGATTGTAGTTCCAGGACGTTCCGTTCCAGTCACTTCCGTCAGCATCTCCATAGAACGACTGCTGGACGAAACGGCCAGTGTCGTAATGGTTCAGGAGGTTCGTCTTTTTCAGGGAATCTGAGAAGTGGCAGATTCCGCCACCCCTTGTCAGGTCAACTCCGATCTGAACGACGCCGTTCCCGATAAAAGTGGCGTTACGGAGGGTATAGTCCTTCCAGAGAATGGATTCCTCTGTTTCATGTTTAACAGTAGTTGTCTCTCCGCCCTTTCCCGAACATGCGGAAACAAGGAGGACGGAAACAAGGGTAAACAGGAAAAACTTAAACTTCATACAGGGGTTTTAAGGATTGTCATGCAAACTTACGAAAAAAAATACTATTTTTGACAGAAATAACAATTCACAATTACAAACCATGAGCATTATTTATCTTATCGGTGTCGTACTCAGCATCATTGCAGTGCTTGACATTCTCAAAAAACCCATCTCCCTAATCGGAAAAATCATCAGCGCCGTACTGGTCCTCGCAACAAGCTGGATTGGCCTCGCCGTCTATTTCCTCTACGCCAAAGACCACCTCACTGACTGGTTCAAATGATTATCAGAAAGAATCTTGCCGTCCTTCTTGCAACCGCCCTCTGCCTTTTTGCCGGATGTACGGCCAAATCTTCTGAAGAGCCCGCAGCACGTCCTGAAGCGGTAACCGAGCCCAATGACAGCAGCTGCTACGCCGTAGTCAACCTCTCGGTCGCAAACATGCGGCGGACTCCCGATTTCGATGCCGAAATGGTCACCCAGGCCCTTCTCGGAACGCCTGTCCATGTCCTCCAGAAAGACTATTGGGCTGAAATCGAGACCCCTGACGGATACCGCGGCTGGGTCCATCCGGTAGGAATCCGCCTTCTTTCGAAGGAGGAATACAGCGCATGGAACGCTTCCGAAAAGGTTGTTGTGACAGCCCTTTCCGGTACAGTCCGAGAAAAAGCGTCTGAAAAGGCGGCGACTGTTTCCGACCTCGCTGGAGGAGACCGGCTCCGGCTTCTCGGAAAGAAGGGCTCCTGGCTGAAGGTCGCCTTCCCCGACGGCAGAACGGGTTATGTTTCCGGAAAGGAAGCCATGAAAGAATCCGCCTGGAGGGCCCGCCTGGACCAGAGTGCCGAAGCCATAATAGCGACGGCGAGGTCCATGAACGGCTTCCCTTACCTGTGGGCCGGCATGTCCCCGAAAGGGATGGACTGCAGCGGTTTTGTCCGTACGGTCCTCTATCTCCATGACATAATCATCCCCCGCGACGCTTCGCAGCAGGCCCCGACCGGGGAGCGCATCATAATCGCCGACGACTTTTCCAATCTCCTCCCGGGAGACCTCATCTTCTTCGGAAGGAAAGGCGTTGACGGCCAGAAGGACCGAGTCTCCCATGTTGCCCTGAGCATAGGCGGAGGCCGATTCATCCATTCCCTCGGCCGCGTCCAGGAGGCAAGTCTTGTCCCTTCCGACCCGGACTATGATGAAAGCGACCATAAGCGTCTTCTCTACGCGAGCCGCATCCTGCCGTTTATCGACCGCCAGGACGGGCTCAACACAACCAGAACCAATCCATTCTATAACGAATAGTCCCCCATGCAGAACAGAAGAGACTTCCTGAAGACCGCAGGCGCCGCCGCCTTAGGAACCGGACTCCTCGCCGGCTGCGGCCAGATAGCCGGAAAGCCGGAACGATTCAATATCAACCGACTCGGGTCCGGAACCCTGAAAATGAGCTACGAGCCATATGAACTGAAGCTCCGCCACACCTTTACCGTAGCTTCCTATTCCAGGACGACGACCCCCGATGTCCAGCTGAAACTCGAATACGAAGGACTGACGGGCTACGGGGAGGCCTCCATGCCCCCTTACCTCGGCCAGAGCGTGGAAACTGTGACAAAGTTCCTCCAGAAGGTGGACCTCACCCAGTTCCATGACCCTACAAAGCTGGAGGAAATCCTGACCTACGTGGACTCTCTCTCGGACGGGGACGCGGCGGCCAAGGCGGCCATAGACATCGCCCTCCACGACCTTGTCGGAAAGATTCTCGGAGCCCCGTGGTACCGCATCTGGGGCTATGATCCCGCAAAGGCGCCGGACACGACCTTTACCATCGGCATCGATACTGCCGACGTCGTACGGGAAAAGACGAAGGAATGCGCCGACAAGTTCAATATCCTGAAGGTCAAAGTCGGGCTGGACAACGACAAGGAGATGATAGAGACTATCCGGGAAATAACCGACCTCCCCATCGCTGTCGATGCCAACCAGGGCTGGAAAGACCGCTCGAAGGCCCTCGACATGATATTCTGGCTCAAGGAGCATGGCATCGTAATGGTCGAGCAGCCGATGCCGAAGGAGCAGCTCGACGACATCGCCTGGGTGACCGAGCACAGTCCCCTTCCGGTCTTCGCCGATGAATCCATCCAGCGGCTCAGGGATATCCAGTCCCTGAAGGGTGCATTTTCCGGAATCAACATCAAGCTGATGAAATGTACCGGCATGCGGGAAGGCCACCGGATGCTCGAGTTCGCCCGGGGGCTGGGAATGAAGGTCATGGTCGGTTGCATGACCGAGACCTCCTGCGCCGTCTCCGCAGCCGCCCAGTTCTCCCCGGAGGTTGACTTCGCCGACCTGGACGGGAACCTCCTGATTGCCAACGACCGCTTCGACGGCGTCAAGGTAGTCGGAGGTAAACTGACCCTGCCGGATCGACCCGGAATCGGGGTAGAACTTCTGTAGTCAATAAGGAATCTGGATGAAAGTAGGACTCTTTATAGACACATGGTACCCCATGGTGGATGGGGTCATCAAAGTTGTGGACAACTATGCCAGACGGCTGGCAAAATACTGTGACGTAACTGTATTCTGCCCGGAAACAAGAGGAGCCGGGGACTTTGATGAAGAAGATTACCCCTACCGGGTCATCCGCTGTCCCTCGATTCCGCTTCTGAAATCCGACTATGACATTCCGGCCGCAATTGACCCTGTCTTCGACGCCAAACTCCTCCGGAGCGGCATCGACCTCGTCCATATCCACTCCCCTTTTTCCGTCAGCATGGCAGGAGTCCTCTATGCCAAACTCCACCGGCTTCCCATTATCGCAACACTCCACTCTCAGTACAAACAGGATTTCGAGAAACCGTTGAAATTCAAACCGGCGGTCCAGGTCGCCATGAGCGCTGTAATGCGCGTTTTCAACTCCTGTGACGAGTGCTGGGCCGTAAATGAAGGAATCAAGGATCTGTACGTCAACGAATACGGGCTCACTGTCCCGTGCAAGGTCCGTCTGAACGCGACAGACCACGTCCCTGTTGCAAATCCGGAAGAAGCGGCCCGGCTGGTCAATGAAAGCTACGGCATACCTTCCGACGCAACCGTCTTCCTCTTTGTCGGCCGCATCAACTTCATAAAGAACATCGACTTTACTGTCAGATCCCTGGCCAAGGCCAAGGAAATGGGCCTCAGGAACTTCCGTATGCTTTTTGTCGGCAAAGGCCAGGATGAGGAAAAGCTCGCCTCCCTTGTAAAAGAGTACTCACTGACAGAAGAAGTCGTAATGTGCGGCCTGGTCTCCGACAGGGAAATGCTCCAGAATCTCTATTCCAGGGCGAAACTCTTCCTGTTCCCGTCCCTGTACGACGCCAACTCCCTCGTTCAGATTGAAGCCGCCTGCCAGGGCACTCCGACGGTATTCCTGGAGGGCGCCAGAACGGCCGCAACTGTCAGCGACCGGGTGAACGGATACATCTGCAAGGCTTCAGAAAGCGACTACGCTCGCCTGATTATGGAAATACTCTCCGACAAGGAGGCCTACGAACGTGTTGCCGGAGCCGCCTTCAGGGACCTCTACCTCAGCTGGGACGATGTCGTCCGGGATGTCTATAAGGACTACGTCCGGATGTGTTCCGAAATGGGGTGATAGTATCTACCAGCGACAATAGTTTTGCTCCTTGTCGCGCCAATTATTTTTTGCTATATTTGTGAGCAATAGAAACTATTGCTTGTGACTAACAACTAAATAAGTCCTCTTATGAAACTCGAAAGAATTCTTGAAAAGCTGATATTAAAACCACCCGGGTAGCCGAGTGGTTTTTAGAAGAAATATTTTTGGTTATGGCGACAGAAGTGCTATCCCTTTTACTATCGCCCCTCATCCTTCCACTGCAAAGGTAAAAATAAAAATCGAAAAACAAAATCAGCGCTCCATAAGGCGAAGAATTCTAAGCTTCGCCTTTTCTTTTCTGCCGCCGTAGGGGTGTTCCCTCAGGGAGAGGTTGAAGAAGGTCCTGCCCTTAAGCACGGTCTGGGGATGGGTGAACTCCCGAAATCCCCATTCGCCATGGTAGGCGCCCATACCGGAGTGCCCGGTGCCGTTGAAGGGGACTCCCTTCACCATCATATGCACGCAGACCTCGTTTATACATCCACCGCCGAACTGCCGGGTTCTCATCACCCGGTTCGCCCACTTCATGTCTTTTGTGAAAAGATACATCGCCAGCGGGTGCTCCCTCCCTTCAATCGTATCCATAAGGGCATCCGCCTCGTTGTCCTTGAACGGAACCACAGGAAGAAGAGGACAGAAAAGCTCCTTCATGACTATTTCCTCGTCCTTATTCACAGGATAAATAACTGTAGGAGAATATCGTAGCGAGTCCCGGTTCCCTGTCCCGCCGTAGACTATGCGGTCCCTGTAAGCGTCGGCGATGGAGGCGCAATTCTCCCAAGCCCTTCCGTTAATGAGTTTCGGATACTCCGGATTCTCCTCCGCACGCTCCCCTATCTGGGAAGCAAAACTCTTTTTAAGCTCCTCCAGAAATGGTTCTGCAACCTCTTCTGCAACGGCAACCTGGTTGATGTTGATGCAAACCTGTCCGGCATTGAGCAGCTTGAAAAAGGCAATCTTCCTGGCGGTATCTTTCAAATCCGCATCTTTGCGGACAACCGCCCAGTTTCCGGTTTCTCCACCAAGTTCCAATGCCACCGGTGTCAGGTTCTTCGCCGCCTCGGCCATTACGTGCTTGCCGACAGAGGGTGAACCGGTGTAAAAAATCTTGTCGAATCTTTGTGCCAGGCACATATCGGCAACGTCATGGCCGCCGTCTATCAGAGTAACATATTCCGGGGGGAAGACTTCGGCACAGAATTTTTTCAGAGCTGCCGTACAGTAGGACGACTTGGAACTCGCCTTGATGACGACCGTATTGCCTCCGCTCATTGCCGCGGCGACAACGCCCAGAGTAAGGAGTATGGGGAAATTGAAAGGACTTATCACGAGTGTCACGCCATAGGGCATCTTATATACCTTTGTCAGAGTACTCGGAAAACACATAAGCCCGCTGAAATGGCGCTCCGGGCGGGCCCAGCGGCGAAGTCCATGGATAATCTCGTTCACCTCCGTTATCACGGGGCCGATATCGCAGAGGTACGCTTCCACGCGGCTTCTTCCAAGGTCCTTCGAAAGGGCCTCCTCAAACTCCTGCTCATGGGCTATTACCGCATCCCTGAGCCGTTTAAGCTGTGCTATCCTCCATTTTACAGGAAGGGTCGTCCCGGTTCCGAAAAAGGCCCGCTGGGCTTCCACTGTCCCGCGGATTTTGCTCTCGATATCCTGCTCTGTATTCATATTTTACAAAATTAGGAAAGAATGTACGGAATATTGGTCACGATGGTGGTGTCTTTACCGGCTTCGTGGCGATCCAGTTCTTCGTATGGGGCTATGTCAAGGTGGATGAACTTCTCGTTCTTCAGCTCTTTGAAGCGGCTTCGGTCGGAACGCCCGGGAAGAGGCATGGCGCGGTAGCCCATGAGAAGGGCCGAAACCATCCAGCGGCGGTGTTCGACCTCCGATAAGGACTCCAGCGCCTCAGGGCTAAGCGAAGCGACTGACTCCCGGGTTGGATCAAGGCCGAAGGCCCGAAGCTTCATGGGGATGGAGGCCGCGCTCGCTATGCTTGAAAGCTTATGGGCGTGGGAGAGTCCGTTCCAGGCCTCGTCTTCCGAGGCGGGCTTGGGATCATTGTACTGGAGGGCATAGAGATAGTTGACTCGTTTCCCCCTCAGCGACCGGTTGAGAAAGAGGGCATCCGTCCCTTCGAGGGCCTCACCGAAAACGGTAACTGAGTTGAACTGCCCGCAAATGGCGGCCTTCCGGAGGATTTCGTCACGGCTCCTCTGATATACGGCAACCGGTATTCCCGCCTCATAAACTTCAACAGGAAGATGCAGAGAGGCCGAAATATTGGCATCGTCGCTGTCGTAACAGAAGAGAACTGCGAGCTTTTTCGAAGGGTCTCCGGCAAGGTCCAGCAGCATGTCCCTTACAAAGGGAGAAGAGGTATGGCTGTCGATGAACCGCCACTCTATATCCAGAAAATCTCCGAAGGCCTTGTCGGGAGCATGGTCCTCGACAGGGGTTCCGGGAACAATGAAGCTATAGTGCGACAACTCGAAGAGGTTCCGGTGGTTGGCGATAAAAATATCGGCCTCCTCGCGGATATTATCCCCGACGAAGGATATTACGGTTTTTCTCGGAAGGGCAGGATCGGCCGGGAAATGGCAGATCTGGGCGGCCACTGTGGCAATTGACCGGGCGATACTGGTCATGCCCGCAATCACGATGTGAAGCGTCTCCCCCGCTCCCGGGACAGGCAGGAAGGGCGACCCGACAAGAATCTGCTCGGCAAGGTAGTCGTTGGTATTCAGCAGCTCAACCTGAAGACGGGAAGAGGTGTCCTTCGGAAGATAGGACAGCACGTCGAGACTGGTGTGCATGTCCAGGGTAACATAACAGGGAAGAGCCGGTCCTTCGCCCGCGCAGATATCCCTTAGGTAGTCAAGGGCAGCGACGGAGACTGAATCATGGACTCTCTCGCCGTCTTCTCCGATGACATAGATAATGGACGCAGCTGCCGCGCAGGCGCTTTCGAGCTGCTCCCGGTTATCCCTTTCTCCGCGATACCAGATGATGCGAGACGAGAAGCGGGGATCGCCGAGCGCAGTCTCGACTTCGCCCCGGAGCGTCTCCACGTCGGCCGAGGTCATCACTACGATGTCCTTTCCGTCGAAATCGCTTCCATCTCGAAGGGCCAGGAGCATATCCACGAGGTGCTGTCCTCCACCGAGGATCAGCACATGGTCCCTGAGCTTATAACGCCGCTCGCCCCGGCGGTATTTTTCAGAAATATTGTCAAAAACATTGGAAAAGGCGGAGACGGTCAGTGCATTGAGCACCAGGACGCCGCCGAAGGAAATCACTATGCTGAAAATATTTAGCGCCCCCTGACTGCCTTTCCTGGCCTCCAAAGGGAAGCCGCCCGGATCAAGATACAGGTTTAGGACTTCCGTCCAGCCAAGGGCCCAGAGGCCGCCAAGAAGAGCCAGTACGAGAAACAGCGCCAGGGCGATGCCGGCAAGCCATGCAAGCTGTTTACCCTCTCCCTCGGAGAGGATGCGGTCAATTCTGCGTTTCAAGGAATTCATCGTATATATCCGTTATCCTTTTGTCTATGTCTTTTATGTCTGTCTCTTCGTTCAGGAACTCCTTACGAAGGTTGTCAGTCCCGCTGACAAGATTGGAGAGCTGAGTTCGAAGCTGCCCGACGAGCGGATTGTCCGGATCGGCATCCTTCAGGAGTTCTCCTCCTTCGGCCGTAGCGATGGTCGAAAGGGCCTGGATCCGCTGAAGCGGGTGGAGTTCCTCTTCGTCCCAGTCCTTGAAAAGCCCTTTTTCCTCCAGATAGTTATAGCAGGCCATCACCAGCATAATGTGGAAGCGGACGTGAAGTTCGAGGGCCTCGGGATAGGAAAAGAAATTCCCTGCTCTGTAGAAGAGACGCATCGAGGGCATGAAGTCCATCAGTGCGATGATGAGCCACTCGTAGCGCTTATCCTGCTCAAGCAGCATGAAGGCGCCGAGAATCACTTTGGACGATGAAAAACGTGCCTTGAAGTTCTCGGTATTCACTTCGAGGTCCTCAACGATTTCGTAGTACTGCTTGAAGAAGGAGCTCAGAATGCTTTTACGCTCCTCGGGCGTTTTTCCCATGGACTGGGCCACCAGGGGGTAGAGGGCCGTAAACCGCTCTTTTGCGCCCTCCTCTTTCTGCCCGGAGGCCATAACCTCCTGAAGTTTCCGGAGTTTATCCTCCCGACCCTTCTTCTGATATATCATCATCAGGATGCTGGAAACCATGGTCAGAAGCTGCTCCGAAGTCTCGAATTCGAGGTCCCTGCACCGGCGGGCCGCTTCCAGCGCCTTTTCCATCAGCTTTTCGTCTTCGTTCTGTCCGGAAAGGACGCTCGCAAGGGTGAATGCATCAACGCCCGAGAGCCCTTCCGGATTGATGTCTGAGAGCCAGAGGGCCATTTTCGAATGGATTCGCCTACGGTCCTCCTCGAGGTCGGCAAGGGCCGTGATGATATCCATCATGAGCTGGAGCCGCTGCCCTGTGGGCAGTGCCTTGCAGTAGTTTTCAAAGTCTTTGCTGTCCAGGAAGCCCTCCCTCAGCAGCTGCCTGATCTGGGGGCCGTGGAGCCGGGTAAGGTCCTTCATCTGCTGGCCATGGAGGTAGTCCCCCTCAACCATATAGGCGGCAAAATGCGAGGGCACGCAGCCACCGAGGGCATAGTAGAGGCCCATCGTCTCGCGGAGCGAATCCCTCGGGTCAAGGGTCATGACATATTCGGAGATGGTCTTTTGCCTTCCTCCAAGTCCATCCTCAACACGGGTGATGTATTTGGACCTCCAGAGGTGCCGGGCGCGGTCTTCGTAGAAGAAATCATGGAGGAAATTCATGGCGCGGTAGAACTGCACCTCGTCCCAGTCGTCTCCCGCAAAGTGGGCGATGTCCCTCTCGCGGAGGCCTCCCGGGGCCGCAGCTATGGTCCATACGGCCTCCCGCATCCCCTCTCCGAGGCGGAGGTTCTTCAAGATCGCATTCACCATGAAGGTCATGACATCATACGGGGCTTCGGGCATTTTCTTCCAAATCTCTTCAAGATAGGCATTGATGGCATCTATCTGGCTGCCCCGTCGTCCCCGGATCTCAGCGAAATCCTCCTGGGTCAGGGATTCAAAGACGCGGAAAACGCTGTGAATCTTCAGAGTAGGAAGCACTTTTCCCCTGTCGATTATCCGGAGCATTTCCTTTTTGATCTTTTCAGGAAGCTCGAGGAAATAGGTTTTCTCGTAGTTTTCAATAAGATGCCCGGCCGCTTCTCGGTCGTTCATCACCCCGAGCATGAGCTTTTTCGAAAGGTAGGTATGCTGCTGGAAGAACTTCCCGCGCGCTTCGGAGCCGTCCTGAAGGTTGATTATGACATTCACCCTGTCCTTGACATGGTCCAGCCAGGTCATGTAGAGGTCCTTTGGCGAAGACGTCTCAAGCGCCTCGACATCATCAAGATAAATGTAGAGATAGAAGTTCCCCGCGGCCTCATTCACCACCTCCTCGAAGAGTCTGTAAAGCTCCGTTTCCGGCATTTTCCCAAGCAGAAGCTCATCATCCGGAAGCTTTTCCCGGCCGGTTTTTTCTGCTATTTCATGGATCCAGCGGGCAAGGACGGGACGCATCGAAGAGCTGTACTCGGAGAGGCCGAAGACGCCAAGAAGGCGTATAACGTCCGTATCTTCGTCCCACCGAACATAGTCCTGGGCCATGCGGGTACTGGCTCCAAAGCCCTGCACATACCAGATGGCAACGTCCGACGAGGATGTTTCCTCATCCTCGGAAGCGTCCTCGTCGTCGTAAATGTCCAGTTCGATCGACCCGGGTAGAAGCCGAAGAAGGGTTGATTCCTCGAGTTCCTTTTCCTGGGCCCACCACGAATCTGCTCCTTCTTTCTCCTCTCGCGCCGTTTCCGCCTCAATCTGGGCGGCGAGCTGCTCTTCCACCATCTTCTCGAACTCATCGGACGAAAAGCCGCCGTCCGTCCAGTTCAGATGGTATGGCAGGCAGCGATCATCCTCACCGCCGCGCTCTCCAAAGAGCCGGCGGACCTTTCCCTTCAGGGCTTCCAGCTTCAGGAGGTTTTCGGGGTCGGAGTCGCAGAAAGTGGGTAGCAGGTCCTCCGGCATCCCGTCATAGGACTCCTCGTCACGAAGGAAGAACAGCACATGGGAGGTATCGAAACTGCCCTGCGAAAGCGCCCCGTAAACGATTTCCATTTCCGTGACGGAGCAGCCGGCAGTGCCCGAAAGGAGTTCCTTCTCCTCGGGGCTCAGGCGGAGGGTGAACTCCTTCCAGCGCTCCACTGGCGGAATCCAGCCATAGCGCCTCCCGATGAGCCCGATGAAAAAGGGCCGGGCGCTGTCGATGCAGCTCGTGCAGACGGAAAGAACCTTGCGTTCACTCTCTTCCTCCGACATCTTCGAGGTGTTCACCCCGAGGCGAAGGTCTATCGCCTGGAGCTCCACCCTCCGATCCCTGAACCGGCGGTTAAGGGCGGGGATGACCTTGAACTTGATGACATCCCGCTCGAAATCCATGTCCTTGAAAGTCGAGGAGATGAAGATATTATATCGGCGCCAGCAAGAGTTTTCCATGTTGCAGAATGATTAGAATATGAAATGCCAGAGTTTGACGAGTAGTTTTCCAAGCCACCTGATGAGCGAGTACGCTATCATGATGATATAGACCAGGATGATAAAGATTATCTTCAGAATCTGCAGGATAAGCCATAGCACACCGGCCGTCAGGATCGGAAGGCCGAGGTAGTTAAGACCCAGGAGGACGGCGAGGATGCCTACGGCAATGAGAAGGTAGAGGCCCATTCCGGACAATACGAAGCCGAAAACCGTGGCATGCCTGGCCTTGCTGTGGTCGGATTCATTTATCATAAATTTGGCAAACCATAGCAGTCCCAGGAACACGATGCACGTCGCCACGGGAATCAGGCCATATGGCTTCCACGCCGGATCGTTCAGGAAGTGGGCATAGCGCAGCACCGGATTCAGTTCATGGCAGAAGTTATAGATGAAGGGGGTGCCAAGCAGGGCTATGAGCCAGAACATCAGGTCGTTACCCAGATTATAAAGGGTATTTAGATGGGTGTTGACCTTGCCCTCGATTCCGGCCTTTACGCCGGTCCTGCCATAGACATTCAGCTTCTCGACCTGTTCGAGCAGTTTGCGGGCCTTTATGGTGCCTACGCCTCCTACCTTCTTGTTGGCTTCCTTGAGCCACTTGTCCGCCAGTTCGCTGATGGGAGAGACTCCGTCGTAGAATCGTTCCTCTCCATCGGCCGCGGAGATGCAGCCGTAGTAAGTGCGGCCCTTGTAGGTGTACTGCACAAACCAGGCATCAACCCTGTAGATGTCGGCCTCCTGGAAAAGGATATGGCAGATTGGACTGGTCTCCCTGGCATGCTCTCCTATAAAGCTGTCGAGCTGCGTGCCTATCTGGGTATCTTCGGTGAAGACTCCCTTTCGGATGGCCGTCTGACGTTCATGGAAAAGATGACTGCCCTGATAACTCCGCTTGATGTCCACAAGTTCCTGCACCTTAGACACATTTTCCGTATAGAAATAGTGCGAGGAAATATGATCATCAAGTTTCTGGTTAATTTCGAAGCAGTGTACATTCCTCCCGTATCCTTCGCAGAGACTGCAGGTAACCTTTGTGTCTCCGCCGCACTTGTAACAGTTCACAGTGCCTGACCCGCCGCAGTTTCGGCATGTCTCGTAATAAGTCACGTCAACATAGCTGTAAACTGCTTCACGATGGCCGTCCGAATAAACCTTATCAGCCGTGTGCTGACGCTCCTGACGTGTCCTCTTGATTTGCCCGTTCCCGTTACAGCTGGAGCAAGACTGCCTGCCGCTGCCGCCGCAGGAAGGACAGACCATCCTTCCACTGCCTTCGCACCTGGGGCAGGTCTCCACATGGTGGGAACCGGTGACCTCGAAGGACTTTCCATTATGAACGAACTTCTCTGTAGTGAGCAGGTTAAAGCTCCACACATCCACATCGGAAGGTTTGTAAAACCTGCGGGTATAGATTTGTCCTCCCTTGTAGGGATACTGCTTATTCTCCACCTGACGCTTGTCATACTGGGAATGGAGGTGCTCCACATAAATCGGGTCGAGCTCGTATTTCTGGAGCACGATCTCGTCACCATATTTTCCGAAAGGATGGCCCTTCGAGCGGGAGGCGTATTCGTTAATCAGCTTTTTTACCTTAGCCACGACTGCATCGTCGATATTAAGCGACTGATGCCTTAAATATCTTTCCGACATAACCTTGCTCTTATTTAGGTGAGATGAAGAATGCCTTGATGACCCTTATGGTAAAGATAATCGCAAAGGCGACGAGTACCACAAGGAAATAGATGGTGAGCGAGGGGCTGTAGCCCTCGGCCGGGAGGTCTCTGAAGGTTACGGACACACGTTCCGTAAAAGATGCCTTAAACTCCGCCATATCCTCGGCTGAGGCCTTTGCAGCGGCTTTTTTCGCAGCATCTTCCTTCATCTTGTCCTTTCTTACGAGCTTTTCTTTTGCATACTTCTCGCGGGTAGCATTTTCCGCCGACACCTTCCAGGAGGCCTTCACTTCGGTAAAGAGTTTCTTGATGGAAATCTTCTTGAAGGGAGAGGCAATCTCGCGGAGAGCGGTCGCCGTAAACAGGGAATCAACAGGGATGTCCTGATTTCGGGTTCTCAGGGCTTCCTGCTGAACGGGGTCCGTAATCTTCTCCCGTTTCTTGCTCTTGGAACAAGACGTGAAGCCCATCAGGGCCACAAGGGAAAGCAGGAAAATTATTCGTAATTTTTTCATATAGGTTGGGTTATAATATTTTAGCAAGGATAATTGAAGTGTTGTCCATTCCTCCGCCTTCGCAGGCCATACGGTAAAGGTCGCCGGCTCCGGCCCCTTCGCCGAGGGCGGTCTCGATTTCTTCGTCAGGGACCATGTCCGTCAGGCCGTCGGAGCAGACGAGAAGGATATCTCCGGGGAGCAGTTTCCCCTCCAGGTCGTCCACCGTAAGGCGGCCTTCGCAGCCGCCTCCGAGGCAGTTCAGCAGCAGCTTGCTCCCTTCGGGGTCGCCGGTCAGGCCGCGTTCGGTCTCATCGGTGGTGAGCTGACGGAGAATGCCCTCCCGGAAGCGGTAGGTCCGGCTGTCGCCGGCATTGAGGAGCCAGATGCGGCCGTAGTGCCAGATGACTCCGCTCAGGGTGCAGCCCATGGGCTTTTGCTGCCCGCGGTCGGCTGCGGCGCGGTTCAGCTTGAAGGCAATGTAGCGGGCCGCCTCGCGTATGTCGTCCTCGAAGGAATCCGGCTGGACCTGGTGCATGACCAGCTGCTCCTTGATTTCATCAAGGGCGAAGCTGCTCGCCTCCTCCCCGTTTTCGTGTCCACCCATACCGTCGGCGACAAGAAGGTAGAAAAAGCCGTCTTCGGGCGTATTCACGGTGATTTCTGTAGAATCATCGCGAAGGAAGAGCCCGCCTACGGAAAGGGCATCTTCGTTGTTCTGCCGGACAAGGCCTTTTTGGCAAAGCGCCTGGATTTCAAGTTTCATTCTACGATAAAATCAAGGGTTGCAATTCGAACTTTCGAGCCCTTCTTAAGGGGCGTGGCGACTCCGCTCTGAAGGCGTATTCCGTCCACAAAGGTTCCGTTGGTAGAGCCGACGTCGGTGATGTTCCAACAGCCCCCGGGGCCTTCTGAGATCTGTCCGTGCAGGCCCGATACATAGGGGCAGCTGCCGAGTTCAGGCCAGATGCCGCCTCCCCTCCCGAACTGGCCGGGCTGCAGCGTCATGCGCCACCCGTTTCCCACCAGCGCAGAGGCAGGAGGTGTACCCCCAGAAGCGCCGGCGAGCCATTTGCGTCCGGGCACAAGGTCGCTCCCGCAGACCGGGCACTCAGCGCCGCGTTTCGGGCGTCCGCACTCAGGACACCACTTAAGTTCCTTCCCGCACTGGTCGCAAAAGGCGCTGTCATCGGGAATCATGCTCCTGCATTCTGGGCACTGTATCATAACACGTCCTCCATCATTATGGTCTTACGTTCTTCGGGAGTATGGGGGTTGCCGTCCTCGGCGAGACGGGCCGCGAGGTTGCTCTTCACCTCGTCGAAGAGGTTACGGGCCTCACGTCCGTTACCGAAACTGCGGCCGCGGTTGTTGTACATCATCGTCAGCTTCCCGCGGACGGCGTTCTCAGCCATGGGATCCAGGGTATATCCACCCTTCCGGGCATAAATCATAAAAATGTCGAAGAGCTCGCCGGGGGTGTAGTCCTCGAATGTAATCCAGTTCCGCTGAGGGAACCGGGACTCTATACCGCTGTTCGCCTGGATGAAGGCCTGCATCTCGTAGGTATATCCGGCCGCAATGCACACGAACTTGCCCCGGTCGTCCTCAAGGCGCTTGAGGAGGGTATCCAGCGCATCTTTCTCGTACCCGTCGTAAGCGGTGTTCGGCGCGAGCTGGTAGGCCTCGTCGATGAAGAGGATGCCGCCCATGGCGGTGTCGATGACATGCGAGGTGATGGCTTCAGTGGTACCCATATGCCGGCCTACCAGCTTGCTCTTGTCCACCTCGACAACCGTAGGCGTAGGAAGCGCTCCCATGGAATAGAGGATCTTCCCCATGAGGCGCGCCACCGTGGTCTTTCCCGTCCCGGGATTACCGAGGAAGAGATAATGGCCCAGCGGAATCTCAGGGCGGCGATTCTCAAGCTTTGCCGCCTCAATTTCGTTGTTGATGGTATGAGCCAGCTTGGTGAGGGAGGTCTTGACTCCGGAAAGGCCCACGAGCATGTTCAGTTCTTTAAGGCACTCCTCGACAGAAATCTTCTCCGGTTCCTCGTAGGGAATATCCTCCGCATAGGCCAACCGGGCCGTCTGGAGGACCTCAGGCGTCCACTGGTCATAGGGTATCCGCTGGATGCGGTTGTTGATGTTGGTCTTTGTTTCGGCCACCTTCTTCATGGCCTCGCCGGCGTTTCCGAACTTGTCGTCCTTCATCGCGACCATGGTCCGGAACATGTTCAGGGCCTTGGTCCGGGCCGCGTCGTCGGCAAGGGAGAAATTATATTTCTTGGCCTTGGCTGCACGCTCGTAAATCTCGAGGAGCTCTTCGGCCGAGTAGTCGTCGATGTGGATGGTATGCGAAAAACGGCGCCTCAGGCCCGGGTTGGAATTCATGAAGGTTTCCATCTCCCTGGGATAGCCGGCACAAATCACCACGAACTTGCCGGCCTCGTTCTCCATGCGGGTCATGAGGAGTTTAATGGCATCCCGGCCTTCGGGGCTGGTACTGCGCCCGGCGTCGTCCATGGGCTCTATGCCATAGGCCTCGTCCAGGAAGAGCACACCGCCCATGGCCTCGTTGATGGCGTCGTTCATGTTCTTGGACGACTCGTTCATATACTGGCTAAGGATCTGGTCCGGCACCTTCTCGGTGACACGGTCAGTGGACGTCACGCCCAGGGCCTTGAAGATCCGCCCGAAGATGCGAGCTACCGTGGTCTTGCCCGTTCCGGGATTGCCGGTGAGGATGAAATTGTATTTGGTGAGCCCCTCTGCGGCCTCTCCCATCTCGATGAGCTTTTTCTGAACGGCCACTTCCTTCACGATCCGCCGCATGGCTTCCTTCACGGACTCCATGCCAACGAAGTCGTCGAACTCTTTCATTATGTCTTCCACGGAAATCTCTCCCTTAGCGTCTTCACCCACGATGTCGGCGTAGCTGAGAATAGTGTCTGAGCTGCTCCTGGCATTATGGCGCTCGAGAGTTTCGTCGAAAAGATTTCTCACTGCGCGGGCATTGCCAAAGGTGTCGCCGCGCTTCAAATACATGCGGTCGAAGAGCTTGGGAAGCATTTCCTCGGCATCGGCGTCCAGGGTATATACTACGCCCTCGTCATTCTTCTTAAGCATCTGGAGGAAGATTCTCTCCAGTTCCCGCGCGTTGTAGTCCGGGAATTCGATGGTGACGTTGCAGCGGGACGGAATGCCGGGATTCATGCGAACAAAGTCCGCCATCTCCTTGGTATAACCCGCCATGATGCAGACGAACTCGCCCTTGCGGTTCTCCAGCAGGGTCAGAAGGGTATTCACGGCGTCCATGCCATAACTTCCCTTTTCGCCGCCGCTGCCTTTAAGGGCGTATGCTTCGTCGATGAAAAGGACGCCTCCCATGGCCTTGTTCACATAGCGCTTCACATTGGCTTCGCTGTCGCCCACGAACTGGCCGATGAGGTCCTTGCCGGAAATCTCTATGAACTGGCCAGTGGGCAGGGCGCCTATGGCGCTGAGCACTTCGCCGAACTTGCGGGCTAAGGTGGTTTTTCCGGTTCCGGGATTACCGGTAAAGATATAATGGTCCTTGAGAAGCTTGTCCCCCACCCCATGTTCCTTGCGCGCATGGATATTCTTTATGATGGCACGCAGCTTATCCTTGACGCTTTGCATGCCCACGAAGGCGTCGAGTTCAGAAAGAATATCTTCTTCGCTCTTGGGAATGAAACACTCGGCGGTGTCGATGTCCATGGCCTCCACGACCTTGCTGCCGCGGTATTTGGACCTCACATAGATATCTTCCGCCACCTTTTCGGCAAGATGCCCGTTGGTATGGCCGACATCCTGTTGGCGCATGTACCATGCGAAATGGGCGCCGAGCCTGGCTGGTAGGTCGTCGGAAATTTCGGCCTTGTATTTTTCCTTTAGAAGCAGGAGCGTCAGCTGGGTCAGGTCGTCCAGGGTAAAGGCCGGCAGCTGGAAGTCGAATTCGAAGAGACGGTGGACGTCCTTATTGTTCTCCAGGAACTGGGATAGATCTATCCTAAGACCGCAGAGCAGCACGATGGGCGCCCCCTCGGTGTTACGCATGTGTTTAAAGAGCTTGTCGAGCTGGTTCACATCCGAGGCCTTGGTGGCGGGAAGGAGCTTCTGAGCGTTGGTTATGAGAAGGAGCCCGCCCTTCAGGGAGGACATCTTCTTGTCGAAGTCGCCAAGGAACTCCGCCCAGTCGGCGGCGTCCACTTCCTTGAGTGGCTGTTTCACAACGCCTGCCGCCATAATTCTGTCCGCTATAAGGTGCGCGATGAAACTCTTTCCGGAACCGGAGTCTCCAAGGATAAGGCAGTCCAGCCCGATACGGGTGCCGCCCGCAAGCTCTTTCGCCACCTTGAGCTTTCTGTCGAACTCATCCAGCTCCTGGAGGATCTGATCTTTCGCGATCAGCCCCTTCCCGGTAGATGCCTTTTCGAGCTCCGCCCCGCAAAAGCGGCAGTAGCGTGCCTCCTGGCGATTATCCTTTCCGCAATTCTTACAGATCATATCTCTTTACTGTTCTTCATTCTTTTTCTTTGACGCAGCGACTTCCTTCAACTGTTCCACAGTTATGCTGAGCCCGGAGTCCTCCGGAACCGCCGGCTTCGGGGCCGCCATCTTCCTGGTCGGGGTATCCGGCGTTGAAGCTTTAGAGGCCGCAGGGGTTGCTGCCTTTGAAGCAGAAGCTGCGGGCTTTTTAGCCGGGGTAGCCGCCTTTGAGGCCGGGGCTTCGGCCGGCTTATAGCTGCCGTCAACAAGACCCTTCGCAATATCCGTCCGATTGATGGCCCGGACAGTCTTATGGTCGGCTTCACCCGTGATGTCGAGTCCCGCCGAGAGCTGGAAAGCCGACACCGCCTTGGAGGTACCTGCACCGTAGTTTCCGTCGGGCTTGTTCTTGGTATAGCCCGCCGCTTTCAGGAAACTCTGGAGGGCCTTCACGTCCTCCCCGCTGTCCCCTTCCTTCAAGCTGTACGCCCCTATGAGTTTGGGCGCTTTGCTGGAGAACAGGTTTTCTATCTTCTCTGTCAGCGGGGCTGTGAGCCGTTCAAAGCGCGGACTCTTCGGCACCAGGATGCTCAATAGGATAAGCAGCCAGGCCGTACCGATGAAAATCCACATGAAGAAACGGCGCCTCTTAAGGTCATCCCTCCAGTTTTCTATCTCATTGTCGTTGAACGCCCCGTTAAGGGAGGAATCGAAGGAAGTCTCGTCGCTGAAAGCATAGTACAGGGGCTCCAGTACCTCCTCGTCAAAGCCGGGTTTGGTGAACTTGCGCGCCTTCCTGGCATATTGGCTGGTGTTGAACACGGTCTTGATGCTCAGGAACACCAGGGCGGCCAGGACCACTATCGCAAAAATATACACGATGTACGCACCCAGCAGTTTTACAAGCAGTTCCAGCAGTACCGCCGCGACAACGCCTATAATAAGAGGAATCAGGCAACCGTCGAAATCGAACCACAGCCAGGCAACCGCACCGAACACAAGGCCCAGCAGCCATACCCAGCCACCAATGCTCACCTTCCCGGGCTCCAGCACCGGATTGTCTATTATGGAGAAGACAAGCATCACGAAGAGAACCAGCATGGGAATGAAGGCGAAAATCACGGTGCCTATCCTCTGAAGTACGCTCTTTATGCTTAACCCGGCGACCTTTGCCTTACCGTCCGAAAGTATGTCGGCCGCTTCGGCGCAGGCCTCGTCGAAACGACTCACGCAGGGGATGCCGGCATCTATTGAACGAAGGTCTTCCACATAATCATAAAGCAGGTCCTCGTAGGCAAACTGTGCGCTCAGGTCGGCGTCGGGGTTTTCCTGGTGATGCACCGCGAGGAAGCCCCTCAGGCCACGCTCGTCGTACTCTTTCTTGAGAACGTCCCGGCTCTCCGAGAACACTTCGTCCAGGTTGGTACAGGTTTTCCCGGAGTCCAGGAAGGTATATTCCGGGGTGACGCCAAAGCCCTTGATGACCTTCATCCAGGCGGCCTGGGGGCGGAAGACATCGTCCTTTGGACCGGCCTTCTTCAGGTAATCATCCGAATTGCGATCGGTGCAGTACACGAACCACTGGCGCTGCTTTTCAAACCTCTGCCCCTTGGTATCCATCGACTCCGTCACATAGTGGCAGTCTTCCGGAGAGCGGAAGTTCATGGCTACGGAGATTATCGTCGCGCCGGGAATCTTCCGGTTAAGCGGGGCATATTTTTCTTCGTTCCAGTAGGCCGCAACCTTGAATACATCCCCGCCGAAGATATTCCAGAATATATGATATATCTTGTTCAGTAACCTTCCAAGGCCCTCTCCCGTCATGGCATAGTCGGGATCTGAGGGGTCGTTAATCAGGTTGATGTCCGAGAGCGGGTCGATCGTCTGGATCCGGAGCATGAATACGTCGGCAGACTCTTCGGAGGGAGCGAGCCGTGAGGCCACCTCCTTGCTCCGGACACGTACCCATTCCCGGAAAATATCCCCTTCGAGAAGGAGCGCGGTGTCCCTGTCGGGAATCGCGCCGTTAAAGAAATTGCTTACGTCCTTGAGGGTCACGGCCCTTGTGCTTACAACCTCTCCTGTTTCCCTGGAAAAACCGTTCAGGGGGAAAGTATATGCCGGGTCAAGAAGATAGATGGCCGCCCAGGTACCGACGGTCTGATCCTTTGGATATCGTTTCTCCACGATGTCCTGAATCTCCATCGCCAGTTCCGGATAGGGCTTGAGCCACCGCTCTACCTGGCCCCTGTAGAGGAATTTCAGCGCAAGGTCAGGGTCTTCGCCCATGAAGGTGGCCAGCTCCTCCGGCGTATTGGCAATCTGGTGTTTGGAGGCGTTGTAGGTAATCTTGAGGTCTTCAATCCTGAGGGCCTCGTCCACCAGAACATCCTCCCCGTTCATGGTGCGCTCAATCTCATCGAGGTTCCAGCGTTTTGCCGGATCCTTGATGAGGAGGCCGCGGCAGATCCTCGCCAGCGGATCGGGCATGTCGGCGGGAACCGCTATACGGCCTTTCACCTTGTCGATGGCCATGGCTTTTTCCTGGGCCATAAAGGCGCCCTCCCCCATCCAGAGCGAGAGTATTGTCATGCCCAGCGAATAGAAGTCCGCCTTTGTACTGAGTTCGATATAGGTCTCTCCTCCGATTTCGACCGTATCAGTATAGAGCTCCGGAGCCGCATAGACGGGGGTACGGACCTGGAGGGTAGCGCAGGTGCCCTTCCCGTCCAGAATGTCCGCAATACCAAAGTCGCAGAGGACGCTGTCGTAATTGGCGCGGTTCTTTATGAGGATATTGGCGGGCTTCACGTCCTTGTGCAGCACACCCGCCGAATGCATGGCATCGAGAGTAATCGCTGTTTTGAGCGCAATTGCAAGGATGGCTTCGGCGTTCCCCTTCAGCGAGGCATGAGCGGCATCGCCCTCAGGGAAGTACTGCGAGAGTTCGAAAGTCTCATCGTAGGCAAGAACGTCGGCGATATATCCCTTGCCCTTCAGTTTTTCAAGCAGCTGAAGTACCTTTACATTGGTTTTGAATCCGCCATGGCAGAGTTTCAGGGCATAGCGCCCGCGCTTGTCGGAGACGAGGTAGATGTCGCCCTCGGAGCCAGAACCGAGGAGCTTTTCAACTGTGTAGCTCTTGCCGCCGGCTTTCACGGTATCGCCGGGGGCATGGGCGCCGGCAGCCGGCTTGATATCCAGGGCTGACGAATAAAGGGGTGCGGCCGCAGTCTTCTGCGGCGCTGCTGCAGTCTTCTGCGGTGCAGCGGCGGTCTTCTGCGGTGCAGCGGCGGTCTTCTGAGGAGCGACAGCGGTCTTCTGAGGAGCAGCTTTCTTATCCTTCAGATCTTTCATCAGGTCGTCGTTCGATGGCATATCTTACTCTCTTTTGTAAACTATTCCTTTTTCAACCCTTTCCGTGTACTCAATGGCCCCGGGCGTTCCTTCCGGAACAATCCGGGTGTCCGTGCAGGTAATCCATTTGCCTCCGAATTCCCTCACGGAGCATTCCGACGGATTCCGGTGGAGCACCTGGCAGCGATTGCAGACCCAGCCCATGGTCTTCTCGATTGGTATTCCGAACCACCTTTCCTCCACTATCTCCATCACGGCAACCTTCCGGGCGGTGTAGTAGTTTCGCTGCTGCTGCGGAGTGGAGCCGGCGGGCGGAAGCATCTCCTCCATCACCTTGTTGGCTTCTTCCACAGCTTTCTGGTACTCCGCCATGACCTCTTCGCGGGTGCGGCCCATCCTGCGGGTCGTGGCCTTTGGGGTTTCGGCGGGCTTGAAGCCCACCTTCGACATCAGCTCCTGAAGACGCAGTTCGCCTTCGGTCGGACCCTGCGGTTCTTCGTATTCCGCTTCGTTGTCCGGAACTGCCCCTTCCAGCTCTGCCTGGAGCTCGGCCACCTGTTTAAGCAGCCGTGCCGCCTCCTGAACCTTCGGATCCTGCTTGGCCTTGTCCACCGCGCGGCGGGCCGCCTTGGAAAGGGGCTGCGAGCACTGACGGCAGAAGGGCCTGTAATTGCGGATATGGCAGCTCGGGCACATCACCCCCTCGGCCGGCATTCCGCATTCCGGGCAGTCCACGTCGTTCGTAGTCATGGGAGCACCGCAGAAAGTGCAGTAATCCACCAGTTTGCCTCCGCAGACTGGACAAATCTCAAAATCCGGATGAATCGCGGCTCCGCAATGGGGACATTTCCCGAATGGGCTGTCCTCCAGCGAAGGAACGCTTTTCTCCTTCGTGGCAACCTTCTCCCGGACTCTCTCCCGGACTTTTACGTTTTCGTCCATTATTCCGTTCTGAGAAGGCCGTCCACGGCGTTATTTATCTTTTCAAATGTCTCATTCAGAAGACTCCTGGTCTGGAATCCTTCGATTTCGTAACCCTGGTCGGTTTCGAGTGCAAACACGATGTTGCCGTAAAGCGGGTAACCGCCGCCGTAGAGCAGGGTCGCGGTCATGTTGTCGCCCACGGTCTTGTCGCCGTAGCCATTGCGGGCGACCATGAACACAAGGTGCCGGCCGTTGAGACGGAGCTCCTCGGTAAGGGCATTGAGGGGCCGGGTATAACGGACCACCTCAACCCGGTCACAACCCATCCAGGAAGCGATTTCGTCGCCAAGGGTGTTCCAGTCTTCGTGCTCGCTCTGATGAACAGAAGCGATTCCATAGAAATTGGCCAGGATGAAGGCAGGAATGATCCGGTCTTCTTCCGAGGATGCCTCTTCGGCAGGTTTTTCTTCGCTGTCGTCTTCGGGGTCTGGCAGATCGCAGAGATCGCGCACCTTGAAAAAAAGGTTCCTTTCGTCTTCGGTCAGTTCCCCGTCTGCGCAAATAATCCTTGCGAAAAGATTGGATATCTGCTGCTTGCCGTCGTCGTCCAGTCTCCTGATTTCAGATATCGCCTCACCGTCAGTCATCGTGTCGGAATCGGCCATAATCTTCTGGAACATATCATTGTCGATAGCCGGAAAGGTCTGGAGGAAACAGAATAGAGGATTGGTTTCCGCTTCAGTCATTTCGCCGTCGGCAAAAATGAAGTGCTTGGAAAGGCGATAAACTGCGATGATGGTGTTTACTGTAGCATTCATGGTATTGGTTTTATTATAATTATCATACGTATGCATCAAAGCGGCCGTCGTCCTCTTCGTAGTCGTCGTAATCCTCCGGAAGCCAGTATTTTTCTATTTCATCCTGGTATTTGTCCAGAAGGCCGCGCCTGTAGGCAATGATTACCTTGCTCAGCACGGTGTCATTTCCAAGACGCAGGGCCTTGAGGCGGAAGCGGGCGGCATCGCGCCTGTCCTCGTCGGAAGGTGTACCCATTTCCAGGATGTCAGCGACAAGGGAATAGCAGCATGAATCTCCCAGCTGCATGCCTCTTTCAAGGTATTTCCCCGCCTCTGTCCTTTCTTCGTCTTCGAATCCGAGATACCCGTAAAAATAATTCAGCCCGAGATAATAGGCACATGCTCCGTCTCCCCGTTTCAGCCCCTGCAGTAACCTGTCCCGTATGAATCTTGTGAAATACCGCTGGAGCTCCGGCGTCTTTTTCTCATACTCCTCCTCGTCCAGGTCTGCATGAAAGGTATAGCAGAATCCGAAACCGGCCTTGATGCCCGCCTCCATCGTCTTGTCATATTCCTCCTCCATACCCCGCTCCCTGTACCAGCATGCGAGTTCCGAGTAGCAGCGTTTGCTTCCGTGAGCAATGCCTTCTTCGTACGTCTTTTTTGCTTCTTCGGCCTTCCCCAGGACCTCGTACGCATAGGCCAGCACCGAGTACCAGCCGGGATTCGGGTCTTCCTCCTCCGAAAGTATTTTTTCGATTTCCCGGGCCACCTCCGCCGGCTCCTCAGGAGCAAGGAGTATCCCTGCAATGCGGTTACGGGCAAAGCGCATGCGCGCTGCTTCGCTGCCACGGGAAATTGCCTCATCCCTAAGGCGTGCCGCTTTTTCAAGATCCACCGTGTCCTCGGCGGTATCGCCTACCGTAAACATGTAAGAAAGCGTCTCATAAGCATCCGCAACGCCTCCCTCAACCGCCTCGCGGATATATTTCTCTGCCAGGACAGCGGAGTCTTCCCGGGGCATCAGCAGGTAGTGCCAGCGGCCAAGGACAAATTTGGCGCAGGGGTCATCGGAGGATTCGAAATGCCGGATATCGTCCTCTGAAAGCGCGGCGAGCTGCTCCCTTGTTCCGAACTGACGGAAAAACTTCGGCGTGTTCACTATCAGGTATTCGAGCTGCAGGGATACATTCAACTCAAAGTCGGTGTAGTTCCGACCGTCTTTTCCAAGGCAGGCCCAGCTGCTGCCCTCACGAAGAACGAAATCCCGGCCGCCATAAGTAAGGACGACCTTGTCATCATCGCATTCCTTGAGCACAATGCTTCCGAAGAGCCCTCCGGGGTCTTCGTAAGAAAGGAGTTTCCCGGGGGTCAGATCCTTCTTGCTGTACTGTGTCCGTTCGCAAAAACACCGGCGGATTCCAGGGTCGGAAGGAGAATAGTCAACATCGATTATTAGGGCGTTCCAGGTTTTCATTGTGTCCATTTTTGCGAAGATACGTTTTTTTTCGTACTTTGGCAACTGAAATCATACTATCTAAAAATGGCATCTGAAAAAATAACTCACAGGAACAAAGGCATCGTCCTAATGAAATCTTACAACTGGGTTATGGCAGCCCTTGAATTCATGGAAGCGATTGACCTTGGGGACGCTGCCTCGTACGCATATCTCGGGCAGCTCCTTTATGATGGAAATTATACCGCCGACGGCAACCCCGACGTAAACGGAGCGCTGAACTACTGGAAACAGGGAATGGACGAAGGCGACGAGCGCTGTGCCCAGCTGTACGCCAATCACAGTGAAGAGCGGATGAAAAAGCCCAAAGAGATAACGTTCAAAAACGGAGACTGCTATTTCGGTGATGTCAACAGGGACGGAAAGCCACACGGAAGCGGCCACATGGACTATAAACTGAACGGATACTACGCCAGCTACGACGGAATGTGGAAGGACGGGCAGCGAAGCGGGAAGGGCCGCTACCACAAATTTTCCTCCGGCGGAGGTGCCCGCCACAGCTACGATTATCAGGGAGAGTGGCTCAATGACATGGAGCACGGGGAAGGAGAAGCCACAAACAGCGATGAAACCGGTATCCATCTTTCCACCGTTTCCGAAACCTATACAGGCGGATTCAAGGAAGGAAAGCGCCATGGGCACGGAGTCGTGGTGAGGGATGGTTTTGACGGCAATTTCGCCTCCGGTAAAGACCGCTTCGAGGGCGAATTCAAGGAGGGTAAGACCGTCGGTAAGGGCGTTCTGGAACTTGCAAACGGAGACCGCTTCGAAGGCGGGTTCGCCGGGTATGAGCGCAAGCATGGCCCGGGGGTATATACCTTCAAAAACGGCATGCGCCTTTGCGGAGAGTGGGACAATGACCGCCTGGTCGAAGACAGCCTCCGTCTGGACCCGCCCATGGAAACTCCTGTTCTTCTGGTAAAGGAGCACCACAGCGGCTTCGATTACAATAAAACCGGGCGCTTCCTCTTTCCCGTAACTAAGGTGGGGATGGCACTGTATGAGGATGCTGTCGTCCTTTTCAAGGACTCCAGTTTCAACATGAACGGCTCCGGGCTGAATATTATCTCTCTCACCAAAGACAGCGTAACCCTTGAAATACGCGGGGTATTCTACTCCGACGGACAGCCCCGCGAAGTGACGGTCCGCCGAGGCGAAACGCTTATTGCAGAAGACTCCCACAGAGCCACCGCCACCATCTACGATGACGATTACGACTATACCATAGAAGATTCCATTGAAATCTACTGCAAATAAAGTCACACAAACATAGCGATATGAGACATTTATTTACCTGCATATTGGCTCTTTCTGCCATAGTATTCAGCGCCTCAACCTGCGAAAAGATGGAGCCGGGCGACTACCACGACTTCTCCGGCGCAAAGATTAACCTGCTGGGTTCGTGGGTATTGACCGAGGTCCAATACAAGACCGCCGGAATCATCGAAACTCACCTTTGCAACCCGGAATCCGTAATGGAGTTCGCCCAGAAAGGCATCGGCTACACCAAAACCATATCCGGAGCCGTGCTTGACAGCTGGCATTATGAGACCTACCGGGCAGCCGTGACCATATTCACCAATGCCGAATGGGAGAATAACCGCGGGCTCGGAGAGGATGACAACCAGTATGAGAAGGGAAAGACTTACTATTTCCACATACTGGACGACAACACCATTTCCTCGGAGGAAAAGGTATCGTCAAATACTTATCTGACAAATATTTACACCAGGTTCAATCCCCTGTGGGAATAGGGAAAGCCCATGTCACAGGAATATCGCAGACAGTATGCGTGCAGTAATCCAAAGAGTTTCCTCCGCGTCCGTCACCATAGACGGAGCCATTAAATCTGCAATCGGCGGGGGGCTGCTGATTCTCCTCGGTATCGGTCATGAGGACGGGGAGGAGGATATCGCCTGGCTGGTAAAGAAGATTTCCGGCCTTCGCATCTTCAATGATGACGCTGGAGTGATGAACCGAAGCGTGGTGGACGTGGGCGGTGAGGCGCTGGTAGTGAGCCAGTTCACCCTGATGGCCTCAACCAGGAAGGGCAACCGGCCCTCCTACACCGGCGCTGCCGGGCATGAGCTCGCCATCCCGCTTTATGAGCAGTTCTGCGCTGCCCTTTCGGCCGCCATCGGCCGCCAGGCGGGTACCGGGGAATTCGGTGCAGACATGAAAGTGGCCCTTGTGAACGACGGTCCCGTCACCATCTGCATTGATACGAAAAACTCCGTCGGCGGCAAAGGATAGTCATGAAAATGGCTATATTTGCATGAATTGCCACGAAAAGTAGCATTTCGCCCGAGAAGTGTAAGGTCAGGATGCTTGACATGAGTGCCTCAGGGCTATACCTTTGCCGAAAAAACGCAAAGTATGAAACTGTCAGAAAAAATCAAATCGCTCCGCAAAGGAGCAGGACTGTCCCAGGAAGAGTTCGGGGCAAGACTCAATGTCTCACGTCAGGCGATCACCAAATGGGAAAGCGGCGAAGGGCTGCCGGATATCGGTAATCTTCTGGTGCTCTCGCGCATGTTCAAGATAAGTATTGACGATCTTCTTTCTGAGGAGAAAGCCCTTGCTGAAAAGCTCTTCCTATATGAAAGTCGCATCACCTGCGACATTGACAGAACAAGGGACTTCGATATCCACATCGGCTGTGCCGCGGAAGTCACGGTGAGCGGTAACAATGGTGAGAAGCTGGAGGTTGTCTGTTCTTCCAACGATATTGCAGACCTTTCCGGTCTTGTCAAAATTAAAGTCGATGACGAGGGCAGGAATGCAGATGTTAACCTGAAACTTCGCGACGGGATTACGGAAACCCTGTGCCGCCAGGCGCTTCACGTAGAACTTTTGCTCCCGCAGCGCTATGTTCATAGAGTGGAAGTTGCCGCCCGCACGGGAAGATTCTCCATCCGGCATCTGGAATATGACAACTTCGAATTCGGCGGCAAGGCCGAAGAGATCTTTCTTTCCGAAATCAAGGGAAACACGGAACTGGATGTGAATTCCGACGTCTCAATCAAGGCCGAATCTCCCGACCTTATTGAACTTGCCGGTATCAAGTCGGAACTTACGCTGGTATTCTCCGGCGGTGGAAACAATGATTGAAAACTGCTATAAAGCTCAGTAATATGAATTATCAACGAATAAACCTGGATGACTACATTCTTTCCGGAGCTGGTGGAACGGCGCTGACATACACCCACAAGCAGGAGAAACGCCTGGCGAAACTCTTTTCGCCGGGCTTTGCCGCAGATATGGCGGCCAAGGAGTTCTCGACTTCCCAGGCCGTCTATGAGCTGGGTATTCCCACTCCCCGTCCTTTCCGCCTTGTCACAGACGGGGAACGATTCGGAGCCGAATATGAGCTCATAGAGAATAAAAAGTCCTTTGCGCGCATCATTTCGGAAAATCCAGAACGCCTGGAAGCTTTGAGCTTGGAATTTGCAACGCTTGCGAGGGGTATCCACGCTACGCCCGCCGACACTGCTCGCGTCCCATCCATGAAACAGCGCCTGCTGTCATTCTATGAGGACAGAGAGATGGTTCCGGACTTTATTCGGGGAAGGATTGTGGATTTCATCCAGTCGGTCCCCGAGTATCCCTATTGCCTTCATGGAGACCTCCAGATAGGGAACATTATCCGCTCTGGAAACAGAGACCTATGGATAGACGTGGGGCAGTTCAGCTATGGCGCCCCCGAGTGGGATCTGGGCTTTACCTGGCGCATTAGCGGCATTACCCGGGAAGAACGCAGCCAGGAGCTGTTTCACCTGTCTCCAGACCAGCTTTCCCGGCATTGGCAAGTATTTTCAAAGGCCTATTTTGAAGCCGATGGAAAGGACCTAGAGGACAGGGTCCGCACGCTTTATCCCTATGCTGCCTCCCGGCTGCCTTACATGATTTACCTCGCGTACCACAAGCCCGTCAATGAGCAGATCATCCGGAAATTTGTAGTCCCGCTCTTTGACGGCGAGAATATCTGGTAAGTTTTCTGAAACACACACAACTGCGCCCAAGCCGTACTCAGCATTTTTTGTGACCTGCTTGGCCTGTACGAACACTTACAGGGCTGTTTAGGTAAGAAGCAACCCTCTGTTATTTCTGGCGTATTCGGCGATAAGGGAAATCAGGTTCTCTGATTTATCATAAAAGGGTGAATCGCACTCTTCATCGAGCAGGTCGGACTCCTGCTCTTTCAATAATCCCCGTGAAATGATGTTCAGGGCTTTTGCGCATATCTCTGCCGTTTCAGAAGCACCCACGGCAGTTGATGCCTTGATAATGGAATTGTTGTACTGCCCCTTGGAGTTAAAGAAGAACTGCTCGAATCCACCGTTATTAACCTCGCAATCAAGGTCATAGAGAATCATGATATTCTTCTCTACTTCGTTCAAATTTTCTTCTTTCAGAAAATTGTAACTCTTCTTACGTATGTAATCAAACAATTTGAAAACCAGTTCTTCGTCATCCTCTTCTTTCCAAAAATCCTCTATCTCCTCATCTGACAATCTGTAGGACAGGTGTTTCTCGGCATTCCTGAAAGTTTTGTATGCCCGTCCTAACGTGAATGCGCGATAGCCAAAAACGCCGGCTAATATAAGCTCTGTCCATCCTTTAATACTTCCTCCCTGAATTAACTGTATGACAGAAAGAATCAACACAACCAAGAATATGATTCCCCAGATGAGAAACTGTTTTCCGAACATAATCCTCAGCCCCCTGAAGTCTCCTTCTTTCATCATACTCTCAAAATCCTGCCCCATCTTGGCCTCCTTGGTCTTTTTGTTACGCAACAGAAGAAGGATTACGGCTACGGTTGCCACTATAATTATAAAATCCGTACTCATATCAAAAGGTTTTGAAAAACATCTCTCAATGGTTTAAAATGCCACACAAAGGTACTGCTATTTTTCAATCTTTCCATGAAATACCAGTGTTTGTCATCAAAAAAAATCAATTTATCTTGTCAAAGATTATTCAAGAACTTTTCAAATTTATTTGTATCATATTTTTCGCATTGTTTGTATCGATTATACAAATTTCGACGCCGCATCAATTTCTAAGGCAGATTTGCCTAAGACTTTAGGGGTGGCAAAAAAGCCGCAAATATACGAAAAATATTTGATATAATATAGGACATAATATATCCACAATTTGGCGATGAAAATGTTGAAAACTTTTTAAAAAAACTGCTTGAACTTTTCAGAAAATAATCCTTAACTTTGCTCTCGTCACAATACATCAAGATATGATAAAACTGCTAAGTGCCAAGCAATATGGCAAGACATTAAAGGCAACGATTCAGTCCAGCGGACGCTTGGGGTTCACAGACAACTCCGCTAAAGAGTTTGAGCTTGATCAACCTACCTGGATTAAACTTGCTGAAGATGACGAGGCCCCGGACACCTTATATATGGTCGTTCTTAGGCAAGCGGATGAAGATGCCTTCCAGGTCTGCAAGGCGGGTAATTATTATTACCTTCCTACTAGGTATCTATTTGATGCTTTGGATTATGACTACGTGGGGAAGAAGATTATGTTCGATATTGTACGTATGAAAGATATGGACCACGACTTCGGAGGCCCCGTGTATAGAATGAAAAGAAGATTTGGCAAAGCGCAAAAAGAAGAAAGCGATGATTAGTTGCCAATACAGTTAGTAGAATGTGTAATTTATTAAATAGAGAAGGTTTTATGGGATAGATTACTAGAGAGGCTAGTAAAAATGGAGCCAATCTTCTGCAAAAGAGAGGCTCCGGGAAATCTTGCGATGGAGGGTTCAGCCTCCCCGTTGATTGATTTACGTTCTGCAAATTTGTGAATTATTTGACAAAAATGCAAGTGCCCATCGCAGTTCCCGCAATCGAAGTCACAGGTTGGCCACCAGTGATCTTTCGAATAATGTGTTGCCAATCTTCTAATATTGCAAGCACTATGGAAGATTATTACGACGGGTTACTATTCCCTGAATGGGGGCCAGTGACAATTAGCGCCTCCAGCAAGAACAAAATAAATTACGAAAAGGATAAAAAGAGGTTCAATAATCTGCACCTCATGTCCTATCCTGATTTTCAGGTAGAAGGTATCGAAGAGTTGCCAAAGGTCCCTGCGTATACAGGCCCTATCCCAGAGACTTTTATTCCTTTTACACAACGCGGCAGCGCTTCCAGCAGCTTTTCCTCCGGAGTACATTGTTTTGAATATGACTATAGGATTCAATGTACATGGTCAAATGCGCTAGCTCCAATCAATTCCCTGAAACGATACCCGTGTGTCATCGCCCCGGATTTCTCGTTAATGGTAGACCAACCGCGGGCGATCAACGTAACCAACCTCTACCGGAACCGTTGGGTATCCTGCTTCTGGGTATCACAAGGCATCCGGGTTATTCCCTCAGCCAGTTGGGGCTCTGCAGAATCTTTCTCCTATTGCTTCGATGGTCTTCCCGAAAACAGCATCATTGCCATAGGGCATGCCGCGGAGGGCAAAACCAAATCCCAGCAGACCTTATTTCAAATGGGAACGGAGGAGCTAATTCTCAGAAAGAATCCCAAAAAGTTAGTCATATATGGAGCCCCTCTCAATTTCAATCCCGGAGTGGAAGTGCTTCATATCAATGGTGTCATTCAAAAACTTAGAGCATTATGAGCCAGAATTATAAAACAGAATACACTCCCAGCGAGTACGAAATGTCTCAGTTCAAAGCAATGGAAGGCAAGTATGCTACAGAGAACGAGAGGCATTTCTTTGAGACCATGCTTAGAAAAATCCGGACCCGGTACACTGATGTTAACGAAACTATCATCAGTTATGAGAACAACGAAGACGAAATCTACCTTTATCGAGAAGGATACGACGACTTTGAGGTCGGCCGCTATTCGAAAAAAGTTTCTGACAACCCAGTATTCACGAATGGCCTGTTTGGTATCCTCTCCGTTGATTTAGGAGCGTATGTTCTTGATGAACATATAACGCTTCTTGATTGGCTCAGGAAGAACGATTTCAAATGTGTTCAATACGATAACTGGGAGGGATAGCTATGGGAAATCAAAAAGAATATGTCGCCTCCGGTGGCTTCACCCAGTATCTTTACACGCACAATGAAGGTGATACAATCCGAGAAGGAAACCTGTCTGCAAAAGTAGTTTACAGGAAAGGAACCAAAGACTATCACGATAGCTTACCCGCTCATTCCAACACATCGGATATGTATTTTGGGATGAAACATGATGGCAGAACCGGGAAAAACCACATTGACCAGCTCCGGTTTTACAAAGACCGAATGGCTTACATGGACTTTGACTGGGGACATAACCATACGGTTAATAGCGGCCCTAATAAGGGAAAGGTTTATCCTAAAGGAGTCGTTCACGTACAGTTTTTTAAGATTGTTGATGGTCACCCTGTTCGTGATGGGAGTCGCGTACGGATGCTCAGCAATGCCGAAATCAAGAAATACGGAGCATTCCTGCGCAAAGCTGACCCGAATGTGAAATTTCGCTAAACAGCATTCTTTTTGTCAGTTTATGCGCTTCTTTCTTTACAGATATTTTATCAACAATACTTGATTCTAAAGAATCTTCATCGCAATATGAGCACACGCTTCGGCATCGGCAAGGGCATGATGATGCCGTGTGAGGTCGTATCCGCAGGCGGCGGCGACAGTCTGAAGCTGGTGATTCGGCAAGCGGTATCCGAAATGGCGCCGCGAAACCGCCAGTGTATCGTAGAACACATAGTCCGGGTAGTCCATCCGATATACCCGGTGAACGGCCTTGAGACATCCTTCGTCGAACCTGGCATTGTGGGCCACCAGCGGAAGGCCTTCGATATTGGGTGCAACCTTGGCCCAAACCTTCGGAAACACCGGCGCATCTTCCGTATCCTGGGCCGACAGTCCATGCACCCGCTGGCAGAACCACTGATAATACTCCGGCTCCGGGTGAATCAGGGAATAGAACGTATCCACTACCTCCCCTCCGCGCACAATCACGACGCCAACGCTGCACACGCTGCACGACTGCTCGTTGGCCGTCTCAAAATCTATCGCTGCAAAATCAGTCATAATCAATAATCTTTCACAAAAGATTCCGGCAAACAGACATTCTCCAGCCCAATCGCCTCAGCGAACAGCGGGGCGATTTCTTTGTCCTGGAAACCGGCAATCCCGCAACCGATTCGGGTTACATAGAAGAAAAGCTCCGGATGCTTATGGGCGAAGGCAATGAAATCATCCACATAGGGCTTGATGGTCTCAACCCCGCCCTGCATCGTAGGGATGGCATAGCTCTGGCCCTGCAGGCCAACTCCCTGCCCCAGTATCGCGCCAAACTGCCGATACGCCACCCACGCGGCTCCGCCGCCGTGCATGCCGGCAAGGTTGCTGCCGAATACGAAGACCTCATCCGACTTTAGCTCCGTGATGAATTCCGGCGTAAAATCCGGACGTTCGATCTCATTATATGAACGCATCTCTACTTCTTTTCATTGAGAATCTCCACTATCTCGCGAGGAGTCACTACTAAAGGCGTTTTCGGAAAGTGCTTGATATTACCTGTAACCAGGTAAGCATCCTCTTTGCTCATTTTGACTTCATAAAACATTACGTCTTTTGGATCAGGAAGGGCCTCTCCCTGGACTGGAGTCCGCGCAAGATTGATCACTGTTTCCACGATAGTCGCCAATGCTTCTTCAATGTCCTCAGACTTAAGATGACATCCGTGTCCAAAACTGCATAAACCTTATTCTCCATTTCTCACGGCTGCTATCTCCTCATTTATCTCCTCTAAACTCATGTCGCCCGCGCCTGAAGCGATTGCCGACTCTCGCATACGCATGAAGGCGTCCCAACCTTTTCTGCGAATGTCCGATTCCGATTCGGCTTTAATCTCGAATGGAATCTTGCGCTCACGTACAACTGCTTTCATAAAGAGGTTGAGCGCAGCACTGTTGCTGAGCCCAAACTCGTCACAAAGGACGTCAAAGCTCTTCTTGAGCTGCTCGTCCACCCTTATTGTCATCGAAGTCATAATCCAATAGTATTTATTTGTATTGCAAATATAATGCAAAAATAAATACAAACAAAAAAAATAACCAAATATCCATTATCCCGCCAAAACATACCCGGACCCTCTGCCAGGGCGGTGACTGCTGCGACTTCCGCTTCGTCCGCCATAGGAAAGGAGAAACCTGGGAAAGGACCAAAAGCATCTGAGAATCGATTAAGCCACTTTCACCGGATCCCCACATGAATGAGGACCCGGCTAAAATCTATTCAATCAGTTATTTCTCTTCAGGCAGCTTCGTGTAAAGCACCTGCCCCAGCACCGTGAATTACAACTCCACCTACTGCTCGTCTATGATGCGTCCGAGGCTGTCAATCCTCTTCTCGAAGCGGTTCACGCCAACCACGGCAAGGATATAGGCAAGGCCATTGGCAATGATACCCAGGCCGATGATGGTGGAGAGCACACCTGCGGTGACATCCAGGTTCCTCAATCCGAAGAAACCCAGTACGGCGCCACCGATGCCAAGGCAAAGAAGCACCCACCACATAGGGAAGCCAACCCGCTTGTAGTCGAAGCTCTGTACGGCGATGACTATGCCTTCAATCATGATCCAGATGGCAAACACGACCGGAAGGGAGACCGCCGTCCCCAGGACGTTGAACAGGAAGAAACAGCCGAAGAAAATGTCCAGCAGGGCACTCAGGGCGCGGGTTCCGCTGTTCGGCAAGAACGCTTGCGTCTTGAAGGTGAATACCAGTTTGGAGATACCGGCAATGAGCGTGAAGCACCCAAGCAGCCAGGCGGCAGAAACGAGG
>JAFSSE010000013.1 GCA_017445755.1 Bacteroidales bacterium | reverse complement strand
GTGAAGAGGGTAAAGGAAATGCTGGTCCTCTAGACCTAATGTTTAACTGGAACGCAGTCTGAAGAACCCCTGGCGGGGTCACTGCCTCCAAAAAGATTCAAAATCATGCCAAGATCAGTCAACTCAGTTGCCTCTAGGGCACGCCGCAAGAAGATTCTCAAGAGAACCCGCGGTAATTTCCTTTCCAGGAAGAATGTCTGGACGGTTGCAAAGAACACCTATGAGAAAGGTCTCACCTATGCATACCGTGACAGAAGAGCAAAGAAGAGAGAGTTCCGTTCCCTGTGGATTCAGCGTATCAACGCCGCCTCCCGCCAGTATGGACTTTCCTATTCCCAGTTCATGGGACGCCTCGCAAAGCAGAACATCGGTCTCAACCGCAAAGTTCTTGCAGACCTTGCAATGAACAATCCGCAGGCGTTCGAAGCTATTATCAATTCGGTTAAATAGTTTCGCACCATGAGCTTGAAGGAAATCATCCGTAACAGATGGGTCAAGCTGGGCTTCTGGTCCCTGCTTTACATCGCATGGGTGATTTGGCTCGGAAACTATTGGTGGCTGCTCGGTCTCATTGTTATTTTCGACCTTTTCATCACGAAAAAGGTGAAGTGGTTCTTCTGGAAGAAGGATTATAAGGAAGGGGAGAAGCACAATGTATGGCTCGACTGGCTGGACGCAATCATCTTTGCTGTGGTTGTCGTTACGTTTATCAATATTTTCTTCTTCCAGGCCTTCAAGATTCCTTCTTCCTCCATGGAGAGCTCGCTTTATACCGGCGACCACCTCTTCGTGAGCAAGCTGACCTACGGTCCACGCATTCCGGAAACCCCGCTCACCGTTCCGTTCACCCACAATGTGATTTTCGGCAAGGAGAGCTACAGCACCCTGATTCACAACGATTATCGCCGGCTCAAGGGACTGCGCAAGGTTGAAAGAGGCGACTGCGTAGTGTTCGGATTCCCCAACGGTGACACCGTACTCACCAAGGCCCCTGCCGAGGATTATCACGCCTGGGTAAGGACTTCCGGAAGAGATTACACGATTTCCCGGCTCGGTCCGGTCATCGTCCGCCCTTCCGATAAAAAGGACCATTATGTCAAGCGGTGCGTAGCCCTTCCGGGTGATACCCTGACGGTCCGTGACGGCCTTGTCTGGATTAATTCCGTCCAGCAGGAAGTTTATCCGGGAATCCAGTTGACCTACAGGGTCGAAACCGACGGTCACAAGCTCAGTAACAAGATCATTGACAATCTCGGTCTCAACATTGGAGAACTCTATTTCGACTCCCGGATCCCGGGATATCCGGCGATGCCGCTCACAGCGGAGAAACTGGAGACGGTCAGGAGTTTTTCCCATGTCGTAAGCGTCGAAGCGAACCTGGACAGGTATCCGTCTGCAATGGACTCCTACCTCCTCCTCTTCCCCTTTACGGACAAAACCCGCTGGACCCGTGACTTTTACGGGCCGCTGTGGATTCCCGAAAAAGGCGCTACGGTCGCTCTGAATGCGGAAACCCTTCCGTTTTACGAGCGGATTATCCGGGACTATGAGCATAACACTCTCAGGGTCACACCCGAAGGGACGATACTCGTCAATGGACAGCAGGCGAAGGAATATACCTTCAAGCAGGATTATTACTTCATGATGGGAGACAACCGGCACAACTCCCTCGACTCGAGGTACTGGGGTTTTGTCCCCGAAGACCACATCGTCGGAAAGCCGTCGGTCATATGGCTCTCAACGGACCGGGACCGTAAATTCCCGAAAAACATCAGATGGAAGCGATTCCTGAAGTTTTTATAAAAGATTAATTATTAAAAAGTAAACGATATGTCAAAGGTTTGTCAAGTAACTGGACGCAAGAGAATGGTCGGCAACAACGTCGCCCACTCCAAACTGCGCACAAAGCGCACCTTCGATCTCAACCTCAAGACCAAGAGGTTCTGGTCCGAGGCCGAGCAGCGCTATGTAACCCTCAGGGTCACCTGCAAGGGTATGAGGATCATTGAGAAGAACGGTCTCGACGCCGTCCTCAAGGATGCCCAGAAGAAAGGATATGTTAACCTTGTTTAATTTCATGTAATTATGGCAAAGAAAGCGAAAGGAAACAGGGTGCAGGTCATCCTGGAGTGCACAGAACAGAAGGCAAGCGGTGTTCCCGGTATGTCCAGGTACATCACTACCAAGAATAAGAAGAACACGCCCGAGCGTCTTGAGCGGAAGAAGTACAATCCGTTCCTCAAGAAAGTCACGGTTCACCGTGAGATCAAGTAACCTTTAAGGAGATCAGATTATGGCAAAGAAAGCAGTTGCAACCTTCGATGCAAAGGCCGGTGCAAAGCACATGACCAAGGTCATCCGTATGGACAAATCCCCGAAGACCGGCGCGTACGTTTTCGTCGAGCAGCTCGTCGAGGAAGGCAAGGAGAAGGATTTCTTCAACGACAAGAAGTAAGCCCTCTTCGCACTAATGATAAAAAGCCACAGCAATGTGGCTTTTTTCCGTATCCTCTCCGAGGGAATCTTCTGAAAAAATCGTATCTTCGCAAGATAATGAAATAAAGAAGCAAAATGGACGCAGTTACAAAGAAAAAGTATAATTACTGGCAGTGGCGGACCCTGATTGCCCTGATAGTCGGATATACGTTCTACTACTTCCTGAGAAAGAACTTCAGCGCCGCCCTCCCTGCCATGGAGGCCTCGCTCGGTATTTCAAAGATTCAGCTCGGTCTCTTCCTGTCCCTGAACGGAATCGTGTACGGGGTTTCGCGCCTTATCAACGGCATGATTGCGGACAAGCACAACAAGCGTCTTATGATGACTCTGGGCCTCGTCCTTTCGGCCATTATCAATTTTGCGATCTGCTTTTCCCCGAAGATGAACGGGGTGATGCACCTGCTGGATACCGAAGGCAAGGCGACTGTGACCCTGGTATATATCATCGGCTCCCTCTGGGTCCTTAACGGATATGTCCATGGCATGGGATATCCTCCATGCGCCGCCCTTATGGCCCATTGGTTCAAGCCCTCGGAGCTGGCGACCAAGCAGAGCATCTGGAACGCCTCCCATTCAATCGGGGCCGGTCTTGTAATCGCTCTCTGCGGATGGCTCCTCTCGAAGTATTCCTACAGCGCCTGGAACCTCTGTTTCGCCGTTCCGGCCGCCCTTTCCCTTGTTGGCGCCCTGGCCCTGTACCTTTCGCTGAGGGATACCCCGTCTTCGGTCGGACTGCCTGAAATTGAGGAGATTGAGGCGGAGGATCATGGCGTTTCCAAGAAAGAGGCGGTTAAGGATCCGGAGCTCAGCGACGAGGAGTTCCGCAAATTCCGTAACCGCATGGTATTCGGCAACAAGGACATTTGGATTATTTCCCTGGCCGATTTCTGCGTTTACGTAATCCGTTTTACGATTCTCGAGTGGGGAACCATGTTCCTGACCCAGTACAAGGGTCTTTCCATCGGCAGCGCCGCGTCCATTGTCTCCCTTTCGGAGCTTCTCGGCGGTGTCCTTGGAACCATCGTCTGGGGATGGTTCACCGACCGCTTCATGAAGAGCCATACCATCCGCACCTGTGTTATCTGCATGCTGGGAGCTACGCTCAGTTTCTTCATTTTCTGGCGGATACCCCAGGGCGCTCCGGCGGCTCTCCTTGCAGTCTTTATCATACTTTCCGCCTTCTTCGTCTACGGGCCTCAGGCCCTTCTCGGGGTCAGCGCATCCCAGTATGCTACAAAGAGGGCGTCTGCCTCGTCTAACGGCTTTGTCGGTGTCTGGTGCTATGCCGCCTCGATGGTCGCAGGCGTTGGCTTCGGTTTCCTTGCCGACACTCCCGGTTTCGGCTGGAATGCCGTCTTTATCACAACCTTTATTTTCGGCCTTCTCGGTGCGGCTATCCTCATGCTGATGTGGAAATCTCCTTCCAACGGCTATGAGAAGGCGGAACGTGTAATCGCGGAAATCCGCGGAGAGAATAATCCTTCGGAGTAGGACATGGGACTTTTCGACAAGGGATTCAAAAAGACAAACGAGAACTTCTTCCAGAAGCTTGGGCGCGCCATCGTCGGGAAATCCCGCGTTGACGAAGATGTGCTGGACGCCATTGAGGAAGCGCTGCTGTCCTCGGATATGGGCGTTGAAACGACCCTCAAGTTGATTGACAACCTTGAGGACCGGGTCGAGAAGGATAAGTATATGTCCCTCGACGAACTGACTGAGATGCTCCGAGACGAAATAGGGAAGCTCCTGAAGGTCGATGAGGCGGAAGAAGTAGTTCCCTTCGATTTCTCTAAAAAGCCGTATGTTATTCTGGTTGTTGGAGTAAACGGAGTCGGAAAGACGACGACTATCGGAAAGATTGCCTCTATGCTCCGCGATGAGGGAAAGAAGGTCGTTCTCGGGGCGGCGGATACCTTCCGTGCCGCTGCTGTTGACCAGCTTACGATCTGGGCTGAAAGGTCCGGAGCCGATATTGTGAAGCAGCCGATGGGGTCGGATCCGGCCAGCGTCGCCTATGATTCCGTACGGGCCGCTGTCGCAAGGGGAGCGGATGTAGTTCTCATAGATACGGCAGGCCGTCTCCATAACCGGATTGACCTCATGAATGAGCTTACAAAGATCCGGAATGTCATCCGGAAGGTCGTTCCGGACGGGCCCCATGAGGTCCTTCTGGTCCTGGACGGCTCTACCGGTCAGAATGCCTTTGTCCAGGCCCAGGAATTCTCCAAAGCGACCGATGTTTCAGCCCTTGCGGTCACGAAACTCGACGGCTCGGCGAAGGGCGGGGTCGTAGTCGGTATTGTCGACAAGTTCCGCTTCCCGGTGAAATTCATCGGGATAGGGGAGGGAGTTGACGACCTTAAAGTATTTAATCTCAAAGAATTTACAAACTCCCTTTTCACCAGGGAAGATATCAGACCATAGCATATGAAACTATTGTACAGTTGGCTTAAGGATTATCTCACATGCGATCTCACTCCCCAGGAGGTCGCCGATGCCATGACCGCCATTGGCATCGAAGTGGATTCGGTAGAGGAGCAGGAAGAGATTCCCGGCGGGCTCGAAGGCGTCGTTGTTGCGAAGGTGCTCGAATGCATTCCGCATCCGGATTCGGACCATCTCCATATTACGAAGGTCGATGACGGATCGGCGGAGCCCGTTACTGTCGTCTGCGGGGCCCCGAATGTCGCCTCAGGGCAGAAGGTGCTCTTCGCGAGGATAGGGACAGTCCTTCCGGGAGATTTCAAGATTAAGAAATCGAAGATTCGCGGCGTTGAGTCCTTCGGCATGATCTGCGCCGAAGACGAGCTGGGAATCGGAAAGAACCATGACGGAATCATGGTCCTTCCAGAGGAGGCCGTTATAGGCACTCCTGCAAAGGTTTATCTCAATCTTAAGTCCGACGCGGTCATCGAATATGAAATTACGGCCAACCGGGTCGATGCGGCCTCCCATTTCGGAGTTGCCCGCGACCTGTATGCCTACCTGGCTTCGAGGGATCTCCCCTGTGAACTTCGTTTCCCGGAGGCCCCGGAGGCCGTTTCCGGCCCGGGTGAATGCATCCCCGTTGAGGTTTCGGATCCGGAAGGCGCCCCTGTTTACAGCGGCATCACGCTTAGGGGAGTGAAGGTCGGCCCGTCTCCCGACTGGCTCCAGAAGAAGCTTCTCGGCATTGGACATGCTCCGATAAACAATGTCGTGGATATCTCGAATTTCATTCTTTTCGAACTTGGACAGCCCCTCCATACCTTCGATGCTGACCGGATTCAGGGTGGAAAGGTTATCGTCCGGAAGGCCGTTGAAGGGGAAGTGATAAAGACCCTTGACGGCGTAGAGAGGTCCCTCAAGGCGACAGATGTTGTCATCGCTGACACCCATCGTCCGATGTGTATCGCCGGAGTCTTCGGCGGTGAGGATTCGGGCGTTACCGACGAGACGGTCAATGTCTTCATAGAAGGGGCCTATTTTGACCCCGGATGTATCCGGAAGACATCCAAGACCCATGGACTTCAGACGGACGCCTCGTTCCGCTATGAACGTGGGGCCGATCCGGAAATGGCCGCCTATGCGGCCAGAAGGGCTGCTAAGCTCATTCTTGAGACCGGCGGCGGGACTGTCTGCGGCAGCCAGACGGTCTCCTGTGAGAAAAAGATTGAAAAGAAGCGGATTGATCTCGACTACGACCGTATCGAGCAGTTTATCGGGAAGAAAATCGGGCATGACACCATTGAGAAGATTCTGACGGCCCTTCGCTATGAATTCGTCGAAAGGAGGGATAACGGGGCTGTGGTCGCGGCGCCGTCTTATATGATCGACGTTTATCGCGAATGCGATGTGGTTGAAGAGATTCTCCGTATCTATGGATACAATAATATAGAGCTTCCCCTTTCGCTCCGGATGTCTGTCGGAGCCACTCCGACCCCCGAGCCGGAGGCTATTCGGAACCAGATTTCCAACTTCCTTGCCGCCAATGGTTTTGCCGAGATAATGAACAATTCCCTGACCAAGGAAGATTACTATAACGGTCTCGAGACCTTCGCCCCGGAGCGGCTCGTCCACATTGTGAATCCGCTCAGCTCGGATCTCAATGTGATGAGGCAGAGTCTGATTCCCGGTGCCCTTGAGGTTGTCGCCTATAACGCCAACCGCCAGATTTCCTCGCTTCGGATGTTTGAATACGGATCTGTATATCAGCGACTTCCGGAGAAGGACGGGACGAATCTCGGTGGTTATGAGGAGCATACCTGCTTCTCCATAGTCCTCAGCGGTTCACTCGACAAGGCATGGAGAACCCCGGACGGGAAGAGCAGTTTCTTCGAGCTGAAGGGCTATGTGGAGCTTCTTCTTAGACGCTACCGCATCGACCCCTCGACCCTCGTCGTAACTCCGGCTCCTTCTGATGTTTGGGCGGAAGGTCTGGTTTATTCCCTGCCAGGAGGCGGGAACACCCTCGTGACCCTCGGTACTGTGAATCCGAAATTTGCGAAGCGTTTCGGCGTACGCCAGAGCGTTTTCGCCGCTGAAATATGCTGGCCGGTTCTCTTCCAGCTCGTTAAGCGTGACCGTTTCTCCTTCAAGGAGCTGCCTAAGTTCCCGGAAGTGCGCCGCGACCTCGCCCTACTTCTTGACGAGTCCGTCCGCTATGCCGATATCCGGAAGACGGCCCTTAAGAATTCCAGGAAGCTCGTTAAGCAGGTGACTCTCTTTGACGTTTACCGCGGGGACAAGATTCCTGAGGGGAAGAAACAGTATGCCCTTAACTTCGTCCTTCAGGATCCCGAAAAGACCCTGACGGACAGCGATGTCGAGGCGGTCATGAACCGCATCCTGGATGCCCTTAGAAGTGAATTCGGTGCTGTTTTAAGATAAGATGAAACTCCGTTCCATACGTCCGTTTGCCGCTATTCTGCTCCTTGCAGCCCTCGTTTTCTCCTGCGGGAAGACGAAGGTGATTCCGCGCGGTAAATTTATCGATATCTATGTCGATATGTTCGTTGCCGACCAGTGGATCCGCGATAATCCGGACGTAAAACGGAAAACCGACACCCTGAAGGTTTACGAGGGGATTTTCAACCGTTACGGCTATACAACGGAGGACTACGTCAAGACTGTCCGCCACTATATGCGGGAGCCGGATAAGTTCGTAAAGGTGATGAAAAAGGTCGTGAAGCGGCTGGATGCGCGTGAGAAAGAGACGAAAGCCCTGATAGCGAAACTCGAAAAGATGGATAAGTTCCATATCAAGAGTTCTCCGGTTGCAGACTCCCTTCTTCGCCGTTTCTCTGCCGACTCCTTCTATGTGGGACGGCCGGATGTCATTGTGAACCGTTATTACGATATTATTTTTAGTAGTTTCGACCTGGACACGCTGGATACCCGGGATACGCTGGATACCCGCGACACCCTGGCCCTGGATACCCTTGCGGCCCCGACCGGAGATAGTCTCTTGACGGGAAGGCCTCAAAGGCCCCTCTTAAGGGAACCCATCCCGATGGACGAAGAAATAATTGAACTGAAATGAGACGGATTGCCGCACGATATGTCTATACGCTTGAGGGTGAAAAACCCCTCAGGGATGCGTGCGTGACCCTTTCCGACGATGGAACAGTGGTTAGTATCGGAGCGGCTGAAGAGGGCGACGAAATCCTTGAAGGGGCCCTCTGTCCCGGCTTTGTCAATTCCCACTGCCATGTCGAGCTGTCCTACATGAAGGGACTTTTCCGAAAGGGGACGGGCATGGCCGGGTTCATAGATCAGATTAACGCACTCCGAGACACGAAGTCCCCTGAAGAAAAGCTCAGGGATTTGAAGGAGGCGATGGATCTTATGTGGGACCGCGGCGTCTCGGCCATGGCTGATATCAGCAATTGCGCTGATTCATTTGAGGTTAAGAGTTCCCATCCGATTTATACTCGTACCTTCCTCGAAGTGTTTGGAACAGAGCCGGAGGATGCGGAAAGGGTCATGGCTTCCGTCAGGGAGCTGCAGAAGAAGGCCGAATCCTTTTCCCTGGATGCCGCCCCGACTCCCCACGCCTGCTATACGATGAGTCCAGAGCTTCTTTCCGCCGCGTCTGCGGCCGGCCTTGAGGCGGGTTTTCTCTCGTATCACAGCGAAGAATCCCCGGAGGAGGAAGAGATGATACGGAGCGGCTCAGGTGCGATGTGGGAAAACCGCCGGGCCGCCGGCATGAGCGTACCTCCTGTAACCGGGAAGTCCTCGCTGCTGTACTTTCTGGACCGGCTTCGTGCGGTAGGGGAGCCGCCTTTTGACGGCCATGTGCTGCTGGTCCATGAGGTCTGTATGGACCAGGAAGGAATTGATGCTGTAAAAGAGGTTTTGAATCACCCCTTTGTCGCTCTTTGCCCCCTTTCCAACATCTTTATCCACAACAGCTTGCCCCCTGTCGCCCTGATGCGGCAAAACAAGCTTAAAATCTGCGTCGGAACCGATTCCCTTTCCAGTAATGACGACCTGGACATGCTGAAGGAACTCTTCTGCCTGCAGTGCAATTTCCCGGAGGTCTCTCTTGGGGAACTCCTTGTCTGGGCTTGCCGGAACGGGGCGGAATTCCTCGGCCGGGAAGAATTGGGGACAATTGCCCCGGAGAAGCGCCCCGGGATTGTTTTTATTGACCATCTGGACCGCAGCGGCGCCCTGACGAGCGCCTCGAGGTCCCGAAGACTTATATAGACATGATGCGTGAAACCCTGGTTTTCGGTCCTATCCGCTCCCGTCGGCTTGGATCTTCTCTCGGGATAAATCTTCTTCCCGAGGAAGGGAAACTGTGCAATTTCGACTGCATTTACTGTGAATGCGGATGGAACCGGGACGGAAGGGGAGACCATAGGATTCCGACGGCGGAAGAGTTGAGGAAAGCCCTTTCCGAAAAACTTGTAGAGTGCAGGGAAAAGGGTATCCCGATAGATTCCATTACTTTCAGCGGCGACGGAGAACCGACCTTGAATCCGGAATTTCCTGAAATCGTTGATATTACCGTAGCCCTTCGGAATGAGCTTTATCCGGAAGCCAGGATTTCCGTCCTTTCGAATGCGACCCGTTGTGGTCGGGAGGATGTTTTCCGTGCACTTAAGAAGGTCGATAATCCGATTCTTAAACTGGATGCGGCATCCGACGAGGGGGCAGCCCTTATAAACCGTCCTGCCGGAGATTACCATGTCGCTGAAATAGTCCGCTCCATGGAGCGTTTTGAGGGGGATTTCGTCCTTCAGACCATGTTCCTTCGCGGTCCTGAGTTTGACACCGCGGCCGAAGTTCCCGCCTGGATGGACCTTGTCAGGAAACTTCGTCCCCGTGAGATTATGGTTTATACCATTGACCGTGAAACGCCCATGAAGGGGCTTTCGAAATATACTGTTGAGCAGATGCGGGAGCTCGTGCAACCGCTTCTGGACGAAGGATTTAATATTCAAATAAGAGGATAAACTAATTACCGATCATATGAAAGAAATTTTGGCAAAGTACGGATACGCTCCGGACAAAGAGGCGATCGAACGCCAGCTTGAACTTATCGCGTCCAACGTCGAGAGTGTTGTCTCCGACGAGGTACTCAAGGAGTGCTTCGCCTACATGGACCTGACCACCCTTCGCAACAACGATACCCCGGAATCGGTTGCCAAGCTTGTGGAAAAGGTCAATTCCTTCCGCATCGACTACCCGGACTGGCCTCTTCCGGCTTCGGTCTGTGTATATCCCAACTTTGCGTCCGTCGTCAGGGAGCACCGCAAATATCCGGAGCTTCATATTACTACGGTGGCAGGGTGCTTCCCGACCTCCCAGAGCTTCCTCGAAGTGAAGGTCCATGAAATTGAACTTGCCGTGAAAAACGGAGCCGACGAGATTGATATCGTCCTCGCTCTCAATTCGTTCCTTAATGGAGACCTGAAGACCGCCGGAGAGGAAATTGCCGCCTCCAAGGCCGCAATCGATCGCGCAGCCGAAGGCCGCAAGGTGGTTTTCAAGGTGATTCTCGAGACCGGTCTCCTGGTTTCCGCCGAAAAAATCGCCGCCGCGTCTTTCCTTGCCATGGAGAATGGTGCCGACTTCATCAAGACTTCCACAGGAAAGGTTGAGGTCAATGCGACCCCCTTCTCCGCCTATGTGATGTGCGAGTGCATCCGGAAATACTATGAAGTAACCGGACGGAAAGTCGGTTTCAAGGCCGCGGGCGGTATTTCCTCAGCCATGGATGCGGTCAGCTATCGCGCCATCGTATCGACCCTCCTCGGCGAAGGATGGCTCGACAAGGAGTACTTCCGTTTCGGCGTCAGCCGGCTCGCTAACCAGATTCTCTCGGCCGTAGAGCAGAAGACTGTCGTCTATTTCTAAATCTGAGGCGGCGTTTTGTCCGTGAAAAGCGGCTCCAGATAAGCCCTCAGGACATTCCAGTCGTAATAGACCCCGTTGATGGAAGGGACTGCCGGAAGGGTGGTCTCTTCTTCGTTATAGAGGAATTTTACGAGGACTTCTCCCTTTTTGTTACGGTAGAAGATCATCTGAAGATTCGTTCCCATCGTCATCTGGCGGCTTGTGTCGAAGTACTTGTGTGCCTCGGCCCTCGGAAACTTCCGGTTGAACCCTTCCATACCTATCAGGGCCGCGAGGGGCATGACTCCGGTGTCATGGCCGAAGCGTAGGTCCGCCGCCATGGTGCTCCCGCTTTGGATAGCGCGGTCAGCCCTTGTCACAAAATCCTCGAGTAGCCATTTTGCCGCCCAGTTGCACCTGTCGCCGAATTCGATGGTGTTCCCGTAATTTCCGCAGATCCGGTTGTTGTATGAGATATACATTCCGGTCAGTTCGTCTGTAGTGAAGTATTTGGAAAAGAGCTGGATACCCATGTAGTCGATACATCCGCAGATGGCCCCGATGGTGAACATTCCCTTGATGAAGCGGGTGGTATCGGTCATGACGGCGCCGACACGGCCATTGTCATGGATAAACCACTCTTTCATAATCCTTTCCGGGTTGACATTAACCCGGACCAGCGAGTCAAACAGCTCTTCGTCGCTTCGGAATATCTCCTTGGCCTTATAGAAATCGTGGGCCAGGATCTGGAAATACTTGTCACCCGTTACGAAATCAAAGTTAAGCTCCGGAACTTCTTTCTGGAGGGAGGTTGTGAAGCTCGTCATGCTCATAAGGCAACGGGGGAAGTTGCTGGAAAGGCAGAAGACATCCCGGCGTTTCCTGTCGCTGAAGACAGTGGGGAAGCGCTTTTTCATCCTGCGGGCGAGAGTCCTGTGCTCTTCGACACCCCTGGGGGAGAGGTCGCCGAACTGTCCGATGTGGTCTTCGTACAGGGCTTTAACGTCGGCATAGACTTCCTTTCCTTTATCCGAGAGAATCCCGGCCTCGCTTGCCGCCTTCAGGATATTGTATCCCCTGTTTGCATTGGCCTCTGCCTGGTGGCGGGATCCGTGGCGGCTGTAGTGGCTGATATAGAATGCTTTGAATCCTTTCGGAGCCGGGGTGTCATGAATCTCGGGGAAGACATAGGGATGGTAAACGCTGGCGGCGTATTCCGGGTCCTCGGCTATACGCTGCCGAATCGCGGCTTCATTCTGGCTGCTGGCGCCTGTGGCCGCGGACAGCAGCATGGAAGCGAGTAGGAGGGATCTGCAAAAGAGCTTCATTTTTCGAAATCTGGTGATTTGCAAATATAAAAAAACGGCCATTATTATACAAGAGACTATGATTTTAAAAAATTATCCGTTTCTTTTTCCACAAACGGATATGACTCCGTAGCTTTGCCCCGTGACATTAAACGAAAAAGGTATGAAAAACTGGTTTTTAATTCTTCTCCCTGCAGTTCTGATTTCCTGCGCAAAGGATTATTTCACTACTGATTCAACCCGTACGGCGAAGGAAGTTTCCCATGGAATGATAGTCCTTGGGGAAAAGCTGGAAGATCCGTATTCGGTTGAAAATGTAACCAAGGCGCTATGTTCCCTCTATCCGACCAAGGCGGACAGGATAGACCTCTCTCCGACGGATCTCTATGTCCGTTTCCTCCCGAAATCAGAGGATGAGTTCGACTTGCTCACCGCTCTCGGGGCTGATCTTGTTGACCATCCTCTGGACTATCGGATTGTCCGTGAGGGGGATTATTATCATGATCCCGCGATTCCTGAAGATGATGTAACCTGGCAGTACGCGGTGGTCCCTCCGGAGTTTAATTTTCCTCCGGATATTTATCATGAGCTTTTGGACCGGTGCTATATTGCTGAACACGACGTGGTTACGAGGTCCGATGGAATCGATTGGGCCGCCGTGGAGCGGGAGGCGTACCGCCTAACCGGGAACGGGGATATGCTTCTAAGGGAAACCCGCTCTACAGAGGAAGCCGTCCCCTCCGGACGGATTACGATTGTGGATCCGGACGCAAACGGAGGAAAGCCCGTGGGCGTTTCGGGTGTCATGGTGGTTTGCAATACCTTCGTTAAATACTCGAAGACTTATACCGACAGGGACGGATACTATGAATTCGGGAAGAGTTTCGCTTCTGAACCAAGATACCGGCTGGTCTTCAAGAATGTAAGGAATTTCTCCATCGGAATCAACCTTGTGCTCGTTCCGGCTTCGGTTTCCACGCTTGGTCAGGGCGACCCGGGAGGAATCGATGTCGATGTAACTTCCGCCTCCGACCCGGCCCTTTTCCGCCGCTGCTGCGTAAACAACATCACCTATGAGTACATCGGCCGGTGCAGCGAGGACGATATGGATATTTCCGCCCCTCCGGCGGACCTTCGCATCTGGATCCTGCCCTTCCTGGAAGACGGCAGTGCGCTGATGCTGCACCATGGGGCAATTGTCGATAACGAGAAGCTTAAAACCTTCCTCGGAGACGGCTCGGCGATCCTGAAATACTTCCTTCCAGACATAACAATCGGGACAAAGGGCTGCTCGGATTATAGCGACATCTATCTGGCGACGACCCACGAACTGTCCCACGCCAGCCATTTTTCAAAGGTCGGGAAAGACTATTGGGACCACTTTATTGCGTATATAGTGACTTCATATGTCCTTAGCGGAGGGGAGATGTATGGCAACGGAAACTTCGAGAACTACGGATACTGCGAGGTAGGGGAAATATGGGCATATTACCACCAGAGCCGCCTTTTCAAGGAACGTTACGGCGGGATCATGCCGTCCTTCGGTTCAACGTTCTGGTTCCACCCCCAGGTATTCCGTTACCTCGACGAGCGTGGCCTCGGGAGGTCTAAACTCTTCCGTGCACTGGAGGAGGATGTAACGTCCAGGTCGGCGCTGAAACTACGCCTGTTCTCGCTGTATCCCGATTATTCCCAGCTGGTAATTGAAATTTTTGAAAGATACTACGATTAGTGGGAATTTCCGACACTCTCTTTGGCATGGTGGTATATGGGGCGCTGGCTGTTTCAGCGCTCCTCTTTCCCTCGTGTACTGTGCTGGAGGACAGGAGCGACTGCCCATGCCGGGTGGAAGTGGATTTCTCCTCTTCGAAGGATATTCCGCTTCCTGTCCGGCTCTACGCCCTGTCGGAAGGCCGGCTTCTCGGAAAGCTGTCCATATATGATATTTCAGAGCCGGCAGTCATGGAGCTCCCGAGAAGGGGAGTGGAACTGCTCGCCGTTACCGGGGCGGAAGGGGATGTTTTAAGCGGGATCCTTATACCTCACGGGAGTGAGTGCCCTAAGGTCCTGTGGTGGAGGGAAGTACTGGAAACGAAGGAGGAAACAATGCATATCTCACCCCACCTCCTCAAGCAGTACTGCCGCCTTACAATGAACCTCCCCTCCGCGCCCGGTTTACAATATACTTTCGAAGGCAGCGTGTCCGGTTACGGCTCCGATCTGGAACCGGCCACGGGTCTTTTCAGCTTTACTCCGGAAGTTGAGGATGTGCCTTTGAAAAGCGTTTCCGTCTGCCTTCCGAGGCAGAAGGATGCCTCCCTGATGCTGCACGTTTCCAGAAACGGCCATATAATCCGTTCGTTCTCCGTCGGATCATACATGGCCGCTTACGGTTACGACTGGGACTCGGCCGAACTCTCTGACCTGACCCTGACGCTTGACTTCGCTTCCTGGCCCCTTCAACTATCCTTCAATACGGACCTTGAAGAGACCGGGCATGACCTGTCGATTTAGAGTAGGGGATACTACTTGGTCCCGAAAATCCTGTCTCCGGCGTCGCCGAGGCCGGGAACTATATAGGCGTTCTCGTTGAGGTGATCATCGACTGCGGCGACATAGATGTCGACATCCGGGTGTTCGGCCTGGACCTTTGCGATTCCTTCCGGAACCGCGACAAGGCACATGAGGCGGATATTATGGCAGCCGCGTTCCTTGAGCATCTTGACGGCGTCGCAGGCGCTTCCGCCGGTTGCGAGCATCGGATCGGTCACGATGACCATGCGGTCCTGGATATCCTCAGGAAGCTTGCAGAAATAAACTACCGGCTTATGGGTTTTCTCGTCACGGTACAGACCGATGTGCCCGACCCTTGCGACTGGAACCAGACTGAGAAGTCCGTCCACCATGCCGATGCCGGCGCGAAGGATTGGAACAATTGCCAGCTTGCGGCCGGAAACGATTTTGGCGACGGTTTTGCAGATAGGAGTTTCAATCTCAATGTCTTCCAAAGCGATATCCCTGGTGATTTCATATCCCATCAGAAGGGAGATTTCTTTCAAGAGTTCCCGGAAATCCTTGCTGCCGGTTTCCTTGCGGCGCATGATGGTCAGCTTGTGCTGAACCATGGGGTGGTCTATAACATGAACTGTGCTCATAAACGGTATTTGGTTTTAAGACTTTTCAAAGTTAGCAAATCGGCCGGATTAAAGCAAGAAGAAACGAAGAAATGAGCGGTCATTGGTCCGAAAATTGCACGCAAATACAGTCACTAAAACCACTATTTATGGACGTAAACGAAGCTTGCACCACCATTATTGTCGGCAAGGAAATGATGGCCGACGGATCCATGATTTATGCCCGTTCCGATGACTCCCGGTCTATCCGGGCTACGCGGCTGGTCCATTATCCCGCCGGGAAGGGCCCGAAGGAGTTTGTCGCAATCGACAGTCCCTTCCGCTGTCCCCTTCCTGAAAACCGACTCGGCTTCAGTGCCCTGGAACGGGAAGACCTCCCTTACCACTGGGGTGAGGCCGGATTCAACGAACTCGGTGTCGGGATGAGCGCTACAGAAACGATTTTTTCCTCGGCGAAGGTGCTTTCGCTGGATCCCTATGTCCCTTCAGGGCTGGCGGAGAACAGCGTGTACCATATTATCCTCCCTTATATCCGCTCCGCCAGGGAAGGTGTTCTCCGGCTCGGAGAGCTCATTGAAAAGTACGGCAGCGCCGAAGGGTTCGGAATTGCCTTCATGGATGAAAAGGAAACATGGTATGTCGAAAATGCCGGAGGGCACCGCTGGTTCGGTAAGAAGATGCCGGATGAGCTGTACTTCGTTTCCGGGAATCAGAGCCGATACCGCTCATATGACCCTGAAAAGGACCTCGCCTCGAAGGATCTCGTGTCATGGGCCCGCGAGCACAAGCTTTTCCGCGGAGAATTCGATTTCCATGAGGCCTACTCCCTGGAGAGTGAGAATGACAAAACGTACAACTACCCCAGGGTCTGGTATCTCCAGAAGATGTTCACCCCTTCGGTGAAGACGGATGTGAAGGTCAATGATTTTCCCGTATACCAGAAGGCGGACCGTCCGCTTACCGTCGCCGATATAAAGCAGGCCTTCCGTTCCCATTATGACGGGACCGACCATGATCCTTACCTCCACTCGAATCCGAAAGAGCCGTATCGCCCTATTTCGATTTTCAGGACCATCAATACCCATATTCTTCAGGTGCGCCCCGGCCTTCCAAAGGAAATCGGACGGCTTGACTATATGGCTGAAGGGATGGCGGATCTCAGCGTTTATCTGCCTCTATACCAGGGTGTAACATCTTATCCTAAGGCCTATGGTATCGGGACGAGGCATTCTCAGAAGAGTTCCGCATACTGGCTTTTCCGCAAGGTATCGGCGCTCGGCATGATTAATTACAACCGTTATGCCCCGATTATAAAGAGCCGCTATGCCGCCTTTGAGGAGGCCATGGAGAAGAGTCAGGGCCGTATGGAAGCTGAGTTCATGAGCATCTACCCGAAACAGCCGGAAAAGGCGATTGAAATGCTCCAGAAGTGGTCCGACCGGTGGCTCTCACAGGCGCTCCGCGTCGCCTCCGACCTTGAGGAGAAACTCTTTACCCTCCTTACTGAAGACATCGAAGCGGAATACAAGTTCCACGGCGCGTAAAACGGAAAGCCGGTCCTTTAAAAGGATCGGCTTTTTCTTGTGAGGACTAGCAGACTTGAACTGCTGACCTCCTGCCTGTCAAGCAGGCGCTCTAAACCAACTGAGCTAAGCCCTCAAATCAGACCTCACTTTGAGGTCTTGCTCGTGCGCGGGATCAGAGTCGAACTGACACGCCCTTACGGGCACTACCTCCTGAGAGTAGCGCGTCTACCAATTCCGCCACTCGCGCGTTTCGCGTAAGGTCCTGCAAAGGTACTACTTTTTTTTGAATCTGCAAGGGCCGGGCTGAATAAAAAATGAATTACCGGAAAATGGTTATAAAACCAATTCCATGGACGTGTACTGGGTTTTGAATTCCAGGGAATCGTAGAATGTCCGGGCTCCGGGGTTGCACTCCCATACATGCAGGGTGATGTTGTGGCAGCCAAGTTCCTTTGCGAAGGATTTCACGTGTTCGAAAAGAGCGGTGCCTATGTGATGTCCGCGTGCCTTCTCCTCTACGCAGAGGTCGTCAATGTAGAGGGTGGTGATATCCTTGTTGCTTCCGCTGCCCATCTTGCGGATGACGCAGAAGGCGTAACCGAGAACAGCACCGTTTTTTTCGTAGACAAAAACGGGTGTCCCGGGATTGTCGAAGATATCCAGCAGCTCGGCGTCAGTATATTTCTTCCCTTTTTCTTTGAAAAGGTCCGGACGGCCTCTGTGGTGAACCTCCAGCACTTGTTTTAAAAGCATGTTCACGTCATTCAGATCCCGGGGCAGGGCTTTTCTTATCGTGTAATCTGTCATATCGGTTTTGTGAGAAGATTAGATATGATGCAAAGGTGGGATTTTTTTGACAATAATTGCTGCCGGAAAACAATAAAAGAAAAGAAATGTTAACTTTGTGAATTGAAACATTACTTTTTAACCAATTTAATCATGCGCAAGATTTATTTACTTATGGCAGTTGCCGCTGTTCTCGCGGTTGGCTGCAAAGGGAACGCCAACAAGAAAGCAGCCGCTGAGGCAAAGGCAGCCGAAGAGGCCGCGGCAGTTCAGGCCCAGGCCGTCAACGATGCAATCGACGCCCTTGAGGCCGCCGAGGAAGTGACTGCCAACGAAGTGCTTGAGAAACTCTCAGCCCTTGAGCCGGAAGTCACCGTGGAATCCATTAAGGAAGCCATCGAGAAGAACCCTGACTATGTGGTTCCTTTTGCCGCTGTTGAAGCAAAGCCGGCATTCGAAGGTGGTGACGCCAATGAGTTCTCAAAATGGGTAGGCCAGAACCTGGTATATCCCCAGGATGCCATCGACCAGAAAATCGAGGGTAAGGTCATGCTTTCCTTCGTGGTTGACAAGGAAGGCAATGTAAAGGATGTGACCGTCCTTCGCGGAGTGAACGAACTTCTCGATTCTGAGGCCGTTCGCGTCGTCTCTTCCTCTCCAAAATGGGAGGCGGGTTCACAGAACGGCACCCCTGTGGCCGTGAAGTACACCTTCCCTGTAGTTTTCAAGCTCCAGTAATAGTAAGAAATGCAGAACAACAAAAGAGCAGCGGGTTTTCTCGCTGCTCTTTTTGTGAATATCTAACCCTTTGAGCTGCCTTTCTATGTGGTAAACAAGCACTCCGCTCTCAGTCTTTCTTGCTCCCGTAATGAGGAGAATCGGGTTCTGCCACGTAGCTATATTGACGCTCATGGTAGTCGTAACCATCCACGTGAGTTAAGGTGCTTCTAACTAAATCCAAATCAAGGCATTCTTCCAATTTGGAGATTGTATCCAAAGTCAGGTTTTCTGAGCCCTTGAGGAGTTTGGATACATACTGTGGTGAGCAATTCATCTTTTCTGCTAATTCCTTCTGGCTCATTTTGAGTTCCTCCAGGCGGTGCATGACCTTTAGAGCGATGAAGCCGGAATAGCGGAGCCAATGACGGTTCTCCCGCCGCCACGCTGCTTTTTCTCTCCAGTCGGTTTTGACTTCGTGCTTTTCCAGCACGGAGAGTTCTTTATCGGTTATGATCTTCATTGTATTCTTCGAATCCGTTATAATCAAATATACCCAGTGAAATCAAATAGTCGCGAACTCTATTTAACTTTTTGAGCTCCTCCAATGTATGTTCACGCTCTTGCATGGTTGCAGTCAGTTTAATAGTCCCGCCGGTAATTATATATCGGTCAGATTCAAGTCTAATAGCATAAAGCCGCAACCAGGATGCATGACGATGGTATTGTCCTTTTGCCTTTTCTCTCCCTAAAAGCACTTCTGACAGTCTTGTATTTTCAAGAGGCCTGAATAGCTCATCCAGATTTGCATTAGGGTCGATATCCATGATAAGGCATTCCAGTTCATTCGCGTCATCAACCGTATCAAACACGGCTTTGTCTATATCCGTGATATGAAAGAATGATGACAAGTCCTCAACGTGTTTTGTAAAGAATATCCTTAACCATTCATAATCATTCCATTGCGTAAACACTTTCTCCAAGATATTTACATCATCTCCGTCGTACATCACAGCCCACAGTCGCCCGTTATCAAGTATTCTCTCAAATCTCATATGTCTATCTTTTTTGCAAAGATAATACATTTCCCTTTAATAATCAACCTAAAAGTTGATTATGTGTGTAAAATTAAACAGCATCTATGATGTGACCCCAAAAAGTTAGACGGATTTATAACTATTGATTAGATACTTGTTGAGCGCGGTACTGTGCCGGACTCATTCCGCCTAATCGCAGTTTTATTCTTTCGTTGTTGTAATACTCTATGTAGTCGTCAAGTGCTGCCTCGAAGTCTGTCAGAGTATTCCACTTCTGCAAATATAGCAATTCTGATTTCATAAGTCCAAAGAAGTTTTCCATCATGGAGTTGTCACGGCAGTTCCCCTTTCTTGACATACAAGGCAAACATGACCTTTTTCAATTAAAGTCATTCCATCATATATTCAACTCCATCATTTGGAGTGTTGCCGCTATAAACCAGACGGACTTCATAGTCAAACCGGTCCGATTTGATTAAGATGTCTGCTTTTAGTCTTGTGCAGGAAGTGTTGTAAGAAAACGTGTTGACAGTAACATAGTACTCTGCATACACCGGACCGTCCGGGTGTGCCTCAATGGGAACCCTTAAGAAATAGTTGCCATTCTCGGTAGGACTCAACCCGTCAATATAAATGTTTGGATACCCCGGGATGTTACTAATAAAAACGGAGAAAGGGAAGGGCTTATTTGTCTTGGAGTCCGTCGATCCGCTTAGACGAGCGTGCAGGTGGCCGTAGTCGGGCTCTCCTTTTTTTTGACTCTGGTCAAACAGTTGCCAATTGGCCTTTCCCATGCCAATAGAATCCATGTTAAGCTCATAGCCACAATTTATCTTCACCACTTTCTCTCCATTCACGCTTATAAACCCCTTTTCAAACAGGCCCAACTCTTCCTTGCTGCAACCTAGAAGCATAATAATCGTCAGAATTCCCCAAAACGCTTTTTTCATATGGTCTAAATATTTTCAGAATTGTCTTAAAGGTATGGTCTCGTTTTTATATGATAAATACCGCCCCCCTCATATTATTGCATCAAATATACTACTATTTTAAAGAATTGCTCCTCTTGGTGTACGTCACCCCACTATTTCCGGACCCACGTCATTATGGCCACCGCTCGCAAACGCAAGAAGCCCAGCCGAATGGCTGAGCTTCTTGTGCGGGCGAAGGGACAAATATCTAACCAGTTTTGACGATTTTCGAACCGTGTATCTATTTGGTCTACTGATTAATGCTTAGATCCTTCTTGAATGGCATCAAAGGCAACCATCCATGTGTTGTCTCATGGTATTTCATCTGGAAATAGAATGTTCCACCGTCAGCCGGAATAATGATGTCACTGCTTTCTAGTACAACTGGATTGATAAAACGGCTACATGACGCCGCGAGGAATAAGAAAGCAGATACAGTAATAATACTACGCATAGACTTTTTGAACATTACGATTCAAGTTCAAGGTGATGAGCTATGACGTGGTTGTTGCTGATATATCTCACAAGATAAACAGCATCTCCACCAACATCATAGACATTGAAAAAGACATACCAGGTCGTGTGTTTGTTCTTGGAGAATGAGGCGTAGGACATATCTCTACCAAACCGATTGAAATATGCAGGAGCCTTTCTATGAACCTTTATAGGTAAGTTGCTCTGTATTTCACGAAAAAGACTCTCTGAATACTCAATGGCAGCATCCAGAAAACTCATATACCCTTTATCGTAGAAGATTTCAGCAAGCTCTACAAATTGATTGCTGATCTTCGGAAGAAACAACACGCTCATCCTACCTTCACATTCTCAGTTTCTTTCCTTTCAAACATTTCGGTAAGACCTTCACGAACCTTGGCTATTACCTCATCTACTGTAACTGCGCGGGCAAGGTCATATTCAATAGGATTCTGTTGAGCGGTTAGAACAAAAGTCTCATTCTTACCGCGCTGGATAAGCACCTGCTCTTTTTTGGCTATATCCAGATACTTTTTCATATTGCCTCTTAATTCGGCTGAACTG
>JAFSSE010000012.1 GCA_017445755.1 Bacteroidales bacterium | reverse complement strand
GTACGCTGCCGATGTGTACAAAGAAGAAGGTTTCTAAGAAGGGATTCGTGTACACTGCTCGGCAGAACGGCTCGTTTTCGAGGGTTATTCCGGAGCAGTGTACAGAAAAACGGCCGTATAGGGTAGTCTGCTTGTACACTGCCGCAGTGTGCAAGCCTGGCCGGAACGAACTGACTGGAGCGAGTTGGCCCAAACGCATAGACCGGCACCCGGCCACAAACAAAAACGCCCCGCATTGCTGCGAGGCGTTTGGAGCGGAAAGAGGAGCGGAATACTTGCCAGGGTAATAAATTATTATTACCTTTGAAAAAAGTAGAAGGTATGATTCAGATATACTTTGAAGCGAAGGGAGAAACTTTATTGGAGCGGATTGGGATGACCAAGAGCGAGTTCGCCAGACAGATGGGCATTCGGAAGCAAAATGTCAAAGCGCTGTTCAGGACCAAGAACCTGGAGACCATTTACAAGGCTGCCGAGGTGATGGGCGTACCGTTTGAGATGCTGGTAGGATATGTTGAGGAGCCGAAGTTGGATGAGGCGCCACTTGTCCCACCCGATTCGGAAGCCGAGATAACGGCCATTGACATTCCTACCGGAGATTCGACCGAAGACAGGAGATGCCGACAGAAGATCATTCTGTCATTTTATCATGGGTGGAAGCAGAAGAATCCAGAGGCGAAGAGGTATAACCTCTGCCTAAAGGATGACATCAACATTCGATATGTTTCCATAGAAGAGACGGCGGGGCAAGCGTCTATCAATTATTTGTCGACACTGGCTGTATTGCAGTTGGATGCCATCTTGACAAATGCCGTATTGGTTGAGACGACGCCCGCAAATCCAAAAAAGAAGAATCAAAAAGGGTTTAAAAGCATGTTGAGGATGCACTGTTCCTGTCCGGGTATTGGTGTCGTGAAAATGATGGTCGGCGTGAAGCATAGCGACAAATCGAAAGTGCAATACTGCATAACGGCTATCGATGCGGGGAAAACAAAGCAGGAGGCCAAATGACCTCCTGCTAGATTCGCCCCAAGACAACGTGACGGAATTACTTCGAAAGCGAGGATTAAGCCGGCGGGGACTTTGCACTACCCTGTGTCCATCCGTATCACGATTTATTATCTCGATGCAAAGATAAGAACTATTTGCTGAACCGCAAAATGAAACTGTTCGACTATCCAGAAGCCAAGCAGGTCATCGTTTCCGGAGACATCCACGGAGACTTCCGGACGCTTGTTTTCAAGTTGTGCATCCGATACGGATGTACGGACACCTTGCTGATTATTGCTGGAGATTGCGGGTTTGGATTTGACAAGCCAGGATATTATGATCAGGTTTACAATGCTGTTGCCGGTCGGCTTCGCAAATCGAATAACTGGGTCGTATTCGTTCGGGGCAATCATGATGATCCGGCCTACTTTGCCGAAGAACGAATTCATTATGCGCGTTGGAAAACGGTTCCGGATTATAGTGTCATCTCGGCTGCCGGACACAATATCCTATGCATCGGTGGGGCCACCAGTATTGACCGATATGAGAGGATGAAATTGAATGTCCGCTATCATGTCAAGGACGTATCATACTACTGGCGGGATGAAGCTCCGGTTTTCATGCCAGAGGAACTGGAGTCAATCCCCGAGAGGATAAAAATCGACACCGTCGTTACCCATACGGCCCCTTCTTTTTGTGAACTGAATACACACGCCGGCTTGGAATCCTGGGCCGAATGGGATCCTTCGTTACTTGAGGATGTCTCCGCGGAAAGGACCACGATGGATAAGATTCATCAGTGCATCAGGAGCCGTGAACATCCCCTCAAGAGATGGTTCTATGGGCATTTCCATCAATCATGGAATGGCTTTATAGACGGAACGCAGTTTACGATGCTGGATATCATGGAATTCAAAGAGGTTCTTGGTTGATACCTCCGGGGCGCAAACAAAAACGCCCCGCATGGCTGCGAGGCGTTTGGAGCGGAAAACGAGACTCGAACTATATCTTGTAATATATTAAAAATCAATGATTTAGAATAAGCCGAAAAGACATCAGGTGAAACATAGGTGAAACTTTCGTGGCTTATCAAGACGTATAGGAAAAACGACTTGTACGGCCATCATACAGGGAAAAGACGCCATCTATGGACTTCAAACACCAGTCTTTTATCCGTAAAGCCGCCGAATCATAACGGCCTCCCGATTGCTGTATATTGCGCCACCACCTTCCCGTCACGATACACAGTAAATCCCCGTCTTTCGCTCCTTAGGGTTATACCGCCGTCATACAAAAAAGTGATACACCGTTGCCGAGTGTATCACCTTATGTTTTTAATATAAACTGACTACGCATATAGTTGCGTCAATCACTTTTTGCTGTAGGTGAAATCGCCTATCTTTACCTGCCCATTGCCCAGGAATGAAATGGGAGTGCCTTCGTCAAATTTCCCAGAACCTTCTTCGAGAACATCGGGAGAACAGTTGATGAATGCACCCATAGGCAATTCACGGTAGAGTTTCCCGCTTTTGACTCTGTACTTGAGTGGTTTTCCAATCTCGTTATGGGGAGAGTCCTTGAAGAAAGTAGTGAAAACATCTTCCCCATGATTCCGGAAAAAGCGGATTCCCGTAATTAGCATGGTACTCGGCTCATACTCTATATCAGGGTTTATTTTGCCCACCATCGTCGCTAGAATCTGTCCGTGCTCATCGACAGGTCCATCAAAAGAGTATGAGTAAACAGCATCTTCATGAACACCGGAGGCATATATGGGTTCCCACCTGCCTTGCAAACTGTCAGGGGATGCTTTTTCGCAACCGACCAGAAGAATCAGACCGGCGAATAACAGCATGATTTTGAGCGGTTTCATATCCAAATAACAAATTGAGTTCAAACAAATCTATACTATAAACGCAAAGATATGTGTTTTACTGCACAAAACTAACACTTTTTTTTCGAAGTGACAAGTATTCCTCTGCGAATCACGCATTTAGCATTCTGGAAGGGATTTTCTTCGCTGATGCCGTAGTTCCGGAGATAGGCATACCCGACCCCGAGGGCATCCTTTCCCCAGTGTTCACAGAGTGCTTTCAGGTTCCCGTAGTAGAAATGCTGACCGTCTGGGAAGGAACACGCTCGAAGCCCTCAAAGTTATCAACTACCTCAACGAGAACGGGGTCTCCCTTCACATCAAAAACTACAACCTCAACACCCTCAACCCCGATGGAATTGTATGGAGCAAGGAAAACGGACGATATTGAACCTCTGTCCAAGGATGAATTCTTGTTCACATGGGGCTTGAAATCAGAGAGTTACAAAGAAAAAGAAAACGGACAAACTGCCGATTTTGACAATTTGTCCGCTTTGGCTCCCCCTGTAGGACTTGAACCTACGACCCTCTGATTAACAGTCAGATGCTCTAACCAACTGAGCTAAGGAGGAATATTGCAGTATTGATACCGTTTCTTCCCGTATTCGGGATTGCAAAGGTAGTATATTTTATCGGGAATCCAAATTTTTTTGATAATTTTTGCTTTCTTTCGTAACTTTGTAAACCTTAACGGAAAGACGTGCCATGGATATAGACCTGCTTTCAAAAATCATCAGGGAAATTATTCTCGATAACGATTCTGTGACCCTGCCGGGCCTCGGATCCTTCGTGGCAGAGATGGTCCCTTCTACTTTTACGGACCGGGGTTATACAATCAATCCGCCTTACAGGAGACTGTATTTCAACCGGTCGGAAGGACGGGATACCCTTCTGGTGGATTTTTACGCCCAGTCGAACAGTATTTCGCAGGATGACGCCGTAAGGATCGTCGTACCGTTCCTCTCCCAGCTCCGGGAGGTGCTGAAGGAGAAGAAAACCGTCTTTTTCCCGGGCCTTGGCCGGCTCAGGGCGACAAAGGAGAACAACTTTTTCTTCATCGCCGACGAGAACCTCGATATCTATCCCGGCGGCTTCGGCCTTGCACCTATATCTTTAAAGACTCATGAGGAAACTCCGGCCGAGGTTGCTGCGGCAGTGGCCGGGCTGGCTTCCATGGTAGATATTCCGGAAGAGATTCCGGAGGCGGTGGTTATTGACGCCCCGACTGAAGAGGTGGTTGAAGAGGTCGCTGAGGAGGTCGTTGAGGAAGCGGCTGCCGAAGTTCCTGCCGAGGAAGCCGTTGAGGCCCCCGTGGAAACCGTCGAGGAAGCCCCCGTGGAAGCCGTCGAAGAAATCCCGGTCGAGGAAGTCCCTTCCGAAGAGCCGGTGGAAAAGGGTCGGGGAAGGAGGATGATGAAAAGGATTGTGTCGGTGTGCGTCGGGGTGCTGGCGGTGGCGGCGGTGCTGCTGATTGCGTACGTAGTGGTCGCCCGTATGGCGCCGGACTTTGTGGACCGGATCCTTTATACGGAAGAAGAGCTCCAGCTATTACATCTGTAGAATATGGGAAAAATACGGAAAGAAGGGTATAAGTTTTACGAGGATATCTGCATCCCGTGCTATTTCACGGATGAGACATGCCGGCTGAAAGCCGCGTCGTTCATGGACCTTGCCCAGGAAATCGCCTTTTGGGCGGCCCAGGAGCTTGGTTTTGGCTATGATGACCTCCAGGTCCACCATACGGCCTGGGTCCTTTCCAGGATGCGTTTCATTATCCATGAGGCCCCTAGGTGGAGGGACGATGTCGTCCTCCGGACCTGGCATAAATCGACGGACGGACTTTTCTATCTTCGTGATTTCGAGCTTCTGGACTCTTCCGGAAAGGTGCTCGTGTCCGCGACCAGCTCGTGGCTTGTACTGAATGTCGAGACCCGCCACCTGGTCCGGGATTCGGAAGACCTGAAGGCCCTTTATGGGAATGAGAAGAAGGATGATGCGATAGCGGAGCCGGCCCCGAAAATCGTCATTCCGAAGGAGGGCGTCGAAAAGGCCGGGGAGCATACGGTCTCCTATTCCGACGTCGATATGCTCGGACACACCAACAATGCCCGTTACATGGTCTGGGCTATGGATGCCCTCGGCTATGATACCGCCATGGGCGCTCCGGTCCGGGACGTCCGCATCAATTTCAACCGGGAAACCCATCCGGGTGAAACCGTGGAACTTTTCCGCTCCGCCGCGGGCGACGGAAAGACCTTCTTCGTTGAAGGCAGGGTCGGCGGGCAGTCCGCCTTTACAGTCCAGTTTGTCTTCTAGCCATGTTCGACCTGGTTTATCCCCTTAATCCCGTTCCGGTGATTCCCCGGCCGAAAATCGGCTTTGCGAGTCCCCTGAAGTCCCATGAGGAGGTTTTCCCGGTGATAGAGCCCTCGGGTCTTGTCATAGGAGAGGCGACCCGCTCGTACTGCCATGGCGGCAGCCGTCTCCTCCATCCGGTGGTCCACCTCCACCTCGTCAATTCCTCGATGGAAATCTGCCTCCAGAAGCGTTCTGCCCGCAAGGACCTCTATCCGGGGCTTTGGGATACGGCGGTTGGTGGTCATGTCTCCTTCGGGGAAAGCATCGAGGAGACCCTTTACCGCGAGGCCGGCGAGGAGATCGGGCTGAGCTGTTTCAATCCTTTCTGGCTCGAGACATATGTATATGAAAGTGAGAAGGAAAGGGAGTGTGTCAGCGTTTTCGCCTCGGTGGGAGATTTCGACCTCAGCCCGGATGAAGACGAGGTGGACGAGGTACGCTGGTGGAGTTTGGATGAGATAGAAAAGAATTTGGGAAAGTCATTGTTTACCCCTAACTTTGAGGATGAGTTCGGCCGGATCCGCTCGCGGCTTTTTGCGCTGCTTTGACGAGTTCCGGACGAAAACCACATATATGACTGACATAGAGAAATTTGCCCACGACCAGTTTTCGGTCTGGCCGGAATTGGCCTCCGCCTTCCGCGCCCTTAAATCGGCGCGGACCCGGCAGCTCCCCCTCGGTGGGCTGAATGTGACCCTGCAATACAATCCGGAGCGGATTGCCTCTTCCGTCGCCGAGGTGGATCCGGAGTCCATAGCGAAGCGGAAATGCTTCCTCTGCACGGAGAACCGTCCTGAAATCCAGCGCTTTTTCCCCTTCGAGGGGCGCAAGGGGCGCCGGTATGAGGTGATAATGAACCGCTATCCGATTTTCGCCAACCACCTTGTCATCTGCTCGGCTGACCATACCGAGCAGAGCATCTGGCACCGCTATGTCGATATGCTCGACATGGCCCGGGAAATGGACGGATACATAGTTTATTACAATGGGCCGTCCAGCGGGGCCTCGGCGCCTGACCACATGCATTTCCAGGCCTGCCCGAAGGGCTATCTCCCCCTGGAGCGGTCGGTTGACCGGCTGCTTAGAATCATTGCCGCCTCCGAGACCGAGTCGGGAGTTCCGAATAAGTCCGAGCGCTGCGACGTGCCCTCCCAGATTGCCGCGGACATAGAGTATATCGCTTCCGTCCAGGATGCGCAACTCTTCCATTACAAACACTTTACCCGGGGAGTTTTCGCCCTGAGGGCCCGGACGTCGAAGTCCATGGCGAAGATGTTCTACCGCCTTCTCGACTGCGCCCCCTTCATCGGGGACGAGAAGGAACCCCGCTTCAACGTCTTCACCTATTTCTCGGAAGGGGAGTATCGCAGCTTCGTAGTTCTCCGCTCGAAGGTCCGCTCCCGCCATTTCTATGCGGAAGGGGAGGATCATTATGTGATCAGTCCGGGCGCGGCGGACGTCGCCGGCTTTGTGCCCGTCCCGAGGGAAGAGGATTTCGAGCGCATTGACAAGGACACCCTCGCGGATATCATTTCCGAGGTCTCCATCTCCGAGGAGTTGGAGCGGAAAATCCTCTGGCGGCTTGTCCGCACCCAGCCGAAAATCGAGGTTGGAATCATGTCGGGAGCCGAAATCGTCTTTGAAATCATCTCCGACGGGGCCGGTCCCCAGAAGGTCAGCTACCGGGAGGGAAAGATTGATTACAACGGGGCCCTGTACGACGAACTCTACTTTGAGGCCGTTACCATTTCGACCCTCTTTGCAGAACCCTCCTTCATCCTTTACGGGGTCACTATCGGGGTGGATTTTCACTGGCAGCGCCTCCAGGACCAGAAATTTGCCGGAACCCTGAAATTCATTGTGGAACACGGGAAGGTCACGGCCGTAAATATTATCGGAGTCGAGGACTATCTTCTGAGCGTCATTTCTTCGGAAATGAAGTCCTCCGCGACCCTGGAATTCCTTAAGGCCCATTCGGTTATCTCCCGCTCCTGGGTCATGTCCCAGATCCTTTCCCGCCGGAGCCGGACGGTCGAGGGCCTGCCGGAGTCCTGTACCGGGACCCCTTCGCTGGTGACTTTTCTGGAGTCGAAAAACGCGGCCGCTTCCGAAGGGAATGAGGGCAGCGTCTCCGAGTATGTCAAGTGGTTCGACCACGATGACCACACCCGCTTTGACGTCTGCGCGGATGACCACTGCCAGCGGTATCAGGGCCTTACCGGAGCCATTGGGGAGAATGTCCGGACCGCCATCGACGAGACCTGGGGTCTTGTCATGATGAGCGGCGGGAAGATTGTGGACGCCCGTTTTTCAAAGTGCTGCGGCGGTGTCATGGAGCGTTTCTCGACATGCTGGGCCGATACCGACTATCCTTATCTCGTCGGAAAGAAGGATACCCCCGGAGGCGAACCGGCCGATGTTTCGGCGGATGCCGAGAAGTTCATCCTTTCGTCCCCGGACGCCTTCTGCAATACCCGTGACAAGGCCATCCTCTCCCAGGTTTTGAACGACTATGACCTCGAAACGAAGGATTTCTACCGCTGGAAGGTGGAATATACGGTAGAGGAACTCTCCGAACTGATTCGCCGCCGGAGCGGCATCGATTTCGGTACAATCAAAGATCTGATTCCGCTTGAAAGGGGTACCTCCGGGAGAATCAGCAAACTTCGCGTGGTTGGGACCAAACGGACCATGGATATAGGTAAAGAGCTTATTATCCGTCGTTTCCTTTCGGAGTCCCACCTTTACAGCTCTGCGTTTGTCCCGGAATTCAAGGAAAGCGGCATCGTGCTAAGGGGCGCCGGCTGGGGCCACGGCGTAGGCCTCTGCCAGATAGGCGCCGCCGTCATGGCCTACCGCGGCTACACCTATGACGCGATTCTTCGACACTATTATCCGGGATCGACGCTCGAGCGTCCCGATTTGAACCTATAAAGTCCATGAAATCAAATAAATCCCTATCTCCCTGGTTCTGGGTTCCGACCCTTTATTTCGCGGAAGGAATTCCGTATTTCATAGTGAACACGATTTCAACCATCATGTTCAAGAAGATGGGAATGTCCAACCCGGACATAGCGGCCTATACCAGTATCCTCTATCTTCCCTGGGTCATAAAACCCTTCTGGAGCCCCTTTGTGGATATTATCCGGACCAAGCGCTGGTGGGTGATCGCCATGCAGATTCTGATGAGCGCGACCTTCATAGGGCTGGCCCTGGCCCTGCCGCGTCCTTCTGCGGAGGTCATTGCCACGGGCCACACCCCGGTCTCGCTCTTTGTCCTGACCCTCATTATCTTCTGGATCACGGCCTTCGCCTCGTCTACCCATGACATCGCGGCGGACGGGTACTACATGCTCGCCCTCGACCAGGGCGACCAATCCCTCTTTGTCGGCATCCGAAGCACCTTCTACCGCCTTTCGTCCATTTTCGGGCAGGGCGTCCTGGTGGTAATCGCCGGCCTTCTGGAAACCCGTTACTCCGATATCCCGAAGGCATGGTCGGTTACGATGGTGGTCTGCGCGGTCCTCTTCGCCGCAATCACCCTCTACCACGTCTTTTTCATGCCCCGGCCCCTCCAGGATGTCCGGAGGGAGAACGCAGCTTCCGCGAGGGACATTTTCAAGGAATTCGGCCGAACCTTTGCGACCTTCTTCAAAAAGCCCCTGGTTCTTCTCGCCATAGTTTTCATGCTGCTCTACCGCCTCCCGGAGGCCTTCCTGATCAAGATGATCAATCCATTCCTCCTCGATGCGGCAGCTGAGGGCGGCCTTGCCCTTTCAACCGAGACCGTCGGCCTCGTCTATGGCACCATCGGCATAATCGGGCTGACCGTCGGCGGGATTATCGGCGGAATCGCGGCCTCGAAGTGGGGGCTCAGGAAGGCCATGTGGCCCATGGCGGCCTGCATGACCCTGCCCTGCCTGACTTTTGTCTATCTGAGTATGGCCGTCCCGACGAATATCGCCGTAATTTCGACCTGCGTTTTCATCGAGCAGTTCGGCTATGGCTTCGGTTTCACGGCCTACATGCTCTTCATGATCTTTGTCTCGGAAGGGGAGTTCAAGACCTCCCACTACTCGCTCTGTACCGCTTTCATGGCGCTGAGCATGATGATTCCGGGCTTTTTCGCCGGCTGGCTCCAGGTGTCCCTCGGCTATGTCGGCTTCTTCTGGATGGTGATGGCCTGCTGCCTCGCGACGGTGGCCGTGACCTTCGCCGTCAAACGTGTGGTCCCGAAAGAATATGGTAAAAAGTAAATATATGAAATTCAAGATCTTCTGTCTTTCCTTTCTCCTTTTCTCCCTGGGTCTCAGCGCCCAGGTAAAGCCGGGCGTCGAGGTTCTCCGCGACCGCGGGTTTGATGTCCTGAAGGGGAAGAAGGTCGGCCTGGTGACGAACCCGAGCGGAGTTGACCGCAACCTCCGGTCTACGATCGACATCCTCCATGCCGCCCCCGAGGTCAACCTCGTGGCCCTTTACGGGCCTGAGCACGGAGTCCGGGGCGACATTTATGCCGGCGGCTTCGTGACCGACTATACCGATCCGACAACCGGCCTTCCGGTCTATTCAATCTACGGCAAGTTCCGGAAGCCCTCTCCCGAGATGCTGAAAGGCATCGAGGTCATGGTATATGACATTCAGGACGTCGGCTGCCGGTCCTATACCTTTATCAGTACGCTCGGGCTCGTGATGCGCGCCTGTGCCGAGAAAGGGATATCCGTCGTCGTCCTCGACAGGCCGAACCCGCTCGGCGGGGAGAAGGTCGAGGGCTGCCTCACGGAAGACGGATTCCACTCCTTCGTCAGCGAGTTCAAGATTCCCTATGTCTACGGACTGACGGTCGGGGAGCTTGCCATCCTCCTTAACGAGGAGGGACTCAACTGCGGCGAAAAGGGCAATGAAAAGCCCCTGGTCTGCGATCTCACCGTCGTCCCGATGGAGGGGTGGAAGAGGTCAATGACCTATGTTGACACCCGCCTTCCCTGGATCCTCCCGTCGCCGCAGATTCCCGATGCGGAATCCGCTATCGGCTACCCTTCAGCCGGCATCGCGGGCGAGTTCCAGAACTTCCTCAATATCGGGGTCGGCTATACTCTTCCGTTCCGCGTTTTCGGTGCGGAATGGATTGACGCCGACGCTCTTAAGGCCCGGCTTGACAGCTATAACCTTCCCGGAGTCGCGTTCCGGACGATCCACTACAAACCTTTCTTCGGAGGGCAGGCAGGGAAGGACCTCAACGGCGTACAGTACTATTATACGGACTATTCCGCCGCCTCCCTGACGATGACCCAGTTCTATGTGATGCAGGCCGTCCATGAGCTCTATCCCGACCGCAATCCCTTCGTCGAGGCCGGCCGGCTGAGGATGTTCGACATCGTCTGTGGTACGGATTTTGTCCGTACCCGTTTCGGGGAGCGGATGAAGGTCGAAGACATAGATTCCTACTGGAACAAGGACAACGATTCCTTCAAGAAACTTTCCCGTAAATATTACTTATACAAATAACCTTAAAGACCTATAGTCATGAAAAGATTCTACTCAATCGCGGCAGCCCTGATGACAGCCCTTGCAGTCACCGCCGCATCCGATTCTTTCGCACAGACCAGGGCCACCGGAGCCACTTCCCGGACCGGTTCTTCACAGACTACCCGGAGTTCCTCCTCAACTACTACCCGTTCTTCTTCGTCCTCGACGAAGCAGTCTGGTACGACTACGAGGTCTTCCGGAAGCACTTCGACTTCGCGTCAGAGCGGTACTTCTACCCGTTCCACCAGCGGGACGTCGACCCGTCAGAGCGGCACTACGACCCGTTCCACGAGCGGAACCACCACCCGTCAGAGCGGCACCACGACCCGCCAGAGCGGCTCTACAACCCGCTCCACCAGCGGAACCACCACTACGCGCCAGAGCGGCACCACGACCCGCGCCACCGGCAGCACCTCTACGACCGCAACGACCCGTGCGACCCAGAGCGGTACCGCAGTACGGTCCACCGGTTCGACCGAGACCGCTGCTTCCACATCTACCGTACGCGTAAACAGCAACATCACCCGTTCCGGGCTTGGAAATACCCAGAGCCAGGCGGCCGCACCTAAGGAGAGCTACCGTGACAATGGCGGCAATTACCGCTATGGCGACGATAACTTCCGCATGGACAGGGACCGCAACCTCGCCCGTACAGCACCCCGCCACCGTGACTTCCTCGGATATGACCGTCCGGGCCACTTCTGGGGCGATGTACCTCACTACTATGGATACAGGATCAACTACCTGCCTCCCCGTTACAGGAGGGTCAACCACTGGGGAATCGACTACTATATCTACAATAATATCTATTACAGGTATTACGGTGGCGTATATTATGTCAGCAGGCCTCCGTTCGGAGTCAGGGTTGCGATGGCAATTGACAGGGCCTTCCTCAATGCAGTGCGCTTCTCCTATTATACCAATGCGTACAGGGCATTCAACTACCGCTTTGACTATTATGATACCATCGCGGAGCAGAACCGCCTGATCGCCCAGCAGAATGCGCTGATTGCCCAGCAGAATGCGAATTACGCCCTGAACAGCTCCCGGGCCCTTACCGCCTATGAGCTTGCCAACAAGCTCAACCTCGTCCAGAGCTACGCATATGCGAACTCCGACTACTTCTATCAGGACGGTGTGTTCTATCTCTACCAGAACGGCCAGTACACCACGATCATCCCTCCTGCAGGAGCGCTCGTGACCTCTCTGCCGGACGACTATGAGACCATCGTAATGAACGGTGTGGAGTACTACATGGTTGACAATACGGTTTACCGTACCATGCTGTTCGACTCCCAGCCCTACCTCGAGGTTCTCGGCCAGATGTACGGCTCGATGTACGACAAGTACAACTACTACAGGTAGCAGTCTGCAAAGCTAAGGTACTGTTCCCAGTCCCAGGGAGTTATATCGTGATTCCCGGTGCGGATATGGTAACGCAGGACACCTTCGCCGACAGGAGAGTCGGGAGCAGGCATTTCAACTCCGTCAAGACCGGTTTTACCGAATAGACGATATACTTCAGATGCGGCCCGGAGAGCGAGGAATTCGCCCTTCGGGTCGGCGTTTTTATCCTCGGTCGCGCTTGCGACATAGACCGGGCGCGGGGCTGAAAGGGCTATTAGCTCATGCTGGTCGAAGGGCAGGGAATCTTCCTTCTTGTTGTACTTTTGGAAGTTGTCGCAGAACCACTGGGGACGGTAGCAGTTGACTTTATAGGGAGTTTCCCCGTAGCGCCTCCGGGAAAGGGCCGCTCCGCAGTTTCCGGAGCAGTTCGAGATAATTATTTTGAACCTTTCATCCTTTGCACCGGCCCAGAGGGCTGTTTTCCCGAGGCGGGAATGGCCGATGACGGCAACTCTGGAAGCGTCGGTGTCGGTGTCAGTTTCGAGGTAGTCGAGGGCACGGCTGAGGCCCCAGGCCCAGGCGGCTATGGTTCCCCACTCGTCGGGCTCGGGATGGTCCTGGCCTTTCCTGTAAAAGAGGGGATGGACCCCGTTTTCGAAGCCGTCGTCATAGTCCGGGTCTATGTCCCCCCTGTAAAAAGTGGCGACCCCGTATCCCTTTTCAAGAATCCTTTCAACGGGCCATCTGTGGTCGTTGGCAGCCCTTTCCAGGTTCTCAACGATTCCGTAACGGGCGATTTCCTCTTCTGTCGGAAGGAGAATTCCTTCGTCGGAGGAGATGCCGTAGTTTCCCTTGAAATTGATTCCGAGAAAGAGCGGGACGGGCCCGCTTGCGGATTTCGGAGTATAGACGAGAAGCTTCAGGTAGTGCTCACCGCTCTTGTCGAAATGGACCTTTACCTCTTTTCGGACGCCTATCCCTCCGAGGGCGTTTTCATCCCGGTAAAGGGTTTCAAAATGAAGTCCTTCCGGCCTTCCCGGGGCCTTTCCGAACATTTCCCTTTCAAAGAGTTCCAGAAGCTCCGGCCGCCTTTTTTCCATCCAGTCCTTCTCAGAGAGGACAGCTTCCCCGTTTTCCATCCGGAGCGGATCCGGGAGGGTGTAGTCGGGCAGTTTCTTTTCGTCGTAGATGACTTTTATATTCTTGAAGCCCTCGTTACTGACCTTTGTCGGGTCGGTGCAGCCGGCGTGGGCGCATTTCCTTGCAATCTCGATTCCTTCCGGATTCGGTTCCAGGCGGGGTGGAATATAAGAATTCCCCTCAGGGGCCTCTCCAAAAAGGATTTCATACCATGCACAGGCGGCGGTATAGGATCCGATTGTCCGGTTGAGATGCGGTGGGACGGGACCGTAGATATTGTTCCCGACGTAGGTGGACCGGACGTTTTCAAGCGCGGCCTTAACCTTCTTTTCGGCGGAGGGAAGCATCTCGGCGGGGTAGCTCCCGTTTCCATGAACGAAAACTATTTTCTTCCCTTCGGACTTCGCGATTGCGGAAAGGTGGACTCTGACATATTCTTCGGGGATCATTTCTTCGCTGATCCGGACCCCGCCCGAGCAGCCGGCGAGGGTCAGGAGAAGAATGACCGGGAAAAGGGTATTTCTGATGATTTTCATGCTATGAAGATAGCAATTTTTTCTCTATATTTGTAACATGATCGGTATTTTCGATTCTGGTTCCGGCGGAATGTCCGTTTACAGGGAGCTCGTGAAGGTGCTTCCCCTGGAGAAGTATGTCTATTTCGCGGATAACGCCCACTGCCCGTATGGAGAAAAAACCGTTCAGTATATCCGTGAGAGGGCCCGCAGCATTACGGATTTTCTTCTCGGGAAGGGCTGCGACATCATTGTCGTCGCCTGCAATACCGCTACGGCCGCGGCTATCCGGACGCTTCGGAAGGAGTATCCGTCCGTTCCCTTCATAGGGATGGAGCCGGCGGTCAAACCGGCTGCCCTGGGGACCCGGACCGGAGTTATCGGAGTGCTTGCCACGGCGGGGACCCTGAACGGGCTTAAGTACCTGGAAACAAGGGGCTTATATGAAGATGAAGTAAGGATTGAGGAACATGTCGGCGAGGGCTTTGTGGAGCTTGTGGAAAGCGGAGATTTATCGGGCCCCCGCGCCGGGGAAGTTGTGGAAAGGAGTGTCCGGCCCCTTCTGGATGCCGGGGCTGATACCATAGTTCTCGGCTGTACCCACTATCCCTTCCTTCGGGAAACCATTGAAGCGGTTGCAGGGCCCGGGGTGAGGGTCATTGATCCGGCTCCGGCGGTTGCCCAGCACACCCTTTCAGTGATGGAATCCCGGAACCTTGTCCGCTCCGACGGCTTTTCCATCGAGCTCATTTCATCCGGGGACCCTTCCTCCCTGGAGCGAATTTTTAAGATAGTTTCCGAAGAATGAAAAGATATTTGTCCGTCCTTCCGGCCGTTTTGCTTCTGATGGCCGCCTTCCATACCTCCCGGGCCCAGGAAATCCTTGTTGACAAGGGTAAGATGGAGCTGTATCTGCTTTCTTCGGAAGGGGATACCCTCCAGAGATATCCGGTCGCTACCGGAGAGAGAATCGGGCGGAAGAGGGTCGCCGGGGACAGCAAGACCCCGGAGGGGACCTTTACCGTGGAGTGGATTCAGAATACCCGTGGAGTCCTCTATGATTACCATGACGGGAAGGGCAAGGTTGAGGCGTACGGTCCTTATTTCATCCATCTCATAACCGGTTTCAAGGCGATAGGTATCCACGGAACCTGTCCCGAACGGGACGACAGGATCGGGACGCGGGACAGCAAGGGCTGCATCCGCCTCCACAATGAGGACCTTCTGAAGCTCCTCCCTTATGTTAAGAAGGGTATGAAGGTCAGGGTGGTCCCGGGGCCCGAAGACATTGCCCTTGACAGGGAGCTGGATAAGGTGAAAAAACAGTAATATAATTCTAAATATGGAGAGTTGCGCTTTATGGTGACAAGCGACGAGATCAGGGCTCTGCATCAGCGTTTGGAAACGCTGGGGAGGTGTCTTTGACATCCCCGAGAAACGGCGGAGTGTAAACGAGAAGGAACTGCAGACCCAGCAGTCCGATTTCTGGAATGAACCCAAGGAAGCCGAGAAGTTCTTGAAGAAGCTCTCGGCCCTGAAATCGTGGGTTACTGACTTCGACAGGGCATCGACGCTTGTCGACGACCTCGACGTCCTCTATGAGTTCGCGAAGGAGAGCGTTTCCGGAGGAGAGGAGGAGGCGGTCGAGACCGATGAGACGAGGGAACTGGACGCGGCCATGAAAGAGGCCGTGGATGCAGTTGAGGCCCTGGAACTGAGGAACATGCTCGGCGGGGAAGGGGATAACCTCGGGGCGGTGCTGACAATTAATTCCGGCGCCGGCGGCACCGAGGCGAATGACTGGTCTTCCATGCTCATGAGAATGTACCTCCGCTGGGGCGAGCGTAACGGCTTCAAGATGACCGTTACGGACCTTCTCGAAGGGGATGAGGCCGGAATAAAGTCGGTGACCATCGAGGTTGAGGGCGATTATGCCTACGGCTACCTGAAGGCCGAGAACGGAGTCCACCGCCTGGTTCGGATTTCTCCGTTCAACGCCCAGGGAAAGCGCCAGACGACCTTTTCTTCGGTCTTCGTATATCCTCTTGTAGATGATACGATTAACATCGTCATCAACCCCTCCGACCTCGAGTGGGATACCTTCCGTAGCGGAGGCCATGGGGGCCAGAATGTCAACAAGGTCGAGACCGGTGTCCGTGTCCGCCACATCCCTTCCGGCATCATGGTAGAGAATACGGAAACCCGCTCCCAGTTTGACAACAGGGAGAATGCCCTAAGAATCCTGAAATCGCGCCTCTACGATATTGAGCTTAAGAAACGCCAGGAAAAACAGGCGGAACTCGAAGGACAGAAGAAGCGGATTGAATGGGGCTCCCAGATCAGGAATTATGTCCTCCATCCGTACAAGCTTGTGAAAGACCTCCGGACCGGCGTCTCCACCGCCGACACCCAGGGCGTCCTCGACGGGGACATCAACGAATTCATGAAGGCCTTCCTCATGGGTAGGGGAGCGGCTGTTACAGACGATGAAATAGATTAATTATCAACACTATATGGCACAAGAATTCAAATATGCGCCCATGTTCCAGCTGGGCCCGGACACAACAGAGTATTACAGGATTCCCGGTTCTGAGAAACTCGTTAAGACTGTTAAACTTGGCGGCCACTGCGGCTGCGGCGGCAAGACCATACTGGAGGTCTCGCCGGAGGCCCTGACCCTGGTGGCCCGGCAGTCCTTCCACGACTGCCAGTTCATGCTCCGCCGAGCCCACAATGAGCAGGTGGCGGCAATCCTAAAGGACCCGGAGGCCTCGGATAACGACAGGTATGTGGCACTTCAGTTCCTTCGCAACGCGGAAACGTCCGTGAAGGGTGTCCTTCCTTTCTGCCAGGATACCGGAACGGCAATCATTCATGGTGAAAAGGGCCAGGGTGTCTGGACTGACTTCGAAGACGAAGAGGCCCTTAGCCGCGGCGTTTTCGAATGTTATACCGAGGAGAACCTCCGCTACAGCCAGAATGCTCCCCTGGATATGTACAATGAGGTAAATACCAGGTGCAACCTCCCCGCCCAGATTGACATCGAGGCCACCCGTGGCAGTGAATACCGCTTCGTTATGGTGGCAAAGGGCGGCGGCAGCGCCAACAAGACCTACTTCTATCCCATGACCAAGGCCACCATCCAGAACGAGGGGACCCTCATCCCCTTCCTGGTGGAGAAGATGCGCTCTCTCGGAACGGCCGCCTGCCCGCCTTATCACATTGCATTCGTTATCGGCGGCACTTCAGCCGAAAAGAACCTCCTTACCGTAAAGCTTGCGAGCATAAAGTTCTACGACTCTCTTCCTACTACCGGAGACGAGACCGGTCGCGCATTCCGCGACATAGACCTTGAGGAGAAACTCCTGAAGGAAGCGCAGAAAATCGGCCTTGGAGCCCAGTTCGGAGGCAAGTATCTTGCCCATGACATCCGTGTTGTACGCCTGCCTCGCCACGGCGCAAGCTGCCCTATCGGTATGGGCGTCAGCTGCAGCGCGGACCGCAATATCAAGTCCAAGATCAACGCCGACGGCGTTTGGATCGAGAAGATGGACAGCAACCCTTCAGAGCTTATTCCCGAAGAGTACCGCCGTCCGGGAGAAGGTCCCTCCGGCATTGAGATAGACCTCGACAAAGGCATTGACTCTGTTCGCGCAGAGCTCACAAAGTATGAGGTCGGAACCAGGGTGAATCTCAAGGGGACCATTATCGTGGCCCGCGACATAGCCCATGCAAAGCTCAAGGCCCGTCTGGACGCCGGGGAAGAGATGCCCGCATATTTCAAGGACCATCCCATCCTGTACGCCGGCCCTGCAAAAACTCCGGCAGGTTACCCCTGCGGCTCCATGGGCCCCACCACGGCGAACCGCATGGACCCGTATGTAGATGAGTTCCAGGACCATGGCGCCTCCCTCGTGATGATTGCCAAGGGCAACCGTTCCAAGGTGGTCACCGACGCCTGCCAGAAGCATGGCGGCTTCTATCTCGGAACAATCGGCGGAGTGGCCGCCGTCCTTTCCCAGAGCAGCATCAAGTCCATCGAGTGCGTCGAGTATCCTGAACTTGGAATGGAGGCGATCTGGAAAATCACGGTGGAGGACTTCCCGGCCTTCATCCTCGTCGACGACAAGGGCAATGATTTCTTCAAGACCATCGGACTCTAATGGCTGACGAAAAGAAACTCTATCCCTTCCGCTTCCTTCCGGAGGATGTGGAAAAGGACTGGGGCGGCGAGCGTTTTGCGCTCGCCGACCTTGGCTATCCCGATTCCATGGTCGGGAATGGCTGGTTCGGCGGGAATACCATTTCCGAGCTGATGCAGACCTATCTGGAGCGTGTGGTCGGGGATACCTCCTTCGAGTTCTACGGGACCCAGTTCCCGGTAATGGTGAAGTTCCTGGATGTCAAGGGGCGGACTTCGCTCCATGTAAACGCCGACGATACCTCCGCCGCGGAGCGTTATGACGCCTTCGGGAAGACGGCCCTCTGGTATGTGGCCGAGGCCGGGGAGGACGCCCTCCTTTACATGGGTTTCCGCCGCGATGTCTCCGCTTCGGAGTTCTTCACTGGCTGCGTTGACGGCTCCGTCGAAGATATTCTCTGCAAGGTCCGTCCGGAGGTCGGAGACTCTTTCCTGATTCCTCCGGGGACTGTACATGCGGCTTCCGGGAACATGAAAATAGTCGAGGTCGCGGAGAGCTCAGACCTTTATTTCCGGCTCCACAGCTGGGGCCAGGGGACCTCGGAACTCCATCTGGAAGAGGCCTTTGACCTCATTGATTTCCGGCAGTGGGATCCACTTCTCAGGCGCCATTCGGACCCTTCCGGGACACGTTCGGTCCTTGCCGCTACGGAACAGTTCACTGTAAACGAGCTCCGGCTTTCGGATCCGCTCCGGATAACCCGAAGGGAATCCGATTCCTTCCTTCTGTACGCCTGCGTCAGGGGCGGGGCCTTCCTGGACATAGTGGAAGGGGACTGGGAAGGGGAGCGCCGCTACCGTCTATCAGAGGGGGAGGTGCTGCTTGTTCCGTCCGAAACTACGGACTTTGTCATTGCTCCCGAAAAGCGGGATACACTTCTTCTGGAAGCCGGGCTTGACCCCCGGGAGGAGAAGGACTCATATCTTTAATTATTAATCGATTAATTATGGCGGGAACGGTAAGAATTGACAAGTACCTCTGGGCAATCCGCGCGTTCAAGACGCGGAGTGAAGCGACAGAGGCATGCAGCGGCGGCAGGGTGAAAGTCTCCGGTGCCAACGCAAAACCCTCGAAGGCGGTTGCCCCCGGGGATGAAATCCAGGTCCGGAAAGGGACCGTGCTTTATACCTACCGTGTCCTTAAGCCGCTTGAAAACCGGGTAGGGGCGAGCGTGGTAAGTGAATATGCCGAAAACCTTACCCCGCAGTCCGAACTTGACAAGCTTAGGGCACCCGTTGAAACGTTTTTCGTAAAGCGGGAACGCGGCTCCGGCCGGCCTACAAAGAAGGACCGCCGGGAAATCGAAGGGATGTGGGACATGCTGATGGGGGGCGAATGATTCCTTATCTGAAACAGGTCGCTGACCATTATTTTGCCGCCGGGGAAATCGGGAGGAGATGTTTTATCTTCCCGAACCGGCGCTCCATGGCCTTTTTCCGGAAGTACCTTTCGGAATGCGTGGCGTCGAGGGGGGTCAAGGCACCTTTCATTGAGCCGACCCTTCTTTCCGTCAGCGACTTTTTCTACCGTGCCTATGGAGTGGAACCGACTGACCGTCTGGGACTTCTCCTGGCCCTCTACGACAGTTACCGGAAGATTTATCCGAGGGCTGAACTCCTCGATGAGTTTATTTTCTGGGGAGACATTATCCTTTCCGACTTCGACGATATAGACAAATACCTTGTCGATGCGCGTCTTCTGCTGACAAACGTTTCCGATTTCAAGGGTATGCAGGATACGCTGAGTTATCTCAGTGAGACCCAGCGTAAGGCCGTGGAACAGTTCGTCCGCCATTTCCGGAAGGATGCGGCCCGGCTTACGGTCGCCCTCGAGGGCGGATCGGATGATATAAAAACCCGTTTCCTCCAGATATGGAACCTCCTCTATCCCCTCTACGAGGACTTCCGGTCCTCACTCCGCTCCAAAGGGATGGCCTACGAAGGGATGGTCTATCGCGACCTCGCGGAAAAGCTTAAGGAAAAGCCGGTTACGGACGTACTCGAGGGGCTTTTCGACGGGGTGACATCCTATGTCTTCGTCGGGCTCAATACCCTCAGTACCAGCGAGAGGACGGTGCTCCTGAGGATGAAAAAGGCCGGAATCGCAGAGTTTACCTGGGACTACGAAGGGAAGATGATCCGGGATCCGAGGAACCGCTCCTCACACTTTCTGAGGGAGAATCTTTCCGACTTTGGAGAGGCCTTCCCGCTCATTAAGGAAGAGGGAATTCCGGAGTTTGAGGTAATTCGGGTCCCGTCTTCAGTCGGCCAGGCGAAACTCCTCCCGGAAATCCTCCGGACCGTAGATCTTACGGATCCGGTTCGTACCGCCATCGTCCTTCCGGATGAAAATCTCCTTCTTCCGGTTCTGAACTCTATTCCGCCGGAAGCAGGGAAGATAAATGTCACCATGGGCTATCCCATTTCGGGGAGCGACATCTATATGCTCATGTCCTCGGTTTCGGCCCTGCAGCTCCATCTACGGCAGAAAAAGGGCTCCTGGCAGTTCTATCACCGGCAGGTCCATGCAATCTTCTCCAGCAGTATTTTCCGATCCCTCCTGACCCCCGCCGAAGAAGAGGCGGTAACAAATGTTTCCAGGGATCTGAAATACTATGTGGACGGGGAGGATTTGCGGAAAGGACCCCTTACCGAACGGATTTTCCGCCCTGTAGTTAAGGACCTTACTACCCCGTCCGCCAATGTGGTCCAGGAAATCGTCGCATATCAGAGGGATATCCTCGGCTTTATCGGGGCAGGCCTTTCCGAAAGGGAAGACCTCGCGCTGGAGCTGGATTTTGTAAAGCGGTATTATACCGTTCTCAATGTTTTCAGCTCCCTGTCGCTCGAGATACTGCCGGTTACATATTTCCGCCTGCTGGAGCAGCATCTTGCCACCGTTGCCGTCCCCTTCAACGGGGAACCGCTTGGCGGACTTCAGGTTATGGGCCCTCTCGAAACCAGGGCCCTGGACTTTGACAACCTTATCATCCTGAGCGCCAACGAAGGTACCTTCCCCCGCCGCAGCGTCAGCTCGTCGTTCGTTCCTCCGGAGCTCCGGAAGGGCTTCGATATGCCTACATATGAGCACCAGGACGCGATGTGGGCCTATTATTTCTACAGGATGATCCAGCGGCCGAAGAAGGTCTGGCTGATCAGTGACAGCCGGACGGAAGGGCTTCGCTCCGGCGAGGAAAGCCGCTTCATACGCCAGCTGGAATACCATTTCCATGTCCCTCTCCACCGGAAGGTCGCAGCCGCCCCGCTGAAACTCCTCTCCGCGGAAGATTCCCTGATTCCCAAAACGAAGGAGGATGTAGCGAAAATCCGCTCCAGGAACCTTTCCGCCACGTCCCTTAAGAATTACCTCGACTGTCCGGCGAAGTTCTATTACGGCTTTGTCAAGGAGCTGAAAACCGACGACGAGGTTACGGAGACGCTCGACGCCATCGGGCTCGGGAATGTCTATCACAAGGCGATGGAAATCCTCTATACCCGTGAGGATAAGACACTTACCCGTCCATATGTCCTTTCTCTGATAAAAGACAGGGAGCGAATCCGGACTCTCGTGAGGGACCTGATTCTGGAGAACCTTTCGACAGACGAGGTGACGGGGCGTGACCTCGTTGTCGAGGATGTCATTATCCAGTATATCCTGAAAACTCTGGAAAGGGATGCGGAGTACCTGGAGGGGAAACCGGATCTTCGAATCCTCGGACTCGAGAGGAAGTTTTACTGGAACATGGACGGATTCCGCTTTACCGGAACCATGGACCGGCTCGACTCCTTCGCCGACGGGACTGTGCGGGTGGTTGACTATAAGACCGGAAGTGTCTCCGAGAAGGAATTCGAGGTCCGGGAAGGGCAGGAAGAGGAGGTCGCCGGGCAGCTTTTCGACCCCGAGGCGAAAGACCGGCCGAAAATTGCCCTCCAGATGTTCCTGTATGATGTCGTAGCCCGGGAGATTTCCGGTGTAGAACACGTCCTGAACTCGATTTACTCGCCCTCTGACCTCTTTGTCCATCAGGTCCAGGACCATGAGATTAACGCAAAGTTCGCTTCCCTTGTCCGGGAAGGACTCTCCGGGACCCTTTCCGAGATGGTGGATACTTCCATTCCTTTCCGGAGGACGGACGTTCCGGAACACTGCGAGTGGTGCGACTTTAAAATGATTTGCGGAAGATGATACGGATCCTGAAAGCATCTGCGGGTTCCGGAAAGACCTTCCGCCTCGCCTACGAATACATTCGTCTGCTCTTTACCTCGGGCGATCCTTACGCTTACCGCCATATCCTTGCGGTCACCTTTACCAACAAGGCGACCGACGAGATGAAAACGAGAATCCTCAGCGAACTGTTTATCCTGTCGGAGGATACCCCTTCTTCGAAGTACCTTCCGCTCCTTGTAAGGGACGGGGCCTGTAAGGGCGAAGCCGATGCCAGGGACAAGGCGGGACGCTATCTGGCGTCCATCCTCCATGACTATTCCGCCTTTTCCGTCAGTACTATCGACCGCTTCTTCCAGCAGACGCTGAAGTCCTTTGCCCATGAAATCGGGCAGTTCGCTTCGTACCGGGTCGAGCTTGACCGGGAAATGCTTGTCAATGAGAGTGTTGACAGGATTCTGGATTCCCTTACGGAGAAGGACCGGGGGATGCTGGACTGGCTGACGGAGAATGTGATGGAATCCCTCCGGGACGGGAAAAAGTACCGGCTGGAGGGGTCTCTGAGGGACATGGCCATAAATATCAAATCAGAATCTTTCCGAACGGTAGCCGAGGAGGGTCATGTGGACGTCAGTAAGGTTTATACCCCGGAGAACCTCCGGCTTATCCGGAAGGAGACCGACCGGATCCGGAAAGAATACTCGAAGGACGTTCGTGAGAAGGCGGAAGCGGTGCTTGGAATCATTCGTTCCGCGGGCCTGGAGCCGGAAGATTTCAAAGGGAAGAGGATGGCCCAGATTGTAAACTTTACAAAGCTTGGGGAAAATGATGCTGTCCCGTCCCTGACTCCGGCCTTTTTCAATTATGAGGATCCAGGGGAGCGTTTCACAAAGGCGAATGCCACCCTTTCTCAAAACCTTGAGGGGACCGGCTTTGAAGAGCGTTTTTCCGAGTTTCTGGACCTTTTCAAGGGGATTCGCCGGAAGGAGTACAACACCCTCGGGCTTATCCGGAAAGGACTTTATGACCTTGGCATCGCCGGACGTCTCATGGAGGCCTTCGCAGAGATCCAGAAGGAGAAAAACGTTATCAGCATAGATGAAACCAATGTTCTTCTCCGGAAGATAATCGACGGTACGGATGCTCCCTTTGTCTATGAGAAGACGGGAACGCGTTACGACCACTTCCTCCTGGATGAGTTCCAGGACACGTCGAGGATTCAGTGGGACAATTTCCGCCCCCTGGTTGAAAACAGCGTTGCCCTCGGGCAGGACAACCTCGTGGTGGGAGATGTGAAACAGTCAATCTATCGCTGGAGGGATTCCGACTGGCACCTTCTCAGCGGGCTGGAGCACTCTTTCGATGGGGAATCCGTCAAGGTGGAAACCCTTCGCTCCAACCGCAGAACCCTCAGGAACATAGTCGAATTCAACAGCGCCCTCTTCCCGGAGCTTTCGAGGATGCTGGACGAGGGACTGGACTCTTCCCATGAGAAGATTTCGGACCTTTATTCCGACGCCTCCCAGGAAGTCGCCGTCGATAAGAGCGCGGGTGGCAGCGTTACGCTTTCCTTCTGTCCGGACGTCGAACATGAGCTGGATGAGATACTTAAGTCCATCCGGGAGTACATGGATGCGGGAGGACGGTATGGGGAAATAGCCATTGTCCTTCGTAAGAAAAAGCATTTTGGTCCGCTGACCGCGAGGATGCTGATGGAGAACGGGATACCGGTAATCTCGGATGACAGTCTCGATATACGCTCTTCAGTTACGGTCCGCCGCCTGATTTCGCTCCTCTCCCTTGTCGGGAAGAAGCGGGAAGAGGGAGAACGCGCGAGGGTTAGCAGTTTCCTTGCCCTTTCCCTGGGAGTTGATATTCCGGACAGTTACCACTCCATTGTTGACCTTTCGGAGCAGCTCCTTTCGGAAATCCGTGCTGCGGATCCGGAAAGATTTGATGCGGAAACCGTTTATATCCAGTCGTTTATGGATTACCTTTCGGACTGGACATCCTCGGAAGGGAACTCCCTGGAGGCCTTCCTAAGGGACTGGCCGGAGGCAAAGGTTGAGGTTAGCTCTCCCGACGAAAAGGATTCAGTCCGCCTTATTACGGCCCATAAGTCCAAGGGGCTCGAGTTTCCCTTTGTCATCTTCCCCTTTGCCGAGACCGTGACGCTTTTCAGGTCCGAAGACGCCTGGTGCCTTCCTGAGGGAAAGACGCTTCCGGAGACGGTCAGAAGCGCTGCCTACCGGGTGACGCTCTCTTCCAAGTCGAGCGATACCCTCTTTGCAGGGGCTTACCGCAGGGAACTGAATTTCGACTATATAGACAACCTCAATCTCTTTTATGTGGCCATGACCCGGCCAAAGTACAATCTGAGGGTCATAGCGGCGGACCACAGGTATGACAACATGGCCCGCCGGCTCAGAAGCTATGTCGAAAGTGCAGCCGTCCCGGAGTGGAAATGCGGCGAAGAAGAAGACCCCGTCAAGCGGTACCGAATCGGGGAGCTATATATTCCGGAACCGCCTTCAGGGGAAGGCCAGGGCAAGATTTCGCTCTCTTATACGTCCTATCCGGCAGGGGCCGCCAGCCGTCTTCGTCTTAGCCGTGATGCGAAGGAATTCTTCAATGCGGACGGGGAGGTCGGAGTAGATGCCTCCCGCCGTCTTCGCGGCATTGTCCTCCATGGGATACTCTCCCGTGTCAAGGTCCCCTCGGACCTTCATGCCGCCGTTTCCGCTGCCGTCCAGTCCGGAGAAATCGCCCCGTCGGAGGCGGCCGGGACTGAATCCTTCCTTTCGGAGAAAATAAGTTCTGTCCTCTCGAGGGGCTGGTTCCCTGAGGACGGGAAGGGCGTTTTCCGGGAGATAGGCATACTCGATACGGACGGGGAGGAGCGTCGCCCCGACCGGGTCATAGTCCGGGACGGAGCCGTACGGATAGTCGACTATAAGTTCGGAGTCCCCAAAAGGGCCTACCATGACCAGGTTGCCGCCTATGCCGCCCTCTTCCGCAAGATGGGATACAGGGACGTCAGGACGACGCTGTGGTACATCAATGAAAATGGAGAGGATTTCTTCGAGGAAGATTGATTGAAAATCATTATATTTGCAAGGATGCAACAGAATCTTTGTTTATGGAAGCTACTGAAAAGTCAATAAAGCTATATTACAATACCGAAGTAGAGAAACTGCAGATGCCGGAATACGGCCGGATTGTGCTCAAAATGGTGGAGCAGATGAAGGCGGTTGAGGACAAGGCGAAACGGAGCGAGCAGGCCGCCGCGATAGTTAAGGTCATGGAGCGCCTGAATTCACAGGTCCACCAGCAGGAAGACTGGGTCCACAAGCTATGGGACCATCTTTACATGATTGCCGGCTATGACCTTGACATAGATTCCCCTTTCCCCGCCCCCGTGCCGGAGAATGTGTACGGTAAGCCCCATGACATTCCCCTCAATACCCGGCCGATCAAGGCCCGCCATTACGGGCGGAATATCGAGAGCATCATCGACCTGATCGCTACCGAGCCGGATGGGGAGGTTAAGACCGCCATGATCCGGTCCCTGGCGGTATATATGCGCCAGCAATACCTTATCTGGAACAAGGATACTGTCGCTGACTCGACGATTTTCCAGGATATCGAGCGTATCTCCGGAGGCCGTGTCAAGGTTCCGGAGGGGATGGAGCTTTCGAAGATTTCTTCGGCAATTACTTTCGCCCGTCCCGGAATGAACCTCGGCTATAACAATAACGGGAACGGGAGCCGCAACCGGAACCGTAAGAAAAACAAGAAAAAAGCCCAGCAATGAGATCAGAAAGGAAGAAGCGTTTCCACTTCGATGTGGAAAAATATGAACGGCCAATCCGCATCGCGGGTTGGTTCATGGCGGTTTTTACCCTCTTCTCGCTTCTTTCCGTAGTTTCTTATTTCTTTACATGGAAGCTGGACCAGAGTCTCCTCCTGGATCCGGAAATGATGGACAGGGCCGTTGAGGTCTCGAATCTCGGCGGAAAGGCCGGCCTTCGCTGGTCCTATTTCCTCGTCGGGAAGAGTTTCGGAGTCGCTTCGCTCCTTCTCGTCGCCTTCCTCGGTGCCCTTTCAGTAGGGATGATTTCCCGGAAGATCCACCTCCATCTTGGCCGGTGGTTCCTCCTGGCCCTCTCCGGAACCTGCCTTTTCTCGGTCGTCCTTGGTTTTTTCGCATCCCTTACCGGACTCGGAAACGTCTTCGGAGGCGGCCTTGGCGGGCGCTGCGGTGCAACTGTAACTCTTTGGTCGATAAACCTTATGGGTACAGTCATAACGGGAGTCCTGCTCCTTCTGCTGGTATTCCTTTGGCTGCTGCTCCTTAGCCGTCCCCTTTCCGAAAAGGTGTTCGGTAAGAAGGACAGGACAGGGGAGGCGGAACCCGAAGCGGTGCCGGTGTACGAACCGGAGCCCGAGCCGGAACCGGAACCCGAGCCGGAAGAGGAGCCCTACTTTGAACCCGAACCGGAAGAGGAAATTCCCGAGCCGGAGGTGGAAACAGCTGTGGATGAGGGCAGTTTCGATGTCGTGACCGACGATACCCTTGAAAACAATGCGGAGGGTAAGGGCCCTCTTCCGAGGATTGACAACCGGGCAGACCTTCCTTCCTTCAGGTTCCCTTCCCTCGACCTTCTCGGAGACTATGCATCCAGCCGTAACGAGGTGTCCCAGGATGAGCTCGACCGCAACAACCTGAAGATCAGGAATACCCTTGCAAACTATAAGATCCAGATCCGCGACGTCAGGGCAATTGTCGGCCCTACGGTGACCCTTTACAAGGTTTATCCGGCGCCGGGAGTGAAGATTGCCTCCATAAAGAACCTCCAGGAGGATATCGCCATGTCCCTGAACGCCCGCGGTGTCCGTATTGTGACGCTTTCGGATTCCGTCGGCATCGAAGTGGCTAATGACAAGCCCTCCATAGTGCCGCTGAGGGCCCTTCTGAATGACCCCGCTTTCAAGGATTCGGATTATGAGCTCCCGGTCGCAATCGGTTATACCATTACCCAGAAGGTCAAGGTCTTCGACCTCGCGGACGCTCCGCATATCCTTGTCGCGGGCGCTACCAAGCAGGGTAAGTCCGTCGGTCTCAACGTTATAGTTTCTTCGCTCCTCTATGCGAAGCATCCCTCGGAGCTGAAATTCGTATTCATCGACCCCAAGATGGTCGAGTTCTCCTCCTATAGCGATCTGCTTTACCATTATCTCGCTATTCTCCCGATGGCCGCGAGCGAGAAGGATGAACAGGAAAAGGCGATTGTTAAGAATCCGAAGGATGCCGCCTCGGTGCTGAAATCCCTCTGTGTCGAGATGGACGCCCGTTATGAACTCCTCTCCAAGGCCGGAGTCAACAATATCAAGCGTTATAACGAGAAGTACAAGGACCGCCATCTCCTTCCGACGGACGGCCACCACTTCCTCCCTTATATCGTTACGGTAATCGACGAGTATGCCGACCTTACGATGTCAACCGGCGCCGGTCCGGAGTCGAAGGCGCTCAGCCGCAGCATCATGACCTCGGTTATCCGTCTTGCCCAGAAGGGACGCGCCGCCGGTCTCCATGTAATCCTTGCGACCCAGCGTCCGACGGTTGACGTCGTAACCGGACTTATCAAGACGAACTTCCCTATGAGAATCGCCTTCAGGGTTACTTCCCGCGTCGATTCTGCGACCATTCTCGATAATCCCGGGGCCGATAAGCTGATCGGAAAGGGCGATATGCTGATTTACAGCGGTATCGAGATGGAACGCGTCCAGTGCGGCTATGTGGATGGAGATGAAGTCAGCGCAATTACCTCTTTCATAGGTTCCCAGAAGGGCTATAAGAAGAGTTACAATACCCCGTATTACCTTCCTGAGCCGGAGCCGGAAAGCGGCGAGGAAGGCGGCGGAATGATTGATATCAACAACCTGGACGACCGTTTCGAGGACGCGGCACGGCTTGTCGTGACCTCCCAGAGGGGCTCCACCTCAGACCTCCAGCGCCGGCTTGGCATGGGATATGCAAAAGCAGGCAGGGTAATGGACCAGCTCGAGTCCGCCGGAATCGTCGGGCCGCAGCAGGGTTCCAAACCACGCGAGGTGCTGGTGAAGGACTTCAACGAACTGGATGAAATCCTGAGCCACTTCCTCAAGTAAAAAACCTGAGGATATGAAACTGAAACTGCTCATCCTGGCTCTGCTTGTCTCCCTTGGCTCCCATGCCCAGAATATCCCTCTCCTGGACCGGGTTCCCGGCCACAGGGTTGTTTTCGATTACACCTATTCTCTTGAGCAGAAGAATGTTCCGATGAGGGAGGTTACTTCCGGGCAGGTGGTGGTCGAGGACAACTGCTTCTCCCTTTCAGGGCTCGGGCTGGAAATCCGCAGCGACGGGAAAAGCCGCTGGTCCGTTGACCGGGAGGCGAAGGAGGTCGTTATAGAAACTGTAGATGACGATGACCTTGTGACAAATCCCGCCCTTTTCATTTCCTCGTATCTTAAGATCCGCGACCGGCTGAAAGTCAATGCTTCTTCGTCCGATTCCCTGGACGTGACTCTTACCCTCGACGATGATACAAAGGCCCGTTTTGTCCTTAAAGGTATTGTTTTCCTCGAGCCCACGGGCGAAAAAAAGGACTTCACATTTGACGGGAAGTCCTTTGGAAGTGATTATCTGATCACAGATCTCAGATAGTGTTCCGGACGCAGCGGACATTTGCCATGAAGGTTGTTTCATCGGCGTAGGCGGCCAGGATGTCCGGGATATTTTCGTTCATGAAGCGGTAGAGGGCCTTCCCGTCTTTCTCGGTCGAGGTCCAGAATCCGCCGTAGCTGGTAATGCCGCTGAAAATAACTCCGTTGCCGTTATTCTGGGCGTATCCGGAAGGGATGAAGCCGAGGGCGGTAGAGTTTGTGATGGGCACCTGGGGCCAGAACTCCCACATCTTTTCGTCAAAGAAATAGGCGTCAGCCATGAAGGCGCCGGCCGCTCCCTCGATTGTTTCCCCTACGCTGACGGTTTTCCCGGTTACGGTCTTTGCGACCGCAATTACTTCTTCATCGGTAGGTAGGCGCCATCCCGTCGGACAGGCGGTCTTGGCCTCCTGGAAATTGTAGAAACGTCCGAGCATATAGGATACGGCCTCGCAGCCAAGGTAGGCGGACCCGAAGGTCTTTTCCTCCCCGACGGGATAGTATCCCATATTCTGGCGCAACCAGTCGAGATCAGCGATTGTAGTATAGCAATATACCTGTTCAGCGACGGGTATGTCAACGGTGTTACGGGAATCGACAATGTATTCAACTTCAGAGGGATCGATACCGGTTCCGGTCAGGTTGACTCCAAGCTCCGGGTCAACTACGGTAACGTCCGCCGAGGTGGAGTAGCCGTAGTATCCGGTTGCCCCGGCTGCGCAGGTAAAGGTGAACAGCCCGGTCGAATCGGGCATTGTATAAGGACCGAAGGTTACGTCGCCCTCTTTTTTGGCTCCGTCTGTGAGGTAGAGGGTGTCCTTGATTGAAAGGGCTGTGCAGGTGCATGTATAATAGACCTGTTCGCCGCTCTCCGGATGGTATGCGCCGTAGGGCTTGAAGGTAATCTGGTCCTTCATCCGGACATAGGCCTTGAAAGAGAAGGTAACCCCGTCTCCGGAAAGATATTTGGTAGTACTGCTGTCGTCATCGTCCTTGCATGAAGAGGCAAGGCACAGCAGGGCTGCGGCAGGAAGCAGTAGTTTTAAACCGAATCTTTTCATAAAATTCAAACCGATAAACATGCAAATATCGCTATTTTCCGCGAAATCTCCTACCTTTGTACAAACACTTTGCCAAATTTATGAAACGGTACCTCCTCTTTGCAACTCTTTTGCTGCTTGTTCTCTGCTGTGGGCGGGGTGAGCGCTATATCCAGATCCGGGGCTATGCCCAGGGCGGGGTTTACAGCGTGAAGCTCAATACCGAAGGGGTGGAACTATCTCCGGAGGAAATCCGTTATTCCATAGATTCGATCCTGACCCTTATAGATACGACCCTTTCCGGATATAACAGGGGCTCCCTACTCTCCAGGTTCAACAGGGGGGAAGCCATCCGCCCGAACGAGCTTTTTATGGACATGTACGGGGAGGCCCGCCGCTGGTATGAACTCTCGGAAGGGGCTATAGACTGTGCTGCAGGCCCTGTTTTTGATATCTGGGGCTTCGGTTTCACGAGGGATTCCCTGCCTTCGGGAGGGCTTGTTGAAAAAACCCTCGCTTCCTGCGGCATGGCCCGTCTTCAGCCATCCATCCGGCCGCTACTCGGCCCCGACGGGACCCTTTCCCCTTCGGACCTCCTACTTCCCGAAAGCTCTTCCGACGCCCTTCCGATTCTAAACTACAACGCTGTAGCCCAGGGCCTTTCCTGCGATCTTGTCGCCTCATGGCTGAGCTCTGTAGGGGTTAAGGACATGCTCGTCGATATCGGGGAAATTTTCTGTGACGGGGTTAATCCGTCCGGGGAGATGTGGACGGTCGGAATTGACCGGCCTTCGGACGGGAACAACACTCCCGGGGCCGACCTCGAGGGTGTATGGAAATCCGACGGGGGACCGTGCGGGCTCGTAACTTCGGGGAATTACCGTAAACTCTATGTCCATGAGGGTCGAAAGTATTCCCATACAATTGACCCCAGGACCGGTTTCCCATCTGAATCCACCCTCCTCAGCGCAACGGTCGCGGTCCATCCCGCCTTCGCCGACGGAGGGACCTCGCCTGCCGCCGCGGCGGATGCCCTTGCAACCTGGTGCATGGTAATCGGGACGGAGAAATCGAGAGAGCTGATTCTTTCCCTCGATGGCGTTGAGGCCTGTCTCATATCCTCCGACGCTGACGGGTCAATGGTCTCGTGGCGCAGCCCCGGCTTTTAAAGTGAAGCGATAATCCCAAGGATTTCAAGTAGCAGGGAAACTGCCCTGTCAGTCAGGAAAACCAGAATGGATGGCGGCCCCGAAGGAAGCAGAGAGGACGCCAGGGTCGCGATTGCAAGGGTAATGATTCCCGTTGTGAGCGGCAGTGCCAGAAGATTCGAAAGCAGAAAATATCGTGGGAAAGAGTGGAAATAATGCCAGCAGAGCGGGGCTGTGAAGGCCTGGCAGGAAATTGAAAGGGCTGCTCCCTGCCAGATTCTGCGGACCGGGTGAAAGACAGCGGGAGCCGGCTTTTCAGGGGCGGGATACCATGAGTCCATGACAGGAAAAAGAAGGAAGATTCCAAGCATAGCGGCGTAGGAGAGCTGGAACCCGACGGACCGGATTGTCAGGGGGCTGGCGGCGAGCTGGAGGAAAAGGGCCAGGCAGAGGATTTTCAGGGAGTTCCGCTGCCTTCCGCCAAGTACGGAGATTTCGCTTATTGCGATAAAGAGAAAGGCCCTTACGATGGATGGGGAGGCGCCTGCCATAAGGGTGAAAAACCCCGCTGCGGCAACTGTAAGTAAAGACCTTAGGGCCCGGATGGCGGGAGAGTTTCCGAGAACGCCTCCTACGCGTTTGAAAATCAAGTATATAACCCCGATATGCAGCCCCGAAAGTGCCAGCAGGTGGGAGGCCCCTGACGCTCGGAAAACAGCCGTGGTTTCCCTTGAAAGAGAGCTTCTGTCTCCGGTCAGGAAGGCCTTAAGGAGGGGGGCGGTTCCGGAGGAAGGAAAGGGTATGGCGTCGATTACGGCCCTGACTTTCCCGACACATTCCTCAGCGAGCCGTCCGAGAAGACCTGGCTCCGCGGCGGGAGATCCGAAGGAGGCCGTAAGGGAGCACATAAAACCTGTCAGGAGGAAGGTCAGGGGAAGGATTTTTCCCGCAAAGGGAAGGAGCAGCAGGATGCAGAGAAGGGCGCTTGAGACAAGGGCGAGGGTATAGGATGCACCCGGAAGCGTCCCGAGGGCGACTCCGGCTGTGAAGGAGCAGGTAAGCACTTCTATATGGAACGGCTGATCCATTTTTCACAGTTTATGCTGCAGGCATCGGCTAAGGTAGCAATTTTTTATGGTAAAGTGAGTGATTTTCCTTAACTTTGCGTCGCTTTAAAGTTAAGATCATGATCATTCTCGTTATCAATTGCGGAAGCTCGTCAATCAAATACCAGCTTCTCGACATGAAAAGCGATGACCTTTTTGATGTAATCGCCAAAGGAATCGCAGAAAAAATCGGACTCCCCATGGGTGTCCTCCAATATGCCCCGTCAGGGAAAGAAAAGATTGTCAAGGATATAGAGATCCCGGATCATAAGGTCGGCATGCAGCTGATTCTCTCCGCCCTCGTGGATCCTGAAAACGGCGTCCTCTCCTCCCTGGAAGACATCGAGGCAGTCGGCCACCGGATTGTCCAGGGTGGTGATTTCTTCTCCTCAAGTGCAATAGTGAACGACGATGTGCTCGCTAAAATCGAGTACTGCGCCGAGTTCGCCCCTCTCCATAACCCTGCCCACCTCCTCGGAATCCGTGCAATCAGCCATGTCCTTCCGACTGTTCCGCAGGTCGTAACCTTCGACACCGCCTTCCATCAGACAATGCCCCCGAAGGCCTTCATGTACGCCCTCCCTTATGAGTATTACGAGCAGTACCGTGTCCGCCGCTACGGCGCCCATGGCACCTCCCACCAGTATGTCGCCGGCAAGGGCGCCCGCTTCGCAGGGCTCGACATCGCCGAATCGAAGATCATCACCTGCCACCTCGGTGCCGGCAGCTCGATCTGCGCAATCGAAGGCGGCCGCTGCGTCGATACCTCGATGGGCTTCTCTCCGCTGGAAGGCATGATTATGGGTACCCGCGTCGGCAATATCGACGCCAACGCCGTCCTCTTCCTGATGAAAAAGCTCGGAACCACTCCCGACGAGATGTCCACGATACTGAACCGCAAGTCCGGCTTCCTCGGACTCACCGGGAAGACCTCCGACGCCCGCGAGATGAACGTCCTTGCGAATGACGGCGACCCCAAGGCGAAACTCGCGTTCAAGAAATTCACCTATGACATCATCAAGAACATCGGCTCTTATGTGGCTGTCATGGACGGCGTAGACCTGATCGTCTTCACCGGCGGAATCGGCGAAAACAACAGCCGCCTCCGCCGCCGCGTCCTTGAAAACTTCTCGTATCTCGGCCTCAAGGTCGATTATGAGGCCAATATGACCGGCGGCCACGATGCCCTTATCTCGACTCCGGACTCGAAGGTCAAGGCCGTCGTCATCTGCACAAACGAAGAGCTGGTCATTGCTCGCGATACAATGCACCTTGTTTCCCAAACCCAGGATTAATAACATGATAAAGACATTCAACGACCTCTTTGCCGAGCTCAAGGCGAAGAACATCTGCAAGCGGATGGTGGCAGCGTGGGCTGTCGATGAGCACACCATTGAAGCGGCTTCCAAGGCAACAGACCTCGGATTTGTCACCGTGACCCTTACCGGCGACGAGGACCTTATCAAAAAGGTCTGCGAGGAAAGGGGAATCGACGTCGGGAAGTTTACCATTGTCGATATAAAGGACGAGCTCAAGGCGGTCGCCGAGGCGGTCAGGTTGGTCCATGACGGAGAAGGCGACGTCCTTATGAAGGGACTCTGCTCCACCGACAAGTTCCTCCGCGCCATCCTGAACAAGGAGACCGGTCTCCTTCCTCCGAAGGGGCTTCTGAGCCACGTTGCGGTCCTCGAGAACCCGATGTACCACAAGCTCATCTTCATGAGCGATATGGCCGTCGTTCCGCTCCCGGATTTCCGCCAGAAGGTCAAGATCGCCGGCTTCCTCGTCGGAGTCGCCAGGTCCTTCGGCATTGCAAAGCCGAAGATCGCCTTCCTCGCCGCTTCCGAGCAGATGCTCGATTCGATGCCCGCATGCATTGAGGCCGCCATGCTCGCAAAGATGTGCGACCGCGGCCAGATCAAGGGCTGCGTCGGTGACGGCCCTCTTGCCCTTGACGTAGCTATTGACAGGGAATCGGTTGAAATCAAGAAACTTGAGAGCCCGGTTGCGGGAGATGCAGACTGCATCCTCTTCCCGAACATCGAGTCCGCCAACGTATTCTGGAAGACCAATTCCAAGCTTGCCTCCGGCGTCCGCCAGGCGGGTATGCTCGTCGGTACAAAGGTCCCTTGCGTTCTCGCGAGCCGCGCCGATACCGTCGATACGAAGCTTAATTCGATCGCCGAGGCGGTTATGTCCGTCGTGAAATAAGAGGTTTTTTACCGTTTGATGAAGAGGTCCTGCTTCGGGAGTTTATCCGAGAAGCGGGGCCTCAGCTTATTGAAGAAGCCGGAGGTGTTCTTCGTGAACCGGGAGCCGCGCCAGGTGCTGGTGTTTGTGACCATTATCCAGCACTCCCCGTCGGGATAGTATTTGATGAGGGCGGAAGTCCCGGAGAAGGATCCGGTACGGGTAAGTTCCCCTTCGGAAGTCGCGTCAATCCAGCCGAGAGGGTAAATCTCATCCCCGAGCCGCTGGGTCATCTGGTAGATGCTGAAAAAACCGAGGAGGTCCGGAACCCGGAGAATGCCGTCTATGGAGGCGACAAGACGGGCGAGTTCCGGCGTGGACCCGACCCATGCACCGGCCCCTGAAAGGGTCGGAAGATCGTTTCCTCCGTAGCATTTCTCCACCAGGTTTCCGCTCCCGGAAATATCCGGGACAGGTTCGCTGTCGGCCTGCATGTAATAGCGGCTTTCCCCATTGTAGCGGTCCTTGTAGTAGTTTCCGGCGATATGGAAGTCATAGCAGCCGGCCTTTTCAAAGACCTCCTCCTGCATGAACTGCTCATAGCTCTTGCCGCTGGTTTTCTCAATTATAAGCGAAAGCAGGAGGTATCCCAGATTGGAGTAGTAGGTCGATGTCCCTGGCTCGAAGTCGAGGCGGTAGGGGAGCTGGGTCCGAAGGATGGTCTCGGCATCCGGCGGGCTAGTCAGGCCGTGCTGCCGCATCAGCTGCTGGGTCGAGAACATGGGGTCCCCGAAACGCCGGGTGAAACCGCCCTGGTGGCGGAGCAGGTGCTCGACGGTAATAAGGTAATAGTTGTCATCCCGGATGTACCGGTCGTATTCACTGAGGATGCCGTAAGGTCCGAAAACGGGGCTCTGGATATTCAGGAGCCCTTTTTCCTGGAGGGTCATTATACCTACGGCGGTCAGGAGTTTCGAAACGGAGGCAAGGCGCATTGTGGTTCCGGGTTCCATCCTTCGTCCCCTTTCCTTGTCCGCCCAGCCGTAGCCCTTTGAAAAGAGCAGGGAATCTCCCCGCATTATGCTCAGCGATGCTCCTCGGATTCCCCAGAAGGTCATGAAGCTGTCGATCTTCTCATCCATCTTTTTAAGCTCAGGCGTCTCGGACATGCTGTTGGAGAGCATTTCGTTGATGGATACGGGATAGCGGTACTGTCCCGCGGCGACCAGCGCCACGAGAGACAGAATAACGGAAGCGAGCACCTTCCTACCCATCAATCTTTCCTGCCCTCCTGCCGAATTCGATAATAAAGTCCGCAGTCCCTTCGATACCGAGGATTGAGCTGTCGACGCAGAGGTCGTATCCGTCTGCCGAGCCCCAGTTCCCGAAGGTGAAGAAATTGTAATATGCCTGCCTCGTGCGGTCCTTTTTCCGGATAAGCTCTTCGGCCTGTTCGGGAGTCATGTTCTCCCTCTGGGCCACCCTCTCTATACGGTACTCCGAAGGGGCCGCGACAAAGACGTCGAGAGTATCCATGTCCCTCAGAATGTAGTCGGAGCAGCGTCCGACAAAAATGGCGGAACCCTCAGAGGCGATGCGGCGGATCACCTCGCTCTGGATTCTGAAGAGGGCGTCGGAGCCGACGTAGTCCTGGGCCTGGCCGAACCTCCATGAAGCGAAGAAGCTCGAGAGTGAGAAGGCGCTTTTCGACTCGTCGCTGCGGGCGAAAAGGTCCTTTGAGAAGCCGCTTTCTTCCGCGGCCTTGGAAATCAGGTCGTTGTCCCAGACTTTGATGCCGAGACGGCGGCCAATCTCCTGGGCGACAAAGCCGCCTCCGCTGCCAAAGGAGCGTCCTATTGTGATAAGGGTTTTCATATTTTGCTGCCGAGGATTGAGGGGTCGTCACCGTCTTTCAGATGGCCGAGCTTACGGAGAAGGTCAACGGCGAAGATGGCGGTCAGAACCGATGCAAGGAAATCGGAAATAGGGAAACTGTACCAGACGCCCGCCTCCGAACCCATGAGGGAGGGAAGGATATAGACGCAGGGCACGAGGAAAAGAAGCTGCCGCGTAAGGGAAAGGAAGATGGACTTCTGTACCATTCCGAGGCATTGGAAGAGGTTTGTCGTGACCATCTGGAAGCCGATGATGGGGAAGACTATGTTCATTTGCCGGATTCCGCGTTCCGCAAGGGCGGTCAGCTCGGGGTCATGGGTAAAGAGCGATACGGCCGGTGCGGAAAGGAATTCCGAGATAATGAAACCGACAGTCATTACTGCAGTGGCCCAGAGGGAGGTTTTTACATATACTTCCCGGACCCTGGAGTACTGCCTTGCTCCGTAGTTGTAGCCGGCAATCGGCTGCATGCCGTGGTTGAAACCGACCACCACCATGGCGAAGAGGAAGGAAATCCGGTTGGCGATTCCGTAGGCGCCAATGGCGAGGTCCCCGCCGTATTTGAGCAGCTGGTTGTTTATGAACAGTACGACGATGCAGCTCGCGAGGTTCATAAGGAAGGGGCCCATGCCAATTGCGAGGGAGTCCTTGGCGATGCGCCAGTCGAGCTGGAGCGGACGGCGGCGGTCCAGGTGGAGGAATTTCTTCCTGTCGAAGAAATAGTATAGAGTATAGGCCAGGGCCGCAATCTGGCAGATTACGGTTGCAAGGGCGGCTCCGCGGATGCCCATTCCGAGGACAAAGATGAAGACCGGGTCCAAAATGGCGTTTGAAATGACCGTAAACAGGGTCAGGTTCATCGCCAGCCGCGGATTTCCGGAGGATCGGATTACGCTGTTGAGCCCGAAGTAGAGGTGGGTGAAGACGTTGCCTATGGAAATGATGACCATGTAGTCCCGGGCGTAGGGAAGGGTGTTCTGGCTCGCCCCGAAAAACAGCAGGATGGGATCCATGAAAAGCAGGGTCGCCACCGTGAAAACAAGGCCTACAATTATGTTCAGGGTCACTTCGTTGGAGAGGACCTTTCCTGCAGTCCCGTAGTTTTTCTGGCCCAGGAGGACCGAAATCATCGTCGCTGCGCCGACACCGACCAGGGTGCCGAGGGCGGCGGAAATGTTCATCAGGGGGAAGGTGACGGCAAGTCCGGATATCGCCAGCGCCCCCGCCTGGGGGATATGGCCGATGAAAATGCTGTCGACCATATTGTAAAGGGACGACGCGGTCATGGCTATTATGCCAGGGACTGCGTATTGCCGTATGAGGGAGTTGATGCTTTTGGTTCCGAGTTCGGTCGGTGCGCTCTGTGCTGCCATCCGTTACTCCTCCGTATAGAAGAGGTCAAAAACCAGGGGAGAGAACGGAGGAACCGCCGATCCGGTGCCGCTGTAGGTGTATCCGTAGGACGAGTAGAAGGCAACCCTTCCTTTCATCCCCTTATGGAGCATTGCGCAGCCCGCCTGGAACCCCAGGAGCAGGTTTGAACTCTCGTTCATGGTGATTTCGTTGACGTTCTCGCTGAGGGTGACTTCCACGCTCTTGTAGGTCTTTGTGGGGTCATAAAGGTTCCAGACCTTTGCGGTATCGGCGATTGTGGTGTCGAAGACCTGGCCGTTCAGGAGCCGGGCTACGTAATTGATCTTGAAGGTAGTATCGGAGGGAAGCTTCTCCTCGGCATAGCCGGTGTTGAGGGGCTCGAAGTAGAAACCGTAGCGGGCGGCTGTCGAATCTCCGGCGAAGAAGGTCGAGTCGGCTCCGTTCATGAATTTCTTTGCGTAAACGTCCAGGGAGTCGGTTTCCCAGTCGTAAATATTGTAAATCTGCTCCCGTAAGGTGATGTCGTAGATTGCGGGGTTGATATTGGTGGTTACGGCGAGATAGCCGTCAGGGGAGTCGTAGCGGGCTGTTGTCATCAGCCAGGAGGGGATAGCGACCTTCCTTCTTCCGCCGATCTTCATCCCGGAGAGGGCGTCCTGGAGGCCTGCGTAGCAGCCGCCTTCCTGGATTATGCTGATTTTCGGTCCATAGTAGTAGGACTTGTTATAGGTACCAACTCGCTTTGCTACTGACTCATAAGTAGTTCCGGATACATTTCCCTGCAGGTCCGTAATGGTATAGTCGAGGTTTGCGAACATGCAGCTGTCGGCGTAGGTATCACCCGTCCCGACCTCTTCTTCGAGGATCCAGATGCCGTTTCCGGCTTCCCGGGCGGAATTGCCATGATCGCTCTGCCAGACCTGAATCCAGGAGTCGAAGTACAGCTTTGCCGCGAAATTCGGGGCCGTGGTGGTTTCCTTTGCACAGCCGGAAAGGATGAGCACGGCCAGGGCGGAGAGGGTTAATGATCTAGATATATTATTCATTTCCAGTAATTTATTCGTTTGATATGCTTTCTACCCAAATATGATAGACGAGAGATGCATTTGCAGGAATCGTGCCTGACGAGTGATTCCCGTAGCCGTATTTTCCGGTGAAGAGGATATAACTCTCCTCTCCGCCCTTTACCCCGGTAAGACCGCTCTTCAGTCCGGGAAGGAGCGGCTCCTCGTCGAGTTTTACGGTGAGGATATTGAACGAGGTGGAATCGCTGACCGGCCAGTTCAGGTTTTCATTGTTGGTGTCGAAGAGGTTGGAGGAGGAAACGGAGGTCCCGGACAGAATATATCCTGCATAGTAGAAGGAAACCACACCGTTTGCGGCGAGAGAGTCCGCCGTGGTCCCCTCCGCAATGACAACGCGCGTCGCGCCGCCGTTATGGACGGTCCTGACCCCGCCTGCGGCGTTGACGAATCTTTCAATCTGGGCCTCCTGGCTGGCGTAGTAGTTCTCCTGCTGCTGTTTGGCGCAGGAGAATAACGCGAGGACCGCCAGAATGAGGATTATATTCCGTTTCATGCGAAAAAGTCGTTTATCGATTGTTCCAGGTAGGCAACGACGTCGCGGATGGAGGATATCTCGTCGGAGAAGTAGAGTCGTCCTCCGGCCGCGTTTTCATGGCCGCCGCCATTGAAGTACCGCTCGGCGAACTTCCGGGCGGACACACCTTTTTTGGAACGGGTTGAGACGCGGAAGCAGCCGTTGTCCTGTTTCAGGAAAACGCTCATCCTGACTTCCTTGATGGAGAGCGGCAGGTTGACAAATCCCTCGGTTTCCCCTTCGGAAATCCCGAAATGGGCGAGGTTTCTCCGCGTCAGGATCATGTATGCGACCCCTTCGGGGGTAATCGTCATCTTGCTGAGAAGGAAACCCATGAGGCGGAGCCGGTTCTCCTTGTAACTGAAGTACAGCTGGCCGAGGATGGAATCCCTGTCGACGCCGGCGGCAATCAGACGGGAAGCCATGTCAAAGGTTGTCGGATAGACCGAGTTGGCGAAGTTGTTGGTATCCGTCGTCATTCCGGTCATTAGGGCGAGCCCTGTCATCTGAGGAAGTTTCCCGGCGTCACCGCCGATGTCCGGAAGGGCCATGAGTATGAAAAAGAGGAGCTCCGAAGCGGAGGAAACCTCCGAGGTCGAGAAGACGAGGTCGAAACTCTCCGTTTCCGGACCGACATGGTGATCGATAAGAACCTTTTTCGCGGGGGCTTTCTCAAGGGCTGAAGCGAGCCCCTCGGTGCGGCTGAATCCGTTGCAGTCCTGGAGGATGATAAGGTCACTGCCCTCAATCCTTCGCTCCGCCTCCTCGGGATTGCTCCCATGGAAGAGGAAGAAGGGGCGGTCTTCCTCCGGAATAAGGAAGGAGGAGACGCCTGCATCCCGGTCCGGAAGGGCAACTACGGCATCCAGACCCCGGTTTTCACAAAGGTAGTGGAGCATGCCCGAGCAGCTGCCGACAGCGTCGCCGTCCGCATTGACATGGGCGGCGATGGTAACGCACCGGGCCTCCCGGAGCATACTGTCAAACTGCTGAACTTTTGCTTTTGTAATCTCTTCCATCCCGAATATCGGTTTGCTTTGCAAATTTACAAATTCTCTTGTAATTAATAAATCATTTTCCTAACTTTGTAGGGTGTTTACGAAACAAGATAAAAAGTTACATAATGAACAAAGCAGTTAAAATCATCGTTGAGGTTCTTCTCGCTGCAGCCGCTGTCGGGCTCGTGTATCTTCTTTACAGCAGCATAATGGAACCGGTGAATTTCAACAAGGAAAAGGATGCCCGCCAGGTCGTTGCAGTACAGCGTCTGAAGGATATCCGTGACCTGGAAGTCGCCTTCAAGTCCGTTACCGGCCACTATACCGCCGACGTAGACTCGCTTAAGCAGTTCTACGAGACCGGGAAGATGCAGGTTGTTATGCAGATTGGATCCCAGGATGACTCCGTGGCTGTAGCAAATACCGCCGCCGTCCGTAAGAAAAACCGCAAGATTACAAACGAGGAACTCCTCGCCCTGTCCAAGACGGGTATGCCCCTGGTATTCTCGATTACGACTCCTATCGCTGTCAAGGATACTCTCTTCAACGGCCGTGAGGACTTTGTTATCGACTCGCTGAAATACATCCCCTTCTCCGGAAAGGAAGAAGTCATAATGGATGCCATCGTGAAGAAGGTCTCCGGTGTCGATGTTCCCCTCTTCGAGGCGAAGATGCCCTGGAAGTCCCTTCTCAAGGGTATGGACAACCAGCTCCGAATCAATCTCGACGCCGACTGCGAGACCCAGAACAGGTATAAGGGACTTCAGGTCGGAAGCGTTTCCGCACCTAACAACAACGCCGGTAACTGGGAGTAGTCCGCTCTTCTATGGAACGGCAGAATCAGAGCAGAATATCCATTCAAGTATCCTTGAGTGGATATTCTTTCGCTATTGAAGAAGGGTCCCGCGCCTGGGCGTCGGGCTGGATGGGCGCTGAGCGCCTTTTTACTACGCCCGAGTTCCAGAAGCGCTACGACGAGGTGGAGATATCCCTCTTCACCCCTAAATGTACGCTTGTCCCGGAGCCGTTCTTCTCTCCCTCGACTGCACGTCAGATTCTCTCCGAGGTCTCTCCGCTCCGTCAGACCGACCAGGTCGCCTATGTCAGCATTCCTTCTTTCGCATCGGTACTGGTCTATTCCCCCTCAATAGATGAATCCCTCTCCAGGGTCATCGCCCAGACGGTGCTCCGTTCCGACGGAACGGCCGCAGAGGTGCTTCCGGAGATGTTTTTCCTTCTCCGTGACCTTCCGGATTGCCCCGACTACAACCGGATTGTCTGCTCTTTCCGGGATGGATATCTCTACCTTGTCATAGCCCAGGGGAAGAGTCTTCTCCTTGCGAATGTCTATGAGGCCGCGGACTTTACGACAGCGGAATATTTCATTTTCCTCGCCCTGAAAAAGCTACAGCTCAATCCGGAGATTTCGACAATTACCCTCCGGACTCCCGTCTCTGACGAAGAGGAGCTCTCCCTCTACCGATATTTCAAATCCGTGGACAAGCTATGAGGATCATAGGCGGCCGCCTGAAGGGGAAGACAATCCTCCCGCCTCAGGGTTATAAGGCCCGCCCGACGACCGATTTCGCGAGGGAAGGGCTTTTCAATGTACTGGATAACGAATATGAATTCGAGGACCTGAAGGTGCTGGACCTCTTCGGAGGTACCGGCGCCATTTCCTTTGAATTCGCCTCCCGCGGTGCTGCCCGGGTTTACTGCGTTGAAATGGCCCGTGAGAACGCTTCCTTCATAAAAACGGAGGCCAGGCGTCTCGGTCTGGACAATGTCACCATGGTCCGGAACAACGTTTTCGACTTCCTGCCTCTATGCCGGGAAAAATTCGATATCGTGTTCGCGGACCCGCCTTACGCAATTGAGGGCCTGGACACTATTCCTGACAAGGTTTTTTCCCATGACATCCTCCATCCCGGCTGCTACTTCATCCTCGAGCACCCCGGAACGTATTCATTCAGGGACCATCCCCGTTTCAAGAAGGAGAAGGTTTACGGTAAGGTCCATTTCAGCTTCTTTGAATAAATCACCGGCCCGGCATAGGAACCGGCTTTCCTGTTGCACGGACTGTAGGCATGCTGGCATTCCAACGGGTCAGCGTACTGCCGAGCCGTGCGGCGAGGATGCTGGTAACTTCCGGATACTCATCGGCTACATCATGCTGCTCCGCTCGGAGAGCCGCTGCATATTCGGCGTGTCAATCCTCAGGTTGTTCGGATAGACTTCTTCCCCGTAGGCGACGCTACTGTCGAGCCATCCGTAGTCATCGACCAGGAAAAAGACTATATTCGGCTTTGTCGCCGTTTTGTTACCGGTACACCCGACGGCGGCCGTTGTGGCCACAGCTGCCAAAAAGAGTCTCTTAGATTTCATCATCTATAAATATATGAAAAAAACCCAAATACCTTTCAAGAATCTCTTTCTGTTCCTCTTTCGAGAGCGTTTTTTTCATGGCATCGAGAACGGCCTCATACTGCTTGCTTTTCTTAGTGAAGACCCGTCGTTTTTCCTGGCCGTCAATTGTCGCATACAAATGGATGTTTCCAGAGTCGGTCATCTCGAACCGGATAAGATCTGGAGTGACGACGGCCGGAGCAAAGACATCCGGAGAGAGTTCACGCAGTCGTGTCTCTATTATGTCGATGAAGAGGGGAGCGACGCCATTCGATGTCGCCAGCGCCCTGAAATCACGGAGCGTGTCCTTGACCTTTTCGATGTACTTCGCGGGATTTTTGATATCGTTCTGGGCGGCGAAGGCCAGGAGGTCTGCGAGGGTGATATCTTCGAATTTCCCACGAATGGAGAACTCGTGATTCTTCTCGGGCACGGCAGCGGTCTTCAAAATGAAGCAGAGATCATAAGCAGGGGAGAGGTGCCAGGATCCGTCTTTTTCCATGATGAAAGAGAAATTCTTAGCATGGTCGTCCGTATTGTTGGAAAGGATATTGAACACCATCCGCAAGTAAAGCTCATTAAGCTCATCCTGTGGGATAGAGAGCTGTCTGCAGGTGGAGAAAAGATCCTCATAGCAATATGCCTCGGGATTGACCGCTGCGAGCGTTTGGGTGAAGACCTTCTCACCGGCGCGACGGTCAAACCGTTCGGTCAGGAAATGGTGGATGCCTTCCACTTCAATCAGTCGAGAGGGCATCATCGTGATGCCCGCCGTTGTAGCAAGGTCATACCAGGTCTTCTCTATCTCCGAGAGACAGAACTCAGGGGTATTGAATTTGAGGATGTAGTACTTCCGGTCTCCCCGTGCAGAAGTCTGGCCGGAGAAGATGTTTCCACCTTCATCCATTGCGATAATCGCTTTCTTGAACCGCCCGCCGGCGGACGTGCCGACAGCCATCAGCGCTTTCTGTGTAAGGGTCTCTTCCGGGGAGATGATGGCGTGTTCACGGTCCTGTTCGATCTTCTTCGCCAGTTCATACAGTTTCGGGATTATCAGCTTTTCATTGGCGCTGAAGGATTCCTCGCTGCAGGGAATGAATTCAAGAGCACCCATAGCGCGGCTGCCGACAAAGGAAAGTTTCGCCAGGGGAGTCTTGTCTTTTTCGTGATAATGATGCTCGGTGAACCACTGATCGAAAAGGGTGTTGCCCCAATCATCGGGAAGGGAATCCGCGATGAAGGGCGGGAGTTTCTGATATTTCGCGGAATCCGTGTTGCCATAGATAGCGAAACGGGCAGAAGGACTTTTCGACGAAGCGGTCAGAGGTGCGATATCCAGCCCCGAAGCAAGATAATCGTGTGAAAAGAAAAAATATGAGTTCCCCTTTTTCGGATTCCAGCAGATTTGCCCAATCTCCTGTCCCCAGAGCATGACACTCAGGCGGCCATTGTCTATATTCCTAGCCATTGTTCTTCCTCCTGACTCTTTGCCTCTGATGCTCCGTAGTAGTCAAGTATGGATTCTCGGGCTGCTCCGGAATCAAGTCATCGAACCGGTCTAACAGGCCAACTGGTCGGAGCAGGGCCATCAGGTTGGTGATGTTCATATTCGTGATTGTACCTGTCTCAAACTTGTGGACTGTGGAAACAGAAACCCCGGCCGCCTTGGCCAGGTCTCCCTGGGAAAGGTTCATCATCAACCTGTAATCCTTGAACCTCAGCCCTAGCATCTGCAGTATCTGGGTGTTCGAATACTTTTTTAAGTCCATAACGCATCAGTCTTTATCGATGCAAATGTAATTAATTATAGTTAAAAATCAAATTTTATACTTAAACATTATCTTATTATAGTTTATTTCTGCATCTTCGAGCAAATCTCAAAAAAGATTCTCTTAGATTTCATCATCTCCAAATATATATTTTTCCTCTTTAAAATGCAATTGGCCTAAAATCGAAAGTTTTTATGTACATTTGTCATAATCATAATTATAGCACTGATTTACAATGAAACGTAATGTATTGTTTCTTTTTATTCTGCTGGTGTTGTTTTCCTGCCGGAAAAACAGCGGATACTATAACGAGGACGGTTCTCTGGTGAGCCGTGATCAGGCCATAGAACTTACGGAAGAGCTGTGGCAAATGTTTGACTGTGCATTTATTTCAGCGGAACCGCTTAAGCCGAAAACAGCGATTAAGCAGGGGGCTTATGCTCCGGATTATTATACTCCTAATTATTTGTCGTGGATGGTCGTGATGTACGAGTCTCTATCAAATGGCTTAGCTAAATATAGATACGTATTTGTGAATGCAAAGACGGGTGTCATCTTTATTGAGCCAGAGAAACGTTATTTCATTTTCGAAGACGACGGAAAATGGTGGGGGTTCCGATATCCTACCGATATTCCGTCCAGGACAGTCCATAATTCTGCGGGAAACAGATCAGTCCAAACCACCAAAAGCAGTTCATCCAGTAATAATTGGGCTGTAATCATTAGCGGTGGCGTCACAAAGGAAAACAATTACGAGCGCTACTGGAATGACTGTTCCGAGATGTTCCGTATTCTGACCCAGAATTATAACTATAATAAAAGCCATATCTACCTGTTGATGTCTGATGGAACATCTTCGGATGAAGATATGAACCTGTGTTATTATGATTACTATCTGAATGGTCAGCGTATAACGGGTCCGTTTGTATCGTCTCCTACAGATTATGATGGAGATGGAGTCACAGAGAGCAATTTATATTCGGCGACTAAATCAAATTTGCAATCAGTTTTCACATCCCTTGGTCAACAAGTCGCAGACGGGGACGATGTGTTCATATATGTCTGTGATCACGGTGAGCGGATAGGTAACACTTCGTATATTCGTCTATGGAATAACGAGTTGTTATCTCCGTCCGAGTTCAGGACGGAGGTCAATAAGCTGCATAACTATTCGGGCCATACCGGAATAGTGATGGGCCAGTGTTATAGCGGAGGATTTGTCGGGGCCATGAATAAGCCGAACTTTTCTATAGCAACGGCGTGCGCTGCGGATGAAGAATCCTATGCCAGGAGCAACCTGGAATATGATGCATTCCTTTTCTGGTGGATGTCTTCAATGAAAGGGTATGTTGTGGGAGACGAGAGTTCCGTTGATGCGGATATCGACGATTTGACAGGTATTTCTTTTTACGAAGCATTTTCATATGCCCAGATGGCGGATAATGCAATTGAAACGCCTCAATATGAGTCATATCCGGAGTATAGCGGAAAAATCAATACCTTGGAGACGCCTCAGTTATCGGCAATACAAGGGCCGTCAAATTTGTCAAATAATTACAACGGGACCTATTATATAACAGGTCTTCCCTCAAGTGCCGGTATAACTTGGTCAGGTACAAATGTTTATTTTTACTCTACGACGTCATCTTCTACAACAGCCGGATGCTTTATAAGCAGTCCGTTCACGAGTTCTACTATTCATGCAAACGTGTCAGCCGGGATAAACATTGATATTTATAAAGACATCACACTTTGGGGCGTAGGGAACTATTTTTCTTCGGAGTTGATTTCCGGATTTGAAGGTGTATATAGTTTTTCATGTCCTGCGGGAGCATATGGCTTTTCATGGGAGTGCGACAATCCCGATTGGACACCTCTGTATCAAGGATATCGGTACGTGGACTTTGAAACGGACGGAAGCGGGGTGGAGCCCTCTGTCTGGGTAAGTTATTACACCCCGTGTGGGGACTTGGCGAGAGTAATACGGCTGGGAGATGAACAATAAGGTTTTACATATGATTGCTGCGGCGGCGTACGCCGCCTTGATGGCATCGTGTGTGGAACCGGTGGACTTCTCACCGGCGGAGAATCTGCCGCTGTCGGTCCATTGTATCCTGACACGGGACTCGGTGCAGACCCTTTCCCTCAAGGTGTTGTCTCCGCACGGGACGGCAGTGCCGCAGGCGCTCCCGGACGGTATCCGGGTCATGCTGTCCGGGAAGGGACAGGACGAGTGTTGGGAATTTAGAAGAAATACCGAATCAGAGTGGGCCTGCGCCATGGTACCGGAATATGGCGGCCGCTATTCTCTTTCCGTATCGACTGCAGACAGGGAAATCCTTTCGGCGGAAACGACTTTCCCACAGGAGTTTTATGTAAAACAGTTTATGAAGATACGGCCCGGGTTGGTTATCAATTACCTTTATTGTTCTTGCGAACTTAGAATCCGCCGTTTCTACCATGATTACTATACTTATGAAGACTTGAGGGGAGCAGCATACAGAAAGAGCGCAAATCTTTGGATTTTTCATAAGGAGGGACAGGACATAGCGACTACGCATCCGCTTGTCGACGATTTTAATCAGACAGAGAAGACTGTCGGAGAGTTGCCGTGTTTCAGAAAAGATTCTGTCAAGCTTTGGAAAACATCAATTTTTTCGCAGAAAATATGGATTCGTGATAAATATTCAGATCTCCCGATGCATAGCCAGATGGTGCGCCTCAGATTCCCTACCGGCTTCACAAACGGATATCCCTACGACGAGTTGAATGATTCTCCGCTATATTCCGACCAGAGTTTCATACTGATTACGGATTATCCGCGGGACTACGAACCGACAGAGGGCGGAATATTTGATATATATGCTGTTTCTGATGAACTGGACCTTTATTTGAAAGACATTTACCAGAAAGAGCAAAACAAAGGTCGGGATATACGTTACGTGTATGACCACGATAACGTCTACTCAAACATCCAGGGCGGCACCGGAGTTTTCGGTGCCCTTGTTTACCGTGAACAGGAACGGGCCCTCCGCGGCTATAAAGATGATTTCAAATAATGTCCCGACTGCATCATATTCTGCTTTTCCCCCTACTGTTTGTCTCCGGGGCGCTCTTCGCCCAGGAGGAGACCGAACGTCAGGATACCCTTGCAGCGGCCGTCAAAGAATCGTCCCGTTTCATCCGCCTTGGCGGGGGCGGTTATACTGTACAGGAAACTGCGTTGAGGTCACAGGTGACTCCGATGGGCGACCCCGATGTTATTAAATTCACCCAATTCCTTCCCGGCGTGTCTTCCGGGTCAGACGGAGGTTCCGCAGTCTATGTGCGGGGAGGGAACATAGGAAACAGCCGTATAACCCTTGACGGTGTCCCTGTATATGGCAGTTCCCACCTTCTTGGCTTTACCCAGGCAATTCCGCTTTCTGTGTGTTCCGATGCCGGAATCTCTTTAGGCGGATTCTCTCCCGCCTATGGCAATTTTACCTCGGCCCATATTGCCATGACGACTTCCCGGGAGATTCCCTCCCGGCTGAAAAGCCATGTAAGCGGGTCGCTTTTCCTTCTGGGAGGGGACATCAGTGTCCCTGACAAGAGTGGCCGCCTTTCTTTTATAGGTTCCCTTAGAGGTTCACCTGCAGGGGTCGCCGCGCCCCTTCTTCTCAGGGGATGCAAGGTCTTTTCCGGGGCCCTGGAGGATGCTTCCGGAACAGTCTATGATGCATTCGGTAAGGTCAATTGGCGGATTGGTAACAAGAACCACTTAAGTATCAGCTCGTTTTACTCGACAGATTCTTATTATTTTGCCTATCGTCAGGCAAAGGGGACATTTTCCTGGAACAACTGGATTTCACAGCTGCGGCATGAGGGGCAGTGGGGACGGTGGACGGTACAAAACTCTCTTTCCTGGAATCGGTTCCTGTCTGATCAAACGCTTCTGCAGGAGCTTTCAGCCCTGAATACTTTCGCGGTGGAGAGTTCAGTCAAGGAGGCAACGTTTTCTTCTTCCGGAACAGTCGGCCTCGGCAAAAAGACAAATCTGCTTTTGGGAGTCAATGGCCAGGTTTCATCCTTTCTCCCGGGAGCGAAATATGATCTTGAGTCCGGCGACAGGCCGTCAGTTTCGGAATCGGCGTTTTCCGAAAAAAGCAGACCGTCCGTCCTCACGACACTCTTTTCCCAGATAAACGGCAATCTTTTCCGTTGGCTGACGTTTCGGGCCGGAGGAAGGGTCAATAATTATCGCTACTTTCCGGAAGAGCCCGAGAAGGCGGAATCGTTCTTTGTTCCGGAATTTGATGTTGCGGCATCGATCGGTCTGTCGCGCGGGCTCAGCATAGAATTATCGGCTGATTACCGTTCCCAGTTTTTCCATCAGCTCGAGGGGCTGCCCATGGGATGGTCGCTGGATCTGATGGTTCCTTCCAGCAGGGATCTTCCATATGAAACGGCGTTTCAGTGGACGGCCGGACTGTCTTATCGAGCAGAGAACCTGTCACTTTCCGCAGACGTTTACGACAAGGGGATGGATAATCTTGTTTACTACAGGAACGCCGTCAATCTATTCAGCCCCTCGCTGTCCGGATGGAAAAGCGACGTCGTCATCGGTTCCGGCACGTCCAGGGGAATAGAGTTCCTTGCTGAATATCAGAGGAAAGAATGGTCCTTGCGGCTTGCCTATACCTATTCCAACTCTACGCGCCTGTTCGCTGAACTTAATGGCGGCGAACCTTTTCCTTCCCAGTTTGACCGCCCACACATCCTGAACGCTACCGGTTCATGCCTTCTTCTTTCCAGACCAGGATTCAATATCCGGCTGAACGCATTCTTCACATACCAGTCTGGTCATTGCGAGACAGTCTCGGTCGGGTCGTTTACCCCGTGGCTTCTTAAGGAGCAGGAAGCGGATCCTGTCGAATGGTACTCGGGGAAAAACAATTACCGTATGCCCGCATATATCCGGATGGATTTCGGCTGCACCGTATCATGGGAAAAGAACCGGCATCCCATGAGTTTGAATGCCGGAGTATACAATCTCCTGAACAGGCACAATCCGGTGTCCCTGGTCTATGATGCCGAGGATATGTGCTGGAAACAGATTTATATATTCCCGCTGTTCCCTTCGGTACGTTTTACGGCGGAGTTCTAAGCGGGCGGAGTTCTTTATTTAATCAAGTTGCCGAGAATCGAGCGGGTAAGTTCGCGGGTCACGGTCTTTGTGGCAGCGTTGGTGGCCTTGGTGACGGCCTTCTTTGTAGTGGAGGTCGAGGAGGTCTTCTTCGTGCCGGTGACTTTTCCGGTGACAGCGTCGGCAACGCCGGCGGCGACTACGCCGGTTACGGCGGTGAGGACGGATTTCAGAACCTTGGAGCCGATACTGTTCTTGGCTTTCTTTGCGGCCTCGCGTTCGGCCCTGGCTGCTTCCTTGGCCGCTTTTTCAGCTTCCTTCGCCTCGAGTTCCTTCTGGCGGGCGGCCTCTTCGGCGGCTTCGAGTTCGGCCTTCTGCCGCTCGGCCTCCTGAGTCGCCTGGGTGATCAGTTCATAGGCGCTCTCGCGGTCGACGACATGGTCATAGCGGCCGTAGAGACGGGATGAGTTGATAATCTGCTTGCGCTGCTCTTCCGTAATTGCGCCGATTTGGGAGAGCGGGAAGAGAATCTTTGCGCGTTCGACTATTCTCGGGGCTCCCTTTTCATCGAGGAAGGAGACGAGGGCTTCGCCCGTTCCGAGTTCGAGAAGGGTTGTGTAGGTGTCAAAGGCGGGATTGGAGCGGAAGGTCTCCGCGGCGGTTTTTACTGCCTTCTGGTCCTTCGGGGTATAGGCGCGGAGGGCGTGCTGGACACGGTTTCCGAGCTGGCCGAGGATGTTCTCGGGGATATCGGTCGGACTCTGGGTCACGAAATAGATTCCGACGCCCTTGGAACGGATAAGGCGGATAACCTGTTCGATTTTACTGACAAGGGCCTTGGAGGTATCCTCGAAGAGCATATGGGCCTCGTCGAAGAAGAAGACCAGTTTCGGAAGATCCATGTCGCCGACTTCCGGGAGGGTCGAGTAGAGTTCCGACAGGAGCCAGAGCAGGAAGGTCGAGTAGAGTTTCGGACGGAGCATCAGCTTGTCGGCCGCAAGTACGTTCATGATACCTTTTCCGCCCTCGCACTGGAGGAGGTCATAGATGTCGAAGGCCGGTTCTCCGAAGAACTTCTCTCCTCCCTGGGTCTCCAGGGCGAGGACAGCCCTCTGGATCGCGCCGACCGAGGCGGCGGTGACGTTTCCATACTTGGTCGTAAACTCCGCGGCGTTCTGTCCGACGAAATTGAGCATGGCCCGAAGGTCCTTCAGGTCTATCAGAAGGAGCCCGTTGTCATCCGCAATCTTGAAGACTATGTTGAGAACGCCGGTCTGGGTCTCATTCAGCTCCATGAGCCGCCCGAGAAGGTCCGGGCCCATGTCCGAAATCGTTGCCCTCATCGGGTGTCCCTGCTCTCCGAAAACATCGAAAAAGCGTACAGGGCAGCCCTGGAAGGCGGGATCCTCGATGCCGAATTCGGGCAGGCGCTTCTCAATGAAGCTGGAGAGTTTTCCCGTCTGGCTGATGCCGGAGACGTCGCCTTTCATATCTGCCATGAAGCAGGGGACGCCGGCCTGGCAGAAAGTCTCCGCCAGTACCTGGAGGGTTACGGTTTTTCCGGTGCCGGTAGCTCCGGCGATGAGTCCGTGGCGGTTAGCCATCTTGCCAACCAGAGAGATGGGTCCGTTTTCCGAGTGGGCAACGTACAGCCCGCGTTCTTTGTCAAGCATATCTTAGGGTGTTATTAGTCTGTGTACAAATATAGGAATTATTTTCCATGCTCGTGCCGGAAGAGTTCCCATGAATTGAAAATGTTCTGCCAGATGGCGTAAAGTCCGCCCACGACCGAAGTGATCGGGGTAAGGTAGGCGTATCCCAGCCAGATCATGAAGCCGGTGTTCTTCTGGCCCAGGGCCTGGCCGGCTGTGATGCATTCGGCGTGGTCCTTCCCGAGATGCCTTCCGGCGAAGAACTGGAGGGCGCAGACAGCTACGGAGACCATGACGATGCAGAGGATGACTCCGAAACCGAGAGAGCTGGTGACGAGAGCCCTTGTCGCGAGGATCATGGCCAGGGTGAGCCCCACGCCCCAGAAATAGAAGGCCCAGTGAGCCCGTCTCATGAGGAAACGCTGAAGCCGTCTGGCGGAGTAGCGGACAGCCCATGCCAGGAGGCAGGGAAGCAGCAGCAGGGGGAAAATCTTCGCGGCAATCCCGAGGACATACTGCCAGAAACCGAGTTCAGCGGAGGGGTGGATCAGCGGTATCATAGTCGGGATGGCGAAGGTCGCAAGGGTGTTGATTAGGACCACGTAGGTCATGGTGGCGGAGAGGGTCCCGCCGAGACGGTCGGTAATAACCCCGGCTGCGGCCGCTGTAGGACAGATAAGGCAGATCATCGCGCACTCGAGGAGAATCCGGATTTCACCGTGAGGGGTGTACATCACGACAAGGGCGACCCCGAAGGATGAGATAAGCTGGCAGAGTGCGGCGTAGAGATGCCAGCGGGTAAGTTTTAAATCATGAGGGGAGACCTTTACGAACTGCAGGAACAGCATTATTGCAATAGTCACCCGCTGGGAGACGGAGACGATCCGGTGACAGGCGGGGCCGATCGGATGGAGGGCCGGGATAAAGTGGTAGATGAGGTAAATGGAAATGCCGCTGACGAGGGCAAGGGGCAGCATCCATTCTTTCAACAGTTCCTTCAGCCGCCCCATGTCAGTATATGATAATGGATCCGGCAAGGACTGCTGCGAGTCCGGCATACTGAATCGGAGAGATTTTCCTCTTCCGCACCCCGATTAGTCCGAAACGGTCGATTGCGACGCTGCAGGAGAGCTGGCCGAGGATACTGATAATAGTCATCAGGCCGACTCCGAGAACCGGGGCTGCGGCCGCAAAGCCGAGGACGATTCCGCTTCCGATAACTCCGCCGGTCCACTGCCACCAGACCTTCGGGACGGACGGAATCCTACGGACACACTCCCGGTCCCGTTTTGAAAAGAGGACGATGACAATCAGGATAAGGGTGGACGAGATGAAGGAAATGGCCGAGGCGACGGCGGGGGAGCGGAGCATCGATGCGAGGGCCCCGTTCATGGCGCTCTGGGACGCGATCATGACGCCGGCAAAGATTCCGAGAAGCTGGAAGGGCAGTTTGGAGCCCTTCGGGCCGTCCGCCTCTTCAGATTTTTTGATTACTACCATGCAAACCCCTGCGACGACAAGGAGGAAGCCGAGGATCCCTGAGAGGGGAAGCGGCTTGGCGCTCATTCCGAACCAGCCGAAGAGGTCTATGAGCATTCCTGTCGCTATCTGGCCAAGGATTGGAAGGAGGATAGTCTGGACGCTCCCTATCCTCGGAAAGAGGACGATGTAGAGGGTAATTCCGGTGACCCCGCAGATTCCTCCTGTCCAGGCGTACCATGGGAAATCCCGGACGAGGGAGAAGTCGGCGCTTCCACAGGTGCAGACGGCAATGACAGTGCTGATGATAGTCCCTATGGAGAAGGCGGCGAAGGACGCAGACAGGGGCGTTCCGAGCGTTTTGTCAAGGGCTGAGTTGACGGCGGTCTGGACCGGCATCGAAATGCCGATGAGAAGGGTCAGAAGTATGAAAAAACCGATCATCGGATCAGTATTCCGTCTTGTCTTCTTTCTCGCTCCAGAGGCGGAATGATTTCAGCCCTTCATCCCTCAGGAGAGGAAGGAGGGGAGTCCTTCGGTCCTCGGGCTTTTTCCCGATCTCCTCATAGATAAAATCGTCGTCGAAACCTATCTCAGCCGCATCTTTACGGTCATTTGCGTAATAGATCCGGTCGATGTGAGCCCAGTAAATGGCTCCGAGGCACATCGGGCAGGGCTCGCAGGATGAGTAGATTTCGCAGCCGGAAAGATCGATGGTCCCGAGGGCGCGGCAGGCCTCCCGGATGCAGGCGACCTCGGCATGGGCCGTAGGGTCGTTTTCAAGGGTCACGGAGTTGGAAGCCCTTGCGATGATTTTCCCGTCTTTTGCGATAACGGCGCCAAAGGGGCCTCCGCCACGTTCGACGCTCTCGCTTGCAAGACGGATGGCCTCGCGCATGTATTCCTTGTTCTGTTCTGTAGTCATATCTTGGATCAAATTTGGTGCAAATATCTGCAAAAATGCTTAAATTCGCAACTTGCAATATAATTAAAGTAAGATTATGAAAAAGTTGTTGATCATGATGATTCCTTTCCTTGCACTGGTCTCATGCGCTCCGAAACAGCACGCCCCTGCGCTTGATCTGACCGACCTCGATACCACGGTCAGTCCGAAGGTTGACTTCTATCAGTATGCGACCGGCGGCTGGCAGGTGAAAAATCCGCTCAAGCCGGAGTTTTCTCGCTACGGCTCCTTCGACGCCATTGCCGAAACGACCAGAAAGCAGCTCAATGAGCTGTTCGCTTCCATGTCGGAAATGAATGCAAAGCGCGGAACTGTCGAGCAGAAGATTTCGGACCTGTATAAGATGGCCCTTGACTCCACGACGAGAAATGCCCTCGGAGCTGAGCCCATCCAGCCGTATATTGCCGAGATCCGGCAGATTTCCTCCCTTGACGAGCTTGCAACCCGGCTCGGCAGGATGAATCTCTACGGGGAGGGTGGTTTTTACGGGGCCGGTGTGGAATCGGACCTTGCAAACTCCGACATGCAGGTTCTCTACCTTGGCCAGGGTGGCCTCGGAATGGGGGACCGCGACTACTATCTCAAGGAGGAAAATGCCCACCTCAAAGCCGCATACGTGGCTTATCTCGAGAAGGTCCTCGCCCTCGCCGGGATTGAGAATCCTTCCGATGTCGCCGCCAACGACATGACCGTTGAGATGGCTATGGCTGAGGTTTTCTGGAGCAGGGAGCAGAACCGCGACATGATGGCCATCTACAATCCGATGTCTACGGAAGAGATCTGCGCGAAGTGGCCGGCAATCCGTTTCGACAGGATGAGTGAAGCCGCCGGAATTCCTGCCCAGGAAAAAGTTATCGTCCAGCAGCCATCCTATTTTGACGGGCTCGACAAACTTTTCAGCACCCTTCCCCTGGAGACCCTTAAGGACTATCTCCTCTGCCAGTTCGTAAGCGACCAGGCCGGTGCCCTTTCGGATGATTTCTATACCGCGAGCTGGGAGTTCTATTCCCGCGAAATGTCGGGTGCGAAAGAGCAGCAGCCCCGCTGGAAACGGGCCATGAGCGTTCCTAACGGCATCCTCGGGGAGGCCGTCGGCCAGATGTATGTCAGCCGCTATTTCCCGGAGAGTTCCAAGAAGAAGATGGTCGCCCTGGTCGAGAACCTCCGCACCGCCCTCGGGGAGCATATTGACGCCCTCGACTGGATGAGCGACACGACAAAGGTCCGTGCCCGGGAAAAACTTGCCTCCTTTACGGTTAAAATCGGCTATCCGGACAAGTGGAAGGACTACAGCACCCTCGACATCGATCCCGATAATACCTACTACGAGAACCTCAGGAACGCCAGCGCCTGGTATGTCGCCGACAACCTTTCGAAGCTTGGAAAGCCGACGGACAAGACCGAGTGGGGCATGACTCCGCAGACTGTTAATGCCTACTACAACCCGACCACGAACGAGATCTGCTTCCCTGCGGGTATTCTCCAGAAGCCCTTCTTCGATCCTTACGCTGACGACCCGGTCAACTATGGCGGTATCGGTGTTGTGATCGGCCATGAAATGTCCCACGGCTTCGATGACCAGGGTTCCATGTTCGACGCGAACGGCAATATGGTAAACTGGTGGACGGACGAGGATAAGGCGAAATTCGATGCGAAGGGAGACGCCCTTGCAGCCCAGTTCGACGAGGTTGAGGTCCTTCCCGGTGTCCATGCGAACGGCCGCTTCACCCTCGGGGAGAACATCGGCGACCACGGCGGCCTGTCGATTGCCTTCTCGGCTATGCAGAATGCCATTAAAGGACGTCCCCAGGGGCTGATTGACGGCTTTACGCCGGAGCAGCGCTTCTACCTCTCCTATGGTGCCATCTGGGCCCAGAACATCACTGACCAGGAAAAGGCCCGCCTTACCAATATGGATCCCCACTCCCTGGCGGTTAACCGTGTGAATGTTTCGCTACGGAACTTCCAGTCCTTCTTCGATGCCTTCGATATCCACGAAGGTGATCCGATGTTCCGCCCGGAGAGCGAACGTGTCCACATCTGGTAGATGGATCCGACCCGCTTCATAGCGCGGAAACTAAGATTCCAGGGCAGGATCGCGGCGGTCTCCATCGCCGTGAGCTACCTTGTAATGATTCTCGCCCTCGCCATCTCGTCCGGCTTCAGACAGGCCGTACGGGATGGCGTCGCCGAGGTCATGGGTGACCTCCAGATTTCCTCCATATCCTCTTCAACCCTCGGGGAAAGCCGTTCCATACCGGCTTCCCTCCCTTCTGAATATGAGATTCTATCCCGTCCGGGAGTCGTTTCCATGGCTCCTGCCGCCTATGCCGCCGGCATCGTCCGGAGCGGGGATATAATCCATGGCATCCTCCTCAAGGGGACCCCTTCCTGGAAGGATTCCTCGCTGACCGTTTCGATTCCGCGCCGCCTCGGGGAAATTACCGGGCTTGGGATCGGGGATGAAATGGTCACTTATTTTGTCGGGGAGAAGGTCCGGGTCCGGAAATTCCGGATTTCGGCAGTCCATGATGATGTAGTGGCCCTCGACGACCGGCTGATAGTCCGCGGTTCCCTTGCGGACGTCCAGAGAATAAACGGATGGTCCTCCGATGAGGCCTCAATCCAGGAAATCCGCATCCAGGACAGGCTGCGTTCCGCTTCTTCTTCCCGTGAACTTGCCTCCAGGATAGGAACCCTTCTCCTTCTCAGCGGAAATGAATCCGAGGAAGAACTTAAGGTCAGTGCAGCCGTAAGCCGCTATCCCCAGCTTTTCGACTGGCTGAACCTCCTCGACAACAATGTCCTTCTACTGCTTGTCCTCATGACGGTCGTGGCGGGATTCAATATGATTTCGGGGCTTCTTATCATGCTCCTCAGGAACATCCCTACAATCGGGACCCTGAAGACCCTCGGTATGAAAGACCGCTCCATCGGGATGGTCTTTCTCCGCACGGCTTCGACCCTTGTTATCAAGGGAATGGCGGTCGGGAACGCCATAGCCCTGCTTTTCTGTCTCATCCAGGGGACAACCCATCTGATTCCCCTCAATCCGGCGAATTATTTCGTCTCATTCGTTCCGGTCCATGTCAACCTGCCGCTGATTCTTGCAGCGGACCTGCTTTCATATCTCGTTATCATGGGCTTCCTCCTTATTCCGACCCTCTACATCGCCCGAATCGACCCCGCCGAAACGGTCCGTATGGAGTAGCTTTCCTGCCCCTGAGAACGGCTTTTACGGCATTGTTTCAGGATAGATTCTGCAGTAATCGGCCCAGGTGTCGAGGACGTTGGTGACGTAGGATACGGTCTCCCGTCCGCGAAACCCCCTCACGTCCGGGATTACGGAGGCGACTTCTTTCCAGCGGGAGCAGTCAACGCCGCTCTCCCTGGCCTGCTTGATACAGCGGAGAATATTGCCTTCACCCGCGTTGTAGGCGGCAAGGACGAATTTCATACACTCTGTATCATCGGCGGCGATTGGAGAGAAAAGCCGCTGGAGTTTTCGGAGGTAAGTGGTTCCTACAGCGATGTTTACGGCCGGGTCACGGAGGGAATCCTGGCTGACTCTCTGGGTTCGGATCTGCATGAGCCCGATGGCGCCCTTTCCGGAACCGGCATCGACATGGAATCGGGATTCATGGTAAATCAGGGCGGCCAGGAGGCGCCAGTCCCAGCCGAGGGAAGCGGCTCCGCCCCGGATAAGTTTGTCATAACGGCTTATTGCGCCGATGTCATACTTCCCCTTCAGGTGGTCCTTCCGGATTCTCTTGATGTGGTCGGAGCCGGCAATCTCATTAAGGCGGCTGTTTAAGGTCTTCAGCAGCAGCTGGTTCTCTTCACGAATCACCCAGACAATTTCGTCGTAGTCCCCGACTGGATTCGACAGGACCAGGCCCGCCCGCTCGAGGGTGTCCGAATAGTCTGTAATCAGAAAATCCGTGGCGAGGGAGAGTAGGGAATCGATAGGGGATTCGCCGGGGAGGGCCTTTCGGATTTCGGTATTATAGCCGGCCCCGCCTATCAGCCCTTTTGCAATGGCTGTCGCAACGCCGACCTCGCGGCTGTTCTGGAGGGATATGGTCCCGTGGATAGTCCGCATTTCCTTTACAAGCGGTTCCTCCCTGGATGACTGGCGGAGAAGCAGTCCCGCGATAATGAGCACGGAAACCGAAATTATGCTGGCTGTGAGGACCTTTTTCCCCATGGTCTATCTTCCCAGGTTTTTAATGCCTCCGAGCCCGCCTCCAAAGCCGCCTCCACCGCCGCTCATGCCGGATCCGGCCCGGGCGGACATCGTTTTCTGCTGCTTGGAACTGACGTAGAAGGGCCACCAGATACCGACTTTGATTTCCCGGTCAGTCGATATATAGCGGTGGGCGCTGAAATAGTCCCTCTTGGACATTGGCCAGCCGCGGCCGGCATTTTCCCATTTGACGAAGAGGCAGGCCTTTTTCCACTGGATATTCATGAACAGGTCGAAGACCGGGCAGTTGCCGTAGGCGTAGGCATTCTGGGCCATGAAGGTCCCGGTCACGGGATTGTAGGAAGGCAGGTACCACGGGGTGGTATAGCGGGTATCCGCCCCGAGCTGCATCTGCATGACGTCCTTCCGGACAACGTTGAACTGGATGTACCAGCGTAAGTTCAGGGCCAGGAGCGGAAGGGGCAGGACTTCCTCATTGGAGGAATACTGAATGAGGGCGCTGTTGTCGAGGTGGAGGAAATCGCCGATTACGAAGTCCTTCCTCACCGCAGCGGAAAGGACGCTCATGGGCTCCGCATTCTGGCGGGCCACGCCGAGCGTATCGTAGTAGATATTGTTTGCCAGAAGGGCGTAGCCGGCTGAGGCGGCGAAACGCCATTTCGGGATGTCAACCGAACCCTGGATCTTCGTTGTGGAGACCTTGTCGAAGGAACTGTTCCAGGAGTAGTGGTTGGAGTGGAACTGCTGCTGGAACAGGTCGGGGGTGTCCAGCTCTTCGGAGATCGAGGCGGAAAAGGTCATCGGGCTCTTTCTGTCCCTTCGGAACGGGTGCAGGACCATTTTCGCATCGGCCCCGAGGTAGGTGTCTCCCGCTTCGGCGCCGATAAGGTCGATCTGGCCGAAGGCATTCCATGAGATATTCCCCGGAAGATGTCCTTCCGCTCCTGCATAGGTATAGAAGGTATTCCAGACGGTTTTTTCAGGGGTTGTCAGATAGGAGTTCCTCCCTGGCATGTAGTGGCTGAGGTACCGGTTCCCGACGCCCCCTTCAATCTTGGAGAGAACCGCGTTTTCGGACCATGGCTGGATTCTCAGAAAGACCTTGTTGTCGAAGCGCGTCATGCTCAGCGAGTCGGCGCTCTTAGTCGGGTTGATGTAGAAGCGGTCATTGAAAAACGCGCTCTCAACCGAGTTGGAGGCCGATATTGCGTCATTATAGAGCTTCGTATAGGTGGTGTATTCGGTGGAGGTTCCGACGAAGGCGCTCGAGAGGTTCTCCGTCTCGAGAGAATCGGCTCCCGGCTTGATGAGTTTCAGGAGGAAGGACAGGGGCAGGCGGTAACTCTGGTCGAAAAAGAAGGTGTTCTTCTTGAATGTGTTGGATGCCCCTGAGAGGTTGACGGATATTTCACGGGCATCCACCAGGGTGTCCCTGATCCACATGATATCCCTGACGCCGCCGTTTTCCCCGCGGGTCACCTTATTGTGGATATACCCTCCGTGGGCTAGATATCTCTTGCCCATCCAGTTCCCGGACACTATCGAGGTCCGGTTGTCGGTCGCCTCGTTCTGGAGGATGCCGCTGCCGCCGTAGCGCCGGTATTCAAGGGCGATGTTCAGCTGGGGGAAGATGTTCTGGGTAGTGAAAAGGCGGAGGTTGTTGGACTCCTTCATGGTCGATGAAAGAAGGGTCCCGCTGTACTGGAGTTCGGTATAGGGGGTCTTCGTATTGAATATGGGAATCGACTCCGGATTTTCGGTCCAGGTCTCGTACGGGGCGAAGAAACTGACGCTTTCCACCTTTCCCCGCTTGAAGAAATTGTGGGTCATGACCGCGGACCCGGCCATGCCCAGCCAGGTCGCACCGACATCTTCCCGCTGGAATGGATAATCGTGGAACCGGTAGTTGAAAGTCGTGTCGTAGTCGAAGAGCTCCACCCGGTTGAACGCCCGGTCATGGTGCCATGTGAGCATCCTCCTGTACTGCAGGGAATCCGGCAGGTAGGCGGTCTCGAGGATACGTGGCGTGTTCTCGAAAATGCTGTCCCGGCGGTTCCGGATTGAATCTTTCCGATGGAGGATGCTGTCCTGGCGGTGAAGGAGGATGGGCAGTTGCTGCTTGTAGTCGTACGCCTTCCGGGCGGCCTTGTCGAGGGAATTGTACCACTCGTTGAAGGCCTTTACGGCAATATCCGTCGAGTCCTTAAGGTAGAGGGAGTCTATGATGACCCAGTCCGTGGTGTCCCCGGCGTTTTTCAGGGAATCGACTACAATCCGGTGGACGAGTGAATCCTTTGTCGCGACGTACCACTTGTAGAGGAAGGGGTCCGTGTCGCGGAGGGAGTCCGGGACGACCATGGTATCCCTGGCTGTGAAGAGCGGCACCGTATCCGTCTCTTCGGTCTCCTCATAGATATCTTCAATGTCCTCCCAGTCGATATATTCCCCTGCGGGGTGCTGGATTGTATATACCGGACGGGTACGTATGGAGTCTTTGCCGGGGTTGATGCGCAGGGAGTCGGGGTCGATGGAGCGTACACTCATATACGCAGACGGCACGCCGTGGAAATTATTTCCACCCGTGCCTGCAAGTGCCATCCCGACCAGTGTCAGGGGCACCAGTATTTTCGACCAGCTTCCTTGCATCTACCGGGAGACGGCCGGTTTATTCTTCGGCCGGCTGTCCTGCTTTGAGCTCCACCTTTGCACCGAGCTCGCGGAGACTTGCGGCGAGCTTCTCGGCTTCCTTGGAGGGGACGTTCTCCTTAATGACGGCAGGAGTCTCTCCTACGAGGGCGTGGGCCTCTTTCAGACCGATTCCGAGGTAGTCGCGGATAAGTTTGATAACCTTGACCTTGTTCTCACCGGCATCTGTCAGGACGATGGTCTTGACATCGGTGTTAGTCTGGACAAAGCCAGAGAGATTTTCTTCCTGGACAGGGGCGGCGAATACGTTTGCTGAAGACGCAAGAACGAGGGCGCAGCAGGCCAGAATAAGGTTCAATACAGTTTTTTTCATAATGTATGTTTTTGATCCGTACGGAAAATTGCAATTATTATGCCGTCCGAAGACAGGGTAATTTTATAAAATTTCCACGAATATAGGCAATTTCGATGAAAAATCCGTAAATTTGGATGCTAAAGAAAAAAACATGGCAGAAGATATGCTTCGGATTCTCTTTGAATCCTATACCCATCAGCCGCTTGCGGAGAAAATCGAGATGAAGTCTTCCGGAAGCAACCGGCGCTATTACCGCCTTAAGGGCGGGGATGTTTCCGTCGTCGGAGTAGTCGGGACCTCACTCGAGGAAAATCGGGCTTTCATCGGCCTGACACGCCATTTCCGGGACAAGGGACTCCGTGTTCCCCAGGTCTTTTCCGTAAGCGAGGACGGGATGTGCTATATCCAGGAGGACCTCGGAGACAAGGTCCTGTATGATCTCGTGGCCCAGGGTCGCGAGAGCGGATCCTATGGTTCCTACGAATGCAATCTCCTCTGCCGGACAATCGAACAGCTTCCGAAGCTCCAGTTCCGTGGGGCTCAGGGGCTCGATTACAGTGTCTGCTATCCCCAGCCCGCCTTTGATGAGAGGATGGTGGACTTTGACCTGAATTATTTCAAGTACTGTTTCCTGAAGGCAACAGGCCTCGAATTCAATGAGGTCGAGCTCCAGGACGACTTCGAACGGCTTAAGGCCGATCTCCTCGGCGAGATGGGGAATACCTTCATGTACAGGGACTTCCAGGCCAGAAACGTCATGATCCGGGACGGAGAGCCCTGGTTCATAGACTATCAGGGCGGACGCAGGGGACCGATTTACTACGACGTGGCGTCCTTCGTCTGGCAGGCCAGGTCCCGCTATCCGGAGGACCTCAAGGAAGAGATGATACGGACTTATCTCCGTGCGCTTAGAACCTTTGTCCCCGATGTGGACGAGGAGCAGTTCAGGGACCGTCTCCGCCTCTTCGTCCTCTTCAGGACCCTCCAGGTGCTCGGCGCCTATGGATTCAGGGGGTATTTCGAGAAAAAGCCCCACTTCCTCGGGAGCGTTCCATATGCCCTTTCCAACCTTCGGAAACTGCTTCAGACCCCGTTTGACCAGTATCCTTACCTCAACGGAATCCTCACAAAGCTGACCACCATGCCTCAGTTCAATGAGATTACGGAGGACCACCGGCTCGAGGTGAGGATATGCAGTTTTGCCTACAAGAAGGGAATTCCCGTGGACAGTACCGGAAACGGTGGCGGCTACGTCTTCGACTGCCGTTCGATAAACAATCCCGGGAAGTACGAGCACTACCGCCAGTTCAACGGCAACGACCCCGAGGTTATACGTTTCCTCGAGGATGACGGCGAAATCAAGGTCTTCCTGGACAGCGTTTACAAACTGGTTGACGCGCATGTCAAACGTTTCATGGAACGTAAGTTCACCCACCTGCAGGTCTGTTTCGGCTGTACCGGCGGCCAGCACCGTTCGGTCTATGCGGCGGAGCATCTTGCTAAACACCTCGCCGGTAAATTCGACGTGAAGATAACCCTTTCCCACCGGGAACTCAATATCGAGAAAATCCTCTAAATGAAGGCACTGGTTTTTGCGGCGGGCCTGGGAACCAGGTTGAAACCCCTGACGGACACGATGCCGAAGGCACTGGTGCCCGTCGCCGGCCGTCCGCTTCTTGACCATGTCCTTTCGAAGCTTCGCGGCTCGGGCTTTGACGACATAACTGTCAATGTCCATCATTTTGCCTCCATGATCCGGGATTACCTCGCTTCCAACGACCCCGGGGTCCATATTTCCGACGAGACGGACCTTCTTCGGGAGACCGGCGGCGGAATCCTCCATGCCCGTCCATTCCTCGAGGGAGGACCTTTTCTGGTCCATAACGTGGATATCCTTTCGAATATAGACCTTCCCGGCTTTGTGTCCGCCTGCAGGGAGGACGCCCTCGCCACCCTTGTCGTCAGTGAAAGGGAGACGAGCCGGTATCTCCTTTTCGATGAGGAACTTCGGCTATGCGGCTGGACCAATATAAAAACGGGGGAGGTGAGGAGTCCGTATCCTGACCTGGACCCTTCGAAATACAGGAAGCTCGCTTTCTCCGGAATACACTTCCTTTCCGGAAGAATCTTCGATGTCTTCGAAGATGAAAACTGCCCTGAGCGCTTCCCCATTATAGATTTCTATGTTTCCGTCTGCCGCCGCTACCCGATTTACGGGTATGTCCCCGAGGGGCTCAGGATGGTAGACGTAGGAAAGCTCCAGACACTGTCTGAAGCAATATCCTTCGCGGAAGAATTCTCCCTCTAGGTAAGGGAATTTTTATTGTCCTACGCTATTCTGCCAGCGGAGAGACCTCGTCGCAGTTGCCCTTCGGTGAGAGAAGGGGAATCCGCGAGAAGGCGAAGAGTACAGCGGCGACGACAATGACCGAGACAAGCGAGGCGATGCCGTAGGTAGTCGGATCCATTATGTCCTTGAAGAACTCTACGTCCTTCAGGGAGTCGATGTGGGAGAGGATTACGGCGGTAATGTTGTTTGTCGCGTGCATTATCATCGTCAGTACGAGGGATCCGGTCCGGTAGTAGATATAGCCGAGTACGCAGCCGATGATAAAGGCGTTGAGGGCCTGCCAGGGATTCCCGTGAATCACGGCGAAGAAGAGGGCGGAAACGAGGATGGCCCAGGTGGGTTTCATCTTCTGCAGAAGCCCCCGGAGCACTTCACCCCGGCAGAGCCATTCCTCGAAGAAGGCGGCCATGAGGCCGGTCACGAGGATGGATGACCAGAGCGGCCCGCCGGTCATCTGCTGCATGGCCATCTTTATGATCTCATAAAACTTCGCCAGGAAAGGAGAGACGGTAGTAATTTTGAGATTCCACCAGTTTATCCAGTCGGTGGCCATCGAGAGGGCCAGTGTACCGACGATGCAGAGAAGGACCGCGAGGGCCCCTCCGAGGGGGGCGAAATGGCGGTTGTCAAGCCGGATGCCATTACCGAAAAAGGCGTTCTTGCGGCTCTGCAGCGAGGTATAGACCATTGCCGGAAGGAACTGAACCGGATAGACGACAATCATCCCGTAATCAAGGATTTGCCTCTCGCTCATGAAGATTCCGAGTACGCTCTGGACCATGATCCCGAGGATCATGCCGAGGATAAACAGTCCCAGCAGGGCGAAAACACCCTTGCCAGTGGGAACGTAGTACGAGTATCCCTTGAAGATATCGTAGTCGTTCCGGATTCTGCCGGATCCGAAAAATGCCATATCAATAGAGGGGGCTGGGGTAGATGCCTTCCCGGACCAGCTCTGCGAACTTGGCGACGACGGCCGGCCGGTCTTCCTTGTAAGTTACTCCGAACCAGTGGGACGGGGTGGAGAGTACGTCGCAGCTGCCGATTCCTTCCTTGATCATGCAGTCGATGGCGTAGGGAATGTAGTATTCCTTTTTCAGCTCGTTGATATTCTCTTCGAGGAAGGCCTCGAAAATCGCGGCGCTTTTCTCGAAGTAGTCCGGGGTGAAACCCCACATGTTCATCGAGCAGAGGGCCTTTTCGTCGAGGGCCACATGCTCTCCGGTCGCGGAGTTGTCGCCGCGGACGGCGCCGTCGGCTTCGACCTTGATGCCGAGGTGCTCGACTATGTCGGTAAGGTGGCCTTCCTTGTCATAGGCACAGATTCCGCGGGAGACGCCGCCGGATTCTGAAAGGGTATGGTCGAGCTGGAAACCGATGATGCAGTACTGCGAGGTCGTGTTTTCATGGTCCCGGCACCAATCTCCGAGAATACGGAAGGACTCCTTCCCGTAGAAGTCGTCTCCGTTGATTACCGCGAAGGGCTCGTGGATGACATCCTTTGCCATCAGTACGGCATGGGCCGTTCCCCACGGTTTCTCCCTGGCGGGATTAAGGGTGAAACGTCCGGGAATGCGGTCCAGCTCCTGGGTTACGAAAACGAATTCGAGCGGGCTTCCGTCGATGGTTTTGACATCCTTGTATTTCGCCTTTACATGTTCTTCCATCTGCTCCTTGAAGTATTCGCGGACAATGTAGACCACCTTGCCGAAACCGGCTTCTACGGCGTCATGGATGGAATAGTCGATAATGGTTTCTCCGGAGGGGCCGAGCCCGTCCATCTGTTTCAGGCCACCGTAACGGCTGCCCATACCTGCAGCGAGGACCAGAAGGGTAGGTTTCATGATATTTCTGTTTATTTTATTTTCAAAGCTGACGCAAATTTAGTAAATTCGCGGTTGATAAACCAGCATTTCCACTAAAATGTCGAAGAAAAAGAAGAATCCGTTCTGGAACAGCGACCACCGTTCTTTCTCAAAGTTTGCGGTGATTGCGACGGCGCTTTTTCTTCTTTATGTCACCTTCAACCGCAACGGACTTCTCAACTGGGTAAGGGCGAGTATTGAGCTGCGCTCGCAGAGAAAGCAGATTGAGCGTTATCAGGATGAGATTTCCCGGATGGACCGCGAGATAAAACTCCTTACGACCGACCGTGACTCGCTGGAGAAGTTTGCCCGGGAGAATTTCGGTTTTGCGGCTCCGGATGAAGACGTCTATACCGTAAGGTAGATCCGGACGGTTTCCCTCGCTTCTTTTACATCGTGGACCCTCAGCCATTCGGCCCCTCTTTCGAGGGCCGCCATATGGACGGCCTGTGTTGCCGGGAGAGCTTCTTCAGGGCTGATTCCCAGTTTCTTATAAATCATGCTCTTTCGGGAGACGCCGACGAGTATCGGTCGTCCCAGCACCTGAAGACGGTCAAGGGAGGAGAGGAGGGTGTAATTCTCGTCTATGGTCTTCGAGAACCCGAAGCCGGGGTCCAGGATCCAGTCCCGGATTCCGTAGCGCTCCGCCTTCCCGGCAAAGGCGGTGAAATAATCCAGCACCTCTTCGCAGATGTCTTCGTATCCGGTGAGGGTATGCATGGTTTCCGGGGTTCCCCTCATGTGCATGGCTATGTAGGGGAGGCCCAGCGAGCCGACGAGGGGCAGCATCCCGGGGTCTGCGGCCCCCGCGGTTATGTCATTGACAAGGAAGGGCCCGGCGAGGTCAAAGGTCCGGCGGACGATTTCCGAGCGGAAGGTATCAACGGAGAGGGGCGCCTCCGGAAAATTGCTCCGGATTGCCTCCAGGGCGGGTGAGAGGCGGCTCCACTCCTCTTCCATTTCAACGGGAACGCTTCCGGGACGGGTGCTGCAGGCGCCTATGTCAATCCTGTCGGCCCCCTCTTCGAGGTGCCGCTCCACAAGGGCGAGAAGGGCGGAAGTCCCAGCACCGAGCATGCGGCTTGCCGCATAGAACGAGTCGTCGGTCAGGTTGACGATTCCGAGAATGGCTATCTTTTTTCCGGATTTCATATCTGACGCAAAAATAGTTATATTTGCAGAGGAAAAAAAGAAAAAAGGAAATGCTTGTAGTTCTTGAAGGGCTCGACGGGGCGGGAAAATCGACCCAGGTGGCCCTGCTGAAGGAATATCTTGAAAACGTTACGGGTAAGCTGGAATACATCCACTTTCCCCGTTATGACGCCCCGGTTTACGGCGATTTGATTTCCCGTTTTCTCCGCGGCGATTTCGGTACCAACGAGACTGTCCACCCCCAGCTGGTCGCCCTCCTTTTCGCGGAGGACCGCCACGGAGCCGGACCTGAGATCAAGCGTGTCCTTTCTTCCGGCGGGACAGTCCTTCTGGACAGGTATGTATATTCGAATATCGCCTATCAGTGTGCCAAGCTGTCCGACAGCGAGGAGCGTGAGGACCTTCGGGAATGGATTCTGAATACGGAATTCGGGGAATTCGACCTTCCGAGGCCTGACCTTAACATCTACCTCGATGTTCCGATCGGTTTTGTCGAGGAGCGCCTTTCCTCCCATCGCAACGGCCATGACCGCGATTACCTCGAGGGCGGAAATGATATCCATGAAGGGAATATCGCCTTCCAGAAAGCCGTCAAGAGCATGTATGAGCGGGAGGCCTCGCTGGATTCGAAGTTTATCCGTGTGGACGGCTCGGCTCCCGACGGGTCCATGCTTCCGCCCGGGGAGATTGCGGCGCGTGTACGGAAGGTTGTTGACGACTTTTTAAATCGTTGAAAATGAATAAATTCCACCATAGTATACGGAGAATAGCGGCCGTCCTTATCGGTATTGTTTTCCTGGTATCCGGCCTTTTGAAACTCCATGATCCGGTCGGGACTTCGCTGATTGTAACCTCTTATCTCCGCTTTTTCCACCTTGGTGCCCTCGCTGCGGCGGCCGGGGTCTTCGGAGCCGTCCTTGCCCTTACCGAGGCCTTGCTCGGAGCGGCCCTTGTGACAGGGACCTTCCGCCGGATAAGCGCCGTACTTACGGAGGTGCTGACGGCTGTCTTTACCCTGGTGACCCTCATCCTTCTGATCGCGAATCCCGAGATGGACTGCGGCTGCTTCGGGGAGGCGATTCACCTTAGCCACCTCCAGAGTTTCCTCAAAAACCTCATCCTTCTGGTCCTGACAGGGCTTGCCTTTGTCCCGTTCGGGTCATTCGGGGAGCCGGCGAAGCGGAAATACGTTTCCTTCTGCATTATGGCCCTCTCCTTTGCCGTTGCCCTCGGGTATAACCTGGGCCATCTTCCGACCGTTGACTTTACGGACTTTGCCGTCGGAAATGAGCTCCAGGCCTCGCTGGATAACGATTATCAGGAGGATGACGGTATCTTTTTTGCGAAGGTGTACCGGCGGAACGGCCAGAGTGGTTCCTTTGCCGGTAACCGGCATCCCGATTCGACATGGACCTTCGAGAGGAACGATACCCTTCGCCACAATACCCTTGCCTTCGGGAAACGCCATCCATCGCTTTCCTTCCGCGACGCCGACGGAGAGTACCAGGATGAGCTTGCGGTACTCGGAAAGGTCTTTGTATTCTCGGTCCCGGAGCCCTCGAAGCTCTCTGACGGGGCCTGGATGGACCTTTTCGCAAGGTCGGAGGATATCTTTGCCTCCGGTGGAACGCCCATAGTCCTTACCCCTGACGGAGATATTCCTTCTTACCTTTCGGAGTATTCATATGTGGCGGACTATAAAACCCTGATAACTCTGAACCGCAGCAATGGCGGTCTGACTTATATCGACAACGGTTTCATCGCAAAGAAGTGGCATGCTAGGGATCTTCCGGATTCCGGGGAAATCGCTTCGGTCGCTTCGAACGATCCCGTAGAGGTCGCCGTTTCCTACCTCAATCGCGGACGCATCCGCGCCAGCGGCTTCCTGCTCTATCTGCTAGCCCTGCTCCTTCTCCTGTAAGGGTTTTTAAAAAATTACCTGCTTCACCTCCGCCAACGTCGCTTACGCGACCCCTCCCTAAAGGGCCCCTCCCTCTTACAGTGCCGAGGGTGGCATGGTTTGCGGAAATGAAGCAGGTAATTTTTTGGTGCGTTGCTACTGGAGCGATTTTAGCCAGAGTATGGAGTCGGGACCTTCGTTGAAGAGAAGGTCCATTATGGAGAGGTGCGGGACGAAGCCGTATTTTTCTGAAAATTCCTGATAATAAGGACGTTCAAGACCGAGGTCCCGAAGGATTGTGTTGTCCCTTTTCGGGTGGATGACTTCCCGGAAATCGTCCGGAGCCGTCCGCTGGAAGGAGGTCGTTTCCGAGAGGTCGCAGCTGATACCCGTTTTTTTGATGAAGAATCGGATAAGGGACAGGTTGAGGTCGAAGAGGTGCTCCGGACGGGAATCGAGGATGGCGAAAAGCTGGTCCCGGTACTCGTCGAACCAGGCGGAAGACTTGTAGGCGGCATCGATTGCTCGCTCTGTCCGGATGACCCACGGAGTCGTGTATTCAATCCTGACGGAGCGTATGGCCATGTCCTCAGAATGGATGACCGGGACCTGCAGCATCTCCCTGCCCTGGGCGCCGAGGATATAGCAGCGGTTCCGGTAGGACTGTTTCCGGTAGGTTTCCATGGCCTCTATGGAGGCATGGGACGGAATGACCCTGTCCGGTGACAGGGTCATGTCTCGTGATAGAAGAGCGAAATACTCAACAGGCGGAAAATATGCAGTCTGGAGCAGCACCCGTCAGTCGATGGAAACCTTCTCGCCCGGGGTGATTGCGCGAACGATGCCGCGCTTGGAGGAGCGGATGAACTCGATGATGGTATCGCGTTCTTCGGACTGCGGGAACCCCGATTCCACCTTGGCAAGGCCGTCGGAGACGTTCATGCCCTGATAGTAAATCGTGTCGTAGATATCCTTGATGTTGCGGATCTGCTCGGAAGAGAAACCGCGGCGGCGGAGTCCTACGAGGTTTACGCCGACATAGCAGATCGGCTCGCGGCCGCAGAGGGCGTAGGGCGGGATGTCCTTGTTGATCTTGGAAACGCCGCCGACCATTGCGTGGGCCCCGATTCTGGAGAACTGATGGGCCTTGCTGCCGCCTCCGAGGATGGCCCAGTCATCGACGTCCGTTTCTCCGGCAAGTCCGGTGTAACTGACAAGGATACAGTGATTTCCAATCTTGCAGTCATGGGCGACATGGACATAGGACATGATAAGGGTATCGTTCCCGATCCGGGTTACTCCCTTGCCGCTGGCCTTGGTGCCGCGGTTGATGGTAGCGCACTCGCGGATGTTGACGCGGTCCCCGATTTCCACATAGGTCACTTCTCCCTCGAATTTCAGGTCCTGAGGAATGGCGCCTACGACGGCACCGGGCCAGACAGTGCAGTCCTTGCCCATTTTGACATAGGAGAAGATGGTGGCGTGGGGGAAAATCTTGCAGCCGTCCCCGATTTCGACATTGTCGTCGATAAAGGCGTACGGCCCAACTTCGACATTCTCTCCGAGCTTTGCGCCCGGGCTCACGGATGCGAGCGGATGAATCTTAGCCATAGTTTTTTGTTTAATGAAGCAGCTGGCGAATCGCCTTGGCTGCCATCGTGTTAATCGTATGCCCCGGCTTGAACGCGGTTATGCGTGCGCGGAGGAAACCTCCGGAAAGCCGCATGTCCCCGATAAGGTCCAGGAGTTTGTGCCTTCCGCATTCGTTGTCGAAGTGGAGCGTGAGGTTGTCGAGATAACCCTTTTCAGTAACCTTGAGAAGCGGTTTTCCGATTGTTTCGGAGACATAGCGGATCTGCTCCTGGGTAACCGGATGCTCGACTATCACGATTGCGTTATCGACATCTCCTCCCTTGATCAGGTTGTTCCGGAAGAGGAACTCGATCTCGTGGAAGAACACGAAAGTGCGGCAGACAGCAATTTCATTCGCAAAATCCGTGCCCTCGTCCCAACTTGCGGTCTGGACTCCGAGAACCCTGGAATTGAAGTCGACGGTGATTTCGGCGGAAGGGGCGTCGGCGGGTTCGATTCTTACCCACGAGCCGGTCTTCTCGTCCTTTACTTCGACGGTTTGAGGTATAGATATATAGTCACGTTCTTTCTGTTCAATGGTACCTTTTTCGAGAATCGCCTCGACGTAAAGGCGGGCGCTGCCGTCCAGAATCGGTACCTCAATGTTGTCCAGTTCAACAAAGCAGTTGTCGATACCCATTCCGGTAAAGGCAGACATAAGGTGCTCGATTGTCGAGACCGAGACCTCTCCTTCGGAAATGGTGGTGCTGCGTGCGGTTGAGGATACATTCTCCGCGAGGGCCTTCACGCTTTTCCCCTCACCGAGATCGGTGCGGAAAAAAACGATTCCCGTGTCGGCCGGAGCCGGTTTCAGAGTCATGTGGGAGTACTGTCCGGTATGGAGCCCCTTCCCTTCGAAGCGGGCTTCTCCCGCGAGAGTATGCTGGTAGAGGTGCATGCTTTGCTGTCTTTGTGAACTTTAAATCAGTCCGCAAAGATAGCAAATATTATGCAAAACCAAAACTATTCGGCTCCGGACGCCTTGAAACGGGCATAGGCGCGGAGATACTGCATGTGAGGAATGACCGGGGAGCCCATGAGGACCTCGCCTTCCTTCTTGATGCTGCCGAGAACTCCTCCCTGGGCCCCGATTGTGGTGTGGTCAGCAATCCGGAGGTGGCCGGCGATGCCGACCTGGCCGCCGAAGATGCAGTTTTTCCCGATAATCGCGGAGCCGGCGATGCCGCACTGGGCTGCCATGACGGTGTTGTCCCCGATCTGGACATTGTGGGCGATCTGGCAGAGGTTGTCGATCTTGACTCCGTTGCCGATTATGGTGGATTCCATCTGGGCGCGGTCGATGGTCGTATTGGCCCCTATTTCCACGTCATTTCCGATGATGACGTTTCCGAGGTGCTCGATTTTTTCCCAGGTTCCGTCCGGCTGGGGGGCGTTTCCGAAGCCGTCCGAGCCGATTACGGCGTTGGCGTGGATAATCACCCGGTCCCCGATTTCCATGCCCGGATAGATGCGGGCTCCGGGGTAGAGGATGCAGTCGCACCCGATTTTGCAGTTGTCCCCGATATAGACGTTCTCATAAATCAGGGTCCGGTCTCCGACCGTGGTCCGGTGGCCGACATAGGAAAAGTCGCCTACATAGACGTCTTTCCCGAATTTTGTCGTCAGGAAGTAGCGGGAGCGGAGCGAACGGTGATGCCCCGTCTTCCTCTTTTTGTGAGCCACGTAGTTCAGTAGTTCGGCAACGGCGGTATAGGCGTTTTCTACGCGGACAAGGACCGGAGATACCGGCTCTTTCGGATCGAAGTCCCTGTTTACCAGAAGGACGGAGGCCTTGGAGGTGTAGACGTATTTTTCGTATTTCGGGTTGGCGAAGAAGGAGAGGGCGCCGGGGCGGCCGTGTTCTATTTTTGCGAAACGGGTCACCCGGGTGTTTTCGTCTCCCTCGACGGTGCCATTCACTATCTGGGCTATCTGTTTTGCCGTATATTCCATGTCTTTTTTCTTTTCGAAATGCAAAGTAAGCAATTCTGATGGAATTAATGAAATTTTGCCTGTTAAAAAAAAATGGTTAACTTTGTGCCCGTGATTGTGAGATAGAGGACGCCGGGTCCCCTATTTTTCGTTTATAGGAGTTATGAATAAAGAGCTTATCGTTGAAAAAATCGCCCCTGCAGTTGCTTCTGTCGGGTGTTTTCTCGTCGATGTAACGGTGAGTGCCGACAACGACGTTGAAATCGTCATCGAAAAGGCGGAGGGTTCTGTCGACTGGGACGACTGTTCCGCGGTTGACAAGAGCTTCCACGAACTCTTCGACCAGGACGTCGAAGACTACTCCCTGACGGTTTCTTCGGCCGGGCTGGACCGTCCCTTTAAGGTCCTTCGTCAGTTTGAAAAGGCGGTAGGGACCAGGGTGGACGTCCGTTTCCGGGGCGGAAAGCGCCTCGTCGCGACGCTCACGGCAGCGGACGAAGAGTCCGTGACCCTCGCCTACGCGGCTCTTGAGCTGGTTGAAGGAAAGAAGAAAAAGGTCCGCGTGGACCATGAGGACCGTTTCCTCCTTTCCGAAATCAATTCCGTTACCCCTTACATTGAGTTCAAATAAAAACAACAGATAAAAATGGCAAAGAAAGATGAAAATGTGATTACCCTGATCGATGCCTTCAAGGATTTCAAGAGCGAGAAGAATATCGACAGGCCGGTGATGATGGGCGTGCTGAAGGACGTGTTCCTGACCCAGCTCGCCAAGACCTTCGGTTCCTCCGACAATTTCGACGTGATTATCAACGTTGACAAGGGAGACTGTGAGATCTACCAGAACTTCGAGGTGGTCGAGACGGTCGAGAATCCTTCAACCGAGATTACCGTGGATCAGATTGCGGAAGAGACGGGTGACGACGACTACGAGATCGGGGATACCTATACGAGGAAACTCTCCCTTGCCTCCTTCGGGCGCAGGGGCATCCTCAACATCCGCCAGAATCTCCAGGGCCGCATCATGGATATCGAAAAGGCAAACGTCTTTAAGAAATATTCCGAGAAGGTCGGTGAAATCTTTACCGGTGAGGTCTATCAGACATGGAAGAGTGAGGTTCTCATCCTCGATGAGGACGGCAATGAGCTCCACCTCCCGAAATCCGAACAGATTCCGTCCGAGCGTTTCAAGAAGAACGAGACCATCCGCGCTATCATCAAGAGTGTCGAGATGAAGAACAATACGACACCTTATATCACGCTTTCCCGTACTTCCGACGCCTTCCTCGAGAAACTCTTCGAGATGGAGGTTCCGGAGATTTACGACGGACTTATCACAATTAAGAAGGTTGTCCGCGTTCCCGGAGAGCGGGCCAAAGTCGCCGTCGAGTCCTATGACGACCGGATTGACCCGATCGGCGCCTGCATCGGCGTGAAGGGTTCCCGCATCATGGGCATCGTCCGCGAGCTCCGCAACGAGAATATCGACGTCCTCCAGTGGACATCGAACGCACAGCTTCTCATCCAGAGGGCCCTCAATCCTGCCCGCGTCTCCTCCATCGACCTCGGCAGCTCTCCTGACGAGAAGATCAAGGTTTACATGCAGAGCGAGGAAGTGAAGAAAGGTATCGGCAAGGGCGGATGCAATATCAAGCTCGCCGGTATGCTGGTCGGCCGTGAAATCGAAGTCTGGAGGGAGCTCCCGAAGGAAGAGGCCGAAGAAGAGGATGTCCTCCTCTCTGAATTCGAGAATGAAATCGATCCATGGATCATCGAGCGTCTCGAATCCATCGGATGCGATACAGCAAAGAGCGTCCTCGCCCTGGCGCCGGCGGATATTGCCAGCCGTGCTGACCTGGAAGACGAGACCGTTGAAGATGTGCTTCGCATCCTCCGCGCAGAATTTGAAGACTAAACTATTAAAAACGGGGTTAAAATATGGCAGAAATCAGACTGAGCAAAATTATCAAGCAGTACAATATCGGACTCGGCACCCTGGTCGAGTTCCTCAACTCCCTCGGTGCAGGTATTGAAGATGCCAATCCGAACATGAAGGTTTCCGACGAGTACATGGCCGGAATCCAGAGTAAGTTCGGAACGGATCTCAAGCACAAGGAGGAGGCGGAGAGGGTCGATGTCAAGATGACGGAAATCCTCGACAAGGCCGCCCGTAAACCGAAAGAAGAGGACGACGAGTACGAGCCCGAGCGTGAGACTATAATTAAGAGCACAAGTCTTTCCCGTTCTCCGGAGCCGACCCGTGAACCGGTACCCGAGCCGGAACCGGCCCCGGAACCGGTCCATGAACCGGAACCTGAGCCGGAGCCAATCCCGGAGCCGGAACCGGTCGTTGAAGAGGTCCCGGTTGCAGAACCCGAGCCCGAACCGGCCCCCGAACCTGAACCTGAACCGGAGCCGTCCCCTGCTCCTCAGGAGACGGAAGTCCTGCCAGTGGAGCCCCAGACCGAAGAAATCCCTTCAGAGCCCGCAACAACCCCGGCGGAAGCTCCCAGGGAAGAGAATGAAGCGGACGCCACTCCTTTCAAGGTTGTCGGAAAAATCGACCTTTCCCAGTTTGACAAGAAACCCGCGAAAAAGCGCGAGCGCATCAAGGGCTCCCAGAAAGTTGACGTTAACAAGGTCGGAGCCGAAACCCGTTCCGCAGCGAAAAAGAATGAAGCTTCAAAGAAGCAGGATAACAGGAACGCCGAGTCGAAGAAGGATGCCCTCAAGGGCCGCAAACGCGGTTCTGAGCGCTTCAAACCTGCGATGACCGAGGCCGAGCAGGAGGAAATGCAGAAGGAAATCCAGAAGCAGGTGAAGGAGACTTACGCCCGGATGAACGAGACGAAGAACAACTTCGGAGCGAAACACCGCCGGGAAAAGAGGGAAATGGCCGCCCAGCGCTCCCAGGAGGAACTGGAGCAGGCAATGGCCGAGAACCGGACCCTGAAGGTGACCGAATTCGTGACGGTCAACGACCTGGCCACCCTTATGAACAATACCCCGGTAGTCAAGGTTATCGGCGCCTGCATGTCCCTCGGACTGATGGTATCCATAAATCAGCGCCTCGACGCCGAAACCCTCGTCCTCGTTGCCGAGGAATTCGGTTACAAGGTCGAGTTCGTAACCGCCGAGCTGACTGAGGAAATCAACCAGGAGCAGACTCCGGACCGCGAGGAGGACCTCTGCGAGCGTCCGCCCGTCATCACGGTCATGGGCCATGTTGACCATGGTAAAACCTCCCTCCTCGACAATATCCGCAATACCAATGTCATCGCCGGTGAGGCGGGCGGTATTACCCAGCACATCGGCGCGTACAACGTCACGCTGAAAAACGGCCGCCACATCACCTTCCTCGATACTCCGGGCCATGAGGCCTTTACGGCCATGCGTGCCCGAGGCGCCCAGATGACTGACCTTGCGATCATCATCGTCGCCGCAGACGACGCGGTCATGCCCCAGACCGTTGAGGCCATCAATCATGCCCAGGCGGCAGGTGTGCCTATGGTCTTTGCAATCAATAAGATAGATAAGCCGGGCGCCAACCCCGACACTATCCGTCGCCAGCTTTCCGAGATGAATATCCTCGTGGAGGACTGGGGCGGCAAATACCAGTGCCAGGAAATCTCCGCGAAGAAGGGTATCAATGTCGACAAACTCCTCGACAAGGTCCTTCTTGAGACCGACCTTCTCGAGCTCAAGGCCAATCCTTCGAAGCTCGGAAGCGGCGCCGTTATCGAATCATCCCTCGACAAGGGCCGCGGATATCTCGCAACGGTGCTCGTCCAGGACGGTACGGTCCATGTCGGTGACGTGATCCTCAGCGGAAGTTACTACGGCAGGATAAAGGCCATGTTCAACGAGCGTGGCCAGAAGGTTTCCGAGGCCGGCCCTTCCACTCCGGTTTCCATGCTCGGTCTTAACGGGGCCCCGTCCGCCGGTGAGAAATTCAACATCATGGCTGACGAAAAAGAGGCCAAGTCCATCGCCAACAAGCGCGAGCAGCTGATCCGCATCCAGGGTATCAAGACCCAGAAGCACCTCACCCTCGAGGAGATCGGCCGCCGTATCGCGATCGGCAACTTCAAGGAGCTCAACGTCATCGTCAAGGGTGATGTGGACGGTTCCGTCGAGGCCCTCTCCGATTCGCTCATCAAGCTCTCCACCGAGCAGGTCAGGGTCAATGTGATCCACAAGGCGGTCGGAGCTATTTCCGAGTCGGATATCCTCCTTGCCGAGGCCTCCGATGCCGTTATCATCGGCTTCCAGGTCCGTCCTACTACCGAAGCCCGCCGTTCTGCCGAGAAGGAGGGGATTGAAATCCGCCTCTACTCCGTCATTTATGACTGTATCAACGACGTCAAGGAAGGTATCGAGGGTATGCTTGAGCCGGAAAAGAAGGAGGAGGTTACCGCCACCGCCGAGGTCAAGCAGACCTTCAAGATTTCCAAGGTCGGTACTGTCGCCGGCTGCCAGGTGAAGGAAGGAAAGCTTGTCCAGAAGGCCCAGGTCCGCCTAATCCGCGATGGTATCGTCGTTTACACCGGTGCGCTTGCTTCCCTCCAGAGAGGAAAGGACGACGCCAAGGAAGTCCCCGCCGGCATGGAATGCGGCTGCTCCCTCGAACGCTTCAACGACATCCACATCGGGGATGTCATCGAGGCATTCACCGTAGTGGAAATAAAGCAGAAGCTGTAGTTTACTCGCTGACGGATTTTGTTATCTTATTGCAGGTGTAGGTCCTGGTCTCGCCGCTGCCGGGGAATTTTGCCTTGGCGACAACCTTCCAGCCCGAGAGTTCCGAAGCCGGACGGTCCAGCTTCAGGTACCACCAGTTCTCGGAGTAGTCCCAGTGGTATTTCCACGAGGTCTTTATACCTGAGACATTGTCGTTGGCGAGGTGGCAGTTGACACAGTAGTCGTAGATTCGCTTGTTGGCGAAAGTCATCTTTTCGGACTTCCCGTCATGCTCAAGCGTGACCTCCCAGTCTTCGTCCCCGTTGTAGATATGGGCCAGGATATAGTTTCCGCCGGCAAAAAGCGGCTCATTGCTCCAGGCGTACTGGCGGGACCAGTCGGTCTCCTTATCATAGACGTCATTGGAGTCGTAAACCCTCATCTGTTCGGAAGGATCGTGGAGAGGGCGGTACTCCCAGCTTGAGAAGTCGTTTCCCTTAACGTTGTAGATGTAGAAACCGGCCGGAGCACCGTCCGGATTGTACCGGGAGTACCAGAAATTACCCATCGGTACGCCGTGGATCTTTTCGATGACGGGGTTCCCGTTTTTGGTCGTGACCTTGTATTTATAACTCTCACAGATATGGGCATGGCCGGAGAGAATATAAGCGCTGTTGAAGGCGGAGAGTTCGGAGAGCATGTCTTCCCGGTGGGGGATCTCGGCAAAGCCACGGATATGGCAGTGCTGGAGGATGACGACCATCTTGTCTCCCTTGTTCTTTACGAATGAAAGATCCTTGACGAGCCACTTGTAGACATCGTCGGAAAGTCCGCTCTGACCGCTGGAGGCAAGGGCTGTACTGCTGCTGGAAGGGGCTGCACGGGCAATGTAGTTGTCAAGGGCGACAAAGTGGACCTTGCCGACGTTGAAGGAGTAGCATGTCGGGCCGAAGGTGGCGGTAAAGTTACCGTCCGTGCCGGCGTCATAGCCGTCAGTGCCGGTTTTCGAGCTGTCTCCGAGGCGGGCGTTGTGGTCATGGTTCCCGATTACCGCATAGAAGGGAAGGTATTTCCCGGAGCCGAGTGCGGCGCTTCCGAGGGCTTCTCTGGTATAGTTGAAGGTCTCGGGATCCTTGGCATTGTTGATGATGTCTCCGAGCGCAACCCCGAATGCGGGCCCGGCGGAGGGATTCTCCTTGAAATACTCGCCGATCTGCTTCATCGCCCCGCTCTTGAACTTGTTCCCTGTAGCGGCGTCCCGGACATGGATATCGCCGAGGACGGCGAAGGAAAAGGCGGAGGAGGCCGCCGCGAGCTTGACGAGCGTAAAGTCTTTCCGGTCTTTTGCCGCATTAGGGTCTATCTCCTGGAAAAAGAGGGGGAGACGGGAGGAAGGATCCTGAATGATTGCGTAGCCGGAAGGCAGGGAATAGTAAAGATACTTGCTTCTGGGATCGGCCATCATCTGGTAAACCCCGTTTTCGTCCGTGGAGGAGAAACGGTAGCCATCGGTTACCGTGACGTTCTCGACCGGATTTCCGTCGGTATCCCGGATAAGCCCGTAGATATTGTTGAAATCGGCAATCTTTGTTCCGTTCAGGATGCCGTCTTTTTCCAAGCCGTCATCCTTTCCGTCAGGATTAAAAGGATCCAGTTTGACCTTCGAGGCGCAGGCGCCTACGGCGCCGGCCATGAGAAACAGGAAAAATCTTCGGTTCATGTCAGATACAGGTTATTCCGTCAGAAACTGATTCGTATAATGGTTTTGGTCGCGGAGGTAATCCGGAGTGAGTGGTCAATCGTTTCTCCGAGGATCGCCGCAATGCGGCTTCCTTTCAAAACGACGAGAATGGCTGTTTTTTTTTCCGGGATGCTCCAATGGCGGTCGGAGAACCAGTCCTGGAGTTTCTTGACGCCCCTCATCCCGAAGGGGGCGAAATAGTCTCCGTCCTGCCAAGGCCGAAGCGTCAGCGGGAAGGGAAGGCGGTCTTCGTCCCAGGAGACGCTCCCGTCCTTTCGCTTCAGCTGCCCGGCTTCTTCCCTTAAGAGGCGTCCGACCGTTAGAGTCTTCCCCATGAAACTATACTCTCCCGGGCCGGAGATAATGATGGATTCCGGTATCTGGGTTTCCTCCATTCGCCTCGATACAACTAGTCTTCCCGATGCGGCGGTTAGGGTATAATCCGGTGAATTCCAAGTGCTTCCGCTTCTTAATAAAGAGCTTTCCAGACGATCGGAAATCTCTTCGGAGACAGAGGGCTGGAAGCCGAGTTCTTCCAGAAGGCGGAATAGAATGTACGAGCGGTGCTTCTCTTCTTTCAGGGCATCAGTGAGGATGCTCCCGTCGGGGGAACAGACCCTCGGTTTCGCCTCATGGAAATAATCTTCCGCGATAGCGTCGGTGGCTGCAATTCTCGCAGCGTCCTCGTTCAGCGTTTTGACGAAGGAGGGATTGATTTCCCGGAAAACCGGAAATACCCGGTTCCGGATCCGGTTTCTCCGGAAGGTGTCCTCGCTGTTTGTCCTGTCTTCCCGGTAGGGGATACCGCTTTGCAGGACCCATTCTTTGATATCCTCCCGGGTCCAGGAAAGAAGGGGTCGGAGAAGGGGAATGTCTTCAGCTCCCGGCACAGGGAGCACCCCTTTCTCCTTCATTCCCGAGAGCCCCCGGCTTCCGCTTCCGCGGAGGAGGTTCAGGATAAGTGTCTCGGCGTTGTCGTCGGCGTGGTGGGCTACAGCGACGGCCTCGTAGCCCTCTTTCCTTGCGGTTTCGGCGAAAAATGAGTATCTCAGGGAACGGGCCGCCATCTCGATGCTGACCCCATGTTCCTTTGCCCAGGAGGCGGTATCGAAACGGACCCCGTGGAAGGGAATTCCTCTCTCTTCGGCCCAGGTCTTTACAAGGAGCTCATCGGCGTCGCTCTCTTCCCCGCGAAGGGAGAAGTTGCAGTGGGCGATTCCGAAGTCCGCACCTTCCCTGTGCAGGAGGGCGGCGAGACACATTGAATCCATGCCGCCACTGACGGCAGCAAGCACCTTGAGCGACGGCATGGAAAGAAGCGGTTCCATCAGAGGACTTATTTCTTCCTCGGAGAGAACGTATAGGTGAAACCGAACTCGAAGAACTCCTTGAACTGGATTGCGGACTGGACCTCTGTCGAATCCTCGAGGGTCACGATGACTTCCGGATCATAGATCATGTTCGTGGAGAAGGTCAGAGCAAAGTACTTTGCAATCTTCCAGAACACCTTGTTGTCCCAGTTGACACGGGTGTGGGTTATCGGCTGGTTGAGATAATCGGTGAAGAGGACGAGCTGGGTCGTGTAGTTGAGGTTGTCATTGATCACGAACTTGGCGTCGGCTTTCAGCTGGGCACCGAATGCGAACCTCATCGAGCGGTAGTCATCTCCGGACGTTGCGGTGTCGATTCCGTCCTTCAGTGCCATACCGTAGGTCTTCCTCAGTTCGGGGATGTCAACCGCGACGATACTTCCGGTAACCGGGGCGAAGTTGACGGACAGCCACTTGGTCGGCGTCCAGTCAAGACCGAGACCGAGGTTGATGTAGGCGGGCGCGAAGAAACCGGACTTCAGTACACGGGCGGCCTTCCAGTCGTCAGTCGTCGGCTCTATGACATTGCCTTCAGCGTCGGTCGAGGTGGCCGGAGTCTTGTAGGTGTAGTTGTTGTCGAACTGGGTCTTGAAGTCGAAGGATGCGGAATAGTCGAGGTGCTGGACCGGCGTTGCAAAGCCCCACTTGCTCTCGAAATAGATCCGGTCCTTGTTCTTCTGGAACAGCGGCTTGTCCTCGGAGTAGAGGAAACCGTAGTCGAGCTGGAGACGGTTGTTCCATTTCATCTTATCCTTCAGGTAGTTCGCGTTTGCGTCAATGTTCGCGGTAAGCGTGTAGTTGTCATAACCGCCGGCTACCCAGTTGGTCAGGGAGGTCTGCGTAAAGTTGATATTCGTCAGGATGGATTCTGTCCAGTAAACCGGTTTCTTTACCACTTCCGGGACATCCTGGGCGGCCGTGAGGGCAGCTGCAGCTTTGGCGGCGGCTTCCTGGGCGTCCTGGGCGAAGGCGGGGACTATGGCGGCAAGGGCCGCGATGGAAAGGAGTAACTTCTTCATATTCTTTTTAATAGGATCTTGCGAAAATAACACGACGATGGGAGGGTTTTCCGGAATAGACGCACTTGCCCTCTTCTTCGAGGACATAGCTGTCGGCGGGGATGCAGCGGATCGTGGCCTTGGTCTCTTCCTGGATTTTCTGCTCGGTCTCGGCGGTGCCGTCCCAGTGGCAGAGGAGGAAGCCGCCCTTCTCGATCTCAACCTTGAAATCTTCCCAGGTATCGACTTTCCGGACCTGGGTGTCACGGAAGGCGAAGGCCTTGTCATAGATGTTCTTCTGGATTGCGTCGAGGAGCCAGATAATCCTGTCTTCAAGTCCTTCGAGGGGCTCCGTTACCTTTTCGAGCGTATCCCTGCGATGGACCTCGACGGTACCGTTTTCAATGTCGCGGGGGCCCATTGCGAGCCGGACCGGAACACCCTTCAGCTCCCATTCGGCGAATTTGAAGCCCGGCCGGAGCGTATCGCGGTCGTCGATTTCGACGCTGTGGCCCTTCGCTTCAAGATTCTTTTTCAGCTCGTACATCCTGTCGAGTACGGCCTCATGCTCCTCGGGGGTCTTGTAAATCGGGACCATGACTACCTGGATAGGGGCGAGAGCCGGGGGCAGGACCAGTCCGTTGTCGTCCCCGTGGGCCATGATCAGCGCACCCATCAGACGGGTCGAGACTCCCCATGAGGAGGCCCAGACGTACTGGAGCTTCCCTTCCTTGTCCGTGAACTGGACATCGAAGGACTTCGCGAAATTTTGGCCGAGGAAGTGGGACGTACCGGCCTGGAGGGCCTTTCCGTCCTGCATCATGGCCTCGATTGTCAGGGTGTCGAGGGCCCCGGCGAAGCGCTCGTTGGGGCTCTTGTGGCCGACAACTACGGGCATTGCCATATACTCGCGGGCGAATTTTGCGTAAACCTCAACCATGCGCTCGGCTTCGGCGTAGGCCTCCTCAGCGGTGGCATGGGCCGTATGACCCTCCTGCCAGAGGAATTCCGCGGTGCGGAGGAAGAGGCGGGTTCGCATCTCCCAGCGGACGACGTTGCACCACTGGTTGCAGAGGATAGGAAGGTCGCGCCAGGAATGGATCCAGTTCTTGTAGGTGCTCCAGATGATGGTTTCAGAGGTCGGACGTACGACCAGCTCTTCTTCTAGCTTCGCGGAAGGGTCAACAACCACGCCCGGACCGTTCGGATTGGTCATGAGCCGGTGGTGGGTCACAACCGCGCACTCTTTCGCGAACCCCTCGACATGCTCCGCTTCACGGCTGAGGAAGGATTTCGGTATGAAAAGAGGGAAATAGGCGTTCTTTACGCCGGTTTCCTTGAACATTCCGTCCAGAATGCTCTGCATTTTTTCCCATATAGCATAGCCATAGGGTTTTATGACCATACAACCGCGGACCGCGGACTGTTCCGCGAGGTCTGCTTTCACTACCAGGTCGTTGTACCACTGGGAATAATTCTCCGCCCGGTTCGTTACCTCTTTTGCCATTATTGAAAATTTTCCTAATTTTGTTTCTTGAATCCGGGATGCCGCCACAAAAGGTACAGAAATTGCATCTTTGAATGAAAAGCATCCGTTTACCGGACGCAAAGATATTAAAATTTACTCAAATATAGGAGATCTGCGCTATGAAAAAGAACATTATCCTGCTTGCCGTAGTATCGCTCGCAATGGTTTCGTGCGGTACGTCGGCCCTGTTCTCTTCCTCCTCGCAGCAGTTCCAGGACGGAATCTATTATACAAAGGGCGAAAGCGACGCAATGGCCGCCACCTCCCAGGCGGAGATGGATGCCCTCGTCGCCGAGACCATGACTTCAGAACTTTTCCTCGAGAGGGGAGATCGCGATACCCTGACCCTGCCGAAGGGTAAGGCCGCTGCCGTTACTTTCAACAACGACCGCTCCATAACCGTCAATGTCTATGACGATCCCTGGTGGGGATATTCCTGGAGCTATTCCCCGTGGTATATGCGCGGCTGGTATGGGATAACCCCCTGGTACGATCCCTGGTATTATGATCCGGGTCTGAGGCATATGTACGGAATGTACGGTCCTTACTGGCATTCCTGGTACTGGAGCGGGGCATACTGGGATCCTTGGTACTATGACTGGTATTACGACTGGTGCTATGATCCCTGGTACAATCCCTACTGGCACCATTACGGGTACTATGGTTATTATCACCATCCCCACTATCCCCACTACTATGATTACTACTATGGCTACGGAGGCCATGGTCACAGGTTCGCTCCCCGTGTAGATCCCGGAAGGATAGCCGGAAGGAGCGGAATGCCCCAGACATATCACAGGAGCAGTACCCGTGCGGTGGGAGGGGCTTCGTCCGTATCCCGCAGCGCCCGCCAGGGCTCCTCAACCTCGGGTTCGGCTGTGACCAGGACAACCCGCGGAACCGCTGTGAGCCGTCCCGCCTCCGGCAGCCGCACTTCGGCAACAGAGGTCAACCGCGCCACGACCCGTGCTACCGCGGCCTCCTCGTCCGGACGTGGAGTTTCCCGCTCTTCGGGCATCCAGCCCGGCTCCTCGACAGGCAGGAGCATCGGCTCTTCCTCGAGCGTAGCCCGCTCTTCTTCAGGAAGTTCCATCCGCTCCTCCTCGGGAAGTTCCGTCCGTTCTTCCTCGAGTAGCTCTGCCCGTTCTTCCTCTGGAAGTTCCGTCCGCTCTTCCTCCAGTATTTACCGCGCCCCCTCAAGCTCTTCCAGCTCATCCAGGAGTACCGGTTCTTCTTCGGGAAGCTATAGCCGCGGCTCATCTTCGAGTTCGTCCTTCGGTTCTTCCACCCGTTCATCCGGCTCCAGCTACCGGAGCAGCAGCTCCTCTTCGAGCTACTCTTCCGGTTCTTCCAGAAGCAGCAGCTATTCGTCCGGAAGCAGCCATTCTTCCTCGTCGAGCCACTCTTCGTCCAGCCACTCCTCTTCGTCTAGCCACTCCTCTTCCTCCAGCCATGGCGGGAGCAGCAGGCGCTAAACAACAGCAGATATGATTATGAAAAGGTCCATTCTTTTTATTGCATTTGCAGCATTAGCCGTCAATGCGGCCGCTCAGACGGCTTTTGACGCCTATACTTTCAGTCAGGAAAACTATGTCGGAACCGCCCGTTCCGTGGCTCTTGGAAACGCCATGACTGCCGTAGGCGGAGATCTCGGATCCATCGTTTTCAACCCGGCCGGCTCGGCGATTGCGGGATATTCCCAGTTCTCGCTGACCCCTTCGGTTACCGTGTCAACGACCCGGAGCCAGGGAACGCCCCTTTCCGGTTCTACGACCCCTTATGGATTCGAGGACCCGAACATGACGCGCTACGCCAGGATGGGCATGCCTTCCTTCGGAGCGACTGCCCGTGTGGAGACAGGGAGGAAGACAGGACTCAAGAGCTGGACGGTAGGTCTTGTGGGCCATATGACCAACAACTATCAGATTGAGACCTACGCAAGCGGGTCCAATTACAATACGACCTATGCCGGCTTCCTTTCGACCCTTGCAGACGGAACCTCCTCGAACGTTCTCAATTCCGCTACCGGCTATGATTATGCCGACTGGAGAAGTGTCGTTGGGTATCAGTCCAATATGATTGCAACCTACGGAGGCGTTGACAACAGGTATATCGGCGTCACCGAGAAGCAGACTACGGATGGAATCGGCCTTGCGGACGGAATCAACCAGTATTATGGCTGGCTCCGTTATGGAAACAAGTATGATATCCTGTTCAATGTCGGCCTCAATTACAACGACAGGTTCTTCCTGGGATTCAACCTCGGGCTCTCCTCGCTGTCAATGAACTCCTATGAATACTGGAAGGAGGAATCGATAACCCCTTCGAATTTCCTTCTGCAGTTCAGCACGGGAGAGACTACCACGGCGGACACGTATTTCGATGCCTTGAAGATGAACTACTCCTATGAGTGCTCCGGCAGCGGCGCTTATCTGAAGACCGGTTTCATCTGGCTGCCGTTCCAGGGCCTCCGCCTCGGCGCTGCGATCCAGACCCCGACCGTGTACCGCATCCATGAGTATTACGGATATGAAGGTGAGACTACCTTCACGGACGCATCTTTCAACGCCAGGGCCAATTCCGGTGAAGGCAATTATGAATACAAGGTTCGCTCGCCGTTCCGTCTGAACGCCGGTCTCGCATATACAATCGGCAAGTTCGGGCTCATCAGCTTCGACTACGAGATGTGCGATTACGGGTCTATGAAATTCTCCGAGGTCTATTTCGACGACGACTTCTCTTCGCTCAACTCCGACATCCCGTCCGCATATGGCATTTCCCATATGCTCCGCGCCGGCTTCGAACTCCGTCCGCTGCCCCAGTATGCGATTCGCGTGGGTTACAACCTGACAACGGATCCCGGGCTTGACAATATCGGCAATTATGTGGATGCAAACAGCCAGGCCGTATCCTTCGGTCTCGGTTACAGTTCATCCGGCTCTTTCTTCGCCGACCTTGCCTGCCGGCTGAATTACCTGCCGGACGATTACTTCCTCGTATATCCGGATTATTCGGACACGATTCTCTCTCCTGAGCTCTGCAACCGTCAGACCAGGTTCGAGACCCTCCTTACCCTCGGGTGGAGGTTCTAGTCATCCCAGTCGTCCGTCCTGAAGGGCGGAACGGGAATACCATTTGATTTTTGGAGATTTGCACCCATCCAGTTGCGGAAGCTGTAGCGAAGCGCAATTGGGTGGGGCACTTCTTTACACCTGACGCGGATAGTCTGTCCGTCCATGTCGATTCGCGCCTCTGCGAGGTGGAAAACCCGGTCTTCTCCGGCGAGCTCGAAGCCGACGACATCCCGGGAAGAGATTGAGCCGAGGCCGCATTTTGTCCTCGTCAGGTGGACTACAGCCGTCCCGTCCTCGAGGTATTTTACGCTCTTGAGCCGGGGAAGGTCTATGGCAGTAATCCCGGAAGGGTAGTCGTAAACGCTCTTAAGGGCGCGAAGTACCATCATGTCAGCTATTTCCTTCTTCTTCGGAGGATGGATCGAGACCTCGCTTCCCAGGGTTTCGGTCGAAATTGCCCAGCAGGCGGGGACGAGTTCCTCTGTCCGGAGCTGGGTTTCCACGAAGCGGGGACGCCAGCGGCCTTCCGGCATGCTGTGGTCATAGGGGGCGAGGAGGGTATAGATGAACGGAAGCTCGAGTCCCCATGCCTCCCGCCACTGGCGCACCATGGCGGCCTGGAGCTTGTCATATGACTTCTGGAGGATATTGGAACAGCCCTGGTACCAGAGGATTCCTTTTGCGGCATAGCCGACAATCGGAGCGACCCGGCCGTTCCAGATCAGCTCCGGAATTTCCGGCCAGCGTCCGGGGATATCCTTGAGGGAGTAGATTTCTTTCAGATCTTCAGCGGGGATTCCGGCCCCTTCTATAGTTTCCCTTGTCATCCATGGCTCAATCCGGCTCCCGCCCCATGGGTTGACGATTATCCCGACCCTCATTCCGAGGATTTTTGCGAGCCGTTTTCCGAAGAAATAGCCGATGGCCGAGGTCTTTGCGGTTACCCCCGGGGTAGTCAGCTCCCACTGCGCCTCGACATCTTCTATGGGTTCGGTTTTCTTATCCGTACGGATATCGAACACCCTGACGAGGGAACTGGTCTCCGAGGCCTCCATGATCGCTTCATTCGAGCCCTCAAGTTCCTGGAAGCCAAAGCCACCTACGGGCATTTCCATATTGGACTGGCCGCTGCAAATCCATACCTCTCCAAGGAAGACATCCGCTATTTCAACCCTTTCCTTTCCGGATTTTACCGTGATGGAATAGGGGCCGCCGGCTTCGGCGGTAGAAATGGAGACCCTCCATTTCCCGTCGTCTCCGACAGCCGTCCTGTATGTTTTCCCGTTCCAGGAGGTCTTTACAGCTACTGTCTTTCCGGCTTCGCCCCAGCCCCAGACGGGGGCGGAAGTTTCCCTCTGGAGGACCATATGGTCGGAAAAGATGTGGGCGGTTTTCAGGTTCCCTCCCTGCATTGCGGCGGAAACCAGTATGGCTGCAAGAATCAGCGTCAGTTTTTTCATGGACGGCTTATTTATCTAGTTTTTCAAGGGCTTTTCTGGCTGACGGAAGGTCCTTTTCATCGACGACGACCGAAATGCTGAGCTCTTCTCCGCCCTGGGCGGAGGCGATGATGCTGACACCCTCATCCCCGAGGGCTGAGAAAACCCTCCCGGAAACCCCCGGGATATTGGCGATACTTGATCCATAGACCGTTACAATGCCGACTTTCCGGTTCAGAATCATGACATCGTCCAGCGGGAGCATGGGATTTCCCCCGACGAGGGTTTTAAGGGTCCTCGCCGCAACTTCCCCCTGGCTCGAGGGAACGGCGAAACTGATGCTGTATTCAGAGGAACTTTGGGCGATGAAACGGATGTTGACGCCGGCCTCGCCGAGTTTTGAGAAGATGTTCGAGGAAATTCCGACCTTCCCGAGAAGGCCGGTTCCATATACTGTTACAAGCTCCACGTCCCCATCGACCAGAATGCCGGAAGGTGCGCCCGCCTTGCCGGAGGGTTCGGCGGAAATCAGGGTTCCGCTCTTTTCCGGCTCATAGATGCTCTTTACAACCACCGGGATACCTGAATTCTTCGCGGGCCAGAGGACGGAGGAGTCGAGGGGAGCATTGTCGGAGGCGAGGAAATGGACCGCCTCGTCATATGTCATCCTCGCATTGTTTCCGAGCCCCGGGGTCTCCACATAGAACTCCACCCTGTCTGCACCGATTGCCGATGCGATAAGGGAGGAAAGCATGTCCGACCCGTCTTTCCCGATCCGGACAACGTAGCCGGATTCCAGACGGCCATAGCCGCCGGAGACGATCAGGAGCCCGTTTTTGCATTTTTTCTTAATCGCTTCCCTGGAAACGGCCCAGTCGAAAACTCCGTCCGGACGGCAGACTACGAGCCCTGTTCCGTCAATAACCCTGCTCCCTTTCACTCCGCATGCAACCGCCTCGGCGCAGAGCCGGGCGCAGCGGGCTAGGAGGTAGTCTTCGACGCTCCTGAGCGGGGCATATACGAACATGCCTTCGCTCAGATAGGCCTTTACCATCTGCTCGAACTCGTCCACTTTTTCAAGGTAAGCCGCCTCGGAGGAGATGCTGCGGAAATAGTCCAGAACGCTTTCCAGCTCGGCTTTCCCGCTTTTTTTCTCTACGATAGTCCGATGGATAAGCTCCCGGAAAAGGTTCTCGACGTATTTTTCCGGCCGGACTACGGCGATGGTGTCACTGCCGATCAGTTTGACAATGGAGGCGTGGTTGTCGCGCCGGAGGACGAAAGATCTGGTTTCCATATCCAAAAGGTTACTAAGTTGCTATACAATTCTTAGAAGTCGTTCGAGCATAAGGGCGTCAGTGCTGTCGAAGGTTCCTGTTTCTGTACTGTCTATATCGAGGACGGCGACGACCTGGCCTTTCTCCCGCAGGGGCACGACAATCTCGCTTCTGGAGCGGCTGCTGCATGCGATATGGCCGGGGAAGGCCTCTACATCGGGGACTACAATGGTCCTGTTTTCCTTCCATGCCGTTCCGCAGACACCTTTCCCGAAGGGAATATGAATACAGGCGACAGGGCCCTGGAAGGGGCCAAGGAGGAGTTCATCCCCGCGGACACGGTAAAAGCCGGTCCAGAAGAACCCCATCCTTTCATGGACCACCGCCGCGGTTTCAGCCATCCTTACGACGGGGTCGGTTTCGCCTTCGAGAAGGGAGGCGAGCATATCTTCGATTTCCCGGTAGGCGCGTTTTTTCTTCCCCGCCTCGGAGGATGCGAATTCAAAGAGGGCGAAGGGAAGGTGGCAGTATCCCCCCGGATTCTTTTCCAGATAATCCTGGTGGGACTCGTCGGCCGGATAGAAATTCTTCAGGGGAAGCAGTTCTACGGCAAGCGGGGCTCCGGCCTTCGCCTCTTCTTCCGCAAATACCGCTTTAAGGGCGGGAAGATCTTCGGCATCGACATAATAAACCCCTGTCCTGTAGCGGGTTCCTTCGTCCTCTCCCTGGCGGTTGACGCTAAGGGGGTCAATGGACCGGAAGTACATCCTGACAAGCTTTTCGAGCGGCAGGACTTCGGGGTCGAAAACCACCCTTATGGTTTCGGCATAGCCGGTCGTATCGGTATAGACCTCCCTGTAAGTCGGATTTTCGGTGTTTCCGTTTGCGAATCCGACTTCTGTTTCGATTACGCCGTCGAGCAGGGAGAGATACTTCTCCCCGCCCCAAAAACAGCCAGCAGCCAGATAGAGTTCTTTCATAAGTGCAAATATAATGATTTAATAGATTTTTCTTACTTTTGTACTCTGGCAGAAATACCAAAAAACTGATGACCATGAAACGATTTATTGTTTTACCCTTACTCCTTTTGTTTACGCTGTCTTGTCATCGTGAGCCAAATCCGGTCGATGACGGGAAAGACGGACCGGTTGTCGTGACTCCGACGGAATTTGTCCTGGACGGGGCCTGTACTTTTACGGCAACCTTTGCAGAGGCGGTTTCTACGGATATGCCGGCATGGTCGGAAGGAGATCAGGTAAAACTCTTTGGAGCGGAAAACGCTTCGGCTGTATTGACGCTCTCATCCATCAGTTCCGGGAAGGCGGTTTTCAAGGGTGAAGCCAAGATGAAAGGCCCCTTCTATGCTGTCTGGCCCGCATCTTCTGCGGAATCATTCTCGGAAGGGGAGGTCGTTCTGTCCCTTCCTTCCAATCTGAAAACCGGGGCGGCAGGGGTGATTCCCTGTGTTGCAAAGACGACGGATTCCACTCTGGTTTTCCATGGTGCATGTTCGCTTCTGGAGCTTCGTTTCAGCGGCGAAGGAATTAAAGGAGCGACCCTGTCGGTAAAGGAAGGTAGCTCCCTTGCCGGAAAGTTCAGGGTAAACGGCTCAACGGGAGAGGTCCTCGGCATCGAGGCCGGAAGCGACTGCATCGTTCTGACCCCGTCCGGCTCCTCCATTACGCCCGGGACCTGTTATGTCCCGGTTATTCCCGGCGAAAAGGTGGAAGTGGAAGTCTCGCTCTCCCGCACGGAAGACGCCAGGAAGGGGACTCGCCCGTCCGGAACTGAAGTCGAGAGGGTAAGGGGCAGGTCACAGCTTCTCGGTAGTTTCAACCTTACCGGGCTCGAGTGGGGCTACCGGATTGCGAATTACGAAGACCTTCTTGCATGGAGGGGTGATTCCGCCCACTGGGACCCCGAGGGAGAGACGGTTGTAATCATCGGTGATATCAATATGAAGGACGAACCGTGGACTCCGCTCACCGACAGCTATCCCGGAGAGCTCCTTGGCAACGGACACTGTATCAGCCATATCAATATCCAGTCTTCGGCCCTTGCCCACCTCGGTTTCTTCGGGAAGGACTATTCAAAGGAGATCCATGATCTCATCCTCGGGTCCGAGGACGGGAAAACATATGATGGAACATCCTGTATCATAAGTGGTTACAACACAAGTTCCACCACCTCATACTGGAGCTATACCGCCCCCGTTACGCTTCCGGGAGCGGATATAGAGAATCTGACCAATTTCATTCCGGTCACCGTTACCGCTTCGTCCAACAGGAGTAGCCGTGTAGGCGGAATCGCCGCCTGGGCAACCGGAAAGAACTCAATTTCCGGCTGCCATAACTACGGAACCATAACGGTCGAGAACCACCCGATTACGGAGGGGTCCACATACAAATATCTCTCTGCCGCCGGAATTCTTGGAGGAGCCAATACCGCTTCTGCGGAGGTGACGGTTTCAAATTGCCACAACCACGCTTCAATGACCAGCCGGAACAGCGGCGAATTCGGAATGGGAGGTATCATAGGTGTAGTATATCACACCTGTTCTTCCGTTTCCATAGATAACTGTACAAACGAGGGACGGCTTGAGCTGCTGTATTCAGAGACCCAGAACGACGCCTTCTCCATCGGCGGAATCGGAGGGAAAATCTCCGGTGATCCCGGGCAGGAAGTGACTGTCCATGGGTGTACGAACAGGGGAGATATCTACAGCGAGGCGGTCCATCAGCACTATGTCGGAGGCATTACCGGCTGCGGGGACGGGGTGAGGATCAGTGACTGCACCAATGAAGGTCGGGTCATGATAGACCATAGCGCCCATGCCTCCACGCGTTTCCAGGTAATTGGCGGCATTCTTGGAGGGACGACGACTTCTTACGGTGAGAACTTCTTGACGGATAATGTCAATACCGGGGAAGTATCGATGAAGGTCGCTTCTTCGGGCCACAACAAGACTCCTTCTTCCTCCTCGGTTTTCTACGGGGTAAACGCCGGAGGACTTGTCGGAATGGCATCCGGGGTAACCTCCCTGGAGCGGAACCGGAATGAGGGTAAAGTCCTGGCGGAGAACGCTTTTTCTGCATCTAAGGCAGCGTATCCGGCGATAGTGCATGCCGGCGGGATCGTGGGTTATGATCTGGGAGTGATTGACTATTTCTCGGAGAACGAGTTTACCGGCACCCTCAATGCCGAAACTACGACCGCGACCTCCGTCCCTTCGGAGATTTACGCCGGCGGAATCATAGGACGTCTGCAGAGTTCCACGATGCAGAGCGGAGCCGGGAAAGGCACGGTTACGACAAAGACGGCGGACGAATCCGGAAAGCATTATGCCGGTTCCGTGGCCGGATATAATGAAGGGACAATTGCTTCCTGTGTATATGGTGGCACCGTGAACGGGAAGGCCGCGGATGAATCCAATATTGTAGGGGGAGGGACGGCTCCGGCCTCTTCAGGTGGAGATTCTTTTCCTGCCGGGGTCTTTGCTGTCAGCGAAACCGCTGTCAGTTTCCCGGGGTCGGGCTATACCCAGACTCTGCTGAGGGTAACGACAGGGGAAAAGCCAGTAACGGTTTCGGCTAAGGATATCGACTGGATAAAGACCTCCTCCATACCCTCGGAGATTGCTGCAATGCGCTCTGTGACCATTCCTGTCCAGCCCCGGAACGGGAATGTGTCCGAAAAGCGGTCCGGAACGCTGACCTTCTCCGAGCAGGGCGGAGATACGAAGAGTGTGACCCTCTCCCAGGATAATCTCTATACCGCGGTGGACGGTTTCCCCGCGCGTTGGGAGATTACAAAGGGGGTGACTTATACCGAGAGCAATGAAGCCGGGAAACGCTGGATAAGGGAAGGCGTAGCGGCGACGGTGGCGGCCTCAGATGCCCCTTCAAATAATCCCGGAACGGGATATATTACCGTCGGCTCCACGACCGGGAATGAACTGGTCCTTTCGGTCGCTCCCGGAGGAACCCAGACCCTGAGCGTCGGCAACATGGGCTCCGGGGACTATATCCAGTTCAGCGTGCCGGTTACGACTCTCCCGGCCGGGACTGATGTCGATTTCATGTTGACAATCAATACTAACAATAACAAGACTCCGAAGTATTTCATCTTCGAATACTGGGACAAGGGCAGCTGGAACGCCCAGCCGAGGTATAAAGCCACGGAAGACGGGACCGACTATTCCTTCGACGTCTATGATTATGACAGCAAGAACCACCGTACTTATATCACCACTTTCCAGCTCTCAGAGCCGGTCAGCGGGGATTTTGTCAAGATGAGGGTCCGCGCTGTCGGGAGTGTGAACTGTTCCGGTTCAGCTCTCACGCCTTCCCCGAGCGCCTTTATAAATCTCCCTTGCATGACCTATCATGCCTGTGAGATTGCCGCTTATCCAGGGGTCTCTGCAAAGGAATCGAAGCCGGTGAAACTGCTCCAGCTCGGGAACAGCTTTACCTATTATCATGGTTCCGCCTTCAAGCTGAAGCAGATCTGCCGTGCGGAAGGCCATGCCACCGACGTGAGAATCAATGTAAAGGGTTCCCAGGAATTCGAGCACCATCTCGATGTCCTTCCTTTCTCGCAGCGGCTCGTTGCGGAAGGCGGATATGACAGGGCGATCCTCCAGGACGGCTCCTACTTCCATGCTGAATACGGACTTGGGGATGCGTCGAAAATCGCGGATGTGACCCCGAAGTACAGCCCTGAGGAAATACTCGCCTTAACCCGGCGCATGAGTGCAGCTGTAAAGGAAAAGTCCCCCTCGGCGGAAATTATTCTCGAGAGCGTATGGTCATATTCCTATAAGACGACAGGTAACTATCTGGGATTTGGGAGCTTCGACGCATTCGACGAGATGATGTGGAAGGGCTCGACTGAGATCGCCGCGGCTGACGCCAATATCAACTGGCTGTCTCCGATCGGCAAGGCCTTCGCAAAGGCGCGAAGTGAGGGCGGTTTCGGCGCTGCATACAATTATCTTCTCTATACCGACAATTATCATCCAAGCCGTTACGGGTCCTACCTGAAGGCCTGCGTCAACTATCTGATACTCTTCGGAGAGCCCTTCGGCGCCCATCCTTCGGACTGCGACATCCCTTCGGAGGATGCTGCGAAACTTCGTTCCGTTGCGGAGAAGATTGTATTCGGATCCGATTTCCGGGTTAGGTAATACTTTCTTCCGGCTTTTTACGGCTTTACATACCGGTCTCCGGTCTGATGCCTGACGGCATCGATGAAAACGGGGAAGTAGGCAGGTGAAGTGTGCCTTCCCGGAATGAGTTCACCGTCTTTTGAGGGCAGCATGATCTGGTCGTTATGCTTGACAATCAGAAGCTTGGCGAGTTTATCCCAGCGTTTCATCATCTTGTCGGTATAGGCGATTGTCTTTTCTGTGAGGTAGTCCGACAGCTCCCCGGCAGTAAGATTCAGCGCCCTGGGGGGAACTGGCGGATCCGGCTGGAGTTGGCATAGCCGGTAATACAGTCGTCGGGCAGTCTCATGGCCACCCATACCGCCCCCTTCCTGCCGGGACCTTTTCCGATCAGTTCCATGATCCAGGCCTCATCCTTGTCGCAGACGGCAAAAGATTCTCCCGTGGAGTTGTAACCGTACTCCTGGACCAGGAAGTGCATGATACCGATGGCTTCCCTTGCCGATGACGCCCGCTGGAGCGTCAGGTTCATCAGCGTGAAGTAGTCCAGCCATCCGTCGGGATTGCGGAGTTCCTTCCGCCCGTTCCATGTGGTCTCGACAATGGAAACCTGCTTCTCGTTCACCAGGCCGGCAACCCCGTAGGTGTATTCCACCTGGGGAATATAATTGATTTTTGCGTCCGGTCCCCAGCCCTGGCGTATGGCGATCATCTCGCCTTTTTCATGGCGGCCGGGGCGATAAAAACCGAGTGAAGCGGCAAAGCCGAAGCCGTCGCAGTTATAAGTGCAGATGACGCTGCCGTCTGCGGATGCCTTCTTGCCGACAATAAGATTGGTACATGCGTCCGCCGGCGATTGGCATAAGAGGATGGATGCGATGACAAGGACCGCGGTTAATATTTTTTTCATGATGGCAAATATACTGTTTTTAGACAGAATTGTCATCCGAAAGTTCAGCCGTTTCAGCCGCCAGCCCCAATCTCGTGGGCAAAAACGGTTTGTTTTGCCCACGAACTACAGAGGACGGGGGAGTGTCAGAGGGACGCGTCGCGACCGGGGCGGAATGCCCCATTGAGCCGGGTGTTGAAAATAAAACTAAAAAATGCTCGGTTTTTACCGGCTAAAACACTGCCGTTTTCTTAATACGGCGCAGCATCTGTCCAACGGGGAGAGGTGGTGAGGATCGCCCGGCATTTCTCGAAAGCGTAGGCATATCAGATTATCTCACCGGCCCAGAGGGCTTTGAAGAAGTCGATCACGTAGTAGAGGTCCACATCACCGCTGCGGCGACTGATGCGGTCCCTGGACACGATGATTTGCTTAGTGTCCGGATGCTCCTTGGCAAACTCCGTTACACCCTTCTTGTCATCAAGGTCGATGTGCTCCTTTGACTTGATTTCAATGGCCACGCGGGCATCGCCGATGACAGCATCGACTTCAAGGTTCTCATAGGTGTGCCAGTAGGTCAGTTCCTCATCGCTGTTCGTATAGCCCAGATAGGCAACAATCTCCTGCATGATAAGGTGCTCGAAGGCATGGCCATACTCTGGCGTCTTTGGCGCAAGGTTGTATCTCTTGGTAAGGTGATTGGCAATACCCACATCGAAATAGTAGAATCTGGGCGACTTGTACAGTTTCCTTTTGATGACCTTCCTGTATGCTGGCACCTCGAATCCCAAAAGCGTATCCACCAGAATCTTATAGTACGCTTTCACTGTATTGGCAGATACCTCACAATCACTGGCTACATTCTCATAATTGAGGATTTCTCCATCCATGATGGCAGCCACTTCCATAAAGCGGACAAACTCATCCACATTCTGGACAAGCGCCTCTTCGATAATCTCCTCCTTCAGATACAGGTCAATGTATGCCCTCATACGGTTCCGGGC
>JAFSSE010000011.1 GCA_017445755.1 Bacteroidales bacterium | reverse complement strand
TTCTCTTTTTTGTGACGCGTATAGGATTCAAACCTATGACCTTTTGATCCGTAGTCAAATGCTCTATTCAGCTGAGCTAACGCGCCAGAATCGGGGCCTCGAAACGGCCGCCTTATTATTCTTCGTCTTTACGGACGAAAGCTTTCTCCTTAATGCGGGCCTTCTTACCGGAGAGGTCGCGGAGGTAGAAGATGCGGGCTCTGCGGACCTTACCGACCTTGTTGACTTCGATGCTGTCAATGAAGGGGGAAGTGAAGGGGAAAATCCTCTCAACACCGATTCCGCCGGAAACCTTGCGGACCGTAAAGGTCCTGGAATACTCATCCTGTCCCTTAATCTGGATAACGACGCCTCTGAACTTCTGAAGACGTTCCTTATCGCCTTCCTTGATTTTATAGGTTACGGTGATGGTATCACCGGCCTTGAACTCCGGGAAAGATTCAGCTTTGCCTTTCTGGAAAGCGTTTTCTGCAATCTTAATTAAATCCATTTCTAATGTGCTTTAATCGCAACGTTACGTGTCGTTCTTTGTAAGAGGTTGCTTTTTGGGACTGCAAATGTAGCAATTATTTTTAAGGTGGCAAAATTTTTCAGAAAATATTTTTCGTCTTCTCAAAAATCTGCTTATCGTCCCTGGAGAGGTCCGGAGTGAAGGAAGAACTGTGTCTGAGAGATTCCAGCTGTTCTTTTTCGCTTCTGGAGAGCTTCCTCGGAACCCAGACATTGATCTTAACGTAGAGGTCTCCGGTCCCGTTTCCATAGCCGCGTACGGTGGGGAGGCCCTTCCCGCGGAGGCGCTGCACGGTCCCGCTCTGGGTCCCGGGATCTATTTTCAGCCGGGTCGGCCCGTCGAGGGTCGGAACGGATATTTCCGTCCCCAGGATGGCGTCCATTACGGAAATTACGGTCGTATAGAAGAGATTGTTGCCATCCCGGCGAAGCTGGGGATGGGCCTGCTCGCGGATGACGATAAGGAGGTCTCCGTTCTCACCGCCGCGGGCGGCATGGCCCTCGCCTTTTTTCGTTAGCTGCATGCCCTCTTCCACGCCGGCGGGAATCTCCACGCTGACACTCTCCCGGCGGCGCTCAAGCCCGGATCCGCCGCAGCGCCGGCAGGGGTTTGTCACAACCTTCCCGCTTCCGCTGCACTGGGGGCAGGGACCGCTTTCATAGCCGAAGCCGAGTAGGGTCTGGACCCTCCGGCGGATGTATCCGCTGCCGTTGCAGGACGGGCAGGTCTTGATGTCGGAGCTGTTTTTCGTCCCCTTTCCGCCACAGTCGGGGCAGGGGCGGTTCCGCTCAATCTGCACCTGTTTGGTACATCCATGGGCGATTTCCTCGAGGGTAAGGGTTACGCTGGTCCTGATATCACGGCCGCGGACGGTCCTCGTCTGGGAGGAGCCGCCTCCGCCGGTGAACCGGCTGAAAAAGTCTCCGAACCCGCCGCCGAAATTAAATCCGCCGCCGAATACCTGACTGAGAATATCGTTGAGGTCGAAGTCCTGGAAACCGCCACCTCCGGGGGCCTCAGCCCCTGCGAAGCCGAACTGGTCGTAACGCGCTCTCTTCTGCGGGTCGCTGAGAACGGAATAGGCCTCGGCGGCCTCCTTGAAATTATCCTCCGCTGTCTTCTTTTCCGCGTCGGTCCCGTCAACCCAGCGGTCCGGATGCCACTTCATCGCCAGTTTCCGGTAGGCGGACTTGATCTCATCCTCACCGGCTGTCTTGGCAACGCCCAGAACCTCGTAGTAATCTCTTTTCTGTGCCATATCCTATGCTCCTACAATGACTTTGGCATATCTGAGGACCTTTCCTCCAAGGAGATAGCCCGTCTGGGCAACCTCGATGACCTTTCCTTTCATGTCTTCCGACGGCGAAGGGAACATGGTTACGGCCTCATGCAGTTCCGTATCGAATTCTTTCCCCTTGGCCTCTATCTTCTCAAGCCCCTTTGTCTTAAGGAAAGCCATCAGCTTTGAGAATATCAGATTGACTCCTTCGACGGCGTCCTCGCTGCCTTCGACGCCTTCAAGCTGCTTGAGGGCGATTTCGCAGTCGTCCAGAACGGGTAGGAGCCCCTTGATGGTGTCGGCGGATGCCGATTTGACAAGTTCGAGACGGTCTTCGGCGCTCCTGCGGCGGAAGGTGTCGAACTCTGCCATCAGGCGGAGGTAGTCATTTTTCGCCGCCGAGCACTTTTCTTCGGCGCTCTTAACCGCCTCCTCATTCTCCTGAAGCTTCTTTTCCAGCTCTTCAACCCGCTTTTCCGCCTTCTTCAGCGCTTCCCTGATTTTCTTCTCACTCTGGGGTTCTCCCTTTTTCATCTGCTCTTTATCTGCCATATGCTGTAGTACTTTTTGTCATGATTTCAGTGGTGTAATATCAAAATCGTTGCCAAATGGAAAATATGACAATATGTCAGTGGCCGCTTTTATTTTAAATGTTGTAATTGAATTATTTTTAAATGTTGTAATTGAATTATTATAAAAGTTTTGTATCTTTACATTTTAAAACTGAAGTTAATAACTAATTTAGTTCTAAAAATAATGGCAAGATTTCTTGATCCGCCCAAGCCGAAGGCGTTGATTCCGGCAGAAAAAGTTGATAAGGAATACAAGTCGATGCGACTGAAGGTATTCCTGGGAGCGTTCCTCGGTTATGCGGCTTATTATCTCGTTCGTAAGAACCTTTCTCTTGCGGCTCCGGACATGATTGCGGATGACATTCTCGATGCCGGAAAGGTTGGTCTCGCGATGTCGGCCGTTTCCATCGCCTACGCTTTCAGCAAATTCGTGATGGGCAGCGTTTCGGACCGCTCCGACGCACGCAAGTTCCTCTGTGTCGGGCTTGTCCTTTCGGCTCTCGTGATGATGTCCGTTGGACTTATTCCCTTTGGAACCAACACCGCCCTCAATACGGTTATCATCTTCGTCCTGATGCTGATTGTCGGCTGGCTCAGCGGCTTCGGCTGGCCCCCCTGCGGCCGTATAATGGCCCACTGGTTCAGCCAGAACGAGAGAAGTTTCAAGATGAGTATCTGGAATGTTTCCCACACCATCGGCAGTTTCTCCCTCGGCTTCCTCGCCATTGCCGGCGTAGCCCTGGCCGCTGACCTCGGGATTGCCCAGACATGGCGCGGAAACTTTGTTTTCCCGGCCATCATCGCCCTTGTCATCGCCCTTTTCTGCTGGTGGGCCATCCGCGATACGCCGGAGTCCTGCGGCCTTCCCTCCGTCGGAGACTGGCGCAATGACCACAGCGGCGTAAAGTCCAAGGGCGCGGCAGGGGACAAGCTCCCCTTCAAGGTGCTCTTCGTGGATTATGTCCTCAAGAACAAGCTTCTCTGGGTCGTCGCCATCTCCAACGTGGCCGTTTACATGGTCCGTTACGGAATCGGCGACTGGGCCCCGACCTATCTCCAGGCCAAGGGGATCATGACCGCCGCCGAAAGTAAGGTCGCCTTCTCCGTCCACAATATCGTGGGTGCCGTCGGTACCATTGCCTGCGGCTGGGCGACCTCGAAGATTTTCAAGGGCCGCTGCGCTCCTATGAATGTTATCTGCATGCTGCTCTGCGGAATCGGTGTCCTCCTTTACTGGATGGTCGGCGCCGGTATAATCCAGGCGGATCCTTCCACCCAGAAGGTTCTCGTCTATGTCGCTCTCTGCATGATCGGCTTCTTCATCTACGGTCCCGTCGCCCTTACCGGCGTCCAGGCCCTGAACCTTGTCCCGAAGAACGCCGCCGGTACGGCAGCTGGCTTTGTGGGCCTTTTCGGATACCTTCTCGGTGATGCGGTATGCTCCAAGATTGTCGTAGGCGGTATCGCCAACGGCAGCAGCTGGGATGCGGCCATGCTCTCGGTTGCCGTCGGCTCCCTCATCGGAGTATTCCTCTGCGCCCTTCTTATTCCAAGTGAAAAACGCCTTGCCCAGGAATAATATGAAAAAATACCTGCATATTCTCTTTGTTGTCGCCGCTCTGGCGGTGGTGTTTTCCTGTGACAGTACAAAAGAACAGGGCGGTAATTCGGAACAGCTGAAAATCCTCGTTTCCCAGCAGTCTTCCATGGAGGCGGCTGAGGGGGATCAGCTTACGATGTCATACTATGGCTCCGGCCCGCTCCTTACCGACAAGGTCGTATTCAAGGATACGAAGGCGGGTACGGAATATGTTTTTTCCATAAAATCCTCCGCGGACGGCAAGTTCTCCTTCACCATGGACAAGCCGATGCCTACCGGTACATATACTATCTATATCCGCCGCGGCCCGGATGAGGCCCTTGTAGGCCCGGTCAACTTTACGCTTATCGTCCGGGTCGAAATCCTGCCCAAGGAAGGATATAACGTCTATGGCCGGATTTCCTGCGGGGACGAGGGCGTCGCCGGGGTTGTGGTGTCGGACGGCATTGAGGTGACAAGGACGGATGCAAACGGCGTCTACTACCTCAATTCCAGCAAGAAATACAACCTCGTGTGGTACTCCGTTCCTGGTGGCTATGAGCCCGTCACCCTCGGCTACGACGGTTCCGCGGGCGGTATCCTCCCGGTAATCTACCGTCAGCTGGACGGGGTCGTAGCCAATACCCAGCGTGCTGACTTTGAGATGGTAAAGGCGCAGGACACCGACAATTACACCCTCTTTATCATGGGTGACATGCACCTTGCAAACCGTTCCGGGACCGGCGACCTCGCCCAGTTCCGGACCTTTGCCACCGAGTTCAACCAGAGGGTCTCAACCACCACCGGCCGCCGCTATGGCCTGACCCTCGGGGACATGTCCTGGGATATCTACTGGTATGAGAACAAGTTTAACCTTGCCGATTATTATAAGGAAATGGATACCGACGTCAAGGATCTTATCATCTACCATACGATGGGTAACCATGACAACGATTTCTCCCGTCCGGACGATTTCGACAAGGAGCAGCCCTACCGCGACATCCTTGCCCCTACCTATTATTCATATAATATCGGGAAAATCCACTATGTGGTCCTCGACGACATCGATTATTCTGGCGTACCTGCGAGTACGAAGGATGCTTCCGGAAAGATCCAGACTGACCACCGCGGGGAGTATACGACCAATGTGACCCAGGACCAGCTTGACTGGCTTAAGAAGGATCTCTCCTATGTCAGCAAGTCAACCCCCATTATCCTTTCCGCCCACGCTCCGGTATATAGGCCGAATGGCGTAAACGCATGGAAGGCAGGTCTTTCCGGTAGGACCTATGGCGCTACGGCCGACCTCGCTTCCGTCCTTTCCGGCTATACCGTCCACTATTTTACGGGACATACCCATAAGATTTTCAATTACGACAACCTCTCTTCCGGGAAGTTCTTCGAGCACAACGCCGGATCTGTCTGCGGGTCGTGGTGGTGGTCCGGCCACTATGTCTCCGGCATCAACCTGGCCCAGGATGGCGCTCCGGGCGGATATACGGTCCTCAGTGTCAAGGGTACCAATCTGTCCTGGGTATATAAGTCCACCTCATATCCGGAGACCTACCAGTTCCGCGCCTATGACATGAACGAGGTGAAGAAGGTCGTTACGAGCGGGAAGTATTCCAGGACCAACTGGGAGAAGTACGCTACGGCCATGCAGAAGTACGGGTCGAACGTAATCCTTCTGAATATCTGGAATTACGATCCTTCCTGGAAGATATCGGTCATAGAGAACGGGAAAGAACTGACTGTGACCCAGATATCCGAGTATGATCCGCTCCATATAATCTCCGAGAGCGCCTACCGCGACTCCTTCAACACCGATTCCTGGGTCCATCACTTCAAGGCAACAGCCACTTCGGCGACCTCGACTGTGACTATCCGGGTCACGGACCGCTTCGGTAATGTGTATTCCGAGACGATGAACCGTCCGAAGACCTTCGAGACGGGTACATACCATGCCAGTAAATATTAATTATATCTAACCAAATTATTAATCAACATGAGGATTTTCAAGCAGATTGCCCTGTCCTTACTCGCTTTCGGCATCGCCTTCTCGGCGTCTGCCCAGACGCGTCAGCTCAAGGGCAAGGTAGTTGACACCGGCGGAGCCGCTATCCCCGGCGTCGCCGTCCTGCAGCCGGGAACCTCCAACGGTACCGTAACCGGTGCCGACGGTTCCTTTGCGCTCAGGATTCCCCAGGGAGAGGTGACCGTAGAGGTCTCGAGTCTCGGTTACGTTACCCAGACCCTTCAGGTCGGTCCCTCCCAGGCTTCCCTTACCGTCGTCCTCGAAGAGGATGACATGACCCTCGAAGAGACTGTAGTCGTAGGTTACGGTACCCAGAAAAAGGTGAACCTGACCGGTGCGATTACCGCGGTCGAGAGCAAGTCGCTCGAGAACCGCAGCGCCCACAACCTTACGACGATGCTCCAGGGTTCGGTTCCCGGACTCAACATCTCCACTTCGAGCGGTAATCCCGGTTCGACCGGCTCCCTCAACATCCGTGGTTATACATCCATCACCGGCGGTTCCCCGCTCGTCCTGATCGACGGTATCGAGGGTAACATCAACCGAATCAATCCCCAGGATGTCGAATCCATCTCCGTCATCAAGGATGCCTCTTCCGCTGCGGTTTACGGTGCCCGTGCCGCCTACGGCGTCATTCTCGTGACGACGAAGCAGGGTAAATCCGACGCCAACAAGGCGACGGTCCGCTACAGCGGCCGCTGGGGCGTCGAGATGCCGACGACATCGACCGACTGGGAGACCACCGGTTACTGGTCCGTTTACACAATCAACAAGTTCTGGTATGAGTCCAAGGGTTCCAACTATGTGAACTACACGGCCCAGGACATGATGGAACTCCTTGCCCGTGTAAACGACAAGACTGAGAATCCGGACCGTCCCTGGGTGGTCATCAAGGACGGCAAGTACAAGTATTATGCGAATACCGACTGGTGGCATGAACTGTACAATGACGTCCATCCGGTCCAGACCCAGAACATCAGCGTCAGCGGTGGAAACAAGTCCGTAAGGTATTATCTTTCCGGTCAGTACGACAGGCAGGAGGGTATGGTCAAGGCCCGTCCTGACGTCTATGAGAAGTATAACCTCCGCGCCAAGATCGACGCCCGCATCAACAAGTATGCGAGGATTTCGAACAATACGAATTTCTGGACGGGAACCTACGATTTCCCGGGACTTGCAGATATCCAGGATTCCTTCGCCTATGGCGACCGCCACGCCCCGGCCTGCTTCCCGCTGAAAAACCCGGACGGGACCTGGGTCTATTTCGTGGACGCCCTCGGCTACCGCGTCTGCAACGGCCGTCACTGGGCCTATGCCAGCGATAACGTCAACATCGAACGGAGGACGGACTTTGCCAATACGACCGAGCTGACAATCACCCCTATCCGTCAGCTGACCCTCAAGGCCAACTACAGCTACCGTACCTACAGTAACCAGGATACCCACCGCCGGAACCTCATTACCTATTCCCAGTTCCCCGGACAGGTTGTTACTTACAACAACGGTGGCGCCTTTGACAACTACATGACTGAACTGGTCCAGAACTATGTCCGCACTACATGGAACGTTTACGGCACCTACGAAGATACCTTCAATGATGCCCACCATGTCACTGCAATGGCCGGTTTCAACTATGATGCGTACCATTACAAGAGGGTTTATGCCAAGGGTTACGACCTTATCACTACGGAGCTTTCCGACCTTGCCCTCATTTCCACGGAAACCCGCCAGCCGGAAGTCGGCGGCAACCAGTCCGCGTGGAGGAATGCCGGTTTCTTCGGACGTATCAACTATGACTACAAGGGCCGTTACCTCTTTGAGACTTCCGCCCGTTACGACGGTTCTTCCCGTTTTGCCTTGGGTCACAGGTGGGGCTTCTTCCCCTCGGCTTCCGTTGGTTGGCGTATCAGCGAGGAACCCTTCTTCGAACCCCTCAGGCACAAAATCAACAACCTGAAGCTCCGTGCCTCCTACGGTACCCTCGGCAATCAGAATGTGGACAACTATTCGGCTATCCGCCTTGTCAACTTCAAGACCTTCGCCGGCTACAACTTCGGTAACAATGTCATGGCCCGGTACACGAACCTTGACGATCCTGTCGCATCCGACAAGACATGGGAGACGTCGAAGCAGACCAATATCGGACTCGACCTCGCCATGTTCGGGAACAAGCTCGAGTTCACCGGCGAGGCCTACATCCGCGACACTGACGGCATGCTTACGGACGGTATGGACCTTCCTTCCGTCTACGGCGCCGGCGTTCCGCAGATGAATGCCGCCGACCTGAGGACCAAGGGCTATGAACTCTCCCTCAGCTGGAGGGATTCATTCCGCCTTGCAGGCAACCGGGTCGAGTATTTTGTAAAGCCGACTCTCAGCGAGTACCGCTCCAACATCACCAAGTTCGAGAATAAGGACAAACTCCTTTCCAACTACTACACCGGAATGGAGATCGGTGAGATCTGGGGCTACCATGTAGAAGGTCTGTTCGCATCTGATGCAGAGGCCCTTGACTACACGTCCCGCGTCGACCAGTCCTATTTCAACGCCAACCTCAACGGCGGCTGGAAGGCCGGTGACCTCAAGTTTGCAGACCTTGACGGAGACGGTGTCGTCGGTTATGGTAAGAATACCCTTGAAGACCACGGAGACCAGATTTATCTCGGAAACTCCCTTCCGCGCCTCCACTACGGCGTCCAGGCGGGATTTTCCGTCCTCGGCTTCGACGTAAGCGTATTCTTCGAAGGTACCGGCAACCATTACTGGTATCCTGCCCGCTACAACTTCGACTTCTGGGGCCCTTATTCCCTCGGTTATCCGACATTCATCGCGAAGAACTTCCTCGACAACTGCTGGAGCGAGGACAATCCTGATGCATATTTCCCGAGGCCCCGTTCCAACGTCGCTTCCAACGGCGGCGGCGAGCTTGGCCGCGTGAATGACCGCTATATCCAGAATGTCCGTTATCTCCGTTTCAAGAACCTTACGATCGGATATGAGCTTCCAACCTCTATTATTTCAAAGGTGGGACTCGAAAAGGTCCGCGTCTACTTCTCAGGAGAAAACCTCCACTACTGGTCTCCCATTACCAAGGTGACCGACCACCTCGACCCGGAAAGCTGCTTCACCCGCGGAAGCGCCACCGACGACCTTAACAACCAGTCCTATCCCTGGCAGAAGACCATCATGTTCGGACTGGATATCAACTTCTAAAAGGATGCAGATATGAAAAAGATCTTTTTACTTCTTGCCGCAGCGTCGCTTGCCTTCGTTTCCTGCAACCTCGAAGAAACGCTGTCCCTTGTTCCGGAATCGCAGATTACCCCCGAGTCCTATTTCAGGACGGCGGAGGACCTGCAGCTCTTCTCGAACACCTTCTATAACAACCTGCTTGACAAGACACCCTATGAGGATGAGTCCGATGTCAACATCGACATGAATCCCAGCAATCTCATCCGCGGCGGCAACGACCGTACCGTTCCGGCTTCCGGCGGCGGCTGGTCGTTCACGAACCTCCGTAAGATGAACACCCTGCTGGAGAACATCCACAACTGCGACGACGCTGCTGCCGTCAAGGAATACACGGCCCTTGTCAAGTTCTGGCGCGCCTACTATTATGCGGACATGGTCCGGAAATTCGGGGACGTTCCGTGGATTGACCACCAGATCGGTTCCGCCGATGCGGACCTCTACAATCCGAGGGACAGCCGCGAGACGGTTCTCCGTCATATGATAGAGGATATCGACGTGGCAATTGCAGATCTTCCCGGCCTTGCCGCGGCCCCGCAGACCGCCTACCGCGTCAACCGTTATACCGCCATGGCCCTCAAGGCGCAGTTCTGCCTCTTTGAGGGAACCTTCCGCAAGTATCACAGCGATCCGGCTCCCTTCGCCGACTCCTACAAGGCCGCCGACGGTTCCACCACGACCTATAAGGAATACCTCGACATGGCTGCCGACGCCGCCAAGATGCTGATTGACGCCAACGTCTACAGAATCCATTCGACAGGCAAGCCCAATTCGGATTACGTCGACCTCTTCACTCCGGAAACGGCCCTTACGGATGAGATCATCCTTGCCATCAATTTCGACAGGGACCTCAAAATCAAGCATGACGCCAGCCGTTACCTTACCAACCAGACCGCTGCCCGTCCGGGCATGACGAAAAAGCTCGTCGACATGTACCTTATGGCTGACGGAACCCGCTTTACGGACAAGCCGGGCTGGGATGTTATGGGCTTCGCCGACGAGGTTGCCGGAAGGGATCCCCGCCTTGCCCAGACCATCCGCACTCCCGGATATTCCTGGAAGGTCGCCGGCAAGACCGACGGTCCTGAATTCAGGTACAGCGTAACCGGTTACCAGATTATCAAGTATGTCCAGTCCTATGCTTCCAAGTGCTACTCGACTGACAACTCGTATGTCGACATCCCGGTTTTCCGTTATGCCGAAGTGCTTCTGAACTATGCGGAGGCCAAGGCGGAGGCAGGTACCCTTACCCAGGACGACCTGGACATTTCCATCAAGCTGATCCGTGACCGCGTAGGCATGCCGAACATCAACCTGGCCGCCGCCAACGCCTCCCCGGATCCGTATCTCCTCGATCCCGAGACAGGTTTCACCAATGTTCCTTCCAGTGACCCGATGCAGGGTGTGATCCTGGAAATCCGCCGTGAAAGGGCCATCGAGCTCTTCCTGGAGGGCTGGGGCCGTTACTTTGACCTGATTCGCTGGAAAGCGGGCTACTGCATCAACCAGCCGATGTACGGCATGTATATCCCCGGTCCCGGAGACTATAATTTCGGAGAGGAAAGCAAGTACACCTTCTATGTGGGTTCCACCACCTCAAAGCTCGATTCTTATGAAATCTATGACCCTTCAGGTGACAGGCAGACCCAGGAAATGGCTTATCTCGTAGATCCCAATACCGGCAAGTACGCTACCTCCGGCAACTGGGAGGTGATGAAGAATGTCTCCATCAATTTCGACGAGACGAAGCATTACTTCTATCCGCTTCCGGAGAATGACCTGCAGCTCAATGAGAATCTCGTTCAGAATCCCAACTGGTAACAGATATGAAAAGTATTGAAAACATTATAAGAATTGCGCTTTCCACCTTCCTCGCAGGGGCCCTTCTCGCCGCCTGCCAGGAGGAGGAAGCCCCGGTGGCGAAGGCCGTCCTCGGTACCGAGTCGACCCTGACCTTCAGCGCATCCAATCCCGCTCCCAAGACCATTACGGTCTATTCGGACGGAGACTGGCACACGACAGCCCCGTCGTGGATCAGCGTTGACCCCTCCACTGGCAGCGGCGTTACGGAAGTTACCGTTACGGCCGAAAGCAATACCGATGCAAGCGGCGTGCTTGAGCCAAGGAAGGATACCCTCATCTTCTCCGGCAATACCCTTGCCAGCCGGCTTATCGTCATAGTCAGCCAGGAAGGCGACGCATACCGCAACGCCAGCCACATTACCCTGTCCGATGTCGCGGCCCTCTCCGACGGCAAGACCTTCGTCGTTGACGAAGCTACTGTCGCCTACCTCTCTGCAAAGGGCTGTGTCCTTACCGACGGCAGCGTCTTTGTCTATGTTCCGACGGTCTCCGGCATCGCCCTTGGCGACAAGGTTTCCGTAAAGGGCTACAAGGGTTCCGTCAACGGAGTCCCTGCCATTACCCAGGCGGATGAGATTAAGAGTATTTCCGCCGGCACCTATACCCTCCCTGCCGCGAAGGACATTACCTCGTCGCTTGGCTCCTTCAACGGCACTGCGATTGAGCTGGTGACCGTTTCCGGTACCGTAGCGGGAGGAAACCTTTCCGTAGAAGTCGATGGCGTGACCTATCAGATCAAGCTTGTCGACGCTCCTTCCGCCCTGTCCCTCTCCTCACTGAACGGTAACCGTGTGGAGGTGACCGGCTTCAGCTGCGGCGTCCTCGGAGCGAACCAGTATGGGATTATCCCTACGGCCATTAAGGACAACGGTCCTTCCGTGGTGCCCAGGCCGGAGAAACTCCTCTACGCAAAGTGGCGCTTCACAACCTCTCTCCTTACTAATTATGCTTCCTACTTCGGCGGCACCTCGGGCGTAACCGACCAGACAGAAGGGTTCAGCGAACTCTATGTTCCTTCCAACGTCGAAGGGAACGGCCGCATTACCTATTACCAGGTGGACAAGACCGGATACACTCCGTCGAGCGGCAATCCCAAGCGTATCGTCGGTGGGACCGGACATCCTTATGTCACCGGCGCCTGGCCGGGAGACTACTGGCTCTTCACGGCTACGGATAACTATGAGTATCCCGCCGGGACCAACCTCCACATCAAATTCCTGACCCGTGTCTCCGCAACCGGCCATAAGTACTGGATGCTCGAGTACTTCGACGGCAACGACTGGAAACCGGCTGAGGAGTATCCGGTAGCTACTGAAACCGAGACCGGGAACAATGCCCAGTACAATTTCATCGAGGCCACCTCCAATGCGCCCGTCGAGTGCAACTGGACCCTTGCTGCCCCTTGCCGTGAACCGAAGTTCCGCATGAGGTGCGTCGCCAACTGGCAGGCAAACGGCAGCGGTGCCCTTGCGAATCCGAACGGAGGCACCTGCCGTATCGCCGACAATGACGATGACGGTGAGGACGCTGGTCCGGTATTCGAGGTTACCGACGCTCCCGCAACGGGCGGCGGAGACACCGGAGCCAAGTCCTTCGGAGCCACCTGGTCCTTTGATCCTGAGAAGACATATGAAACGGATGTCGATTACTCGATGAATATCAAGACCGGTTCCTGGCTCAAGTCCGACGACGGGACTGCCCTTCTGACCGTAAACCGCCTGTCCGAGAATGACGGCAGCAAGAAATGCACTTTCACGACGGATGCGACCTGGGGAGAGACTTGCTACCGTTTCCTTTCCTACAGCGTCTATCTCAACGACTACTGGATGTTCGAGGTTCCGGCCCCGCAGCACCCTGCAGGCAAAGTGAATGTCAACTTCAGCATGAGTTCCTCCGCAGCCGGCCCGAAGGTCTTTGTCATGGAGTATTCCACCGACAAGGAAAACTGGACTTCCTTCAATGTGAAGACCGGTTCCCTGACGGTCAGTGGCGAGGAGGCGCACGAGATCAGCTATACCTACCTGCTGTCTCCGACCTACACCTCGGCAAACGAGCGCATAGAGGTTAATGAGACCTTCGACCTCCCGGCTTCCGCCGCGGATGGAACCCTGTACGTGCGTGCGAGGGTCAACGATACCTCTGTCAATGACCTCAGCAAGCGCCTCAACGGCGAGTCACACGGCGGAACCAACCGTATCGGCAAGGCCGCTTCGGTCACCTTTACCGCCAATTAGCTCCGGCGGAATCCGCCAGGAAATACAGTCCGGTTCCCCTGCCTTTTCCGGCAGGGGAACTTTTTTGCATTTCTGATGGGGATTAGTTATTTTTGTATATTCTAAAAGACAAGGCCATGAACAGAAAAACGGGAATAGCCATCTGCCTTGGCGGGGCGGCCGTCGCCGCTGCGGGCTGCGCACTCACGCCTGCTCAGAAACCTAATATACTCCTTATCGTGGCGGACGACCTCGGCATCGGGGACGTGGGATGCTATGGGATGGGAAGGATACCGACTCCGGCCATCGATTCCCTTGCTCTCGGAGGTGTTCGTTTTACAAATGCATATGCGACCAGCGCCACCTCTACTCCGAGCCGTTATGCCATGTTTACCGGTCTTTATCCGTGGACGAATCCTGCGGCTCAGATACTTCCGGGGGATGCTCCGCTAATAATTCCGACGGATATCCCGACCCTTCCGAAAGCTCTTCAGGAGGCGGGATACTCCACCGCCGCGATAGGGAAGTGGCATCTTGGGATGGGGAACGGAAACATCGATTGGAATAAGCCGATAAGCCCCTGTGCCAACGATATCGGCTTCGATTATTCCTGTCTTATTGCGGCGACAAACGACCGTGTCCCTACTGTCTATGTGGAGAACGGGTCCGTGCTTGGGCTCGAGGCGGATGATCCGCTTGAAGTCAGTTATGAAAAGAACTTCGAAGGGGAGCCGACAGCGCTTTCAAATCCCGAAATGCTCCGTCTGACCCCTCACCATGGCCACAACTGCTCGATTGTAAACGGGGTGCCAAGGATAGGATATATGAAGGGCGGGAAAAGCGCGGTCTGGAACGATGAGGACATGGCCGACTACTTTGTCGGAAAGGTGAAGAGCTATATCGACACCCATTCGGAGGAGCCCTTCTTCCTCTATTACGGGCTCCATCAGCCCCATGTTCCGCGCCTTCCTCACAGCCGTTTCCTTGGCTCAACTCCTTATGGGACAAGGGGGGACGCGATTGTCGAGGCGGACTGGTGCGTCGGGGAAGTAATGCGCTGCCTTGACGAAAAAGGGCTTCTTGAAAACACCATAGTGATATTTACCTCCGATAACGGTCCGGTCCTCCAGGATGGATACAATGACCTTGCGGATTCGCTGGTCGCGGACCATACCCCCTCCGGGATATACCGCGGTGGAAAATACAGCGCCTATGACGGCGGGACCCATATTCCGATGATTGTATATTGGAAGGGACATACCCGGAAACAGGTTTCCGATGCCTTTGTCTCCCAGCTGGATTACTTCGCTTCAATAGCCCGTCTTGCCGGAGCTGAGACCCCGGAAGGAATTGACAGTGAGGACTATTCCCGTTCCTTCCTCGGAAAATCGAAGAAGGGCCGCTCCTCCCTTATTCTGGAAGCGAAGAGCCATCTTGCCCTTAAGGAGGGTTCATGGATATTGATTCCTCCGTATAAAGGCCGGAAGGTCCGCCCGGATACGGGTACCGAGCTCGGTAATCTTAAGGATTATGCCCTTTTCAACCTCGACGATGACCCCCACCAGGACAGGGACCTTTCCTCCACGGAACCGGAGAAGCTTTCCCAAATGAAGGACCGTTTCCATTCCATGGTGGGTTCATACTACGACCCGGACATTACTGCAAAACTGAAAAAGAAATAGGATATGATTTCATGTAAAAAACTCAGCGTTGGAGCGGGTGCGCTTGCCGCCCTTGTCGGATGTACCTCCAATAAGCCCGAAAAGCCGAACATAGTGTTCTTTTTCGCCGATGATATCGGAGCCGAGTGTTTCGGCTGCTATGGCGGGACCGAATATGAGACCCCGAATATCGACGCGCTCGCCCGGCAGGGTATCTTCTACTCCAATATGAACGCCCAGCCACTTTCGTCTCCAAGCCGGGTCCAGGTCATGACCGGTCTCTACAACGACCGGAATTACGTGGCCTTCGGTTACATGAACGAGGATGAGCACACCTTTGCCCAGGTGGCGAAGCAGGGTGGATATTCAACGGCGATTGTCGGGAAATGGCAGCTCGGCCGCGACCGGGCCATGCTTCCCAAGGCCGGCTTCGACGAGTATTTCTGCTCCCAGATCGAGATGTATCTCGAAAGCCGCGGGGAGTGGCAGACCGACCGCTACGCCAACAGCATGTGGGACAACAACGGAGAGCGCTATGACTTCGCGATTTACGGCCCCGACGCGATGCAGGACTATGCCTTTGATTATATTGACCGCAAGGTTGCATCGAAGGAGCGTTTCCTGCTCTACTATACCGAGCCGCTGGTCCATACTCCGCATACTACGACGCCGGACGATTATGACTGGGACCACAATTATGACTCCCGCTTCATCCATGGTGCCGACACCTCCTATTTCAAGTACATGGTGAAATACCTTGACAAGCAGGTCGGGGACATGGTCCGCCACCTGAAGGAGCAGGGAGTGTGGGACAATACCATATTCATCTTCGCCTCGGACAACGGCACTTCCACCCGTATCCTTTCCAGGACAGCCGACGGGAAGGAAGTCAGGGGCGGAAAGGGAGAGCCGACCTACATCGGAACCCATGTCCCGATGATTATCTGCTGGGGAGACCGCTTGCAGGGCCGACGTGCTGACCATCTTGCCGACCTTACGGACATCCTCCCCACCATCGCCGACATCGCCGGGGTCAGCATTCCTGATGACTGGAACCTCGACGGCGTTTCCCTCTATCCGGAGCTTTGCGGGGAGGAGCCCAATCCCAAGGACCTCGTCCTCATCCATTTCAACCCCCTCTGGCCCACGACACCTTCCCCGAAGGCCTCGCGCTATGCCATGGACGATACCTACGCATATTTCTGGGACGGCCGGATCTACAACTACCGGACGGACCCCGAGTTCAAGGATGCCCTGATGTGGGACGAGGCGCCGGAAGAGCTCCGTCAGCAGCTTAAACCACTGAAAGACAGGGTTGATGAGATGGCAGACTTCTATCCGGACAAGCCCGGAGCACCGCGCCGCTTCCCCTACAAGACCTTCTACGACTTTGCCCCTCCCCAGAATCCTTTCTGATTTGAGCGGGATTGTATGATTTTTGCAGTAAACGTGTGTTTCTAAATATAAATGAATCATGGAAGAAGACAAGAAGACACAGGAATCCTTCGATGACATTGAAAAGTATTCCGGCGAGTATTCCGAGGAGAAATTCTGGGAAAAACTTAAAAAGCTCGGAAAAAAGGCGGGCATTAAAGTCGTTTATGCCGCCCTCCTGCTTTATTATGTGGTCAAGAGTCCGCTGACACCCTCGAAGGAGAGGTATAAGATACTCGGAGCCCTCGGCTACCTTATTCTGCCGATGGACCTTATTCCGGACTTTCTTCCCGTTGCCGGCTATACCGACGACCTGGCGGCCCTGACCTGGGCAATCTATACCGTCGCAAAGTGTATTACGCCCGAAATCAAGGCGCAGGCGGCGGCAAAGACCCATGAATGGTTCGGCGCCTTTGACGAATCCGTCCTGGAGGGACTTTTATAGATAAACGTTTGAAACTTTGGGTTAAATCATATGAAAAAGTATATCATTATTCTGCTTGCCCTGCTGACAGTCGCAACCTCCGCCGAGGCGCGCAAGGTCAAGGGTAAGGTAACCGGGGAAGGGAAGGCCCTCTCCGGCGTAATCGTAACCGACGGAACGAGTTTCACCCAGACCGACAATAAGGGTAAATATACCCTCGAGGTCTCTGATTCGGCCCATTTTGTCTATGTCGTTACACCTTCCGGCTATGTTGCGCCCTTCTCCTCCGGTACCGTGGAGTTCTACCGCGAGCTTTCTGATCAGAAGAAGTATGATTTCGATCTCATGGCAACTAATCCGTCCCCGGACTATACCCTGTTCTCGGTTTCGGACCCCCAGATGAAGTCTCCCCAGGGCGGGTATGACCATTTCGCCAAGTTTACGGCCGAACCTCTTTCCGACCTTGTTTCACAGGCGGGAAAGTATGGAGCGGAGCGAAACACGGTGGCGGTCTGCCTCGGAGACCTCGGTTGGAATCTCCTCGAGATTTTCCCCTCCTACAAAGAGGCGATGTCCCGGCTCGGCATTCCGGTCTACAATATCATAGGTAACCATGACTACAATCAGGAGCGTGGCGGGGAAGCCGCATCAGAGACGTATCGGGCGAATTTCGGCCCGGTAAACTGGGCTTTCTTCCTCGGAAACGACCTCGTAATCGGACTTGAGAGCATCATTTTCCGCGGGAATGGCACCGGAGATCCTTCCAAGACCGGCCAGTATAAGGAAGGATTCAAGGAAGAGACGCTGGAATGGGTCAGGGGCCTTCTTTCCTATGTTCCGGAAGGAACCCATGTTTTCATTGCCCAGCACAGCCCGCTGAAGTTCTGGTGGAGCGGAAAATATATCGTCAGGGGAGAGGAACTGCTCGATGTCGTCAGGAACTATGACGTAGACTTTATCACGGGACATTCCCACATAATGACAAACCAGACTTATAATGACTTTGCCCATGAGCATAACGCAGCCAGTATCTGCGGCGCCTGGTGGGATACGAAAATCTGCAATGACGGAACTCCTCGCGGCTATGAGATTTTCAGCAATATCGACAGCCATCTGACCTGGTTCTGGCACAATATCGACTATCCGGACGACTACCAGGTTGAATTCATCGATCCGGGCCAGTCCTCGAAATTCCCGAACGCCCTTGTCGCGAATGTCTGGGATTATGACGAAGGATGGAAGGTAGAGTGGTTCCAGGACGGAACCCCGATGGGAGAACTTTATCCTGTCCAGGATGTCTCTCCGAAGTATATCCGTGAAATCAACTCGGTCTACACCCCCCTGAAGAAGAAAATCTCAAAGTACAAGAGGCCCCGGCTGGATATCCATTATTTCGCGGCCATCCCTTCCCAGTATGCCAAGACGGTGGGAATAAAGGTTACAAACCCTGCTGGGGCGGAGTGGGAATATACCTTCGACATGGATAACTATATCGATGTCCAGCCCCATCGCGGTGGTGCAGGAGTCCGTCCGGAGAACACCTTCTCCTCCATGCAGTATTCTATCGACCTCGGGGTCAATACCCTCGAAATGGATATGCAGATTACCGCCGATCGCCAGGTCATCATTTCCCATGAGAACTACTTCCATCCGGACTATTGCACCCGTCCTGATGGCAGCGAAATCCTGAAGAGCGACCCGAAGGAGTACATTTTCACGATGCCGTATGACTCTGTCGCCCGCTATGAGACCGGCCTGAAGGTCAATCCGCGCTTCCCGGACCAGGAAAAGATCCGCGAGCACAAGCCGCTGGCTTCCGACCTCATCGATTTCATCGAGCACTATACCGCCGAGAGGGGAGTCTCTCCGATGCGTTACAATATCGAGGTGAAAACCAGCGACAAGAAGGGTGAAGGGGAGAAGTGGGCCGAGTACCACGAGTTCGTGGACCTCGCAATTCCGCTCCTTCAGTCCAAGAATCTTGGAGACCGTCTTGTCATTCAGTGCTTTGACGAACGGGCCCTCAGGTATATGCACGAGCAGTATCCCGACCTCTTCCTCTCCTATCTTACCAACAAGGAGCAGGATCTGGAGCAGCTTCTGGACAAGCTCGGTTTCATTCCTGACTGGTGGAGCCCGAATTATGAAGGGATTACGCCTGAGAATGTGAAACTCGCCCACGAAAAGGGCATCAAGGTGGTCCCGTGGACCGTAGACGATGTCAATGAGATCCGGAGGATGATGGAGTGCGATGTGGATGCAATCATCTCCAACTATCCGGAGCGCGTCCTTATGCAGACCAGAGGATACGGAAAAGTGGAATACGAAAACGAATAAGTCATGAAAATCATCATCGAAGGGGCCGGGGAGGTCGGCTCCCATCTGGCGAAGATGCTGAGCCATGAGGCCAACGACATTACTGTCGTCGACAACGATGCGTCCCGCCTTCAGAAACTGTCTTCGACGGCGGACGTGGTTACCGTCCTCGGCGATCCTTCGGCGGTGGATGTCCTGAGGAGGGCCGGGGCAGAAAGCGCCGACCTTATGATTGCCGTAAATCCCTTCGTGCCCCAGGATGTCAATATAGTGAGCGCCCTGCTCTCGAAGAAGCTCGGGACAAAGCGGGTCACTGCGAGAATCAATGACGTCAGTTATTTAAGTGCCGAGAACAAGCTGATGTTCAAGGATATGGGCATTGACCTCATGTTCTATCCCGAAAAGATTGCGAGTGATGAAATTGTGGATCTTCTGAAGCACGACTCGTCCTCGGATGCCATGGATTTCGCTCGCGGAAAACTCCAGCTGACGGTCTTCAAGGTGGACGACGACTCGCCGATTCTCGACATGAACCTCTCCGAGTTTGTCGGCACGGTATCCCAGCTCAGCTCCGGGACGGCTTTCCGGATTATCGCCATCGCCCGTAAGAATGAAACGCTGATTCCGAGACCGGATACGCGCTTCAAGTACATGGACCACATCTATATCATCGCAAGGCGCGAAGGAATCGATACGCTGATGCGTTTCCTCGGCAAGAGCCGCGTGACGATAGACAGCGCCATGATTCTCGGCGGGGGAGAGATCGGTGCCATGGTTGCGGAGACCCTTTCCGGCAGTATGGAGAACGTCAAGATCATTGATGCCGACCGTCAGAGGTGCCAGGAACTCGTAGAACGCCTTCCGGACTCTGTCAATGTAGTCAACGGAGACGGCCGTAATTCGGATTTTCTCGTTGAAGAGTCGCTGAAAGACTTCGATTCTTTCCTTGCCGTTACTGAGAACGACGAAGTCAATATCCTTGCCGCGGTCGTTGCCAAGAAGTTCGGAGTGGGCCGTGTCATCGCCGAAGTCGAGAACCTCGAGTATATCCGCCTTGCTGAGGAGATGGGCGTTGATGCTATTGTCAACAAGAAACTTATTACAGCCGGAAGAATTTTCAAGTTCACCCTCAGCGACAAGGTCCGTTTCGTAAAATACATGAGCGGAACCGACGCGGAGGTGCTTGAATACACCGTCGCCCCGAAGAGCAAAATTATAAAGGGTGCCCTTAGGGATATCGATTTCCCGGAAAACGCCATCATCGGCGGGGTCATCCGTGGCGGCGACGCCTTCATCGCCGTTGGCGATACCCGGATTGAACCCTATGACCGGGTCGCTGTATTCGCCCTTCCGGATGCCGTAAAGCAGGTGGACCGTTTCTTCAAGTAACCATGGCCTCGTATCTCCAGATCGAGAACATATCCAAGTCCTACGGCCCCAAGGTCCTCTTCGAGAATATCGCCTTCAATATAAACGAGGGCGACAAGATTGCGCTCATTGCCCCTAACGGTACCGGCAAGACATCCCTTCTGAGGATTCTCGCCGGGAAAGATTCCTCTGACAGCGGCGGACGTATCCTGTTTATGAAGGATATCCGCATCGCCTTCCTCGAGCAGGAGTATGCTTTCAATCCGGGAAAGACTGTCTTTGACCAGATTATGGACGGTTCGGCCGCATGGACGGCCCATCTGGACCCGGAACATCTTTTCGCCTATGAGCGGAGGGTCCGGCAGATTCTTACGGATTTCTCCCTGGGGGAAGGGGATCGCCTCATGAAGGATCTTTCGGGGGGCGAGGTAAAACGCGTCGCCCTGACGGAGATGCTCGCCTCGGAGGCGGATTTCTTCATCATGGACGAGCCGACCAACCACCTTGACATCGATGCGATTGAATACCTGGAGAATACGCTTAGGCGTTCCCGCTGTACGCTTCTGATGGTGACCCATGACCGTTATTTTCTCGACAGGGTCTGCAATATCGTCATGGAACTCGACAGGGGAGCGGTTTACATCTACCGGGGGGATTATGAGAATTACCTCGAAAAGAGGACGGAGAGGATCGACCGCTACAATGCCGAGACCGACCGTGTCAGGAACGTCCTTCGCCGCGAACTCGAATGGATGCACAGTACTCCATGTGCCCGTACCGGTAAGGCGAAATACCGCAAGGAGGCCTTTTATGAGCTGAAAGACAGGGCGGAAGATACCTATAAGATACGCTCTGTCGACATGGCGGACCTTTCCCAGGGCGAGACCTACCTCGGGAACAAGGTGATCAATTGCCGGAATGTCTCCTTTTCATGGGAAGGAAAGTATTATCTCCGCGATTTCACATATAACTTCCAGAGGTATGAGAGGGTTGGAATCGTGGGCCGGAACGCTTCCGGGAAGACGACCTTCCTGAACCTTCTTACAGGAGGATGGGAGCCCTCTCTGGGTGGGGAACTGACAGGTGAGATAGACCGCGGCGCTTCCTTGAAAATCGGATATTACCACCAGAGCGGTATGCAGTTCGACGAGGACCAGACCGTGCTTGAGACGGTTAACGACACCCATCTCCTTTCGATGTTCCTCTTTCCCCACGACATGCTCTCAAACCGCATTTCGCGGCTTTCCGGCGGGGAAAAACGGCGGCTGTACCTCCTTACGGTCCTGATGAAGCAGCCGAATCTTCTGATTCTCGACGAGCCGACCAATGACCTCGATATCGTAACCCTGAATATCCTCGAAGAATACCTTAAGGAGTATAAGGGGAGTCTTATCATAGTCTCCCATGACCGCCATTTCCTGGACCGCCTGGTGGACCATCTCTTCGTCTTCTGCGGAGACGGGGTAGTGAAAGATTTTGTCGGGAAGTATTCCGAATATCGCTCTTATATAAGGGATTATGAGGCGGCCCGGAAGGCGGAGAGCCGCTCTGCCAGTTCGCAGGAAAAGCCCGCAGCGGTTTCCCCGCGCCCCTCAAAGCGGAAACTCTCCTGGAAGGAGGCGAGGGAATTGGAATCTCTGGAGGAGGAGCTCTCCCGTCTCGAAAGTGAAAAAACGGAGATTGAAGGTGCAATGTCTTCCGGGACCATGGCACCGGAGGAGCTTCTTGCCGCGTCAAACCGCTATTCCGTCCTCAAGTCGCTTCTGGACGAAAAGGAGATGAGATGGCTGGAACTTTCGGAGATAGCGGGAGGGTAAAAAAAGCGGAAAAAATGTTTGCACATTATAAAAATAATCGTAACTTTGCATTCCCAAAAGGAACTGGTGCGGTAGTTCAGTTTGGTTAGAATACCGGCCTGTCACGCCGGGGGTCGCGAGTTCGAGCCTCGTCCGCACCGCTTAAAGGGTAAATCGCTGTTAATCACCGGTTTGCCCTTTTTGTTTTGGGCAAAAATCGGTGTTTTAGACGCCAAATGGGGGGCAGGGGAGAATAAACCCTGAAATAATGAGAAAAACCAGGACAAAAAGCGGTCATTTTTGCGTGTGAGATGGCAATGTGCGTGTGAGATGCGTGTGAGATTTGCACTCCGGAAGGCAGTTTTTCCCCAAGCTAATGAGGCCACTGAAAAAGGGGGTATATTATATTGCCCTTCGAGAGTGCGATAATTCGCTAGTGCTTGTGTTTTTTTGTTAAGTGCTCAAATAGTCGATTGTCACAAGGTTGTTTTTCGAAAAAACGAGTTCGGCAAGGGTTTATTTGGCCTGTTCCCGCTCAAGAATGGCGATTTTTTTCAAATTTGCGACAAAGAAGGTTACGGCCGTTTGAAGGGTCATGCTCTCATAGCCCTTTGAAAATGTCTTGTTGAAGTGATGGCTGTTCTTCAGTTTATTGTTCTCGGATCCTGTCTCTGCATGGCGATGCAGGTATCCTTCAGTTTACAGACAGTACAAATCTTCTTGTCAAAATAAAATGCCGTTTTTTGGGATCCATTTTCTTTTTTGGTGTATGTGACCTTTTTCTCTATCGCCTGATGTCCTGCAGGACAAACAACCATATCTGAGTCCTTGTTGTATTCAAAGCCATCCTGGTGGAACTTTTCTATCATCCTCTGTGGTAATGACGGGTGCTTTGACACCAATTCAAAGTTATCTTTAGCCAATGTGTAATTGTCTTTCCCGCTATACGCGGCATCGCCGATTACGCATTCCACATATGCTCCGTTTTGTCTGGACTGCTCCACAACTTCCTCAAGATACTGTCCCTCTCCCTTCTCGCCTGAAAGTACGACCGCAGATGTGACAATCCTCTCATCCAGCATCCCGATGATGGTCTTGTATCCGCCAAATGAATCCCTCCGAGTCTTGTGACCCACCCTGGCGTCCCTGTCTTCGGATGTGTAATAGTGATCCTCTATATCGTCAATGGTCTCGTTAAGGTTGTTCAGCTGCTTGTCCAGGACACCCGGGAGAGCGGCTTCGATATCTGACAACTGTTCGCGCACCTTTGAGGCAAAACCCTTACAGTAACTGATTGCTTCTTCCGGCTTCTGCGGCACCTCTAGCTCCGGAATATCGTCTGCTGCGGATGGCTTTAACTCTGTCGCCCGTTTTACCAGTTCCTTGCATCGTTTACATAGTGCCTCATAAGGAGAAAGAATACGATACTTGGTTGAAGTATGGGTTCCATCCACAATCAGGGTCTTTGACTTGAGTATGCCTTTTGCCACTGCTATCGCAACAGTCTTGCTCAATAATAGGTTCAGGAGTTCAACGTCTTTGAGCCTCTCTCGGCGGAAGCGTGTTAATGTGCTGGGGTCTATAACACTATCCTCTGGCATGTATCCCAGGAAGCGCTTTAAGGACAGGTCTGTCCTGGATCGTTCAACCAAATCCATATCAGACAGGTCTTCTTCCATCTTGATGACCAGATACTTAAAAAGTATAACCGGATCTATTGCATTGCGGCCGTTGTCAGGACAATACTTGCCAATCAGTTTGTCTCTAACGAATGTAAAATCAACCAGCTCGTCAAAACGCCTATATTTGTTGTCCCTTGGCACGAGCATGTCGTAAAGCTCGTAATAAGGACTCATGGGAAGCCTATCTTCTATCTTGAGCATAACCTATCATTTGGATATACGAAGATAGTGAAAAATAACGATAAAAACAAATAAATCTTTGATAATCAGCAAGATAATTAGCAAGATTATCGGCAATCAAATATATAGGCCTTTAAATACAATGAGGGGACTTTTTCAGTGGCCTCGTTGGGACAGCAGAACCTCTCAGGTAGGAATACAATTGACGCGCTGATAAGCAAGGCTCTGGACCTGTTTATGGAAGAGCATTTGGACGCCAAGGCCTTTTACAATCGGAATCATTAGCATAGCCGGGCAGTCGGCTTTTGCCGACTGTCGGGCGGTTGCAATAAGAGTGGAGACGGGGTTCCTGGCAGTGCGGAGGGCTGGCGCAAAGCGCCCTGTCCAGCGTGCTGCCAGGAACCCGGTCGGAGCGGAGTTATTCGTTATCGGAGCCGCGAGGAGTGTTAAGTACATCCTCAATCCAGAGAGGAGTAATGGATATATAGTGAGCCGGCACGCATTCCGTCAGCCAAGTATCATCTGTCGCTTTGTAGAACTTGTACCCGTCGGCTTGCATGCGCTTCGCATCGATAGTCAACACGATAGGATTCCCATGTCTCTGGCCAATCTTGCGGGCCGCAATTCTGTCCACTGAGAGATGCACATACTGACGTTTCCTCTTTAAAAGACCGTCTTGTCGTATTCCGATTATGCTGAGGTCAGAGGTCCCATGATATAAGTAGTCCGGGGCGTCGGTCACCTCGTAAAGAACTTGAGTGTTAATTCTGTTGCCGTGCCCGTATCGTGCCCGGATGTACTGAAGGTCCGAAGATAATTCATACCTACCCTTTTTATCACCAAATACAATTTTCACAAGGTCATCAAGCGCAAAATCGTATTTGTCATATAAGTCGAACGTTCTACGCCAGGCCCTATTAGGTTGAGGAGCTTCTTGATCACCGGCAAAATCATATTTAGGATCGAAACGCAGACGGTATGCCAAATCTCTCGACTGAAATACCCTAAACGCGCGTTCAGGCAAAGCCTTGATATAGTTGAGATTGGGATCTATCAGCTCTCCGTTATAGAAAACTGTTGGCCAGGATTCAGGATTCACTCCCAGTTCGTGAAGAGCTGATGAGACAAGAAACGCTGCAACATCCGACGACACAATCATCCCCCATGGGAGTTCACGTCCCCATGTCATTCGGATTAGAAAGCCAGGCTGAGCTGTATCGTTGGAATGTCGCTCTTCAATTATAGAGCCGTTCACATATCGATAATCGTCACGGGCATGGTCTGTATGAAACTTGACCAATAGAACTTCATCTGCCGCGTGTGAGATGTCGTAACTGTTTGGGAACTGATACCCTGACCCTCTGATTGACATGATTGTTTCCGACACGCCAATTGATAGCTCTTTTCTGATAGAAGAATCTGGCATGTACAAAGCGCTGAGCAGGATATCTCTGAGTACGGTTGTTTGCATATGACTTATGTGTTTTGATTGAACGTTTATTGTATTTACCGCTGTTGCGTTTTTGATTGTCGTATGAATCATCAGCTGGGAGTATCTGTTTAGCCTGTGCAAATAGATCTTCAAGTTTTTCGCAGGTGGTGTTATCGACGAAGCCATAGCGCTTGATGTTCTTCAGCGAGCCGGAGATGCGTTCTTCGAGGGTTCTTACCTGTGTTTCACGGTCAGATGACTTTCCTGCTCGAACCTTTGCCAGTTCTTTTATCTGAACGGTGACTTCTTTTTCGTCCGTCCAAAGGGGGTGACGGAATAGCGCGGAGTCCTCAATCTCACACTCAAGGATTTCCTTTGGTTGTCCATTCCTTCCAGGACAGTCAATACGTACCATGTAGAGAGCCTCTGCTGGTCCAACAAGTTTTTCCCTCATACGCGCTGCAAGGATGACAGCATTGCAGAGTTGACCGCGGAAAACAACGTACACGTGTTCATTAACGATGTATTTCATGATGGTAAATGATTATGGGTTACTGATAATGATCTGTGTTTATATTGTTTTGTCGATGATAGAATAGCGTCCCAGACAGGCTTTTGATGCGATCTCAAGTTTTTCCCGTGCACGGTAATATCTTGCCGTCATTCCACTTATTTTTGCATCGCCGTACTGTTCGGAAGTTTTCTTTACAGCAGACTGGATGTCCATATGTTCCTCTTCACGGTAGTAGCGGATAGCTAAATACGTACGTTCCTGTTCCTCATTTAAGCCGGCAGAGAGAAATATGTGTTTATACGCTTCATCAACTGTCAGGTAGAAGGTGTCATAGGAGGCTGAATCGGGCGTTTCATCCACTATGCCCCCTTCTTGTCCCTGGTCAATCCTCACCTTGGCTCGGATTAACCTTTTTGAATTGGAATTCATAGTCCTCACCATGTCCCTTATAATATTGTAGCATGAGCTATAGAGGTAGCCCATAATATTCTTTGCCGTTGCAAACTCTTCAAGAGTCTTGTGCTCCCACCTTGAACGCATCTTATCTAAGACAGAGAAAACATCTATTTTGTAATCGTTCATCTTCATTTCAAGCTCCATACGCTCCTCGGGATTAGTGCTATGAACGCTTACGTATTTAAACAAGGCCATATGGGCTGTTGGAATTAAGGATAAAGGCCCAAATACGCCCTTGCCAAATACGATATCGAGTTGAGCCGGATTTCGGCTTAGTATTGCATTGCGGATTCCTTCGGGATCCTGCTGCTGCTGAAGGTTTTCAATCGAGTCTTTCATACTGTCCTAATTTCTGATTATGTGCGCAAGAATAAATTATCTTTATGGCAAATATAGCATTATTATTTTACACTCCAAATAAAAAGTTAAGTTTTTTTGATATTGTGTGAAATAATTTTTGACACATACTAATTGATGATATGCTTCTTTGTTGATAATCAGCTAATTACATTCTGGGTTTTAAAATTGACGTAGGGAAAGAGAATTTCACCTGGACATAAAACGACACGGCGGGACAATAAAAGATACCGCTCATGGTATGACCGGAGTCCTCTTTCACGCGGGACTCCGGTTTCGTTTTTGGGAGAGCCGGTCTGGCGGAGATGAGGTCTGGAGGGCTCATCTCCGGCTGTCCGGCGAGCGGGCGCGCGGCGGCGGAGCAGTCTCGGACAGTTGGGAATGGCGAAAAGGCCGACAACGTTGGCCATTCGCCGGGCACAACTGGCAGAGTCTGCGGAGCCGTGGGACTTGTGTGGCGGCTGTGCCGACACATAGGTCCCAAGCGCGGGATAGCGGAAGTGGGCTTGACAGCTTGCTGGCAAGCCGACTGTAGCGGTGCGGGGCTTTGTAGTGTCATGGAAAAACGTTATTTTCGTGGAGATAATTCTTTTGGATATGAATAACGTGCTTCAAGAAACTTACTCACTCAATAATGGTGTCCTCATTCCTAAACTTGGACTGGGCACCTGGCTTATTCCTGACAAAGAGGCTGCAGCAGCCGTAAAAGCGGCCATTGACCTGGGTTACCGGCACATCGATTCTGCACAAGCTTATGGCAATGAGCGTGGCGTGGGAGAAGGCGTCCGTGCCGCCGGTATTCCACGTGAACAGGTCTTTATTACCACCAAGGTTGCTGCCGAGAACAAGACCTATGAATCGGCAGCCGCTTCCATTGATGAGTCCCTTCGCAAACTGGGGATGGACTATGCCGACCTTATCATTATCCATTGCCCGCAGCCCTGGGCTGAGTTCCGCGGTGCCAAGCGTTACTTCAAGGAGAACAAACAGGTATGGAAAGCGTTAGAAGACGCTTATGAGGCCGGGAAGGTGAAAGCCATCGGCGTATCCAACTTCCTGGTGGACGACCTGCAGAATATCCTGGAAGACTGCCACATCAGGCCTATGGTGAACCAGATTCTTCTTCACATCGGCGATACACCGCAGGATCTTCTGACCTTCTGCAAGGAGGAAAACATCCTGATAGAAGCGTATTCACCCATTGCCCATGGGCAGGCGCTCAGGAATGCGGATATTGCCGCAGTCGCGCAGCGCTATGGAGTTACCGTCCCACAGCTCTGCATACAATATACGCTGCAACTGGGAACAGTTTCCCTGCCTAAATCCTCTAATCCGGACCATATCAAGTCCAACGTGCAACTGGATTTCACCATCACCGATGAAGATATGGCCGTGCTCTCCGGAATCGGACAGGATTACGGCGATGACAGTTGGTGGCCGGTGTTCAGTAAAAAGAAACAAGCATAAAACAATATCGCATGAAATTCTTGAAACTGATGGCAGTCGTACTGACTGCAATGCTTGCCGCAACCTCCTGCGGGCAGAAGAAAGAAGCACCCAAGGTGCTTGTCATTTACTATTCCCAGACCGATAACACAAAGGCTGTGGCCCAGGAAATTGCCTCTGCACTGGGTGCTGACATGGAAGAAGTTGTTCCCGTAGAGCCCTACGCCGGCACTTATGATGAAACCATCCAGCGCTGCATCCGCGAGCGTGAAGGCGACTTGCTGCCCAATATTCAGCCCATCAAGGCAAAAATCGCTGATTACGATATCGTATTTGTAGGTTATCCGGTCTGGTTCGGAACCTGCGCCCTGCCGATGCTCACCTGCCTTGGCGAAATAGACCTGTCCGGAAAGAAGGTGGTTCCTTTCTGCACTTTCGGCAGCGGTGGCCTTGTTTCCAGTACGGCCGATATCGTTAAGAAACAGCCCCAGGCCGAGGTCCTACCGGGGTATGGTGTTCGCGCTGCACGAATGGCTGTTATGCCTGAAGAAGTTGACCAGTTCCTGAAGGCCGGCGGTTTCCTTGAAGGAAGCTTTGTCAAGTTAGAAGAGTTCCCCGAGGCTCAAGCAGTCAACGAAGAGGAATCGGCCATCTTTGATGCAGCTGTAGATGGTTATAGAATGCTTAGCGCCAAGGCGTCGAAGGTTGCATCCCGCGCAATTCCTTCCGGAACGGAGTACAAATTCATTGCGCTGACTCCGCCTCGT
>JAFSSE010000010.1 GCA_017445755.1 Bacteroidales bacterium | reverse complement strand
GAGAAGGCTCCTTCATTCCTGCTGGTGCTGACTGCCGTGGGTGGTGCGTACAAGCGTGAGGATGGGGTATTTGTGGCTCCGATTAATTTGTTGAGGCCGTAAGGGAAAATCTGATAATAATGACGAACAAAGAAAAACCAGCTTTCGGAACAACAGAGTGGGCGGCCTCGAATGAATTTTTAATAGATAAGTTAAAAAACATCATCGAATGTCTTGCAAACTTCATTAATTAGATGTATCTTTGCAATTGTTTTAACTTATAAGTAAATGAAACTAGTGAAACTTCGCCCCAAAAAGAGGATAAAGAGGATAAAGGCAAAAGTCGCTTTGTATACGGTGGCTTTTGATGATTTAGGAGAACAGCGACTACGAGACAGCTCTTTTTCTAGCTTTTGCAAAGAGTTCTGTCCATATGGAACAGTCCGAGATTGTATGATTCAATGTGATGAAGATGGGGAGTACGGAAGATTACTTTATTTATGGGAACAGCAAGGTTATTTGTTTACGTTCTTCACAAATCAAAAGGACAAACTCAGCACAGACCGTTATGGACACATTACAGTGCAAGAGGCACTCAGGCGACACGCTGTCCTGCTGAATGAAATTCGAAGACGCATTGCTACTGATGACCTTGAAAGATTGTTTGTCCCATTACATGAGAATCCCAATAAGGCAGTTAAGTGGCCGGATAGCAAGTTCAAGATTAAGTATCGGGATATAGAGTATGAGAACTGGATAAGGATATATGCTGTAAGATTCGTTGAGGAGGGTACAGGTAAGATAAACTACATTATCACGGGAGGCGGCATTAAACTGGTTGAAAAGATGTCAGATTTTGCCCCTTTACAGTACGAGGAAAGGAAACAGGAAAAGGTTATTCAGTATTTGATAGACAACGAGTATACGACAAGAGACAAGATTGAAACCGTTATCATTTAACAACATATAACACTAAAGCCACCCAAATAACACACGCGAGAACCTATATAATTGGTAATATGGCAAATAAAAGATTGGAGGATGTAGCAATTGATCGCTCAAGGTCTTATGAAAGGAAGCGCCGCGCTAGTGAAAAAGAGTACGAGAAGCGCACGCGCAATGAGGATCAGTACTCTAGGACATTAGAGATTGCGATTAACTTGTTTAATTACATCCAAGATACGCCCGGAATGAATAGGGCGTTGCTGGCTGAGAAACTTCATGTCTCTCAGGCCTATATCTGCAACTTGATTAATGGGAAATTGAATCCTAGCATCAAGACTATTGAAAAGTATGAACGTATCCTGTCCGTCAGGCTTCTTCCCGTCGAGGTAAAGGCGGACAGGCATTCAATCATCACAAGTCTTCCTTCGTGTGAGGTGTTGGCAACGGAGTTTTTTAAGAAAAACAGTGAAGAATCAAATTTTGTAAAATATGCAAATCGAGTTCAAATATTCTCATATTAAGCTTGACCAGTTTGCGACGTTTTCTGGGACTTCGAATCAGCGTCCCTTGGCTTTTCAAACAAACGGCGGTATCCAGACGGGCTTCAACTATGAGGCAAAGACTATCGTGATTACCGTCTCGACTGAAGTTAGAGTAGAGAACCAGATTATAATGACGATTAAAGTCTCATCTTTCTTCGAAATATCTCCTGAAAGTTGGGAGGGGTTGAAGCAAGATGGCTTTGTAGTCATCCCAAAGGACTTTCTTTTTCACATCGGCGGTTTGGCCGTCAGTACAACGCGAGGTATTCTTTTTGCCAAAACAGAAGGGACGGATTTGAATTCTTATATCATGCCTATCGTATATATGGACCAGATCGTCCATTCAGATATGAGAATACCAATTAGTTAAGAATATGAAAGGAATCGTCCTCGCCGGGGGATCCGGCACCAGATTGTATCCGATTACAAAGGGAGTGAGCAAGCAGCTGCTCCCGATTTATGATAAGCCGATGATTTATTACCCTATCAGCACGCTGATGCTGGCGGGAATTCGGGATATTCTGATCATTTCGACGCCCTACGACCTGCCGGGCTTCCAGCGGCTGCTGGGGGATGGGTCTGATTATGGGGTCCGTTTTTCATATGCCGAGCAGCCGAGCCCGGACGGGCTGGCGCAGGCATTCATCATCGGCGCGGAGTTTATCGGGGGCGACAGCGTCTGCATGGTCCTTGGCGACAATCTCTTCTATGGCAATGGATTCACACCCATGCTGCAGGCGGCGGTGCGGGATGCCGAGGAAGGGGGCAAGGCGACGGTGTTCGGCTACCAGGTGTCGAATCCGGAGCGCTACGGGGTGGCGGAGTTCGATGGCGAGGGCAACTGCATCAGCATCGAGGAGAAGCCCTCCGCACCGAAGAGTAACTATGCCATTGTGGGGCTCTATTTCTATCCCAACAGGGTCGTCGATATCGCCCGGCGCATTAGGCCGTCGGCAAGGGGAGAGCTGGAAATCACGACGGTGAACCAGGAGTTCCTCCGGGACGGCGAGCTGAAGGTCCAGGTCTTCGGACGGGGCTTTGCCTGGCTGGACACGGGCACTCATGACAGTCTCAGCGAGGCCTCCAACTATGTCGAGGTCATCGAAAAGCGTCAGGGGCTCAAGATCGCCTGCCTCGAGGACATCGCCTTTCGCCGCGGCTGGATCACCGAGGAGAAGCTCCGCGAGATTGCCCGCCCGATGGAGAAGAACCAGTATGGCCAGTATCTCCTGAAGGTCATCGACGATGTGAAACTGAGCCGCTCATGACTCAGGACGAAATCTGGAACAATAAGTATAAGGAAGTGATTGCGTTTATTGAGACCAATAAGCGCAATCCTTCTAAATATGACCCGGAGGAGAGGGGAAAGTACGGTAATTGGCTGCGGCATAATCGGAAGCTTTACAACGCCGGGGAGCTGAAGCCGGAGCGCGCGGCGCCTTTCCAGCGCCTGCTGGACCTGTGCGAGCGGTATCGGAGGAAGCATTGGCCCTTTTTTATTTTTTAAACGAAAAATATCCGTAAAAAAATTACGGGAATTCAAATATTATTACTACATTTGCATGAAAGTAAAAGAAATAAGCTATGCTTGCAAAGTTTTCCGTAAAAAATTTCCGGGGATTCGCGGATAGAATTGAGCTGGACCTCACAAGGCACAGTAACTACAACTTTAATCTGTATGCCATCAGGGACGATGTCATCAAGAACGGCATTGTCTATGGCCCCAATGGCTCTGGAAAGACCAATTTCAGTCTTGCGATATTTGACATTGTCAATCATCTTTCCCCTAAATGGAAGAAGCCGGATTACTATGCCAACTTTACTTATGCAGGGGATTCCAACCTGAAAGTGGAGTTTGAATACACCTTCCGCTTTGACGAACAAACGGTCGTGTACAGTTATGCAAAAGACTACCATGGTCTGTTGACTGCAGAGGCGATGGAGGTGGACGGGAAGCCGGTGTTTAAACGCACAGTAGGTAAATTCACTATCGACGCAGAGTCTTTTCCTATTGAGAAGAGCATCCAGCGGAATCTTGCGGACAATGCCAATAATATTCCAATCGTGAATTTCCTGCTCACTTCCTTCCCGCTGGCTCGCGACCATTATCTGATTAAGTTGCAGCAGTTCGTAAATGGAATGCTGTGGTTTAGGAATCTTGATGTGCGTGAGTTTATCGGTCTTGAGACCGGAGTGTACATGTTGGAGGAGTATATTATCCGGAATAAGTTGATTGATGATTTCCGCCGTTTCCTGCTGAATGTGAGCGGCCAGGAGTTTGAGTTTGCTCAGCCACGGGCTGGAGAAAAAGTGCTGTTCTGTCTGATTGATAAAAAACGCATTCCGTTCATGGCTATTATCTCCACGGGAACCAAGGCCCTGGAACTGCTCTATTTCTGGATGCAGCGCATGGGTCAGGCAACGTTTGTGTTCATCGACGAATTCGATGCCTTCTACCATTACACACTGGCTTTTGAAGTGTGCAAAATCCTGTTCAACAAGGACTGCCAGGTATTTACGTCTTCGCATAATACCTACCTTATGACGAACGACCTGCTAAGGCCGGACTGCAACTTTATTCTTAATGAGAATAAGATTAAGCCGCTGGTTGATTGCACGGATAAGGAACTCCGCTTCGGCCACAATATCGAGAAGATGTTCAGAGGTAACGCGTTCAAGGTATGATACTGTTTGTTTTTGAAGGAGTGGAGCGGGAACCGAGAGTTTTCAGGACGCTGGAGCGCCTGTTCTTCGGCCAGGGGGAGAGGATTATCTGCTCCTTCGGGAACAACATATATGAACTGTATCGACAGATTCAGGAGTTTGAGGGCGATGGCGATATCGTCTCTATCCTGCGGGAGAATCGGGCTGATTTGCCGGACGGTGTGAAGACGTCGGATTTCTCGGAAATCTATCTGTTCTTTGACTACGACTTCCAGAATGAGAACCTTACGCTGGAGGAGATGAACCAGCGTTTACGGGAGATGTTGGCGGTTTTTAATGATGAAACTGATAATGGGAAGTTGTATGTGAGCTATCCTATGGTAGAGTCTCTGTACTATACGAAAGTACTTCCGGACGAGCACTTTGTGGAGTATACGGTTTCTCGGAGCGATTGTATGGAGCGTCCTTTCAAGGAATTAGCTAAGGAGTTCAGTTATTATGGCAGCATGGATTTTATAGAGTTGCCAGATGCGGGACATCATAAGCCCGGAAAACGGGAGTATGCCAGGGTTAAGCAGAATTGGATTTGGCTGGTTCGGCAGCATACGGCCAAGGCCTGTTTTATCTGTACAGGGAGGATTGCTGTGCCGGAGGATAAAGAGGATGTCGCACAGCTACGGATATTTGAGGGGCAATGCGGGAAGTATCTGTGTGGCGGGGAGAGGATTGCCGTGCTGAATGGGTTTCCGCTGTTTTTATTTGAGTATTTTAAAGGTAGTTTTTGGCAATAATGATTTCACTGGATATCGCCTTTTCTCCCGATCAGATGTATCGGATGTTGTATGCTCCCTTTGAACATGGGTGTCCGGTTCAGTTGCGTACGTTGACGGATGTGCAGATTGAACAGATTCCAATAATGCGGCAGGTCTTGCATTTGATGGAACGGTTGTCATCGGATGAACTGAAGCTTACGGCAAAGGGTTACATTCCGCCTATATTAGTGGAGGAACTGTATGAAATGGGCGAGCACAGCTGGAATACTGACTGGTTCAAACAAAAAAGCGAACCAAAGACGGAAGAGATTCAGGTGCTCAAGGTGGTGCTAAAAGAATGCGGTTTAATCAAAACCCGTACGGGCAAAATGTCTCTTACTTCGAAAGGGAAGAAGCTTCTTCCCGACCGGAATGAGCTGATGCGTACAGTGATGCTGTTTCTAATGCAGGATTACAACACAGGGTGGCTGGACCTGTATGAAGATATGGAGGTGGGAAATGTTGGGAGGCTATACTCCGTGTGGTTGTTACATAAATACGGAGGGGAGTGGAGGCATACTGATTTCTATACTGCTGAATACGCCAAAGCTTTCCCAATGCTGAGTGATTATCGAGCTTATGGACACAGGGTATTCAATCGGCTATTCCGCTTGATTGGTTTGTGCAGGGTGAACGAACGGCCGGAAGACCGCGGCCCCGGATGGGGACGGAAGGTTATTAAGACGGATGTGCTGGATATGCTGTTTGAATTTGAGGATGAGGGCTGATGCTTACGGGCATCGGCCCTTAATCTTTTTTAACTTATTTCCAAATCGTTGCAAGCCTTGCAACGATTTGCAAGGACTATTGTAGCTCCGTATCTTTGCATCAAACATTGCGGGGTGACGCAGTGGTAGCGAGGGAGTTCCATAAGCTCCAAGTCGCGGGTTCGATTCCCGCCCTCGCAACAACTAATATAAGAAGTTATGAAAACGACGTATGAGTATGAATCCGTCTTGTCCTTTACCGCAGCGTCTTTAGTCGCCATTTTGATTATGACGCTTTGGTCACTGGTCTTGGCGTGGCCGGTGCAACTTCTTTGGAACTGGCTGTTGCCAGGAATCTTCGGCCTGGGAAGAATCACGTTCTTTCAGGCGTTTGGACTAAAGGTATTATTGGGGTTGACGATTTGGAAAATAACGATCGAGGATAAGCGAAAAAAAGTATTATAGTTTTCAGAGTAAAACAATCGGCAAATGCAAACGAATTCAAGCTTGAAATCGTTTGATTTGGCAGATTAATGTGCCGACATTTGTTTCAGAATCGATACTGATGAAGTCTGATTATCCAAGTAAAACCTAGATACGAAGTTGCATTATTCGGGAACTTTATATACCTTTGTGATGAACAGGAAGATACGAACATATGGCGGATACTTCGAGGCGTTTATGAATGAATTAACGGCAGAGCAGAGAAAGAAGGTCCATTATGGGCTTCTCCTGCTGAAAACGATAGACCGATTGCCCGCGAAGTTTGTCAAGTACCTGGAAGACGGCATTTTTGAATTACGGACGGAGTTTGAGGGAAATATCTTCAGGACACTGTTTTTCTTTGACAAGGATAACGTAGTTGTCCTGGTGAACAGTTTTCAGAAGAAGACCCCCAAGACCCCGCGAGGGATAATAGAACAAGCGAAACAATTAAGGAGAGCATATTATGAATCAGCATGTTAACGATGGTAAGGTACGGGACTATGATGTGGTTCTGGATGCCGAATTCGGTGCCCCCGGCACCCCTGAGCGGGTGTCGGCGGAGGAGCAGGCCTATGCTGTCTATTCCGGTCAGATTATCCGGGATGCCCGCAGGGAGGAGAAGGTGACACAGTTGGAACTGGCCTCAAGAATCGGCACCACTAAAAGCTATATCTCCAAGATAGAGAATGGGGCTATGACGCCAAGCGTCAGCACTTTCTATCGGATAATCGGGGCCTTAGGCATGCGGGTAGAGATTGTGAGGCCGATGGCGGCCAGGTAGGAATTGATTATCAATTACTTCCGCCCTATGCCTTAATGATTTCTTCTTTTTGAGCCATGTAACCGTTTTCGGAAGAATCCTTGGGGCTTGTCGAACAGTTCGTTAGTATTCCGGCCACGCCAGGAAGATGGCGTCCTCATCTTGCGGGAGGCTATCGAAATCCTTTATAGTCAAAGGGTTTTTGCAGAAGGTGATGGGCTTTTTCTTTTGCATGGCTATTCGTTTTTGTCGTTCATCTTTTTCTGCAAAGTTCGCCTTTTGGAGTGAGGTAGACAAATCTTTGCAAGGTTTGCAATGATTTGGAAATTAGGGAATTATGTGTATTAGTAAAACTATCGACAAATGCAAACGAATTCAAGCTTGAAATCGTTTGATGGAGTAGATTTCTGTGCCGATATTTGCCATAGAAACCATAAAGCTGAAGTATGAGAAAGCAGTTTTTAAGAACCCTTATTGCGCTCAGGGACGGAAAAACCGTTCCGGAAAGTCAGATGTCAGAAAAGCTAATACAGGAGTTATTGGCACGCGGAGTTTTGAAAAGCATTAATAGTTACCAAGTGGTGTCTCATGATGCTTACAAAGAGTTTATCTACGATATAGGCCTGTTACCGGAATTGTTGGAGCATGATTTGGCGGAGGCAGAGGATTGATTTGCATTGTTAGACGATAATCGCTATTTTTGCCTATGATAAAACATATAGTTTTGGCAAAGAGATATCCAAAGATTATTGAGGAACCGCAGAGACTTGAAGAGCCGGCTGTGCCTTATGGTATCTCTGCCCGCGAGCGTGTGATTGCAAGTACGGTGTCAGTGGACGAGTACTTCGATGAGCTGATAGAAAAGGTGCGCCAGGACTATGCAAATTTATGAGGTCCGAATCAGTCAGGAAGCCGTGAAGGACATGGCAAGGCTCCGTTCTTTTCTGCTGGAAATGATGTCGGAGGATGGCGCAATCCGTTATGCAAACAATATGAGAGCGGAGATAAAGATGCTCTCCGTCTTTGCTGCTTTATATAGGAAGACCACTTCCAAAACATTCTTAAAGATTCATTCCGAAGCCCGGCATATGGTATCTCACAATCGGCGCTGGGATTATGTGTTTCACATTGAAGGTGACTATGTGATTGTGGACCGCATTATTCCGGCCAAGATGAATAAGGGGTGAGATTGGAAAACAAGAAATCCCGGAGATTGCCGCATCTGGCATGTTTCCTGGCAGCAATGCTGCTTCACCGCAATCTCTGGGAAACGTTATAGAATCTTGATTACCGCTTCAACATCGGACATCTTGATACCGGCGGCAGCCTTCGCTGCGGCCACCTGCGCCTCTATCTTGGCCTTGACCTGGGCGAAGGAGACGGGGCGGAAGTCGTTGTTGTCCACGCCCACGTCGTACTGGAGGGGGAAGAGCATCCGCAGGCGCGGATGGTCCAGGCCTGTGTGGCTGGCGGGACCGCTGTGGACGTGGCCGAATAGCTGCCAGACGTCACGGTAGGAGCCGCCGTAGCAGAGGAAGGGGTTGTGGTTGAGGACGATAGCCTGCCCGCCCACGCGGATGGTCATCTGTTGGGTGACCAGCTCGAAGCGGCCCATGTAGCCCTGGCGGAGATCCTTCATATCGTGGTTGCCCACAATGAGGTACTTGCGGCCGGGGAGAGCGCTGAGGATGTCGTTCCAAAGCTTTGAGCTGCCATGAGCGAAGTCCCCCAGGTGGAAGACGATGCCGTCATCCGGCACGATCTCTCGCCAGCGGCGGATGAGCTCGGCATTCATCTGTTCCGCATTCTTGAACGGCCTATTGCAGTAGCGGATGATGTTCTCATGGCCGAAGTGGGTGTCCGAGGTGAACCAGACTTCCTCAGGGGCGAATTTGTAGATTTGGTCAGGCATGGTTATTTATTATGTGGCCGCGGTGGGATTCGAACCCACGATGTCGACATTTGCAAGTGTTGCCCTTTAACCACTAAGGTACGCGGTCTGGACCGGATTTCTTATCCTTCTTTTCCGGCCCCCAGGTTGGCCGATAGGATTCAGAGTATTTCAAGTTGATGCTTAATAGCCCACGATCTACCATTTGATCTAATCCGCCGTGTACTCAACTAACAAAGACGTATAGCAACTGTGTATTTCCCCTCACCGTTTTTACTCATATATCCCATCTCTACTAATCTTTCAGCTGCTTTTCGATATTCGCTTCCTAAAACCGAGCGCATAGGCATAGATGATAAGTCAGATGGTTTAGAAAGGAATGAAAACACTGAATATACCCTTGTCATAACCGGGTCTATACCATATTCTTTAAAGGCAGAGAAAACATCAACCATAGTCTCTTTAGAAATATTCTCACCAGCAGCGATTGCTTTAGCAACATATATGAAATCCTTAATAGTCATTTCGTCCTTTGATATATGACAAATAACACCTTTCTGTTTTGAACTTTGTACTTTATGTTCCGCAGTGATTGGATAAAGATTTAAATCATCGCCTATTGCCTTGTAGACTATAGTTCGCGCCAATAGTATGGCTTGTTTTTGCGAGCAGATAGCTAATCTTTTAGTCTGCTTGTCCATGCTAGTTTTTACAGTTAAAGATACTTTTCCATAAATGGGATCTCTCTCAGCGATATTATCTAGCAAATTAGATAACGATATTCTAGCCAATTCAAAGGCACGTGGAGTCATTTCTTCTTTGCCATGAGAACAATAAAGTAGCAGTTCCTGCGCCTTTTCTTCAATTCGTCTTTCGTTAACTTCTTTCCAATCTACAGGCATAACTAAAGATTATTTGCTTTTCAGAAAACTCATCAGTATCTTTGCAATGTTTCCCAGGGATTGCGGTGACGCAGCATTGCTGCTACGAACCAAGCTAGATGCAGCAATCTCCGGGATTTTTTCTGTTAAGAAGGTTTCATGTAGGTATAGCCTCCGCTCCAGAAGATTATAAATCACCACCACCACACATATAAAGGAATCTGTCCCGATGAGAATAGGTGCAGCCATCATTCCTGTCATCTGCTTCTTCCCGCCAGTAGCATAGTAGTCCAGTGGCAGGATAGCAGTTCCTTTTTCCAGTACATCCTTCACAGCTGCGAAAGAAGCCGCCTTGATGCGGCCGATACCATGGGATTTGTCGCTCTGGATACCTTTCATATCCAGCAAGACTTCTCCCCAAGGAGAGCGGGCTACACCTCCTTGGGCGATAAAGAACTCCAAAACCTGCTGGGCGAAAGTGATTCCCTTCTTGGGAAGAAACTCATTTCCAGAGAGCACACAAACTGGATTTGTAAAGTCAAATTCAATCATAGAACAAATATCACACAAGTCGCCCATAGAATCAAGCGAATTCAAGCTTGAATTCGCTTGCATTTCTTAATACTTTTTGTATTAGCATTTATTTGTTGATTTCAAAATGCGGGTTTGCAAGGATTTGGAAATAAGGGAATTATGTGTATTGGAAAAACAATCGGATTTTGCAAACGAATTCAAGCTTGAAATCGTTTGATTTGATAGTTCTTTCAGGCGAAATTTGTAAAGAGACTAAAACTAAAGGTAATATGTCACTTGATTTACACATTATTACGCCGGAGCCCGTCATTAAACATGGAACGGGTGTCTATGTTCGCGAGAATGGACAAACGCTGGAACTGAAAACGATGGAGGAAGTGCGGGCACATTTTCCGGATAAGGATTTGTCCCATATCCATGAGTTTGATTATGAAGATGAAGACTTCTGGCATGGAAACATTACTCATAACATGGGGAAGATGGCCCGAGAGGTGCCTGTAGAGGGCACGAATTTGTCATTATTCGATTTGTTGTGGTATCCGAAAGAACAAGGATTTAATTCGGCAGGGGCGCCAAGATACCGAGAATTTGTGCTCAAAGGATATATTTATCTCCGCTCACATCGGGAAGAATTGCTTCCGCTGAATCCGGAGAATGGTTGGGGAAATTATGACTTACTCCTTGCCTTCACGGAAGATTTTTTGCTCCATTTGATTCGAGCAGGGGATGATTATCTGGTCGAAGCGGGGGTATAGACTATGCTGGGGAAAACCTATTCCCAAACAACATACACCGGATCCAGCAGAATGCGGCGGGGACGGCCGTTGGAGCCGTAAACCTGGTAGGGGGAAGCGTCGGGCCCAAGGATGGAGGTCAGGGCCCTGTTCAGGTGCGAGAGGTTTTCGCTGAAGGCGTTTTGCCCGGGGGCGATGAGACGGTCAATCCGCTCCCGGCAGATGTCCGGGTCCAGGTTAGGGAAGATGTGGGCGTAGATATCCAGCAGTTCCTCCCGATAAGCTTGTTTTTCCTTGATGCGGATGCCTTCCGGATGTCGGAGGAACAGGATAAAAACAGCCCTCAGAAGGGGCCTCAGGGTGATTTCCTTCAGGCCGAGGCAGTCGATGAGGATGCGGTAGTCTTTGCTGATATGGAGAGTCTGGGGCTCGGGGGAGATGGGCCCATCGGCCTTGTCAATGCTCACATCATATCCTTTTTCCTGCAGTTTTTCCTGTACCTTTTGCAGGAGGTCAAAGAGCTCGCGGGCACTCAGGAGGTCCAGCCGCTCAGAGTCGCCATACTTCACCTCTGGCTCTTCAAGGACGCCTGTTTTCCCGAAGAGAATCTCCCATGCTACTCTGGCCTGTATGCCCATCAGTTCTTTCATACGGGCGAAGATAGGGAATTCTTGGCAGGGGAGCAAGGGCTTGTAAAAAAAGAATCGGCATAGGCAAACGAATTCAAGCTTGAATTCGTTTGAAAACGATAAGTTTTTGGTTGAAATTTGTGTGAATACTTGAGGGGATGATATGAATGCGTTCCGGAATATAGACTCGCTGCTGCGGGTGATGGCTTGGGGAAAGGATCTCCTGAAATTCCTGTTCATCGGCAGGAAAACACCTTCGCTGCGACAGGAGCAGGCGGTGGAGAACTTCTTCTCGGGTGATGAACGTAGATTGAATCTGCTTCTGGACCACGGGGTGGTCCGGCTGCAGGACGGAGTGCTTGTGCTGGAGGAGACATATCTGCGTTTCTTCGAAGAGGTTCTGGAGGTGAATGAAGAAATCAACGTCCAGTCGGTGAAGCAGCACATCGATACCCTCAACGAGAATATCGAGCTATGGCTCACGGCGGGGACGGAGCCGAAGCGCTTTCGCTATATGGGAGAGATTCTTCGCATCCTTCGGAACATTTCCCTTTCTACCCACCGCAATGTCATTGACCTAAAGCGCAACATTGACAGCACCTACAAGAATGAGCGGGACTATGCCCTAAAGCGCAAACGGCTGGAAATTCTGGACCGCAAGCGGGCTGATATCGCCCTCCTTATCAAAGAGGCGGAAAAGGTAATAGACGAGCGGCATCCCACATTCTTTGGCGTTTCGATGGATTCGCAACTGAAAGATATGGTGACGGAGGTAAAGAATTCGCTCACAGAGTCTTACCACAACCTCTTGGAGCTTGACCGGCAGATTATCCAGTATTTGAACAGGATTGAGGCCGAGCAGAAACTGGTGGAAAAGATTCGGCGAATCAAGTACCTCAAGGACCAGCTGGTTTGGGAACAGGCAACGGATGTGATTCTCTTTCTCCAAACCCATCGGCCGGCCTTCCTTGAGAAACGTTCCTGGTTTAACTTGCTCCCGTCGTTGGAGGGTCTTACTGACACGCCGGACGGTATTGCCGCTTTGAAGGATGCACACAAGGCCCTAAGGCATCCCGTGGCCAGGCGAAAGACAGAAGCTGTTCCGCTCACGGCAGAGGAACTTCAGCCGAATGCCATTGTCAAGGATATCTTGAATACCTTTGAGCTGCGAAACGTTTTTCTTGGAGGATCGCAGGACCTGATGTCCTTTATAGGCCAGTATCGCTTCGATGAACCCATGAGCGAAGAAGACCGTCTTACGCTTTTCTGCCGCCTGGCGGCGGAGTACTGTGACGACTTTCGCATCAGCGAAGAAACTGCCCAGACCGGGAACTATTCTTATCCACTGATTTATTCGTGTTAGACCATGATTAAGTCCAAAGAATTATTCGACATCCTGTCCCGGGGCGGATTCATCTGCCAGGACAGCGTGAAGCAGGAAATCCGCCGGCTATATGACCTCATCGAGGAGCATTTCGATGAGTATAAGACTTACTATGAAGGGATTGGCTTCTTCCTGGAGCAGGGGAACGGCTACTTCTATTTTACGCGGGACGATTCCAGGACGGAACTTTCCAGGCGTCTCACTGGGCTTGGCGTATGGATAGACCGGCTGGATTTTATAAAAACTTTTCACAGCGGGTTCTCTACTGGAGTGCGTTTTTCTCCATCCACCATCACGGAGGCGGCATCGTCCGATGTGGAACTGAAGGAAAAGGCCCGGAAACTCTACGAAGGGCAGCGCAGTGTCAAAGATGCCGTCCAGGCCCTTGTAGAGGATCTGGTTAAAGCAGGGTTCATCGAGCTTGAGAATGAGTTTGAACAATTGTATAAGGTAACATCGGCCTTCCATTTCCTGGAGGACCTGGTAGAAATGCTGACGATCAGCGAGGAGGAGGCAAATGAGACAGTTGAGTAAGATTGTGTTTATCAACAGCGCCAACATCCGTTACGGGGAGGTGCAGCTGGACGGTAATGTGCATCTGATTGGTACTCAGGGCGTTGGAAAGAGTACGGTATTAAGGGCCATCCTGTTTTTCTATACGGCCGAGAAGAATAAACTTGGCATCAGCCGGGAGAAGAGGACCTTTGACGATTTTTACCTTCCGGGGGCTAACTCGTACTTGATTTATGAGGTGGAAAGTGAGTTCGGGGCCTTTACGGTGCTTGTATTCCGGCGCAATGCCCACTCCGTATTCCGTTTCATCAACGCATCTTTCCGGAAGGAGTGGCTGATTGATGAAAACGGGGAGGTTACGGCCGATCCATCTGTAATAAGGAGAAGGTTGGGCTCGGCTCAAATGACCAGAATTGTAGACGAGTACCAGGAATACCGTGATATCATCTATGGCAACCGACGGGTGGCGGGGAAGGAATTCGCTCGCTACAGTATCATGGAAACGGCTAAGTATCAGAATATTCCGAGGTCATTACAGAACGTGTTCCTGGGTGCAAAGGTGGATGCCGATTTCATCAAGGACATCATCATCCGTTCGCTGGGAGATGAGGAACCCGGCATTGATCTGGTGTATTTTCGCAGCCAGCTTGCAGGATTTGAAAGGGAGTACAATGACATCCAGGCCTGGTTCCAGAAGAATAAGCAGGGGGAGGTAACTGTGCGCAGGCAGGCGGAAAAGGTGATTGAGCATTACAGACGGCTGCTATATCTGGACGATGAACTGGTTAGTTCGCTGCTGGAGCTCAGGTTTGCCCGCCACTACGCCGAAGAGCATATTCCGCTGTTGGAAAAACAGGCCGAGGAAAAAGAAATCGACTTGAATAAACACAGGGAAAAACTTTCTGAACTTCAGGATAAATACAGCCGCGAGTTGTCCTCGCTGGAACAGGAGTATGGGGTGCTCAAGGATAAGCTGGACAGGATTCCGGATCTTAAAAAGAAATATCAGCAGCTTAAGATTCAAGAACTTATCGAGGAGGATGGCCGTGAGCCGGCGCTGAAGGTCCAGTTGGAATCAGCCCGGGCTTTAAAGGAGCGGCTCACGCGGGAGTACGCCGATATATCGTCAAAATATGCCACCTTGGAGCGGGAACAGCGGCTGGGTTTTGATTCCTGGAAGGCCGCCATAGAGGGTAGGAAAGTAGAGATTGGAAGAGCTTATAACGAGAAGATGCAAAAGGCGGCGGAGATCCTGAGGATTGAGCTTGACGCCATCGAAAATGCCTTCCGGGAAAGGGAAGAGTCGGTACGGGGGCTGATTGAGGATCTTTCCCGGCGCGTCGGGGAGGCGGACAAACAGATGGCTCTGTCTGCATTGCTTTCGCCCTACGCCGCTGAAATTGAGGCGGCCAGGAGTGAATTGAGCCGGCTTAGTGGCGAAGACCGGGCGCTGAAGGCGTCTGAGAAAGAAATGCAGGTCCGTATTGAAACAGCGACAAAAGAGGCGCAGATGCAGCAGGGAAACCTGGCAAGGGAATATGACGACAAGCTGGAAACTGTCCGGAGCCGTATCGAGGAGCTCTCCTCGCAGATTGCAGGTATTGAAGAGCTGCTCTCTTCCATGGACGGCTCCTTGATACAATGGCTCAACCAGAACAAGCCCGATTGGGCTGAAAACATCGGCAAGGTGACCGATGAACGTACAGTCCTGTATGCCAAGAACTTATGGCCAAAGGAGGGGAAGGGGGACTCGTTGTATGGGGTGGACATCGACCTCAGTGGACTGAAAACGCGCGTTCGTACGCCGGTGCAGCTCCGGGAGGAGAAGCAGCGGTTGGAAAAGGAATGCTTGAAGCATCAGAGCGAACAGGAAGGACTGATAGCTCAGAAGGAGTCGGAGCTGTCGGCCCTCAAGAAAAAGCACAATGCTCACATAAAAGACCTCAAAGATCAGCTTGCCCTGTTACAGACGGCTGCTCTGATGCTGCCCGCGAAAATCGAAGGCGTGAAAAAGCAGGTTTCCTCTTATGAACAGAAAACGCAGGAAGAACGAGCAGCGGCAAGGGCCCATTATAAAGGGCAATTGGAGGAGTTGCATGCTCAGAGGGTGCTCGCCTCGGAGCAGTTGAAAAAGCTGGCTGCAGAGAAATCGACCGAAATACAGCGTGCAGATCAGGCCGATGCGCGGCGGCGAAAATCCCTGAAAGAGCAGCACGACGCTGCCATTGCAGCCGTTGCAAAGGAAATGGAGGAGAAGGAAGCGGCACTGCTTAAGTCGTTGGAAGAGCTTTCCCGGGAACGTTCCCGCGAGCTCGCGGGGCAGGGAGCGGATACTAAGGCCCTCGCTCAATGTGAGAAAGAAATACAGGATCTGACTGCCCGCCTGGAGCGTATCGGAGCCAATAAGGAAACATTGTTCAACTATCGCAAGGATAAAGAAGAGTATTTTGACAAGCGGGACATATATCTTTCTCAAAAGAAGACTATCGAAGAGAAAAAGACTTCACTATCAGAGCGTTACAAGCTCCGGCAAAAGAAGGAAGAGGATGCTTTGGAGCATTTGAATGAATCGCTGATAGCGACAAAGGATCAGTTGAAAACCCTCGAAGATGGTCTTCAGGAAGCAGACAACTTTAGGGAGAACAATACCCTGCCTCTGCTGCCGGACGGCCGGGAGCAAAAGACCGGCAAAACTTGCCGCCAGCTCATCGACCTTATCCATGGCGTCCTTAGCGAAAAACGCAGCACGGAACAGACATTCTCCCAAAGTGTCAACAGTTTTACCGGTCATTTCAGCCCAGGCAATATCTTCGGCTTTCGAACGGACAATCGCACCGACGAGGATTACCGGAACTTTGCCGCCTCACTGGTGGAGTTCATGGAAAGTGACAAGATAGAGGAGTACCGCCGTCGTACCAGCGGGCATTACACGGACCTGCTGCTTCGCCTTTCCCATGAGATGGACGAGGTCTCCCGCAATTCCTCGGAGATTGCCGGAATCATCAAGGATATCAACTTCGACTTCCGGGAGAAGAATTTCATCGGTGCAGTTAAGAGCATTGAACTCCGCACTGTTGCATCGGCCGATAGAATGGTCATTCTACTATCCCAAATCAAGGAATTCGTCGATGAACACAGCTTTGAACTGGAAGGCGTGAACCTTTTTTCCGGAAACGCGCGTGACCAGGTGAACACCGAAGCGGTGAGGCATCTGCTCTCTCTGATGAATCTGCTGGTCGGGGAGCACGCCGGCCGTAACCGACTCACTCTCAGCGACACCTTCCAGCTTGAGTTCCGCATCACGGAGAACGACAACGACACCGGCTGGGTGGAAAAGATATCCAGCGTGGGCTCAGACGGCACGGATGTGCTGGTGAAAGCGATGGTTAACATTATGCTAATCAATGTGTTTAAAGAGCGGGTGTCAGGGCGCTTTGCCGATTTCCGCATCCATTGCGTTATGGATGAGATCGGCAAGCTCCATCCCCGCAACGTCAAGGGCATCCTGGATTTCGCCGGTGCGCGAAATATCTTTCTGGTAAACGGATCGCCAGTACCATATAATGTGGCCGATTACAAGCACACCTATTTACTTACCAAGGATGGCAATCATACTGTGATTCAATCACTCTTGAGCCGAAAGGAGGCGGCTCAGGTATGAAAGCAAGTCTGATTCAGGCCTTTACCGCTTTGCGTAGGGGCGAGACCATACCCTCCAGCCGTTTCCCTGAAGACTGGGCAGACGAGCTGCTCTCTGAAGGATGTCTGTCCAGCATTGTCCATGGCAGCCGGAAATCCTTGAAAGTGCGTTCGCTTCGCTCTTTTGATGTGTTCCTTCGCAGTAAGGGACTGAATCCAGATCTGTTACATGAGACGATGGAGGTTTTGTCTGAACCGACAAGCCGCTCTGCCCTGGTGCAGGCGCTTGGAGATTCAAAAGCCGTGGCTGTCCGCTCTTGTCCCGGCTTTCCGGTAAATGTGATTTCACCCTTAAACGTCAAGCTTGGGGATCGTAAGATATTGCTATGCCCATGCCCTGGTACCTTCTCTTATATCAGCGACTTCCGGCACTTCCGCATCCCAAGGGATGCTATCGTGGTGGGCGTGGAGAATATGGAAAACTTCCGCCAGCCGGAGCTCCAATTGCCCATCTGGGAACAGATTCAGGAACGATATGGCGACGGTGGAGTCCCGCCGTTTCTACTGGTTTCCCGTTACCCCCAGTCAAAGGATCTGGGGCTGTGGCTGCAAGGCATCTCCAACCCGTATGTTCATTTTGGAGACATTGACCTGGCGGGCATCCATATCTATCTCACCGAATTCTTCGCCCGCCTGGGGGAACGGGCATCTTTCTTTGTCCCCGACGACATCCAGGAACGCCTTCAATCTTCTGGCAGCCGTGACCGCTACGACACTCAGTTTCCGCGCTTTGGCAAGATGGAAGTGACCGACCCGCGCGTCCTTTCTCTGGTACAGTTGATCCACCGCTACCAGAAGGGCTATGACCAGGAGGGGTTTATCAAGGGAAATATTTAATTTATGATGCTTACGGCATCCCGATGATGCTTTTAATAAAGTCAATGACACGTTTGCTCAGAAGGCCATTGAGGGTCTTCTGCTCCTGTTTGGCCAGGTTGTTATAGGGCTCAGCATGTTCTTTGAGGAAGTCCTCCAGGACGTCTTTGGCGAGAAGGCCGCTGACGCGCCCGAGGTCTTTGGGGAAGGAGACTTCGCCGATATGGCTCTTGACGTTGTCAAGTCGTGTCTCTGTGAAATACGCTTCAGCCAGAGTGAGAAGTTCGGTCACCTCGTCAGCAATGGCACGGGGAACCTTTGGTGCGTGTTTAACGGCCTTTTTCTCCGCGAAGCGAGCGTTTTTACTCTTGATGATAATGCGGGCACCGTTGGGAATGTAGAGCGGTTCCTTGGGACGGATGACGATGCCTTCGCAGATGTTGTCCTCGATCTCCGGTAGGCCGAAATGCTTGTAGATGGTGCTTGGAAAGGCATTCGGCTGGGCGAGGCACTCGTCCAGACTGCCTTCAAAGAGCGTCTCAGCATACAGGAAGCCGGCTTCGGCGAAGATGCGGTTGGCTGTGTCCACGTCCAGGTAAAAGGCGTTTTCTGGCAGGTAGACGTAGATGTCGAAGCCGTAGAAATCATGCCCTGGGCAGGAGTAGACGCCCTTCTGGATGGCCGACATGGCACCGATTCGTTTGACGTCTTTGTGCGGGTAGGCGCCACCGAACAGCTCGCCGTATACGATGGCGGAGATGAGAGTGGGGAAACGTCCCTTGAGCATACGGTACAGCTTAAATATGCGCTCGCGATAGCGGTCCGCAAGATCCTGCCACTGGTAGAATTCTTCGCCCTCGGCCACCACCGCGGTGCGTTTGGCGAATTGGATCTCCGCCCCGTCGCAGAGGAAACTGCAATTGGAACCGTGGACCTTTTCCTGTACTACGAAGCGTGCGTCAAAGGGGGTGTGATTACGCGCCTTTTCCATGTAGGCGCCGTCAAAGGAGTTCTCGATGGAACTGTATTTTTTGAATGTCAGCATAGCGTTTTGTTTTCGGCAAAGTTAGGGGTGCTTTTTGCCGATTCCAAATCGTTGCAAGGTTTGCAATGATTTGGAAATTAGGAAATTATGTCTATTGGAAAAACTTTCGACAAATGCAAACGAATTCAAGCTTGAAATCGCTTGATTTTGCAGATTAATGTGCCTAAATTTGTTTCAATGGTATCTCATAATCAGCGCAATCGGGCGGCGGGGCGGCTTTAGATGTGAGTCAATAATTCTCGAAATAAGAATCATCCGAATTTTGCATGTATCTAATAAATCATCGATATTTCTTGTTTATCTGATAAATATTAGATATATTTGCCGAACAAATATAGAAGCCATGATTGCTACAATATCGGCCGATATCGTTCGTTCCACTTCCTTGAGGACGGAGGACTTGATGCTCCTGCGAGATAGACTGTGGGGGTTGTTGGAAGAGTTTGAAAAGGATTCACCGGGCTTTTGGGCCAGGATTGTCCGGGGCGACAGCGTCGAGTGTGTCGTTCCGACGTACCATGATTCGCTGCGTTTAGCCATTCTCATCAAACTCTTTGTTAAGATGCAGGCGGAAAGACTTGACTGTCACGAACTTTTACGTCGGCATGGCATCCGTTTTTCTATCGGCATGGGGGATCTTGATTATGCCGATAGGAAGGATGATATCATTAACGGCGAGGCGATCTATATTTCAGGCCGGAACCTTGATGAAATCAGTCGGAGCAGTAGTATCTTTACGGCGTTCGAGATGGCTAATGCGTCCAAGTCGATAAATGAGATAATGGACTCATATGTGGCGCTCATCGGTAACCTGGTCGATTCCTATTCGGCCAAACAGGCGGAGGTGGTGTTTTATAAACTGTTCGGCTATAAGGAGAAAGAGATTGGCGAGCGTCTGGGAATATATCAGTCGTCGGTGAATACGAGGTCTGGTCAGGCGCAGTGGGGGCTGCTTCGGACGGCTATTCGGGACTTTGAAGAAATGAATTTTGAAAGGATATGTGGGTAGAATTGTTTATATGTCTTTTGTTGGCGCATCTGGTTGCCGACTTTGTCTTTCAGACATCGGCCTCTTGCAAGAGTAAGGCGGAAAAGCATGAGCGGAGCGTGCATCAGTACATCCATGCGCTGATTGTCTTCACGTTGGCTTGGCTGCTGTCTTGGGACTTTCGCTTCTGCTGGGGTGCGTTGATTATCGGAGCGGCGCATTTGTGCACCGATATCTGGAAATCGTATCGACCGGAAAAGGTGACGTGGTTTGCGCTGGATCAGTGCGTTCATGTTGCGACGCTCTCCATAGTGGCTTGGCTGTGGTGTCGTTCTTTTGACTGGTCTATGCCGGAATTCTTGCACCTGAAGTATGTGACGATTGCTGTCGCAGCGATGGTATGCTGGAAGCCGGCCAATTTCTTTATAAAGCTGATGCTGAGGCACTACAGTGTGAGTATGCCCGAGGAGCAGGAGGGCGGCTTCAATGCCGGGGCGCTAATCGGCACGATTGAACGCTGGTTGATTCTGATCTTTGTTTGCCTTGGGCGTTATGACGCGCTGGGCCTTTTGATTGCTGCGAAATCCATTATCCGCTTCAGCGAAAAGGATACTGCCAAGACGGAATACGTGCTGGCAGGGACGCTGCTGAGTATTTTTATCGCTGTATTGGCGGGGATGATGGTGATAGCGGTAATGAAATTGGATTAATTAGCTTTTATCCAATGATTTCGTGGCCGACAGTGGTTGATATCGGATAAGGATGGCGTATCCTGTATAGGCCGGCCTTGTTTCTCTGTATATAATATTTCCTGGCTTCGCGGGCGCCAAGGGCAGCTTTCAGCTTGCCCTTGATGCGGGAGACTGTAGAGCGTTCGCTCCACGGGATTGAAGAGGATATGAGGGTACTCTGCCATGCTCCTGCAAAGCTACGCCTTCAAACCCACAGAATAAAATAATTACAAGCTTGTAATCGTTTGGAAATGTCGATTGATGAGTTAGAACAGCATCCGGTACGCCTCAGCTTTCTTTTCGAGCGGAAGCGGATAGGCGCGGGAGGAGGAGGGCATGCGCCAGAAGCGGACGGGGCGGCCGGCGACAGTGATTTCGACCTGACCTCCGACGGGCGGAATCGCGCAGCCGAAGGTGTTTGCGATGACCCCGGTGGCCTTCTCTCCGGTGGTGACAAGGGTGCTGCACTGCGGGATTCGGGCCATCAGTGAGGGTATGTCGGTTGGTGTGACCACCTCCAGAAAGGCGTCGGAGGCATTGTCGCGAAGGCGCCTGACCTTGCAGGCGGTGTCATAGAAGGCCAGACCCTCAGAGGTGCAGAATGCCCGGATTAACGCCTCGTCAAAGCGCTTTTCGCCCCTTGCGCAAAAGTGATCCCTGTCCCCAAAATGAATCAGCCCCATGATTCTCCAGAAATCGTTAATCCAGTTTGGATAATAGAACCTCATGCACCAGCGGTGCGGCTGGGGAGGGAAGCTCCCAAGGAACAGGATCCGGGCTCCCTCCGGAAGGAAGGGCTCGAAGGGATGACTCTCTATCGGCGAATTGGTGGACATGAGTTCAAGGGTTTTTCTCTGCAAATTTAAGAAAAAGTTGCAACGCACTACCTCCACGGCCCATTTAATGCGCGGCGGAATCCAGAAAATAGTTATCTTTGTCAGGAGCATGTGTGTGGATGGGAGTAATTGGGAACGGAAGTAGTATATGTTGAATGGAAGCGAAGTATAAACTGATTATCTGGGACCTTGACGGGACGCTGATAGATACCGTCGAGGACCTTGCGGCGGCGGTGAACCATGCGCTGGAGCTGCGCTCGCTGCCGCTTCACAGCGTCTCCGAGTACCGCGGCATGGTGGGGCACGGGGTTCGGAACCTCGTGAAACAGGCGCTGGAGGCATCTCTTGAGGCCAAAGGCGCCGAAGCCCCGGACGATTCGCTCATCGACGCTGCCCTCTCTGACTTCAAGGCATATTATACATCCCATATTGACGTCCACTCACGCCCTTATCCCGGCATTCAGGCGCTCCTTGGGAACCTTGATGCCGCCGGGGTGAAGATGGCCGTGGCATCCAACAAATTCCAGACGGGGACGGAGTTCCTTATTCGGGAATTCTTCCCGGAGATACCCTTCGTTGCCATCCTCGGAAACCTTGAGGGATACCCGTTAAAGCCGGACCCTGAGATAGTTGCCGAAGTCCTTCGCGCCTCCGGAGTAAATGCCGGAGATGCCGTAATGGTAGGGGATTCCGGGACGGATATGCGAACGGCCGCAAACGGGGGAATAGCCGGTATCGCCGTCGGCTGGGGCTACAGGCCAATGAGCGCCACGCCCGAGTACCGCTTTGCGGGCAGCGTAACTGATTTAAGGAAGCTTCTTTTCGCTCAGGATGAAAAGCATAATCATAGCAATTGACTCATTCAAGGGCTGCCTGAGTTCGATAGAAGCAAATCAGGCGGCCGTGGATGGAGCTCTGAGCGTTTGCCCGGATGCTGAAGTTGTGCAACTGCCCGTCAGCGACGGCGGCGAAGGTTTTCTGGAGGCCTTCCACGCTGCCATGGGAGGACGGTTTCTGACTGTCCCGGTGATGGATCCTCTAATGCGGGGCATTTCGGCACGCTACCTCTTGAATGGGCATACTGCCGTGCTGGAAGTGGCTCAGGCCATCGGCCTTACGCTGCTTAGTCCGGAGGAACGGAACCCTGTGGCGGCCTCCAGTTATGGCGTCGGGCAGCTGGTGGAGGATGCCGTGAAAAATGGCGCCAGGCATGTTATCGTCGGCCTTGGCGGCAGTGCCACCATCGATGCCGGCAGGGGAATGCTGCAGGCGCTGACGGATATCGGCCCGGAGTCACTTCGCGATGTCCGCTTCACAATAGCCGCCGATGTCGACAATCCTCTCTGCGGTGAGAACGGTGCGGCCATGGTGTTCGGCCCTCAAAAGGGTGCGACGCCGCAGATGGTGCGTCTTCTTGACGAAAAAGCCAGGCAGTTTGCGGCCGAATCCGCCGAGCGTTTTGGCTATGACCGCTCCGGGATGAGGGGTGCCGGTGCAGCTGGCGGGCTGGGCTATGCTTTTATGCAATACCTTGATGCCGAATTTGTTCCGGGAGCCGAATTGCTTCTTCGCACTTCCGGCTTCGATGCCCTTGTCGCAGATGCCGCCCTCGTTATAACCGGTGAGGGCGCCGCCGACCGTCAGACATTGATGGGAAAACTTCCGATGTGTATCCTGCAGCATTCAGGCCGCGTTCCTGTCTGCCTCATTGCCGGGAGGGTTAATGACCGTCCGGAGCTCCTCCAGGCCGGATTTTCGCGCGTTGAATGTATCAACCCTCCCTGGCTCGCCTTGGAAGAGGCCATGAAAAAGGAGGTCGCGAAGGAGAACATCCGGCGCACGGTCCGGCGAATGCTTGGCGCCCGAAGCCCGATGACACTCTGCGAAGCCATGCTTGCAGCGGCGGACCCTTCGCAGGTCCCTGGTCTCAGCCGGTTTTTCAAGACCGGCCCGGGGCAGTACGGCGAAGGCGACAAGTTCCTGGGAATCAAGGTTCCCGTGACGCGCGCCATAGTGAAAGCGCACTGGAAAGAGCTCGCGGCATCGGAGAGCCCGTTCACGGAACTTGAGCGCTGCATTAAGAGCGAGTACCACGAAGTTCGCCTGGCGGCGCTGCTTTCGCTGGTGGAATTATTCTCGCATGCCGGGAAATTTCCTGCCATTTCGAGCGAGCAAAGCGAGCCGAGAAATCTTAAAGCCCAGTGCATCAGCTTCTACCTCTTTCATACCCAGTACATTAACAACTGGGATCTCGTGGACCTCAGCTGCTACCCCCTCCTTGGAGAATGGCTTCTCCAGGAGAAGGACCGGAGCATTCTATACCGTCTTGCAAGGGACGGCCGTACCATCTGGGAACAGAGGATCGGCATTGTGAGCACCATGACCTTCATCCGTCACGGGCAGCTCTCCGACACCTTTGCCATAGCCGACATCCTTCTGGACCATCCTCACGACCTAATCCACAAGGCCGTGGGCTGGCTCCTCCGCGAGGCCGGAAAACGGGACCAAGCTGCGCTGGAGGCCTGGCTTTGCCAACCTGCGCCTCCCTGTCATTCTGAGCCCTCCTGTCATTCTGAGCGCAGCGAAGAATCCCCCCGCTTCAGACAGATGCCCCGCACCATGCTCCGTTACGCCATCGAGAAATTCCCGGAAGACCTTCGGAAGTGGTATCTCAAGGGCGGATGCGGATAAGATACGCATTTTCCCGAAAAGCAGTATCTTTGCACCATGAGAGATTTTACTTACTATACACCTACCGAGGTTGTTTTCGGGCGTTCTGCCGAAGATCATGTTGCTGAGCTTGTTAAAAAATACGGCGGCCACAGGGTGCTTATCCACTACGGCGGCGGGAGCGTTGTCCGCTCCGGCCTTCTGGATAAAGTATGCCGCCAGTTGGAGGAAGCCGGAGTGGCTTTCATAAAGTTCGGCGGTGTCGTGCCAAATCCCCGCCTGGACCTTGTCCGGGAGGGAATTGAGCTCTGCAGAAAGGAAAGGATAGACATGGTCCTTGCCGTAGGCGGAGGCAGCGCGATGGATTCAGCGAAGGCGATTGCCTATGGCGTCAGGTATGATGGCGATGTATGGGACTTTTTCGCCGGCAAGGCGAAGGCCACGCAGGCCCTTCCCGTCGGGGTTGTGGTCACAAATCCGGCTACGGGCAGCGAAATGAGCGACTCTTGCGTGATCACCAATGAGCAGGAGAAGGACAAGCGCGGCTATTCCAGCCCCTTCGGACGCTGCCGCTTTGCCGTTTCCAATCCCGAGCGTACCTTTACCCTTCCGCCTTATCAGACCTCGGCCGGAATCGCGGATATCATGATGCATACCATGGAGAGGTATTTCTCCAATGACATGGACATGGCCCTTACCGAGCACCTCGCAGAGGCCCTTCTGAGGACGCTTAAGGAGAATGCATACAGGGTCCTCGCCGACCCCGCTGACTATGTGGCCAGGGCGCAGGTAATGTGGGGCGGAAGTCTTGCCCATAACGGGTTGACGGAATGCGGAATGGAACGGGACTGGGCCTGCCATAAAATGGAACATGAGCTGAGCGGCATGTTTGATGTGACCCATGGCGCCGGTCTTACGGCCCTCTGGCCTACCTGGGCGAGGTATGTCTATAAGACGAATGTCGAGCGCTTCGTCCGGTTTGCGGTTAATGTCATGGGGCTTCCAAATAATCCGGAAGATCCTGAGGGAACGGCCCTTAAGGGGATAGAGGCAATGGAGCAGTTCTACCGCGACATCCGTATGCCGGTCACGACGACAGAGCTCCTTGGCCGGGAACTGACCGATACTGAAATTGAAGAACTTGCCCGCCGCTGCTCCCATGACGGAGCGATTACGGTAGGCAAGCTCAGGGTTCTTGGCCGGGAGGATATGAAGGCGGTCTATAAGCTCAGCCGCTAGTCTTTCTTTTCCTCGTTTTTCCTTTCCGGCTCGTCGCCGTGGGAATTCTTGTACTTGAAACGGCGGATTTTCTGGGTGGCAGTTTTCTCGAAATTGTCCTTCATGGCATCGACTTCCGCGACTTTGGAGTTCTTGCCGACATGCTTGTTGACAAAGTCCAGGACGGCCTTTTTCCGGGCTTCAAGCGTCTCGAAGAACTTGTCTTCCGTCGCCTGGTTCCAATCCAGGACATTGTCGTCAAATTTGACCAGGGCGACCAGTTTGCCCTCCCTTTCGATAACCAGGGATTCGTTGACGCCGTCAATGTCGTTAATCACCATCTCAATCTCCTCGGGATAGATATTCTCGCCCGTTGCGCCGATTATGGTATTGTTGAGGCGGCCCTTGATATATAGATAATTATCCTTGTCTATTGTCGCAATGTCGTTGGTGTGGAACCAGCCATCGTCGTCGATGGCCTGCTTGGTACGGGCGGGGTCCTTGTAGTATCCGATCATGACGTTGTCGCCGCGGCAGATGATTTCGCCTTCGCCGGTTGCCGGATCGGGGGTTAGAATCTTGACCTCGACCTTATAGGCGGGGACTCCGATGGACCCGAGGCGGGTCTTATGGACCATGGCGTTGGAAACGAGGGGAGCGCATTCGGTCAGCCCGTAGCCGATGGCATATGGGAAGCGGCATTTCAGCAGGAAGGCCTCGACCGTCGGGTCAAGTTTCGCTCCGCCGATGCCAAAGAAACGGACTTTCCCGCCGAAAGACTTCACGAGCCGCCTTCCGATAAGCCAGTACAACAGCCATGGCATTCTCTTCTGCATCCATGAAAGGACCCTGGACTTGTTGATAGTCGGGAGTACGCTGGACTTATAGACTTTTTCAATGACCAGCGGGACCGATAGTACTGTAGTAGGACGGACCTTTTTCATCGCTCCGAGGAGGATGCTCGGGGTCGGTGGTTTCGGAAGATAGTAGGTACTCGCGCCGACGAAAACCGGGTAGAGGAAGGAAATGCTCATCTGGTAGGTGTGTGCCAGGGGCAGGATTGCCAGGAAGCGGTCGGACTTCTTTGAGGGCTGGGCCTTCATGGAAGCCACGACATTGTGGCACAGGTTCCTGTGGCTCAGCATGACACCCTTGGCGTTTCCGGTCGTTCCGGAAGTATAGATTATGCAGGCAAGGTCGTCCGGCGAGGGATCTTTTGTCCAGCCGTCGCAGCGGAAATCGTCCTCGTCCTTCTTTATGAACTCAAAGGTTTCGATATCGATAATCAGGGTAAGACGCTCCCTAACTTCGGGGGAAATCTTCTCCAGAAGCCGCTGAGAGACGAAAATGGCCTTCGTCTCGGAGTGGGTCAGGATATTTGTGACCTCGCTTTCGGAGCTGTCCGGAAGAATCGGAATGGAGACCCTCCCGAAGGCGGTCGCCGCAAAAAAGGCAATGCTCCAGTTGGGCATGTTCTGCGAGAGGATCGCCACCTTGTCCCCGGCGCTGATTCCATAGCGGGACATCCTTGTGGAAACCCGGTTGCAGGTCTCCCGGAAGCTGCTGTAGGTATAGCTCTGGGTCCCGTCCACGAACTCGCACATAAGGCGCGTCGGGAAGGCCGTGGTGGCCATGTCGTACAGCTTCCTCAGGGTGGTGCACTCGGCCTCCCTTGCCGTCAGCTTCATCTTGTATGCATTCTTCTTCATGATTCTCAATGGGTTCTAAAACCGTCCTTGTGTTTTCCTTCGAGGTTCATGGCCTCGTAGTACTTCTGAAGCCGGTCCGTATCGGCCCTGGAGTCATCCGTAAGAGGGAAACGCTCCCCGCAGCTGATTCTCTTCCGGCCCCAGTCGAAGTATCCCGCATAGACTGTCGCCCCGGTAGAGCGTGCAATAAGGTGATACCCGGTCTTCCACTTTGCGATCGCTTTGCGGGTCCCTTCCGGGGCCATTGCAAGGTGGAATTCGTCCTGCTTGTCCATCTCCTCAATCAGCCCTTTTACCATGGCTGCAGCGCTGCTGCGGTCCACCGGGATGGCTCCGCAAGCGCGGAGAATGGGTCCCAGGGGGAAGACGAAGAATTCCTTCTTTATCATGATCCTCGCCTTCTTCCCGAACTGGGTGTAAAAGAGATATGATACGAGGAAGTCACTCGCGCTCGTGTGGGGGACGCCCAGGACGATGGCCTTTTTTTCGGTCATCGGTCCACCGACGGAGGTCCATCCCATCTTCCTGAGAAGCCAGCCGCAGAATTTCGTCCATCCCTTTGTCATATGTTCACATCCTCCAGCTCTTCTTCGCTCCGGAGGTTCTCCCGGATAAAGGTCTGTCTCTCAATTGTATTGTCTCCCATGTAGAAGGCCATGATATCTGCGATGGATTCCTCGTCGGCGAGTTTCACGAGGTCAAGCCGCATCTTCTCACCTATGAAATCCACGAACTCGTTGGACGAGATCTCGCCAAGACCCTTGAATCGGGTGATTTCCACGCCGGTTTTCAGCTTCTTGACGGCAGTTTCCTTCTCATCGATGGAGTAGCAGTAGCAGGTCTCCTTCTTGTTCCTGACGCGGAAAAGGGGAGTCTGGAGTATATATACATGACCCCTGCGGATAAGGTCGGGATAATACTTCATGAAGAAGGTCAGAACGAGCATCCGGATATGCATTCCGTCGTCATCGGCATCGGTCGCCACGATTATGTTGTTGTAGCGGAGATTGTCGAGGTCGTCCTCTACGCCGAGGGCTGAAATCAGAAGATTAAGTTCTTCGTTTTCAGCTACTTTCTTCCGGCTTTCCTTATAGCAGTTAATCGGCTTTCCGCGGAGCGAGAAGACCGCCTGGTGGTTGGCGTTCCGGACCTTTGTAATCGTACCGGAGGCGGAATCACCCTCGGTTATGAAGATGCTGGATTTCTCGAGCTCATCCTCCTTTCCCTTCGGGGCCTTGTCGCTGTAGTGGTAACGGCAGTCGCGGAGTTTCCGGTTATAAACATTCGCCTTCTTAAGCCCTTCGCGGGTCTTTTTCTGGATACCGGCAATCTCCTCCCTCTCTTTTTGGGAGGCCTTTATCTTGTCTTCGATAATCGGGACAATCTCCGTGTGCATATGGAGATAATTGTCGAGATTCTTCGAAACGAAGTCATTGACAAAGCTTCTGATGGATGGGCCGCGGTCAATGATGGCAGCACCGTCCGGTCCGCGTTTTACGGTCCCGTCGGCATTCTTCTCCTGCTTTTCCCACATGTAGGTGGAGCCGAGTTTGGTCTTTGTCTGGCCTTCGAAATTCGGTTCCTGGATCTGGATTGCAATGGCTCCCACAACGCCCTGGCGGATATCCTCGGGGGCGTAATTCTTTTTGTAGAACTCCTTGAGGGTCTTTGCAATGGCCTCGCGGTAGGCCGCCAGATGGGTTCCTCCGTCGCGGGTATGCTGGCCATTCACAAAGGTCGTGATGTTCTCCCCGTAACTCCGCCCGTGGGTCAGCACGATTTCAATGTCTTCCCCCTCGAGGTGAATCAGCGGATAGAGCGGCGTCTCGGCCATGTTTTCGCTGACGAGGTCGAGAAGACCGTTCTCCGACTTGTAAGGGGTTCCGTTCAGGATGAGCGTCAGCCCTCTTTTGAGGTAGGAGTAGTTCTTTATCATCTGTTCGACGTAGTCCATGTTGAAGGCGAAGTCGCCGAACATCTCTACGTCAGGCGTAAACCGGACCAGGGTTCCGTTTTTCTCCGTTGTGGTTCCGCGACCGGAATCCTTCAGCTCGCCCCTTTCATAGCGGGCGAAGGAGCTTTCCCCGTCACGGTAGGACTCGATGAAAAAAGATGAGGATAAGGCATTTACGGCTTTTGTACCGACACCGTTCATACCAACGGATTTCTTGAAGACCTTGTCGTCGAACTTGCCGCCGGTATTGAGCGAGCTGGTCGCAAGCACGACGGATCCGAGCGGAATTCCGCGTCCGAAGTCCCGTACGGTCACTTCCCGGTCCTCCACGTTAACGAGAATCCGGTTCCCGAAGTGCATGGAAAACTCATCGACCGAGTTGTCCACGATCTCCTTCAGGAGGACATAGATTCCGTCTCCGGGATTATCGCCGTTTCCGAGCCGTCCGATATACATACCCGGACGTAGCCGGATGTGCAGGGTATCTTCCAGATGGACGATACTCCCTTCGTCGTAATTGGTCTTATTGATTTCTGCCATATCAGTACACCGTCTTTTCTATAAATGCAAAGTTAATAATTTTTCCTCGTTCAGCGACCTTCCCTTAGTTTTTCCCAAGCAGATATTTCTCCCAGAAAGCCCGGTTTTCCTTCAGGAAATGTTCCCCCTGATATCCGCGGTAGCCGTGCATGCCGTCAGGGTAAATCATGAAGTCAAACTCCTTGCCCTCCCGATGGAGAACATCGATGAGCTGGAGGGTGTTCTGGAAGTGGACATTGTCGTCGCCCGTTCCGTGGGTAATCTTCAGCATGACCTTCCCGTCCGCCTTCCCGGCTTCTACCGGGTATGAGGAGACGTGTTTCTGGACGCAGGAATCTTCGTATCCGTCCGGATTGTCCTCCGGGGTGGACATGAACCTCTCGGTGTAGTGTGTGTCATAGAGGCGCCAGTCATAAACCCCGCCCCCGGCTATGCCGTAATGGTATGAGTCCGGGGCGGTGAAAAGAAGCATCGCGGTCATGGTCCCTCCGAAGGAGAAGCCCTCTACGCCGATCTTCTCCCCGTCCACGTAAGGGAGGGTCTTGAGGTAGTCCGCGAAAGCGACAAAGTCATTAACTTCCAGCTTGTTAAGGTGCTTGTAAACTTCGTCCAGACCCCTTTTTCCGCTGTGCCCGGCGGCTCTGCAGTCGGCGACAACCTGGATGATTCCATGCTCCCAGAACCAGCGGTCGCAGCCGTATCTCGGCCGCCATGTGTCGCTTACAAGGGGAGTGTCCGGACCGCCATAGATATCGACATGGACCGGATACTTTCCCTGAGGGTCAAAGTCCTTCGGGAAGGCGATTGTCGCATAGAGCGTGTGATTGTCGTTAGATATGGAAAAAATCCCTGGCTCAGGACCTTCTTCCGTCCTTTCTGCCTCCGAAAAGAGGAAGGGCTTCGCCGCTTTCTTTCGAAGGTCGTAAAGAAGGACCCTGGTCGGAGAGTCCAGGGCGGAGACTGAGCAGGCGAAATAGCGCCCGTTAGGGGAGAAAAGCACCCTTGAAACGTTCAGGGAAGGGTCTGTAAGGGCAGAAATACTTCCGTCAGGGGAGAGCCGGTAAAGGGCGGAACGGACCCTGGAGTCCCGCTGGGCCGTAAAATATACGCTCCCGTCTTCCGAGGCCCTTACGAGGGCCACTCTCCAATTCTCACCGCTTGTCAGCCGCCTTAGGACAGAGCCGTCGTAGGAGAGGAAATAAATCTGCTGCCAGGAAGTTTCGAAACTCCGGACCATATATATGCCGTCCTTAGCGAAAAGCATCCCGTCAATCCAGTCCAGCCAGGTCTTTGAGCTTTCATGGTAAATATGCTTCTTAGACCCGTCCACGGGGCTTACCGCAAAGAGGTCCAGGGTATTCTGGATCCTGGGTTCCCTCGAGACGAAGAACTTTTCGGAGTCGGAGCCCCAGAACGGAGTTCCGAAATACTGGTCCTCGGTAGGGTCAAAATCGGCCCAGGTGGTCCTGGAGGTACTTAAATCGATGAATCCGATCCGAACTTCGGGGTTCCTTTCGCCCGCCTTCGGGTAACGGGTTTCCCGAAGAAAACCATCCTGACCGAAGGGAGAGTAGATTGGGAACATCGGGACCCGGGAGTCATCGAAGCGGTAGAACGCTATTTTCCGGCTGTCAGGACTCCACCAGAAGGCCCTGTAGCGGGAGGGACGGCCGAAGATTTCCTCGTAATAGACCCAGGAGGCGTAGCCGTTCATAATGGTTTCCGAGCCGTCAAAGGTCAGCCGCCGCTCCTGAAGGGTCTCCGCGTCAACGACATAAAGGTCGTTCCCCCTCGTAAAGGCGAGCATGGTCGAGTCCGGGGACCATGTCAGGTTGACCGCGCCCTCCGGCTCGACGGGAAACTTTTCGGAGAGCTCCTTCAGCGGTCCCGCTCCCCGGATCTTCCATTTCGGGCCTTGGACAGTGCAGTGCTCCTTCCCGTTGGAGAAGTATATTTCGCTGTCGCTGAGCCATTTCCATTTAATCGGGGTGAAGCCCTCTGCCACTGTGCAAAGGAGGAGGGCAGCGAGGAAGAGAATTCTTTTCATTGCCGGAAATACATGTCTGCAAAATTGACGAGGTAACACTTTTTCACCGCCCTCGTCAGTGCGGTGTAGAGCCATTTGAGGTCATCCCGGGTCAGTTCATCCTGCCAGAAGGCGTTGTCTATGAAAACGCAGTCCCACTGGCCGCCCTGGGATTTGTGGCAGGTGATGGCTTCGGCGTATTTCAGCTGGAGCGCATTGTAATACGGGTCTTCACGGACCGCGTCGTAACGTTTCTTCCTGGAAGCGATATGGGCATAGTCCGCGTTGACACCCTGGTAGAGCCGGTTCGACTGTTCATAGGTCAGCGAAGGGCTCTCGGAGGAGAGGGTGTCGAGCAGGACCTTTGCCTCGATTTCGGCATTCCCGTAGTCCGGGAGCACGAGGGTGGCGTCGGCGAACCGGAAGCCGTACCGCTCTTCGAAATGCCTTATTCTCAGCAGCTTCGCTATGTCGCCGTTGGCGATATAATCGAGTCCTTCGATTCCCTCGGTGAAGTGGTAGCAGTTCTTCACTATCATGAGTTTGTCGCCCTTTACCAGTTCGCTTTCCTTGAACTGGACCTGGGCGCGTATGCCTCCGTTGTAGCGGATGGCCCTTTTATTGGAGCGGCAGAGGACTATGGTTTCATCCTCGCCGTATTCTCCATAGGCGTCGGAGAGCGTTTCCAGAAGGTCGGCTCCGCCAAGCCGTTCGATATCGTCGAAGCCCTCCGTTTCAAGCCCAAGCTCCTTTGAGGGAACAAATTCAAAAGCGGGCTCTTCCAGAAGGTTTCTAAGCAGTGTTGCATTGTGGAGGATACCGCTTGCCTTCGGCTGCCGGACAACAGTCGTAAGAAGCGAGAAGCGGACGCCGCCGAAACCTTCCATGAAATTTTTAGATAGGGCGGGGGACTCGTCCAGGCCGACCGGAGGAAGCTGGGCGCTGTCCCCGATCATGATCAGGCGGCATTCGGCCCCCGAGCGAACGAAGGTCACCAGGTCTTCGAGTAGGTTTCCGCTACCGAAGGAGGCCCCTTCCTTCCCCTCGTCAATTCCTATGAGCGAGACCTCATCGACTATGAAGAGGGTGTTTTTGGCCTTGTTGTAACCGAGGGAAAACTGGCCGAAACCGTCGTCCCCGTGGTTTTTTTCGCGGTAGATATGCTTGTGGACGGTATAGGCGCTATGGCCGGTATAGGATGAAAGTACCTTGGCCGAGCGGCCTGTCGGGGCCAGCAGGACGCAGGGCGTATGGAGCTCGGTCATGGTCTTAACGATGGAGGCGACGGCGGTCGTTTTCCCGGTGCCGGCGTATCCGTTGACCACGAGGATATCCGCATCGTCTCCCGTCAGGAATACGGCCGCATCCCGCATCAGGCGCTGCTGGCAGGAAGTCGGTTCATAGCCCAGGTAGTCGAGGAATTTCTTTTCAAGGAAGGCGGCGCGGTCCATCTCTACCTCCTTTTGGCGTGGAATAAGCTGAAGAAGACTGCAAGGACCGGATAGATTTCCACACGGCCCATGAACATGTCGAAGGTAAAGATCATCTTCAGGGCATTCGGTTCAGCGTTGTAGTTGCCAAAGGAGCCGATGGATCCGAGGGAAGGACCCACATTCGAAAGGCATGATACCGAGCCGGTCAAGGCGTGTCCGTTCGGGTCTCCGAAAATCAGGCAGAGTATGGTTGAAAGCCCGATCAGAAGGAAGAAGAGGGCGACGTAAAGGACCTGGGGATAGACATAATCGTCTTTGACCGGGGTCTTTCCGATTCGTATTTCCGTAACTGAGTTGGGGTTCAGGGAGGATCTGATCTGGCGCATTACGGCCTTCCCCAGGACCAGGATGCGGTCCACTTTCATACCGCCCGTCGTGGACCCGGCGCAGCCGCAGACAAGACTCATGAGCATGAGCAGGAAGCAGGGCAGCATGGGCCAGGATGCATTGTCCGCAATGCCAAATCCGGTTGTCGATGCGTAGCTGACCATATGGAACGAGGAATCCAGGAAGGCGCGTCCCCAGGAGGTCCCTGCGGCGGAAAACTTCAGGGAGATTCCGCCAAGGAGGGATGCCGTAAGGAGCATCAGCAGGTAAGCCCTCAGGATCGGGTTTTTCAGGGGCTTGATCGACCGGTTTACAATGGCGAGGAAAATCAGTCCGAAGTGAATCGAGGCGAGAATCATGAAGACAATCGTCAGGATATCGATAGTCACGGAGTTGAAGGCCCCGATGGAGAGGTTCCTGGTGCTGAATCCGCCGGTTGCGCAGACGCTGAAAGCATGGTTGATTGCATCGAAGGGGGACATTCCGGCCGCCCAGTAGGAGAGGAAGGCCAGAAGGCAGATTCCGATGTAAACCCAGGCAAAGATGGATACGGTACGGTTCGCCCGGACCCTGTAGGCGTCTTTCGAAAGGGATGACAGTTCCATGTTGGTCAGGCGGAGCCGGATGGGGCTTGAGCTCGGAATTACCAGTAGCAGGAAGACTACTACACCGAGACCGCCGATAAAGTGGGTGGAAGAACGCCAGAAAAGGAGACTCTTAGGAAGGGATTCGACGTCTTCGAGGATCGTCGCCCCGGTTGTAGTAAAACCGGAAACGCTTTCAAACCAGGCGTTTGTCAGGGTAAACGGGCCGCCCCACAGGGCGTAGGGGAGCATTCCGAAGATAAAGGAGAGGAGCCATGACAGGAAGATTATCATGTACCCGTCCTTAAGGGTCAGGGTAGGGGTTTTCCTCACGAAGATGAAGGGGAAGGCCCCGCAGATGAAGGTGATGGAAAAGCTGATCAGAAGGGCCTGGAAAGCGCTGTCCCGTCCGTTGTAGATGGATACGAAGACGGACAGCAGCATGAAGAGCGCACTCACAAGGAGGGCGACCCCGACATTCCTCGATATGACCTTCAGGTTCATTCTTTCCCGGTGTTACTGGCCGACTCTGACTCGGCGGCTTTTTCTTCCCTTAGTTTCAGGCGGCGGCGCATCTGCTGGTTCTCGTCGATAAGCTCTATTATGTTGGCGTTCAGCTCGGTAAGCTGGTCGTCCCCGTCGAAGACATAGGTGTATTTACGGTTGAAGCGCCGGTAGTTGTCAATCCCGTCCAGCATCTTGTAGAGCGGATTGACATAGAGGGAGAGCATGAAGAAGAGCAGGAGGAAGACCAGCATGACCCCGACCCCGACGGCTACGATTCCAGGGATGATACTCCGGGAGAAACCGAGCTCGAAGGTTTCCGAATTGCGCTCCAGGTCGTCGTATATTGCGGCGCTGAGATTGTCGATGTCGCTCCTGAGCCGGGCGAAAACCGGCTGGAGCCGGTCGAAGTACCATGTACGCGTATCTATGAAGTCGGAAAGGATAACCTTCTCGAGTTCAAGCGAGGTCAGCATGTAGGCAGAGTAGGAATAGAGAACCGAGTCAGCGAGCGGAACAAGCTGCTGTTCAGTCAGCGAGCCCTTCAGGGAGTCGCAGAAGGAAACGAATTTATCCTGGTCGAATTCCGGGAGTTTCGAAATCTCGTCATCGCCGATGATTGCGAGGATGCTGAGGTTGTAGTTGTCCACAACGCTTGTCAGCTGCTGGGAGACATTGATGCTCCTTATATCGTCTGCCATGAGGTCCGAGACATAGTTTTTCATGCCCCGGTATTCCAGAATGGAAATTGCGCTGGAAATCAGGAGCACCATAGCAATCGCCATCAGCGACAGCGTCAGCTTCATTCTCAGCGACAGCCGCAGCCCTCCGAGCCGGTTCTTTATCTTCAGCTTTCTTCTCATAACTTCTATTATACAGTTTACAAAGATACTTATTTTCTTTGTTTCATCAAATTGACGGAAAATGATTATATTTGTAAAAACTGTAGAATGAAACGTATTATCCTTTTTCTCGCAGCGGTAGCTGCCCTGGTATCCTGCGGAAACAATGCCAATAATCGACAAGATATGAATAAACCCCTTCAGGAAGTGGCCGGAAGAAAGAATTTCGGCCCGAATCATGCCCTTATGACCGTTCCCCAGCCCTGTGTAATGATTGCAACCTGGGACAAGGACCATAATCCGGATGTTATGATGGCCGCATGGGCCGGGCAGTATGATGCCCGGCAGATTGTCATCTCCCTTTCAAAGCATAAAACGACAGAGAATCTGGAACTTACAGGTGCTTTTACGGTCAGTTTCGCGGATGAGCGTACGGTTAAGGAGTCCGATTACTTCGGGCTTGTGAGCGGAAACAAGGTGCCGGACAAGGTTGCCCGCGCCGGTTTTACCGTGTCGCCGAGTCCCAATGTGGATGCTCCGGTTGTGAATGAGTATCCGCTCACCCTCGAATGCAAAGTGATCAGTTTCGATGACGGCGTCCTTATCGGCGAAGTTGTGAACATGAGTGCCGATGAGAGCATCCTGACAGACGGCAGGGTGGATCTCACAAAGCTCAAACCCGTCGTCTTCGATGCCGCCGGAATGTGCTACCGCGGACTTGGCGAAGCGGTTGGCGGTGCCTGGAATGCTGGAAAAGCATTTACGGAGCAGCAGTGAAATCAGTTGAAGTAGTAGCGGCAGCCATCCGCCGGGGGGACAAGTTTTTTGCCACCCAGAGGGGTTATGGCCAATGGAAGGACTTCTGGGAATTGCCAGGCGGGAAAATCGAGCCGGGAGAAACCCCCGTACAAGCCCTCGTCCGTGAAATCCGCGAAGAGCTGGACGCTGAAATAAGTGTGGATAAGTTCCTTGCCACCATCGAGCGGGACTATCCCGATTTCCACCTCAAGATGCACTGCTACGTCTGTTCCCTCCTTACTGAATCGCTCCATCTCATTGAGCACGAGGCCGCCCGGTATCTGGATTATACCCGCCTTAGGGAAGTGCACTGGCTTCCTGCGGACGAGCAGCTCCTGCCGCTTCTTGCCGCAGAGCTTCTGGATGTCGATGGGGAGCTCGCGGCTTTTCTGGAGGAGAAGATAATTCCCCGTTACTCCGCCTTTGACAAGGCGCATCGGGAGGATCATGCCAGGAGTGTTGTGCAGCGGGCCCTTCAGATGGCTGCTTTCTACCCTGAGGCAAACCGCGACATGCTTTATGCCGCCGCTGCCTGCCATGATCTTGGGCTCGAGGTGGACCGAAAGACCCATCATCTTGAAAGCGGGCGCATTATCAGGGGTATTTCGGAGTTTGGAAAGTGGTTTTCACCGGATGAGATTGAGATTATTGCCGAGGCCGCAGAAGACCACCGTGCCTCATCGGATCATGAGCCGAGGAGTGTCTATGGCCGATTAGTCGCCGAAGCCGACCGTCTGATTGAGCCGGAGCAGATTATCCGCCGGACAGTCCAGTTCGGGCTCAGCCATTATCCGGAGCTTGAAAAAGAGGGCCACTGGCTGCGGACCCTCGACCATCTCCATGAGAAATACTATTATGGCGGCTACCTTAAACTCTGGATTGAAGAATCCCCGAATGCGGCCCGCCTGGAGGATCTTCGGCAGATTATTTCAGACAAAATCCTCCTCCGGCAGATCTTCGAGAGAATCTGGGAGGAGGAAATAAAACAACAGCAGGAGATTTAGACAAGTCCCATTCCGGCTCTCCCGGATTTTTCGCGACCATTTCGCTTAGGATGCGGTCAACATACTTCTGTGCAAACTTGTCCATGTCTGTTCAGGTTTAAATACACTTACTGTCCAAGAATTTTCTCCAATTTAACTTTAAGGTTTTCGCGGTCCCAGTCGGCCCTGTTTGCGAAAATGAGGATCAGGAGGCCGGACTCTGGGTAGCGCGCGGCGAGGGCCTTGAAGCCGCCGTTGTCGCCGGTGTGGTAGATGCATTTTTTCTCCGGCTCGACAAACCAGCCGTAGCCGTACCAGGTTCCGGGGCGGTTCTGGTAGTCGCTCCACCGGCTGCCGGAAACTAGGGTATGGGGGCTCATGGCATCCAGGAGAAGATCCGGCTTAAGGCAGGGGAGGGCCCCGTCTTTCCCCTCCAGGGTGCGCCGGAGGGCCTTTTCCCAGAGGACAAACTCATGGGTGGAAGTATAAATACCTCCGTCGGGCCGGGTTGCGAAAAAGGTCTCTTCGCCAAAGTCGTATTCGTACCAGTTCTTGGGCCCGTCGGAGGGTCCTGCGGTGCGCTCTTCCGGCATGTCGGATACATCTTCATACTCGTACCCATGGGCCATGCCAGGGGTGTCCTTCCTGTCAAAATACCAGGTCCGCTCCATTCCTGCAGGAGTAAAAATCCTTTCCTGGACATATTCCGTGAAGGGTTTTCCGGAAATTCTCTCGACCAGTTTCCCTAAGAGGACGAAGGTCGGGTTGATATATTCATAGGCGCTGCCGGGGGCGAATCTAAGGGCGCTGAGAGTGTCGAGATAGGCGGTCGCAAGATCCTCGTCCCCGAAAATCTTCTCTTCGCGGGGGATTCCGCCACGAAGGTCGCCGATTCCGGAGGAATGGGAGAGGAGGTGCCGGATTTCGACCTTGTTCCATAGAGGGTCAGTATATTCGGGGAAATACTTTCCGACCGGGTCCGAGAGGTTTATGAGCCCATCGGAGGCAAGCTGCAGGACGGCGACAGAGGTGAACTGCTTTGATATGGAAGCGATGTTGAACGGGGTGTCTCCGTCAATGGGCTCCATAGTGCCGAGATCCCGGACTCCATATCCCTTGTCGAAAAGGACCCGGTCTCCCTTCAAAATGAGAACCGCCGCACCCGGCTCTCCTTCGGGAAAGCACTGGCGGCAGGCCTCATCTATTTGGTTTTCAATACTTTTTCCGCAGGCGGTCACAATAAGTATGGCCGCAAATATGAACGCTCTAGCTTTCATCTGGACGATATTCGAGAAGATCACCCGGCTGGCAGTCAAGGGCGCGGCAGAGGGCGTCCATCGTAGTTATCCGGAGGGCCTTTGCCTTTCCGGTTTTGAGAATGGAGAGGTTGGCTGGGGTAATGCCGATTTTCTCTGCCAGCTCGCCGGAAGACATCTTCCGGCGGGCGAGCATTACGTCGATATTAACGATTATTGCCATGGGCTACTTCTCCTGTTCCGCTTCGGCTTCGGGCTGTTTTTCGGCGCCTTTAAGGTAGGACGGGAGTTCCATTCCGGCCATCTTGAAGAGGTCGTCAAGCGGGGGAACTGACTTCATCATACCCGAAATGAAATTGGACGTTGCGGTCTTGCCGTTGGCGGAGTTGCCCCCGTCCCAGACGGTGACCTTGTCGATATTGATGCCCTTGACGGCCTCGACCTGGGTCTTGACGAGCTCGGGCAGTTTATCAGCAATCATCATGAGCACGGCCTTCTGGGCATCGCCCTCGGCGGCACCGACAAGCTGCTGGAAACCGTTTGCCTGCTTGGTGAGGATTTCGAAGATACCGCGGGCCTGGGCGTCCATCTTTGCGAAGATGGCGTCAGCTTCACCCTTGGCGATCCGGCGGGCCTGTTCGGCCTCGGCTTCAGCTTCGATGATTCTCTTTTCCTTCTCAATCTCGGCTGCGACGACGATATTGGCCTGCTGGGTCGCCTTTTCGCGCTCGGCACGGGCCATTTCAGCGTCACGTTCGCTCTGGTAGGCCTCTTCGAGGGCCTTTGCGGCCTGGACCTTTTCCGCAGCGACTGCGAGGCGGTCGGCCTCAGCGGTTTTCTGGCGGCGGAGGGCGTCGGAATTGGCGATTTCAATCCTTGCTGTGTTCTCTCCCTTTACGGCGTCGGCGTCGGCTGCAGCAACGTTGACACGGGTATCCTTGTCGGCGAGGGCCTTTCCGGTTTCACCGTAACGGTTCTGCTCGGCGACGGATTTCTTCGCATCATTGATGGCCTTGGCGGCGGCTTCCTTACCGAGGGCCTCGATATAGCCGGATTCATCACGGATATCGGTTACGTTGACGTTGATGAGTTTAAGACCGATTTTCCGGAGTTCCGCTTCGACATTGGCGGATACGCTGGCGAGGAATTTGTCGCGGTCGGCGTTAATCTCTTCAATGTCCATGGTCGCGATGACAAGACGGAGCTGGCCGAAGAGGATATCGGTTGCGATGCTCTGGATATTGTCGATGGAAAGTCCGAGGAGACGTTCCGCGGCATTGGTCATGACCTCCGGCTCGGTGCTGATACCGACGGTGAAGCGGCAGGGGACATCGACGCGGATGTTCTGCTTCGACAGGGCGTTGGTGAGGTTGCACTCAATGGAAATCGGCTTGAGGTCGAGCAGGGCATAATCCTGGAAAACGGGCCAGATGAAGGCGGCACCTCCGTGGACACACTTTGCAGAGGCCTGGCGTCCGGTCTTACCGTAGATTACGAGGATCTTGTCGGAAGGACACCTGCGATAGCGCTTGAGGATGGCGGCAAGGGTCACGAAGACCACCGCCACGATGATCAGGATGAGGTAAAGTTCATTCATGATATTAGATGATTAAGGAATTCAGGGGTTCTACAACGAGGGTGCTTTCATTGACGACTTCGGTAACCTTTATGGGGGTACCGGTTTTTAGGGCTTCTCCTTCTGTCAGGGCGTTGAACTCCCGGACGGCGCCTGCAATGGTAATCTGGACCTTGCCTTCGCCGGAGCGTTCGGCCGGGATGGGCAGATATACCGTTCCCTTGCAGTCCACTGCTGACTTGCGGACATTGATATTGCCCGACTGCTGCATCGAATTGAGCCACTTGAAGAGCCACATGACCAGGGCCACGAGGACAATTCCGATTACTACGGAAACGATGACCAGAAGGGCTGGGGCCTTGATTTTTTCCTGGAGAAGGATGGCGGACCAGCCGAATCCGAGGAAGAAGTTTACAAAGTTCCGGAAAGTGTACAGGTTGGAGCCGCCGTCGATGTTGGAAAGGTCATCGGCCGTTCCGGCATCGAGGTCCGTGTCGAAGGAGGAATCGGCATCCGCTCCGATGAAGGTCATAATGCTCTGGATAATGAAAATAAGGGATGCGGAAAGAGTGACGCACCAAAGTACTTTCATTGCGGGGCTGAGCGAGGCCCACCATTCTGCAATCATATCCACAAGATTTTAAGTTGTTTTCGCAAAGGTATAAAAATTTATTGAAAAACAATAATTATTTTTCGAAAAATTGCATTACCCCCTCAAAAATTGTCCTGGCCTCTCCGGCCGGGAGGGTTTCGAGCGGGAAGCCGAAGGCGGCGGCCTTATGGTCCGGGGCCGTGAAGACGGTCGCAGCGGGGACGTTGCTGTCCGTATAATACATTATGGAAGAGCCCCGATCTGATGCAGGGAGGATTCCGTCAGGATTCTCAACCCGGTAAATGTCGTGGCGGAACTCCTTATTATAATGGACGGGGGAGGAAAGGCCAAGGGCGTTATCCCTTCGCGGCGTTACGGATCCGGACCGGGAACCGAAGTTTGTCAGCCATTTATAGCCGAGAACCTGTGAGGTGAACGCCTCCGCGGTCTCCTTATAATAGGGCTCGCTCTCAATATCATATACCTTGTCAGAGACATCGGTCCCGATATAGGAGCCGGAAACAAGGATGTTCCCGCCCCTTGAGGAGAATGATTTCAGGGCGTTCTGGAGGGCTATGGGGAAGACCTGATACCTGTCAGGGACGGCTCCACGTCCGATTTTTGTCGTAAGCTGCTTTCCGCAGACGAGGTCAAGGGCAAAGGCGTCGGAGCTTCCGTCGAAGGCGGAGGCGGAGGAAGATGAAACCGCATAGCCGAGCACGAAGAGGATCCGGGCATGGGCGGCTACGAAGTCAAAGGTATTTCCTCCTGCGAGATTTCCGGCCCTGTCGGCATATGAACCTCCGAAGCCGGGGTTGTCATCATCGGTCCATGGCTTTTTCCGGTTGAAGTCAAACACTTCTCCGATGAAGTTTATTTCTTTCCCGTAGGGGACTCCGCTGTCTAGATTGTCTACGAAGCCGGCATAGGTCGGGGTATCAAACCAGGCGGGAGCCGATAATCTCGTAAAATCGTTTACTACAATTACTTCCTTAGCTCCATCTGAAGGAATGCCTGAGCATAGTATTTCGGAAGGAAAGCTCTTTCCTCCGTCGTTCCAGGCGACAATTTTGAAACTGTAAAGAACCCCAGAGTCGAGATTTACCCTTGTAGTGTACCGGCCGCTCGCGTCCGCTTTCAGTCCCTTCAGAATCTTCCCGTTGTCGAAGCCGCCGTCATCTTTTCTCGTGTAAAGTATGAAACCCTCGGCTCCCGCCGTAGTTTCAAGCGTATCGGGAGTTTCGGCCCAGGAGAGCACTGCGCTCTTCCCGTCCAGCTTTACGGAGAAGTCCTTGACCGGAAGGGGCTGGACAGCGTAACGGACTCCATAGCGGCTGGAAAGGTATTTCAGCATGCCCTTGTAGATTCCTCGGGAGACCGTAAAGCGGAAGGCCGGGTCGAGACCGTATTTCATGTCCGCGAAGTTCTGGTGGGAGAGGAATTCCAGGAGCATGGCCGGAACGGAAGGGGTCCTGGATTCGCTGTAGGAACGGTCCCAGAGCATCCTCCGGCTCCACTCCGGCTCGAATTCGGCCCTGACGTCGTCGACAATCTGGGTCTGGACTATGCCGGCCAGCTGGCGGCCGGAAAGGCGGCTCTCTCCATCCGGCAGTTTCCTGGAGTTCTCACATACGGAAGTGTAAATCGAAAGAGTTCCCACAATCGAGTCATCAGGGGTTGTCCCCGCGTCGGTATGGAAGGCGAGGGAAAGGTCGAAGGGAATGCCGAGACCCTCGGCGGAAGGATTGACCCTGGACCCTCCGGAGAGATATGAGACCCATTTTCCGCGCCCCGCATAGTCCTTGGTGTAGTCGCTGTCCCATTCCTTGAAAAGGTCCATGTCCAGCCCGCTGAACTGCATGGAATAGAGGGCTCCCTCCGTGAAACAGGGGAGTCCAGAGGTGGTGTAGAAAGAGTCGTCGTCCGGATCGGAACCACGGGCTATCTTTCCTATACCTCCGCCGAAGCGCACCGCATCGGCCGTAACGGTCTCGCCGCCGGATGTAAGGGTTACGTTTCCGGAGGTCCCTTCGGCAAATTCGAAGGTGCCGAGATAAATCCAAATGCCGCCTCCAATAGTCTGGTTGACGGAAAAATCCGAGGTCCCGCCGAGGTGTTTCACCGAGTATTTTGCCGCGCTTGAAACGCCCGGAATACTCTTGTATGAAACGTAAACGGCGTATTCTCCCCGCTCAGGGATATCCGGGGTCCATGTCGCTGAGCCCTTACCGGAGAGCTTCCGGGCGGATCCCATCCGGAAGGGGTTGTCATCCATCGTATAGACCTCCTTCGCATCGGCAAAACCTTCCCCAGCATCGCTCCAGCTGCCGTTTTCACGGTATGAGCCATGGGTTCTGACAAGGGGGCCGCCGCCGGTGAAAGAGCGGTCGTTGTCGCATATTACTTCAAGACGCTGGGTATCCCTCTCCCTCGGGGTCATTACGACCGCTCCGGCGTTCTCGAGCATCGGAATAAGGAAAGGGAGCACATAGCTCTGGGTGTACATGTCTTCAACCGTGCGGTGGATACATGCCCTCTGCCACTCCCAGCGGTCGGTTTTGGCTTCGAAGTACCGCCCATGGCTCTGCCAGAGGGCGATATGGCGGCCGGAAAGCCCCTTATTAAAGGTCAAACCGCTTTTCGGCGTTACGAGCGGGGTTCCCTTCCTGTCCTCTACGCGTAAAGGATTGTCGGCGGGTTTCCCGCTGTTTCCCGGAAGCGGAACCGAAAGGGAGATGAGATTTGTGGAGCCGGAGAAGATCTCGCCTATTTCCCAGGAGCGATATTTCTCTGGAGTCAGTTCGCCAAGGGTTTTCCGGAACCATTTGACATCCTTTTCGGTCCATGGATAGTCTCCGATATTCCTCTCGAAATAGAAGTCCAGGTACTTCCCACGGCGCATTATCCTGTGGATTGACAGCCCGGTCCGAACGGTAGTCCGCTCCTGGAGCAGGACTTTGAGGGAATCGGTCGCCGGTTTATAATCCAGCAGCATTGCGCTCTGTCCGTAAGAGAAAACGGGGATGAGGATGGGCAGGAGCAGGGAAGTGAGTATCTTTTTCATTTCTTTCGAATCATCAGAAGGAGGACGGCTATAGTACCTGTGCCGAGACCTGTGAGGTCGGCGAGAAAGTCGAGAGTGTCAGCGCTGCGGTATTCCGTAAGACCCTGGCCGATTTCGGTCCCGGCGGCTATCAGGGCTCCGATGAAAAAGGTCAGCCAGAGCCACAGGAAGCTTTTGAGGAACTTTTCGGAGTACCGGTTGAAGGCAAAAAAGGTTAGTACCGGAAAGGGCAGGAACATTGCAAAATGGACAAGCTTGTCGGTCGGAATTCCGAAAAACGACAGCGGAACGTCCGGGGTGTTGTCAAAACGGCCGAAGCAGAGCCATGCTACGGCTATGAGATAAAGGAGGAAGAGGATTCTCGCAAAAAGCAGTTGTTTTCTTGTCATAGGGCCTGCATGTCATTAAGCCGCCTGTAGTATCCTCCGAGGGCAAGAAGCTCTTCGTGGCGGCCTCTTTCGACGATTTTCCCGTCATGGAGGACGATTATCTCGTCCGCGTTCCGGATAGTGGAGAGGCGGTGGGCAATCGCTATCGTTGTCCGGTTCGACATGAGCCGGTCGAGGGCTTCCTGGACCAGCCGTTCGGATTCCGTGTCGAGGGAAGCTGTCGCCTCGTCCAGAATCAGGATAGGAGGGTTCTTCAGGATGGCCCGGGCGATGGAAAGGCGCTGGCGCTGGCCTCCGGACAGCTTGCAGCCGCGGTCTCCGATATTTGTCTGGTATCCATCCTCCTTCTCCATGATAAAATCGTGGGCATTGGCGATTTTCGCCGCTGCAATGACCTGTTCCTCGGTTACGTTTTCGACGCCGAAGGCGATGTTGTTGAAAATGGTGTCGTTAAAGAGGATGGGCTCCTGGTTCACAATTCCCATAAGGGCCCTGAGGTCGCGGGAGCGGACGCTCCGGACATCCTTACCGTCTATCCTGACCGCCCCGGAACTGACATCGTAAAAGCGGGGAATCAGGTCCACTAGGGTGGATTTTCCGGCCCCGGATTCTCCGACAATGGCAATGGAGCAGCCCTTTGCAATCCGAAGGTTGATGTCGGACAGGATACCCCGGTTGCCGTCATATGAGAAGCTGACGTGATCAAACTCTATATCCTTGTCGAAAGAATCGAGCACCTCGGGCTCTGCGGGGTCCGAAATGGGATTTTCTGCGTCCAGGATGCGGTTTATCCGCTCCATGGAGGCAAGTCCTTTCGGAATTCCGTAGGTCGCCTTTGCGAGTTCCTTTATCGGGGCGATTACCGAGTAGAGGATGACCATGAAAAAGATGAACTGGGAGGCGTCCATGAATTTCCCGCCGAAGATTCCGGTTCCGCGGATGATGAAACCGCCGCCGAAAATCAGCACTATCAGAATCATGACGGTGCCGAGGAATTCGCTGACGGGATGGGCGGTCGCCTGGCGGATGTTTACATGGGAGACCTTCTTTCGCATCTCTCCGGTAGTCCGGTCAAAGCGCTCGGACATCTGCCTTGCGGCATTGAAGGCCTTTACAATCCTCAGCCCGCCGAGGGTCTCCTCGACCTGGGACATGGTATCGCTCCAAAGCCCCTGGGCAACGAGGGACTGGCGTTTAAGCTGCTTTCCGATAACTCCCATTACCCAGACAAAGCCGGGTACGAATAGGAGGGTGAAGAGGGTCATTTCCGGGCTCAGGAAAACCAGAAAGCCGAAGTAGATCAGAATCAGGATGGGATCCTTGATGAGCATGTCGATAGAGGCGGTGATTGAATTCTCGACCTCGCCGACGTCGCCGCTCATCCTCGCGATGATATCACCCTTCCGCTCTTCTGAGAAGAAGCCGATCGGAAGGGTCAGTATCTTGTTGTAGATCTGGAGCCGTATGTCTTTTACGATGCCGGTCCTGATGGGGACCATGACCGCCGTCGAGCCGAAATAGCAGGAGGTTTTCAGGGCGGTGAAGATTATCATGATTCCGCAAAGGAGGAGGAGGCAGTTAAAGGCCCCGTGGGCGGCGGAGAAACTCGATACGTAGTAGTAGAAGTTGTTGACCAGGATGTCCTTGAAATTCTCTCCGGAGCTCCATGGAATAAATTCATAGACAGTCTGATCGACCTTGAAGAGGATATTCAGCAGGGGAATTACGACGGCGAAGGAAAAGATATTGAATATGGCGGACAGCATGTTCAGCACAACGGCCCAGACCAGATATTTTTTATACGGAGAGGCGTACTGCCTCATCATTCTCACAAACTCTTTCATGCGTGCATAAGTTGATTTACAAAAATAAACATTTTCCTTATCTTTGCAAAGACAATACTTACGAAGATAAGATGGAAACAGAAAAGAAACTCGCCGTTATCATTCCCGTAACCGATGCTTCAGGGCTTGCCCGGACGCTCGGTTCGCTCTCTGTCCAGACCTCCCGTGGCTTTCGAGCCATCGTAGTTTCCGAGAAGGATATTCCCGAGGTTTCGGAGGTGGTCCAGGACTTCGAAGATTCCATCGGAGCTGAGCTTCGGATACTTCCCCCGGAAGGGGATTCATGTCTCGAAAAGAGTGCTCTTTCCCTTCTTAAAGACGAAATTTTCGTACAGTTTCTCTATTCTGGCGACGAACTCTCAAAAAATGCCATACAAGCCGCCCTAAAGCAGATTTCCGGGATAAGTAACAAAAATGTTTATCATTATAACACAAATGTTACAAACAATGATAGGCGCCTGATAATCAAAGAGAAACGTTTTCCTGGAAAGCTTTCCGTCAAAAAGTTCGTCAGAAGGGTGTTTTTGAAGGGGGCGACTGTCCCCGCTTCGTCTTTTGTCTTCCTTCGGAGCGCTCTTTTGAAGGAGATGAAAATCCTCTCGGACGGCTCTTTTTCGGCCGTCGAAACCGCGATTGCTATGATTGGAGAAGAGGGGCTCGGAACCTTCTTCTTCCCCAAGCTTTTTGTCCGCCCCTCGGACCGTGCTCCCCGCCGCGCCCTCGAAACCATCCGCTGGTGCTTTGATTTCTTCGAGGACGGGGATGACGAGGAGGATGACGGCCCCCTTTCCTACTCCGAATGGAGAAAGGTCTATGCAAGATTTGCCGCCGGCCTGTATCCGGAGCTGAGCGAAAAGGAAGTGAAGGAGCTCTGCTACTCTTTCAAGCCCTTTGAGGGGACTTTCCGCCGGATGAAGGGCTCGAAAGAAATCAAAAAACGCCTCAAGGAGCGTGAGGCGGCAATCAGAGAGAAGGTATAAGCCAGTAATAAATAAGCCGTATCCGGTCTTTCAGTACGGTATAATTCAGCGATAAGGCATTGTCGCCTGGCTTATTGTTGTTCATGGTTATTCCGGAAGTGAACATGACTGACCTTATCCCGCCCTCGAGGAAGGGGCGCTGGTCGGAGACCCTCCTGTAAAAGAGCCGGGTGAAATCATTGCTGTAATAGTACGAGAAGGCGAGTTCCATGCCTGCGAGGGAGTTTTCTTCCGCTGCCTTCTCCAGGGCGGCCCTTAAGGGGCTGCCGCTTTCGGAGAGCATTATAAGATAGCTTTTGCGCCAGCGGTGAAGGGGGGCAAGGGTCGAGCCGAGCTGGTCCAGGTTAACGAAGAGCTCTACGTCTTCGAGCTTTATGGAACGTCCTGTTACGGGGTCTTTTAGTGAGCCGTATCTTAATAATTTGTATAGGTGCTGGGAGCCCTCCATGCTATGGAGCTTTGCATCCAGGGCGACAAAGAGGACGTTCTTTTTGAAGGGTCCGTCGAGGCGGGCCATGTAGCTTAGCATTTCCGAAAGCCGTACCATTGCAGACACCCCGGAGGCGTTGCTGTCCGCCCCGGGATAGAGTACGCCGTCGAGGGTCCCGATGCCGTCGTAATGGGCGGCTATGATAACGTACTTCCTTGACGAGCCGGGCAGGAGACCGATGACATTCCGGCCGGTAATTCCGTCGGAAACGGGGAAAGAAGAGTACCAGCTGCCGTCGGAGACCTTTTCCAGCCCTATGGAAGAGAACATGTTGCCAATCCAGAAGGAGGCGAGTACGCTGCCCGGGGTTCCGGTCTTGCGGCCGGTGCAAAGGGTGTCGGAGAGAAATTCTATGTCGGCACGGAGTTTTGACTCCGAGAGGACTGCTTCTGCGTTCCGGGGGCTGATTCGCCCGTCCTTCCCGGAGGAAAGGGCAAGGGATGCGGCAAGCAGTACGCTACACAAAAAAAATCTCTTCATCTGTGGCAATCGGCACGATTAATGATTATCTTTGCAAAGATATTGTCTGCGAAATTAGGTATTTCCGCTGATATCTGAAAATTTTTCTGCATGGGAAAAAGGGGAAACACAGTCCGTAGTCTGGCGGCGGCTCTTGCCGTGGCGTTCTGCGCTGTGCTTTTTCCGCTTCTCGCCTCGGCCCAGTATGACAAGGATATCTTTTCGATGAGGGGTCGCCTCGCCCTCCAGGACGGGAGACCCGCCGATGCGATTGCAAACTTCAATATCCTCGCCCGTCTCGACTCTACCGATTACTGGACCTTCTTTTACCGCGGAATTGCGAAATACAACCTCGGAGATATCCGTGGAGCCCGCCAGGATTTCAATACTGCGGTGCGTCTGAACCCGGTTTTTACCTCTGGATATCACTACCGGGCGATAACCGAGAACCGCTTCGGACGTTATGACGCGGCACTTTCCGACCTTAAAACGGCGATTTCCCTTCGTCCGGGTTACTCGGGGCTTTATTTTACCCGGGGTGTGACTTATTTCCTCAGCCAGCAGTTCGGCCCTGCCGTGGAGGATTTCAACAGGTATATCCGGAGTGAACCTAAGGACCCTTCGGCGTATCTCAACCGGGGCGCGTCATATCTTTTTCTCGGAGACACTCTGAAGGCCGTTGCAGACTACAACAAGGCGATCAAGATAGACCGCTTCGAACCGGAGGGTTATATCCGCCGGGGACGCCTCTATGCCGCCCAGGGACGTTATGAGGAGGCGATCGGGGATATGGACCGGGCAATCGACCTCGATTCCACAAATACCTTCGCCTATTTCAACCGCGCCCTTATGTATTTTGACCGGTCGCAGCTGAACGAGGCGATGGCCGATCTCGACAAGGTCCTCGAATACGAGCCGGGCAATGCCCTGACCCTGTATAATCGCTCGCTGATCCGCGCCCAGGTAGGGGATTATGAAAATGCGCTCGAAGACATGGACCGGGTCATCAATATCAACCCCAGGAACGTTCTGGCCTATTATAACAGGGCCGCTTTCTTCGTCGGAATGGAGCGCTGGGAGGATGCCCTGGCCGATTACAACAAGGCGATAGAACTGTATCCGGATTTTGCGAAGGCCTATATGAACCGGTCCTACGTCGAACTCCAGATGGGGATGAAGAGGGCTTCCAAGGAGGATTATGAGACGGCAAACCGCAAGGTCCGGGAGTATCGCGGAAAGACTGCAGACGGGGTTTCATTCGCCGATACGACTAAGAAATACAACTCTCTGCTGGCCCTGGACGCTGATTTTGCCAAAAAGAATTTCGACGACGAACTGCTGCAGCACAGGGATGTCGATATCCGGCTGAAGCCGCTCTACCGCTTTGTCGCCGTAGAATCCCGGGATAAGATGAATTATGCGCTCCAGAGGAAGTATGAGCACCCTCTGGTGGATCATTTTGTCGAGGGGCTCTCGATACCGGTAACGGTATCCAACGATCCTTCCTATATTTCCGGAGCGGATGCGGCCTTCCGCCTCATTCCTTCGCAGGATATTCAGGAGCCCGAGGGTTCTTCGAGAAGGGAGTTCCTCCTTGCACTCGAAGAAATGAACCTGAAGCGCTACAACGGGGCCCTGGGCCATTACGACAAGGCCGTTTCTTCCGACGAGGACGAGGGTTTCGGATCGCTCTACAAAGCCTTCTATCTGATGAACAGGGGTGTCCTGAGGGCTGAGATGATAGACTTTATCGCTTCGATGGAGAGCAATGTGCAGACCCTTACAATGGACGAAAGGGGCAATACACGGGCCCGTGTCCGGGATCAGGTCAGCAATACGTACGACTATTCCGAGGCGCTTTCGGATCTGGAGGCGGCGGCCTCCCTGCTCGGGAATGTCGCCTATATCCACTATGACCTTGCGAACATCTATGTGCTTTCCTCCCAGCTGGTCCGGGCGATAGACAGCTACGACAGGGCGATTTCGCTCTATCCTTACATGGGGGACGCCTATTTCAACCGTGGACTCGTACTGATTTACCTTAAGGATAAGGAAAAGGGCTGTATAGACCTCTCCAGAGCCGGAGAACTCGGCGTCGGGGACTCTTACAATGTGATTTCGAGGTACTGTGTGGAGGATAGGGAACAATGATGCAATTCATTTCTTTCACAAGCGGGAGCTGCGGAAACTGCTCATTGTTTAAGACGGAGCAGGGAGGAGTCATGATCGATGCCGGGGCAAGCCCCAGGAGGGTTTCCCGGATTCTCACTTCGGAAGGCCTGTCCCTTTCGGATATCGGCGGAATCCTTATTACCCATGACCATCTCGACCATATCCGCTCTCTTGCGGGCTTCTGCAAGCGTCTCCATGTTCCTGTCTGGACGACAGAGACCCTTCACGAGGCCCTGATGCACCATTCTTTTACGGAGGATCTGCCCGTAGATTGCCGCCGGGTTCTGGAGCCGGGGGTATGGAATGAAATCGGCAGCGGTTTTTCTGTCCGCTGGTTCGAGGTGCTTCATGATGCGACCCAGACGGTGGGGTACGCTATCCGGACCGGGGGGCGGCTTTTCGTCCTTATGACAGACCTCGGCGAGGTTCCGGAGGAGGGTTTTGAACTGGCCCGGGAAGCGGATACCCTTGTTATTGAATCGAATTACGACGTTGACATGCTTCTCGGGGGAGGATATCCCTACGATCTTAAGATGAGGATCTGCAAGGGATACGGCCACCTCAGTAACGACGGCTGCGCCGAAGCGGTCCGTAGTATCTGGCACGAGGGGCTTAAAAACCTCTTCCTCTGTCACTTAAGCGGCAACAACAATACTCCTTCGCTGGCCCTTTCTGCAACGGCAGAGGCCCTGAAGGGGCTTGGCGTAGAGTCATCTTCAATCAATTTCCGGATTCTTCCGCGTTCGCTCTCGACTCCGCTTATGAATCTTTAGGGGAGGGAATGATTCCCTTATTCATCCAGCGGCCACGGTAGAGCCGGACAAGGAAGATAAGCCCCCTGAAATTCAGCTCAATGCACATTGCAATCCAGAAACCGGTAAGACCGAGGCGAGGGGTCAGTATGGCCGCCGGGATAATACGAACTATCCACATGGAGGAGAAGTTCATTATGCTCGGAACCAGGGTGTCGCCAGCACCGATACAGGCGCCGTTGGCGACTATCGAGGCGGCGTACATCGTTTCGGCGAAGGCCTCGATGCGGAGGACCTTCGCTCCGAGGGCGATGACCTCCGGGTCAGGCGAGAGCAGGGACATCATTTCCGGGGCAAAGCAGAACATCAGGACGCTGAGGGCGGTCATAATCAGCATGCCGCCGCCTGTCGTAATCCAGGCAAACCGTTTTGCAACTTTCTTCCGACCGGCCCCTATGCTCTGGCCGACAAGGGTCGTGGCCGCTTCCGAAATGCCGTATCCGGGCATGTAGCAGAGCGCTTCTGCGGTAATGGCAAAGGCATTTGCCGCGATGGCTACAGTGCCGAGAGGGGCGACTATGACAGTCGAGGCGATATGGGCTCCCCTCATGACGATATTCTCGAGACAGAGCGGGGCTCCGATCTTTGCAGCGCGCTGAATCACAATTCTTTCCGGCATAAAGCTGCCCTTTTCGGAGGCGATTCGGAGCTCCCTGGACCTTACTGTCATGAACCAGAACATCAGAATGGCCGTCACCGCTTCGGCGAGTCCCGTTCCAAGGGCCGCGCCCGGTACTCCAAGCCCGAGTATGTAGATGAAAAAGTAGTTGAAGATTACATCCATGACGCACATCCCGATGCTGAGGATGCTCGGAATCTTCATGTTCCCGCTGCACTGGAGCATGGAGGCGGAAAACCAGTCTATCTGCATGAAGGGGATGAAGATGGCGTTTATCAGAAAATACTTGGATGCATTTGCGGCGATTTCCGGAGTTCCGCCCAGCCAATAGGGAAGAGGCCCGGAAATCAGGATTCCGATTAAAGCTATAGTTCCGCTGAAGATAAGTGAACTTACAACGCCTTGTCTAAGGACGTTACGCGCCTTACCGTCCTCGCTCGCGCCAAGCAGCTGGGCAACCTGGACGGAAAAGCCGGAGCTGCAGACAATGCAGAAACCGCCAAAGAGCCAGAGACAGGTCGAGACGAGTCCTATGGATGCGCCGGCCGCCGCTCCGAGGTGTCCTACCATAGAAGCGTCGATATACTGCATCAGCACGGAGGAGAGCTGGGCTATGATTGCCGGATAGCTGAGCAGGGCCGAGAGCCGGACCTGTTCCCTTCCGCTAATACTCGCCCCCGTCCGGATTTTCGACAGAAGTATGTCCTTGCTCTCTTTCATCAGTCGTGGTAGGGCGGAACTTCACCGGAATCTATGAGGGATCGAAGTACAGCGGTCCAGAATGTCCCTTCCGAAGGGGCTCCAAAAAGGGAGCGGATGTCTTCGAGGGTGTAGCTTCCGCCTTTGGCTTCAATGAAGGAGCGGAGCCGGGCGGCTGTCTCCGAGGATGAGCGGCGGCGGTCCCGGCAGATATCGCAGCAGAGGCAGTCGTCGGTCTTTTCCTGTCCAAAGTACTTAAGGAGAAAGCGCGAGCGGCATGTTTCGGCCTCTTCGACAAACTCCAGCATAGTTGTCATCCGCCTTCGGTAACACTCCCGGAGGCGCTCGTAACGTTTCGGCGAGAGGGCCACGTTTCCCGGGCGCAGGCGGTCATGATGGAGGTAGATAACGTCTGCCCGGTCGGCGGGAATATACTTTATAATATGCTCAACAGCAAGTTTATACAGAACCTGACGCAGGTCTGAAACCGAAGTTCCCAAAGCGGAGGCGACGGCATCCTCGTCGATTGAAACCGGGAAGGAGAAGAGCCCGGTGTAGCGGCGCATAAGTATCTCCAGAAGGGCCGGCATTTTCGGATCCGGAAGCTCCAGGGTATAGAGCTCCCTCCGGTCCGGTATAATCTGGACCCGGGTACGGATGTCAAGGTCTTCAGAGAAGGTCCAGTGTCCTTCCCGCTCAATATAGCGGACAGCGTAGAAGACGGAACTCTGCTGGAGCTTATATCGCGAGCAGAACTCGTCGAGGTTAAATTTCAGCTGCCTTCCAATGCCCTGCTCGTAGGGGATTTCAAAGAAGATATGAATCTTCTCATAGATATCCTCTATGAATTCAATTGAAGGGAAGGAGAGGGTCTCGATCTGTTTGAGGCGACGGACGTCGATGGCGTTCCAAAGGAGGACTGCATAGCTCGGGAGTCCGTCCCTGCCTGCGCGCCCGGCTTCCTGGAAATAGGCCTCGGGACTGTCCGGAAGGTCGGCATGGATCACGAAGCGGACGTCGGGCTTGTCGATTCCCATTCCGAAGGCGTTGGTCGAGACCATGATCCGGGTCTTCCCGCTCTTCCATTCCTGCTGTTTTCGGCTGCGCTCCGACGAACCCAGACCGGCGTGGTAGAAGGTGGCTGAGAGCCCATGGGCGGTAAGGAGCTGGGCTATTTCGGAAGTCTTTTTCCGGCTCCGGACATAGATGATTCCCGATCCGGGCACCGAATCGCAGACAGACAGGATCTGGCCGTTCTTGTCATCGCATTTTCGGACGATATAGGAGAGGTTCGGCCGCTCAAAACCGCTTCTCAGAACGTTTGGTTCAGCAAAACCGAGCCGGTCCATGATGTCATCCGCGACCTCCGGGGTCGCCGTTGCGGTAAGGGCAATAACCGGGGCGTTGACGGTTTTCCGGATTTCGCCGATGCTGAGGTAGTCCGGCCGGAAATCATAGCCCCACTGCGAGATGCAATGGGCCTCGTCCACGACGATGAAGGCAACTTTCATGACTTCCAGGTAGGACTTGAAAAGCCGCGTAGAAAGCCGCTCGGGGGAGACATAGAGGAACTTGAAGTCCCCGTATGCCGCGTTGTTGAGGGTAAGGTCTATTTCCTGGCGCGTCATCCCGGCGTGGACTGCCAGGGCCTTGATGCCGAGGTCCTCGAGATGCTGGACCTGGTCCTTCATAAGGGCAATCAGGGGAGTCACGACTATCGAAATGCCCTCCCGCATCATCCCCGGAACCTGGAAGCAGACGGATTTGCCTCCGCCGGTCGGCATTATGGCGAGGACATCGCGGCCCGAAAGGGCCTCCCCGATGATTCTTTCCTGCATCGGGCGGAAGGACTCGTAGCCCCACCAGTTTTTCAAAGTTTCAAGAGGGTTCATTTCAGCTTTTCAGGGCAAAGGAAGGCGCGTGGTATCATGCAGAACGGCTGCAGTCCGGTGACCCTTGCCCGGCCGTCGGGAAGGGGTCTAAGGCGAAGCTTCCGATATTCGCGGTGGGCCTCGATCACGGCCTTGAAAAAAGCCGGTTTTCCCTGGAAAAGATAGGCGACCGCGGTTATGCCGTCTATAATCTTTCGGAGGAAAATCCTCCATACGGCCTTCCTGCGGCCGATTGTCAGGGGAAGGTTATTCTCCAGAAGGAGAAGGTTGTTTCGGTAATTGAGCCGGAGTTTGAAGGGCGAAGTTACGGGAAGCGTCCCGCCGCCGATATGATAAACGACGGACTCCGGGACCACGGTGACCCTGTAACCCTTTATCTGGAGCCGCCAGCAGAGGTCGATTTCTTCCATATGGGCGAAAAAGCGCCCGTCCAGTCCTCCGAGCTCTTTCCAGAGCCGGGAACGGACCATCAGGCAGGCCCCCGTTACCCAGAGGACATCCGCCGGAGCGTCATATTGTCCCTCGTCCTTCCAGACCTTTTGCATGACCCTTCCGCGGCAGTATGGGAAGCCGTAGCGGTCGAGATAACCTCCCGCCGCACCCGCGTATTCGAAGGTGTCTCGTTCATACCAGGAAAGGAGTTTCGGTCCGCAGGCCCCGCATTCTGGATGGGCGTCCATCCAGCTGACAAGGGGATGGAGCCAGAGGGGGGAAACCTCGATATCGGAATTGATGAGGACGAAATAATCCGCTTCCACTTCGGCGAGGGCCCTGTTGTAGCCGCCCGTAAAGCCGAAATTCTTGGAGAGGACTATGGTCCGGACCGAGGGGAAAAGCTTTTCCATAAGCTCCATGGAACCGTCCGTCGAGCCATTGTCAGCGACGATGACCTCCGCATCCATTCCTTTTACGGAATCGAGCAGACCCGGAAGGAATTTTTCGAGAAAATCCTTCGTGTTCCAGTTCAGTATGACAACCGCGGTTTTCAATTACTTGTCGTCCTTGTGGCAGCACTCGTGGTCGGGATCGTCCTTGTGGCAGCGGCCCTTTCCGTGGCAGCAGCGCTCTTCCTCCCGGGGGAGGTATTCCCCGTGGAGACCCTCCCGGAGCTCTTTTTCAGTAGCGTCCCTGACGGAAACAATTTTTCCCGTGAAGTTCAGGGTCTTTCCGGCCATAGGGGCGTTGAAGTCCATGGCGACCCCTTCCGGAGTGACTTCCTTGACAACGGCGTAAACGACGCTGCCGTCTGCGCCCATCATGGGAAGAGTCCGGCCCACCTCCATGAGTTCCTCGTGGAGGACGCCCTCTATCATGAAGGCCTCTTTCGGTAGCATGATGACCCTCTTTTCATCATAGACGCCATATCCCTCTTCCGGGCTCAGGGTAAAGGCGAAGGGATCACCCTCGGTCAGCCCCTCGAGGTATTCCTCGAACTTTGCAAGGAGCATATGGTTTCCATGGATATAGTCAAGGGGGCGGGATTCGTCGGCCCTGTCGGCGATTTTTCCGTCGACAATTAGCTCGTAGGTCAGGGCGACCACTTTGTTCTTTTCTATTTTCATTTTCTTTCGGTTTGTCTAGCCGGAGATGCTTACCTCCCCGAACGCTAAGGTAGGAATAATTTTCGACATGGCGCACCGGGCGTCGTCTGCAGTGACGAGAAGGTGGTTCCAGAGGTCAATGAAATTGCCCGTAATGAGCATTTCCCTGACGGGGTGGACAATCTTCCCGTTTTCGAAGCGGAAGCCCTCGATGCCGTAGGAGAAATTACCTGTCGCGGCGGAGGAATTCCCTCCGTTGAAGCCGGTGACAAGAATTCCTTCCCCGACTTTTTCGAGAACATCCTCGAGATTCCTGCAGCCCCCGACGGGGAGAAGCGTCGGGCGGGAAGCATCTTCTACGGTAGGGGAGAGCCCCATTTTAGCCGCCATGTATGTATTTAAAAAACAGGTTTTTACTACTCCATTTTCGATAATCGGACCTTCTTTTGTAGCGACTCCTTCGCTGTCAAAAAGACGGCTGCCGTATGCTCCGCCTTTGGTGGGGAAGTCAATCAGGGTGACATTGTCCCCGAAGACCTTTTCTCCAATCTTACCATCGAGGAAGGAGTTTTTCTGCTGAAGGGCGTAGCCGCCAAGGGCGCTTAGAAGGGGAGAGACGAGTTTTGAGGCGCACTCGCTTTCGACTACAAGGTTCATGGTCCCGCCCTCATGCTTCTTAGGGCCGATATGGGCCGCGGCGCGGCGGATGGCCGTCTCTGAACATGATTCAAGGGGCTCCAGAAGGTCTTTCAGGAATGTTCTGGCATCCCACCAGTAACCGCTTATAAGGTTTCCGGAAAGGTCTTCAAGGGTAACCTCATAGCCGATTTCGAAGGAGGTCTCGTACTGGCGGCAGCGAAGTCCGTTGGTGTCGAGGATAAGGGTGTCGGAGGTGCTGTCGGAATACTCTCCTTCTTCAGAAAGCAGGCGAAAGCCCTTCTCGATGGATTCCTTCCGTTTCCAGCAGGATGAACGGCGGGCCATGGAGAGCCGCTGCTCAAAGGTAAGATCTTCTATGGAGCTGTCATATAAGCCCAGCTCACCGCCTTCGGCTGCGTTTTTTGCGGTCCTTTCGGGAGAGGGGAGATCACGGCAGGGGTCCGGGGCGAGCATTCTGACCGTCCCTATTGCGCTCTCCAGGAAGCCCTCCAGTTCTTTTTCTTCAAGCCGGTTTGTGGAGAAGGTCCCGAAGCGTCCGCCCGCGAAAAGGGCGACGGTAATGCAGCGGTCAAGGGCATGGGTCACCTTGTCCAGTTCCCCGTCCAGCATGCCGCAGAGCTCGAGGTTGCTCTTTGTCAGGGTAACCCGCGCCTTCTCGGCCCCTTTTTCGAGGGAAAGGGTAATGCAGCGCTCTGCAATGGCGATTTCTTCAGGTGTAAGGAGATTCTTTCCCATATCTATTCTCCTCCTACGGTCAGTGATTCGATAAGGACGGTCGGAATACCGCATGAAACCGGGACGTTCTGACTCTTCCCGCAGGTCCATGCGCTCTCGTCAACTATGAGGTCACCGGCTACTCCGGTCATTTCCGCGAGGGCGCGGGGACCGTTGCCTATGATATTGATGTCTTTTACAGGGCGGGTCAGACGGCCCTCTTCGATAAGGAAACCGCTCTTTACATAGAAAGTAAAGTCGCCCTCTCCAATCTGGACCTGGCCGTTCGAGAACTCATCGACATAGATGCCCTTTTTAACGCTCCCGATAAGGTCTGAGGGCGTTGCAGTCCCGCTTTCCATGTAGGTGGCCCTCATCCTCGGGATGGGGGCATAGCGGAATGATTCACGGCGGCCGTTTCCTGTCGGGGTTACGCCAAAGTGGCGGGCACTTATCCGGTCATGGAGGAAGGAGGTAAGGATTCCGTCTTCTACCATATAGGTTTTCTGGCCGGGCACGCCCTCGTCGTCATAGTTTAGTGCGCCCCGGTTATAGCGGATGGTGGCGTCGTCGAGGATGTTTATCCCTTCGCGGCAGACCCGCTGCCCGATCCTGCCGGTGAAAATGGACTGGCCCTTTCTCGCAAAATCGGCTTCGAAGGCATGGCCCATGGCTTCATGGAGGAGGATTCCGGAGGCACCCGCTCCCATGACTACCGGCATCTTTCCGCCTTTCGGACGGCTTGCCTCAAAACGCTCGTCAATGCCCTTTACAGCATCTTCCGCGAGGGTTTCGACCAGGGCGTCGGAGAGCATTTCTACGCCCATACGCCAGCTTCTGGAAACGGAACGGTTCTCTGTCTTGCCGCCCTGGGAGAAGACGCAGGAAACGGCTACGGAGGCAAGGGGCCTGGTGTCGTATTTCAGCTCTCCAAGGGAGTTGAACATAAGGACGTCGGTTACCTGGAAGGCGAGGGTTGCGGTGACCTTTATAATCCTGGAGTCACGCCTTCGGACGGCTTCTTCCAGTTTGTTGAGGAAGGGAAGATGGGCCGAGCATTCCGTTCTTCTCCAGTGGATTTCAACCGGATAGCGGTCGGCGGCGGGATTCGGCTCCCCAGGGAAGAACTTCCGGACGCAGCGTTCTCCGTTTGAGTGAAGGGGAACGAAGCTGTCGGCGAGGTCATGGGAGCGTTTCAGTATCGCCGCCGCCTCTTCGGGGGTAACGTTGACGCTCCCGGTGCTGCCTTCTCCTCCGGCTATTGCTGAGGCGGCCCGGGCGGCAGCTACCATGTCCTTCATTTCCGTGCTCTCCGAGTATGCATACCCGGTTTTTTCGCCTGAGAGGACTCGGATTCCTACGCCGAAATCGACGTGGAGCCCTCCGGAAGTCACCTCTGAGTCCCGGAGCATGAGGTTTCCGTATGTCGTATATTCGAAATAGAGGTCGGAATAGTCTCCGCCCCCTTTAAGAGCTTCCGCGACGAGCAGCCGCAGTTGCGGCTCCCCGACGCGGAAGATGTTCAGATATTCTTCCCTATGTCTTATCACTTTCGGTTTCTTTGAGGAGGGACCTTCTGATTTCCAGCCATTTCTGGACATCATACACTGTAATCCCCCTGGCGGAACCTTCTGCGACTATCTGCATCTTCATGTCCGAATTGTCGGCGAAAATCCAGTTGTCGCATAGGTCGCGGTATTCGGTAAAAAAGTTTATCAGCCCGCTTTTGTAGCGCCTGCGTACGGTTTCTTCCTGGACCTTGTGGCCCCCGAGGTTGATTCGGGCGTTGACCCTTTTGATTGCAAGTTCGGGGGAGCGCAGCCAGAGGTACATTATCGTCACCGTGTACCCGTTTTCCTGGGCAAGGCGGATTGTCGCCTTCAGCGATCGGGTTGCAAGGGTGCTTTCAATTCCGAAATCCTTTCTCTTCTTCGACAGGTACTCCATTTTCATGAGCATGTACTTTCCGGCCATGATTGACGCTGCGTCCGGGTCAAAGGGAGAGAGACTCTTTGCGAACTCGTCGGAGTTTATGAATTCGGCACAGTCGAGCTGTTTTGGAAGAAAGGTGTACGACGCGGTGGTTTTCCCCGCGCCGTTACACCCGCTTATGATAAATAGCCGTGGCATTAAGCCGTGGCTGCCTCAAGTTTCTTCATGAGGGCGAACATGACAGCTCCGGCGATGACGCAGAGAGCCATGAGGATAGCCCAGTTGGCCCAGAGCGGTACGGCCTTCCAGAGGAGGCCCGGAATGGAGCTGAGGTAGTTCCCGACGGCAGTGGCGGCGAACCAGAGTCCCATCATGAGTCCCTTGTACTTCGGAGGGGCCACCTTCGAAACGAAGGAAATGCCCATGGGGGAGAGCAGGAGCTCTGCGAAGGTAAGGACGAGATAAGTGCCCATCAGATAGGTCGGTACGACCGGATCGGGGGATACGGTGCCCTCGAGGACGGCCGGGGAGGCCTGACCGCGGGAAGCGAAGATCATGATGAGATAGCCAAGGGCCGCAACGAACATTCCGAGTCCGATCTTCTTCGGCGCGGACGGCTCCTTGCCCTTCGAAGCGAGGGCTGAGAAGATGGCCATGGACACCGGGGTCAGGGCGACTACGAAGAACGGGTTGAACTGCTGGAAGAGCTGAGGGAAGATTTCAAGCGGATTGGAAAGCCCGCTGTAAATCCAGTAGGCGCCGCCCCAGAGGACGAGGGTTACTGCCGCGCAGATGAGTTTTGCCTTTTTGGTTTCGCTCTGGAAGGAGGCGAAAAGCGTATAGACAGATACTGCAATCAGTGCAAGGGCCCAGATGTTGAAGCCGATTCTCGTCCATCCGGTTGCGAATGACTGTGTATAGTCACGGGCGAACCAGGTGAGGGATGAGCCGTTCTGGTGGAAGGCCATCCAGAAGAAGATCACAACGGCGAAAACGAGGCAGAGGGCGACGATGCGGTCCTTGGTCTGTTTCGGGGTGAGTTCCTGGTAGCTCTCGCTCTGCTTGGAGGCCTGCTTGGCGTTGACGTCAGCGTGACGGAACCAGCTGCGGCATCCGAGATAGATTGCGATGGAGAAAATCAGAGAGACGCAGGCGACTGCGAAGCCCATATTGTAGGATGAAGCGAGGTGCTCGATATAATAGGGGCTGAAGCTTGCGAGGTCCATCGAGGCGACGGCGCTGTCCGGCATCTGGGTCGCGAGGGCCCTTAGGCGTTCGGTGTTCTCCGGGGTAATCGTGGAGTTCATGAACTGGTGGGCGAGGGCAGGGATGTCCGCCTTGTAAATGAGTCCGGCCTTGCCGAGGAAGCGGTTGGTAATCGCAGTTGCGGCGGAAGGGGCGAACATGGCGCCGACGTTGATGGCCATGTAGAAGAGGGAGAAGGCGGAATCGCGCTTGGCGGCATACTTTGGATCATCATAGAGGTTTCCTACCATGACCTGGAGGTTCCCCTTGAAGAGACCCGTACCTACGGCGATGAGGGTCAGGGCGGCAATCATGAGCCCCAGTCCAAGCCCGTTTGCGGGGGTCGGAATCGATAGGCATAGATAGCCGATAAACATTACACAGACGCCTGTGACCACGCATTTTCCGAATCCGATTTTGTCAGCGAGCCAGCCGCCGACTACGGGCATGAAGTAAACTGCAGCAAGGAAAATGGCGTAGAGCTGGCTTGCAGCCGCCTGTTCGAAGCCGAACTTTGCCTGGAGGAACAGCATGAAGATGGCGAGCATCGTGTAGTAGCCGAAGCGTTCGCCGGTGTTCGCCAGTGCAAGGGCGAATAATCCTTTAGGTTGTCCTTTGAACATAGATTTATGGTTTTAATATGTTAATTTTCCAAATGGAACATGCAAAGATACTAAAGATTTCTTATTATCTTTGTCTTTTGGAATGGATAATAAATTAAACTTTGGACAGAGACTGACCGTGTCTTTCATGCGGCTGCTTTCGGGGAAATCCCTGAAGGCCCATTACCGTTCGGCACGCTTTGTCGCCTCTCTGATGGAAAAGACGCTGCGGTATCGCCGTGACGAGATTCTGATAAACCTTTCCCGCAGTTTCCCGGAACTTAAGTATGGGGAAATCAAGGACCTGTGCCACCGTTTTTACCGCCACTTCGCCAATGTCTTCGCAGAGGCAATCTGGTTTTCGGGCTGCCACGGGAAAAAAGGTCAGGACCGTTTCCTCGGCCAGCGGATAATAGATATCACCAATCCCGAAGTCTTCAATACCCTTTACGGCAACGGGCGCAGCATGGTGGTTCTCAACAGCCATATGGGAAACTGGGAGCTGCTCGGCGGAATCAGCTATTACCATGCTGACAAAATAGCCCCGCTGGACCTTCCTCCGCTGGAAATTGTCGTCGCATACCGGGCTCTCAGGAGCAAATTCTGGGACGGGGTCATGCATGCTCTCCGCTGCGGTCCCCTCGAGCATGTCAAATACGAAGGATATGTGGAGTCAAACCTGATGCTCCGCCACGCCGTGAGCCACCGGAACGACCGTCGCTGCTATGTATTCAGCATCGACCAGTTCCCGTACGGGAATTCGGCCCGGGTGGATGTCGGAACCTTCATGAACCAGCCGACGGCCGCCATGTCCGGCGCCGCCGCGCGTGCCTGCCGCCTTGGCATGTCGGTAATCTATCCCAGCTGGCACAGCCGTCCCGACGGGGGTTGGTATATGACCTTTATCCCTATCTCCGAAGATGCCTCCAAAGAGACTCCGGAGACTATAATGAGAAAATACTACGACCTGATAGAGGATGATATCCGGAAAGAGCCGGAGAGCTACCTCTGGTCGCATAAAAGATGGAAATAATGAGAAGGATATCCTTGTTTGCCCTTCTGGCCCTGCTTGCAGCCCCTCTCTACGCCCAGACGGAGAGCGTGACCTACGCCCTTCCGTCCACTACCCTGAGAGTTGAGGTTGAGGCGGTCAGAACCCACTTTTTCGCCGGTCCGTATGCAGCTTATGCAAAGAAATATCTCGGTATTGACGTCCGTGAAAAGGACGGGAAACATACCTCGCTGACCTCCGTGTCGGTGGAGCCGCTCCTCGAGGCGGACATGTCGGCCCGTTATACCGTCCCGGCGACCCGTGCAGCCGAACAGCTGCTGACCCTTTCGGCCCAGGGACTGGTTTCCTTTGCGTCGGAGAATGTCAACAGCGCGGTAAAATGGCGTTTTTCAGCCCCTGTTGCCGCGGATTTCTCTTCTGTCGGAGTCATGGACGCCCAAACTGTGGAGCGCCGTGCAACGTGGAAGGAAGTCACAACCGACACCTCCTTCACAAGGGTGCCTGTCTATGAGGAAGTCCAGGTTGACAAAACGGTCGATCAGCTCGCGAGGGAAGCTGCCGACATCGTCCTCAAGGCACGTAAAGAACGCTTTAACATAACTGTAGGCAATACCGATGCGACTTACAGCGGAGAAGCCCTTGGCGCCGCTATCAGTGAACTGACCAGAATGGAACAGGAATACCTTACCCTCTTTATCGGATACAGCGTGACCGAACCGGTTGTCAGGACCTTCGATATCACCCCTGTCCCGGGACGTCTGGAATATCCGGTTTTCCGCGTTTCCGATGTCGTCGGTATCCTCGCCCCCTCAGAAGGCCCCGGGACCCTCTATACCCTGGTCCTTGCTCCGGAAGCGATTTCCGCCCCCGGAGGGACCGATTCCGAGGCGGGACGCACGACCTCCGGAATCTACTACCGTACTCCGGCAATCTGTACCGTTTCCCTTCAGAGCGGTCCGGAAGTCCTCGTCAGGATGCGCACCCCGGTTTACCAGCTCGGCGAAGAGACCTTTTATCCCCTTGTAACTAACAATAAAAAATAACACTATGAGTATCAAAGACCTAGCTCCGACTATCGTCTGGAAGAATTTCCACGCCCTGACGCAGATTCCGCGTCCCTCCAAGCATGAAGGCAAAGTCCAGGAATATCTTTATAACTGGGGTATCGAACGCGGGATAGAGACCCTCCGCGACGAAACCGGCAATATCATCCTGCGGGTCCCTGCGACCCCCGGCTATGAAAACCGCAGGGGAGTGATTCTCCAGGGCCATATGGACATGGTTCCCCAGAAGACCTCCGACTCGGGGCACAACTTCCTTACCGACCCGATTGTCACCATGATTGACGGCGACTGGGTTACCGCCGACAGGACAACCCTCGGGGCCGACAACGGAATCGGCGTCGCCATGGCGCTCTCAGTCCTCGAGGATCCTGAAGTGAAGCATGGACCTGTCGAGGTGCTTGTGACCTATGACGAGGAAACCGGTATGACCGGGGCGAACAAGCTCCGTCCGGGTGTTCTCAAGGGGGATATCCTCATGAACCTCGACTCCGAGGAGGAGGGCGAGCTCTGCGTCGGCTGCGCCGGCGGCCTTGATGCAGTCGCGGACTTTAAGTATCTGAAATACAAGGCACCTGCAGGGATGACCGGACTCCGGTTCAAGGTTTCCGGCCTTCAGGGAGGCCACTCCGGAATGGACATTTCCCTTTACCGTGCAAATGCCAACAAGGTCGTTGCACGTATCCTCCTGCCCCTTATCGAGAAGGAAGGCGTGAAGGTCGTAGATTTTACGGGCGGCTCACTTCGTAACGCCATCCCGTTCGAGGCCGTTTCCGAAATTCTCGTTCCCTCCGGGAAGGTAAAGGAGGTCAGGGAGATTATCTCCTCGACGTTCGAGCTGGTGAAGAAAGAGTTCATAGACAGCGACCCGTCCGCCGTTCTCTTTGTCGAGGAAGTTCCTGCCGCCCCTAAATTTATCCAGGGAAGTGTCATGCTCCGCGCCGTAAAGGCGATTCTTGCCTGTCCCCATGGAGTTATCCGCATGTCCAGGACCATGGAAGGGCTGACCGAGACTTCGACAAACATGGCAATTGTGAGGACCGAGAGGGGCCATATCACCATCCATTCCCTCATGCGCAGCGCCGTCGATTCCTCGAAGGCCTACCTTGCCGAGCGGATGCGCTGCCTCTTCGAACTCGCCGGTGCAAAAATTACCTTCAAGGGCGGCTACAGCGGATGGACCCCGAAGCTGGACACCCCGATGAACAAGGTTATGGAAGAGGAGTTCCTCAAGGTATATGGTTATCCGATGAAGATTATGGCGACCCACGGAGGCCTCGAGTGCGCAATCATGGGCGCGAAATATCCGAATTGGGAGATGGTTTCCATCGGACCGACCATCAAGTATCCCCATTCTCCCGACGAACGCGTGAACATTCCTTCCGTTGCAAGGACATGGGACTATTTGAAGCATGTCCTTGAGAATGTCCCTGTAAAGTAACGAAGATGAAAAGAATGAGTATTATATCCCTTGGGGTCATGCTTATGGCCTTGGCGTGTAAACCGGCGGATAACACCGGTACGACAGGAACTGACACAGGAGAAATAGAAACCCCGCCAGCACCCGTTACCCCCGAGTGGAATCCGGATACTGACGGAGACGGTACAATCCGCCTGCTTGCTATCGGTAATTCCTTCTCCGCAGATGCTGTGGAGCAGGAACTCTATCCGCTCTTCGAGGCCGCCGGAAAGAAGGTAGTCATCGGCGACCTTTATGTCGCCGGATGTCCCCTTGAAAAGCATGCCGGCTATGCCGCTTCTGACGAGGCGGCTTACAGCTACCGGAAGATTGTCAATGGGAACATGACCAAGACCGCGAACACCAAGATGTCAACCGGCCTTGCGGACGAGAAATGGGACCTGATTTCCCTCCAGGAAGGGGCCGGCCACCACGGCCAGACTGAGTACATGGAGCCATATCTGACGAACCTCATCGCCCACCTCAGGTCCAAGGTCCCGACAGCCCGCCTTGTCTATCACGTTCCATGGGCTGCCCAGAAGGGCTATGACGGCGTCAAGTTCAGCTATTACGACTACGACCAGATGAAGATGTATTCGATGATCTGCGAGGCCACAAAGTGGGTCTTGGAAAAGCATAAGGACGATTTTGCCCTGTGTATCAATACATTCGATGCAATCCAGAACGGCAGGACTTCCTTCCTCGGTGACACCTTCAACCGGGATGGCTGGCATCTTAATCTGACTTACGGACGCTATACTGCGGGATGCATTTGGTATGAGAAGATAACCGGTGAAAGCGTGGTAGGCAACAAGTACGTGCCTTCGACCATGTCGGAGAATGTAGCCCTGGTATGCCAGACGGCTGCCCATGAGGCGGTGGAACACATGTATCAGATTACGGATCTTTCGTATTTCAAGCCGGACGAGGTGACCGAAAAGCGTGATACGCTCGCTGCCTGGCTGTTTACTCCCGAGGCGGCGACCGGCCAGAACGGATACATGAATTCCTATACCGGCCTGGTGAACAGCATGGATAATCTCGGTGTTTACCGGTATACCAATGCACCAGGAGAGATAGGATATATAAACGCCAATTTAAAGGGATCCGGCCGTTTGTTCTTTACTCAGATTGACAAGACCGCATGGAGCGACGAAGCCGGCGATGAAAGGGCCGGAGTCGCGATTTTTAATGCAAAGACAGGGGGGCAGCCCTGTTTCTGCGGACTTATGGCGGGGGATTGTGTCGTGATGGAAAGCAAAGTCGCCCTCGATGCGGGGACGAAAGTCTATGCCCAGTGGACCCTGCATCCGATGAAATACGGCGCCAAGTACTGGATGCTGGAGTATCAGGATGGAAAGGAGTGGAAGCCGGCGCCCGGATTCGACCTGCAGAACATTTCCCTGTCGGCATCGGGCGAGAAATTCAGTTATAACCTTTCCATGACTGCCTCCACTGCCCTGCCTGTTTCCTTTACGGCTACGCTCGGCGAGGATACTGATGCTTTTCGTGTCCGGCTCCGCTGCTGCTCCGAGTACCAGGTCAATGATAAGTACTTCGCCCATCCCAGGACTCAGTCAGAACAGAGGATTGCGGGTACTCCGGACAAGTACCTGATGCCCCTCCTGGTTAAAATCCTCTAGGGAAATACTTTGATTTTCAATTTTTTGTTCCTATATTTGCAGTCCTTTTCGGTGGCTTACTTTCCGAAAGGGGCTGTAAATTATTTATAAACAACAAATTACAAACAAATGTTACAAAAGTACGAGACCGTTTTCATTGCAACTCCCGTTTTGTCTGAAGCCCAGATGAAGGAAGCGGTTGCCAAGTACACCCAGCTGATCCGTGACAACGGAGGCGAGGTTGTGTACGAAGAGGATTGGGGCCTGCGTCAGCTCGCTTATCCGATCCAGCACAAAACCACCGGGTTCTATTACCTGATTGAATTCAATGCTGACCCGAAGTTCGTTTCTGTCCTCGAGACCCAGTATCACCGTGACGAGCGGATTATCCGTTTCCTCACCGTGGCTCTCGACAAGAACGCTGCCGCCTATGCTGAGAAGCGCCGCGCGAACAAGGTCGCCAAGAATGTTGAACCCAAGACCGAAGAATAATCCAGGAGGAAAGTATTATGGCACAGGAAAACAATGAAATCCGTTATCTCAACCCTCCGACCGTAGAGGTGAGAAAGAAGAAATACTGCCGTTTCAAGAAGGCCGGTATCAAGTATGTGGATTACAAAGATCCCGAGTTCCTTAAGAAGTTCCTCAATGAGCAGGGAAAAATCCTCCCTCGCCGCATCACCGGTACTTCCCTCAAGTTCCAGCGCAAGGTCGCCCAGGCCGTTAAGCGTGCCCGCTCCCTTGCTCTTCTTCCGTATGTTACTGATCTTCTTAAATAATCTGCCTTATGGAAATCCTTTTGAAAAAAGATGTCGCCAATCTCGGCTATGCAGGTGAGATTGTGAAAGTTAAGTCAGGTTATGCGCTGAATTATCTCGTTCCCCAGGGTTTTGCATCCGTAGCTACTGAGTCCGTTAAGAAGCAGTATGCGGAGACTCTCCGCCAGCGTGCTCACAAAGAGGCCAAGCTCGTTGCCGATGCCGAGGCCCTTGCAGCGAAAATTGAAGGCAAGACCGTACAGGTCGCCGTCAAGGTTAGCGAGAGCGGTAAGATTTATGGTTCCGTGACAACGGCCCAGCTTGCTGAGGCCCTTGCCGCCGCTGGAATCGAGGTTGACAAGAAGGATATCACTATCCTCGCAGAAGATGTTAAGGAACTTGGCACCTATGAGGGCTCTGTAAAGATTTACAAGCAGATCAAGGCCGCCTTCTCCTTCGAAGTTGTCGCAGAGTAATCTGAAACCTGGTTTTATAACAGTCAACCTACCCCTTTCCGGGTAGGTTGACGTTTTTATTCGAATACCATTTCCCCGAAGAACTCAGGGCAGTGGAAGGCAGGAGAGGGGAGGTCGATCGGGGCCCAGGAAAGGAAGTGGGGGGAGAGGGTCTTGTCCCCGCATTTATAGAAGTTCCCCTTCATTTTTCTGCCGTCGAAGGAAGCTATTTTATGGCCGTAGAGGGCCTTGCAGGGGATTATTTCTATAAGGTCCCATTCAAGGGGACCGTCCTTATGCTCGAAGGGGTCACTCCCGAGGGAACTCCACCTCTGGACGGCCTCGTAGGCCTCATGAGGGGCATTCGGACGCTCCGAGCCCTTTTTCCCGAAGTGGAGAAGAAGGGTCCCGATACAGTTGCACTCGAAGTTATAATAGGTATCGTTCCCGTCGGGAGAAACAAAGAATTCGCAGCAGGAATCTTCCCAGACCCTTCCGTTGTCTTTGTCATTGACGGCCCTCGCCTCACTGTCGCTGACATGGAAATGCAGAAGAAGGGCATCCCCCGTGTGGGCAACGCGGAAGCGTACCGTCGGGTTCGTCTCAGCGACCTTCCATGTATCGCATTTTATTTCATACCATGGTTGTCCTTCAAGGGCGGCTGGAACTTCCGAGGCAGCGATTGTACCTCCGAGGATTACTTTTGCGATAATGAGCGGATCCATTATTCGGAGAGTTCTTTGATTATCCGGTGCATCCGGGAAATGTTTCCCTTATCCGGAGAATAATTAAGGTATAGATAGCCCCCGATTATTAGAAGGGCCGGAATAAGGGACCACCAAGAGCCCATCACAAAGGCCAGGGCGACAAGGATGAGCACAGCTGCGAGAAGAAGCGAATAGTGGCGGAGGGAGGTAGAGGCGCTGGCTTCCTTGAAAGAGCCGGCGAACATGTCCTCACGTCCTTCTACGTCAGCTTTTTCGATGGTGACGCGGATAAATCTCAGCCACCAGCGGGAAGAGCAGTCGAGAGTCAGGAAGTTTTCCGCATCACGGCTGACCTTGCCTTCTTTTCCAAGGAGGGCGCTTACCTTGCTGATTGCCCCTTCCATTCCGCCTTCAGAGCTGAAAAGGGCGACTCCGCTGTCCATCAGTTTTACGCTTTCTGCCATTTTAGAAGAGTTTTCCGGTGTTGAATTTCGTGGCAAGGGAAGCGAGCTCTTCATCTGTCGCGGGACGGTTAAGGGATGCCTGGCGGGCTTCGTAAGCCGCTTTCCGCTCGGATTCAAACTGTTTTTTAAGAAGGGAGAACTGACGCTTTGTGTCCAGGGTGAATTCGCCGTTTTCAACCCAGGAGAAATAAGAAGGTTCTGTCCTCCAGACCTCCCTGGCCGTCTTTCCCTTATGTTTTCCGAAGCTGATAATAACCTCGCCGTTCTCGTTGTAGAAGAGGCGGCCGGCGTAATCGACGGTTTTGGGCTTTCCGCCAATGGATGCAAGGGAGTGGACATCGTTTTTCAGTTTGTCCCCGTACATTTCGAGCTGCCCCTTGAGTACTTCATAAGTGGCGAGGGTATCGGCCTCGGCGGTATGGGCGTTCTCGAAGTCTTCTCCGCCGCAGTAGAATCGGTAGGCGGCGCGAAGGTTCCGGGGCTCCATGAAATGATAAATATTCTGGACATCGACCATGAGCTTGTCGTGGAGGTTGATATTCAGGTCATTCCGTCCTCCGTAAACGCGGACGCGTTCAATCTCTTCGGCGAGCATCGGAAGGTCGAATTTGGCGGAGTTGAAGCCGGCAAGGTCGCTGTCGGTAATCCATGAAAGGACCTCATCGACGCAGTCCATGAACCTCGGGCAGTCCTCGAGGTCACTGTCCTTGATCCCATTGACGGCTGAGGCCTGGGGATTTATGGGGTACTGGCACTGCCGGATGTAATCCCAGGGCTTGAAGCGCCAGGTTTTAATCCGGGTTTCGCCGCCGGGGAACACCTTTACGAAGCTGAGTTCAGCGATACAGTCGGTCGCAATACTAAGGCCGGTGCTCTCTATGTCGAAAAAGAGCAGCGGTCTTTCAAGTTTAAGTTCCATGAATCTTCCTTTTTACGAAATCATGATCGGCATCAGGATGCCGCAGATCTTCTCGCTTGCGGCCTCTTCCTCGGAGGGGAGGAGCAGGGCTGCGCGGCGGGCGTCGGCGAACTTGATGACCAGGGAATCGCAGCTCATGTTGCTGAGGATTTCAGTCAGGAAGGTCGATTTGAAGCCGATGGTCAGCTCATCGCCCTGATAGTCGCAGCCGATCTTCTCATATGCCGCAAGGGCGAAACCGAGATCCTGGGCGGAAACTTCGAGCTGGCCCTGCTTGAGGTCGAATTTCACGTGATTGGAGGCCTTGTTCGCACAGACAGCCACGCGGCGGACCGTATTGAGGAGGACGTTGCGGTCAATCTTCAGGATATTTGCGTTGTTCTGAGGAATGACGTCACGGTAACGAGGATACTTCCCGACCACGAGGCGGCAGACCATCATCGTAGATCCGAAGCTGAAAATCACTGACTTGGCGTCGAAGCGGACTGTAACGTCCCCTTCCTTTCCGAGGAGGGATTTCAGGATATTGGCCGGACGCTTATGGAGGATAAATGAGCTCTTTTCAGCCGCTTTTACGTCGTCCGTCGTGTAGCAGATAAGCTTGTGGGAATCGGAGGCCACGAGGGTTGTCGAAGCAGTATCAATATCGAAGAAGATACCGTTCATCGCAGGACGGATTTCGTCGTCTGCGGTAGCATAGACCGTTCCTCCGATACCGTCTGCAAGCGACTGGGCGGGGAAAACCACCTCGCGGGCGTCGTCATCCGTCAGGGAAATCTCCGGATAGTCGTCGGCCGGGAAAAAGGGGAGTACGGAATTACCGCTCGCCCAGCTGCACTCGAACGAAGCGTCGCCGAGGGTACGGATCTTCAGCGGCTGGTCGGGGAGAACCTTGAGGAGTTCAATCGTATGGCGGGCGGGAACAGCAATAGCACCGTCTTCTTCAGAGGCGTCAACTGCAATTTCGGTCCGGAGCGTCAGCTCCTGGTCAGAAGCGGTAATCTGGAGCTTTCCGTCCTTCAGAACGAAAAGGAAGTTTTCCAGAATGGGAAGCGGAGATTTGGCCGGAATGGCCTTCGAAACATCCAGGAGTCCCTTGAGCAGGTCATTGCTCGAAATGTTGAATTTCATATCGCGATATTTATATTGTCCATAATTCTGCCTGCGGGAGGCAAACATACAAATATAGTTATTTTTCTCTAAAAAACATTTTTTTAAGAGCTTTTGTAATGGCATGCAATTTGAGTAATTGGGCTCCGGAAAAAATTTAAAACGATTTATATTATGAAAAAAGGTTTTTTAGTGGTCCTTGCATCGGTCCTTCTCAGCGGACTTACGGCCTACGGCGTCGTGAAGGCGAATACCGCTGACAATAGTGTACGCGTTGTTTCCGACGGCAACGGCGGAACGGTTGAATATAAGACTGTCAATTTGGCAGACAGCGATTATCCGGACTTCACATATGCTGCTGAAACGGCAGTTGACGCGGTCGTTTATGTGGAAGTTACAGTCCGTCAGCGCCAGCAGTACCAGACGATTGACCCGTTCTTCCGCTATTTCTTCGGAGACGGCTTCAGCCAGCCGCAGTCCCGTGAGCAGAAGGGGAGTGGCTCGGGTGTTATTATCCGCAGCGACGGTTATATCGTGACCAACAACCATGTGGTTGAAAATGCGACGAAGGTAACCGTGACTCTCAATAACGACAAGGTCTATGACGCGACAGTGGTCGGTACCGACCCGGCGACGGACGTCGCCCTCCTCAAGATTGATGCAGATGGTCTCAATGCCATTGAAATGGGCGACAGCGACCAGCTCCGCCTCGGGGAGTGGGTCCTTGCAATCGGAAGTCCTCTTTCATATAATCTCCGTTCTACCATTACTGCGGGTATTGTAAGTGCCAAGGGTCGTTCAATGCCGAACACTACGGGTGAGTTCAAGATTGAGTCCTTCATCCAGACGGATGCGGCCGTGAATCCCGGGAACTCAGGCGGCGCCCTGGTCAACAAGAAGGGCCAGCTCGTGGGTATTAATACTGCAATTATTTCCCAGACGGGTTCCTACAGCGGCTATTCCTTCGCCGTCCCGGTAAATATCGTGAAGAAAGTGGTCGAAGACCTTATTGATTTCGGTTCCGTCAAACGCGCCGTCCTCGGCATCACCATGCAGCCGGTTGATGAGAAAATTGCGAAGGAAATGAAACTTTCAGAAATTTCCGGCGTATATATTTACGAGGTTATGAAATCGAGCGCTGCCGATCAGGCCGGTCTCCGCAAGGGTGATGTCATTGTAGCAATTGACGGAGAGAAGGTCAAGGACGGCTCCTCGGTCCAGGCCAAGGTCAACAGCTATCATCCTGGAGACAAGGCGGTCATCACTTATATCCGTGACGGAAAAGAGCATAAGACCGAAGTTACCTTCCAGGGAACTGCCCAGCAAACCGGAGAGGTCAATGTGGACGGAACGGTCGCTTATTATGGTGCAACCCTCCGTGCCGCTGACCCCGAAACCCTTAAGGCAATCGGTGCAAAGGCCGGTGTAGAGATTGTTTCCGTGGGACAGGGCAAGATGGCAGAGGCCGGAGCTGAAGCCGGGAGTATAATCCTCTTTGTGAACGAGCAGTCCGTTTCCAAACCCGAAGACGTCATCGCCGTGACGAAGAAGGCCTCCAGGTCTGTCCTTGTCGAAGGTGTGAACGCTTCCGGAAAGCCCTTCTACTTCGGATTCGGCAAATAAGCCCTCCGGGGAATCAGGATGAGGATGCGCCCTCCCTTGTGCGGTGACAAGTTGGATAATTTTGTAATTAAACTATATGAGACAATTAAAGATTACCAAGTCGATCACCAACAGGGAGAGCGCATCTCTCGATAAGTATCTCCAGGAGATCGGCCGTGAGGAACTTGTGACTCCGGAAGAAGAGGTGGAACTTGCCCAGAGAATCCGGAAAGGCGATCAGGAGGCCCTTGAAAAGCTTACCCGGGCGAATCTCCGCTTTGTCGTTTCCGTTGCGAAACAGTATCAGAACCAGGGGCTTTCGCTTCCCGACCTTATCAATGAAGGAAACCTCGGCCTTATCAAGGCGGCTGAGAAATTTGATGAGACAAGGGGCTTCAAGTTCATCTCATATGCGGTTTG
>JAFSSE010000009.1 GCA_017445755.1 Bacteroidales bacterium | reverse complement strand
TCCTTTGTAGGTACGCTCAAGGGCACTGAGATCCAAGCCTTCTACAACAGCATCCACCACCCGCGCAGGATGATCTGCCGCTACCATGTCAGATAGATACACGGGAAAAAGGCTTCCTTCGTTGCGATTGTAAGATTTATAGACTACCTTTGCCATACCTGATGTCATTTTTGGTTTATTTAAGCGCAACACAAATATAATCAAAAAGATTGACAAAAGCAATAGCTATTCATTTGATTATCAAAAGAATAGCTATATTTTTATGCCCGCTTTGAATGGGAGGAAGGGAGACCCTCCAGGGGGCTTGTGCACCCCCGCACAATGGGAGGGGCCGGAACGGAGCGAAGCGAAGTGGAGTCCCCCTGGAGGGTCTCCCTTCCTCACATTCCATATCTAAACATAAAAAAGAGAGTGACCTAAGTCAATTTTGACTTTTTGGTCACCCTCTTTTCTTTTAATAATTTTCGAAAATGTGATTTTTACGGTATTTTTATTTCCGAAAATGTGATTTTGCGTTCTTGAGGCGGTGGCTCCTGCAGTGATTGCAGGGCGGTGGTTAGAGTTCTATCCAGCGGATGGAGGGGTCGCGGTGCCACCAGGTGAGTTGGCGCTTGGCGTAGTGGCGGGAGTTTCGCTGGATTAGGGCGATGGTGCTGTCGAGATCACGGAGGCCGTCGAAGTATTCGAAGAATTCCCGGTATCCTACGGTCTGGAGGGCGGGGAGGTCGCGGTAGGGGACCATCCTTCTCGCCTCTTCTTCGAGTCCTCCTTCCACCATCTCGATGGCGCGCCGGTCAATCCGTTCATAAAGTTCCTCCCGCTCGCGCATGAGCCCGGTCTTGACGATCTCGAAATCGCGCTTCCGGCTCGTATGGGTCTGGAAGGAGGAAAACGGCTGTCCGGTATACAGGGAGACTTCAAGGGCACGGATGACCCGGTGGGGGTTTGAACGGTCGATTCTCTCCCAGGTGGCGGGGTCGAGCTCCCGGAGCTGCTCCGTCAGGACCGCCAGCCCTTCGCTTCTCAGGCAGTCCATAAGGTGGGCCCGGAGACTTATCGGAACTTCCGGAATATCGTCCAGCCCGTTGCAGACCGCGTCTATGTAAAGCATGGAGCCACCGGTCATGACAAGGCGTTCATGTCCCTCGGAAAAAAGGCGGTCAATAAGGGCGAGGGCCTCGTTTTCGTAACGCGCGGCAGTATATGGTTCGGTAACGGAATAAGTCCCTATGAAATAGTGCTTAACCCGGGCAAGATCCTGCGCTGAGGGGGCTGCAGTGCCGATTGGAATCTCTTTGAAAATCTGGCGGGAATCGCAGGAAATAATCGGAGAACCGTACTCCAGGGCCCTTTCAATGCTGAAGCCGGTTTTCCCGACTCCGGTCGGGCCCAGTATGATTTCCAGGGTCCTTCCCATCTATTCGTTTTCGTCGTAGATTTCCTTCCCTTCCTCGTCGTCATCCTCCTCTTCTTCTTCTTCCTCCTCTTCGTCCAGGTCTTCATCATCGAAGTCTTCGTCCTCCGGACTTTCAGAGGGGAGAACCCGCTTTTCATCCGGCAGGTCTTCGAAGGCGACATAGCCGTTTTCGAAGTCGGCAGGGTTGGGGCCCTTGACCTCCTCCAGGCGGGGGAAGGCGGAAGGGATGGTGCCCTCGACCTCGTCCAGGAGGCTTACGATTACGCTCTTTCGGTTGGTGACGTCGTAGAAATAGACAAAGGATTGAACTCCGTTTTCCACGGTCTGCCGCAGAGTGATGGCATCTACGGTGCCGAAGCCCAGGTCAAACAGGCCGTAGCGGCCGAGGACTTCACCCGCGGAGTCGAGGGCCTTGAACATGATGAGCTGATCCTGAGGGAATTCCATATCGGCTCTCATCTGTTTGTGGAAGGTGTACAGAGTAGTGTTCCCGTCCACATCGTAAATGCGGTAGAATCCTTTGATACCCGCAAGTGTAACCTTATACCTGAAAAACATTGCCCAACTATATTGTATTGCACATTGTCGAGTTCAAAGATAGCAATAATTTGCGATGTGCGTTGTATTATTTGGTAAAAAATGCTACTTTTGAAATATGGACGCAGAGATAAAGGACGCCTATCGCAGCGTTGCCGGCCCTTCGGAGGGGCTTTTCAAGGACAATGGATCGAGATTCATCGCCCTCTGTTATCCTGTGGAGACCGAAGAAGAGGTCCGGGAGATTGTCCTCTCCCTGAAAAAGGAGTACCACGACGCCCGCCACCACTGCTATGCCTACCGGCTCGGCTACAGGGGCGACCGTTTCCGCGCAAATGACGACGGGGAGCCCTCCGGTTCTGCCGGGAGGCCGATTCTCGGCCAGATTGATTCCATGGGGCTCAGTGACGTGCTGGTTGTGGTCGTCCGTTATTTCGGCGGAATAAAGCTGGGTATTCCCGGGCTCATCCGGGCCTACAGGACCTCCACCGCAGACGCCCTTTCCAAAGCGAAAGTGATTGAGAAGGTGGCCGGGAAGGATTTTTCCCTGTCCTTCGGTTACCTGGCCATGAACGATGTCATGAAGGTGCTGAAAGACATGGGCTTAACTTCCTCCGCCCCGGTTTTCGGAGAGTCCTGCTCCCTTTCGGTCCGGGTCCGGCTCGCCTCGGAAGAGGATTTCCGACACCGGATTGGAGGGATTCCTTCTTGCAATCTTGAAGAAAAATAGGGAAATGTCATTTTAAATCATTATCTTTATCCCGCAAATGATATTAAAATAAAATTCTTTATAAAGATGAAACCTGTTCACGTATTCAACGCCGGTCCCTGCCTCCTCCCGCAGGAGGCAATCGACCGCTCAATCGAGGCCCTGAAGGACTTCAAGGGTACCGGAGTATCCGTCCTTTCAATTTCCCACCGCACTAAGGAATGGGATGAAACAATGGACGAGTGCCGTGCCCTCTGGAGGGAACTTCTCAATATCCCGGATACCCACGAAGTCGTCTTCCTCGGCGGCGGCGCCTCCCTCCAGTTCCTCTATGTTGCGATGAACTACCTCGAGAAGAAGGCCGCCTATCTCGATACCGGCGTCTGGGCCCACAAGGCCCTGAAAGAGGCCCAGGGTATCGGCGAGGCCTATGCCATCGCCTGTTCGAAGGACCGGAATTATACCTATATTCCGAAGGGATATGAGATTCCCACTGACCTTGACTACCTCCATATCACGACCAATAATACGATATACGGTACTGAGATAAAGGAAGACTACGACTGCCCGGTTCCCCTTATCGCGGACATGTCCTCGGATATCATGTCCCGCCGCGTGGATGTCTCCAAATATGACCTGATTTACGGAGGAGCCCAGAAGAATGTCGGCCCTGCCGGAGTTATCTTCGCAATTATCCGGAAAGAGTCCCTCGGCCGCGTCAGCCGCTATATTCCGACTATGCTCGACTACCGGACCCATATCGACAAGCTTTCGATGTTCAACACCCCTCCGGTCTTCTCCATCTTCGTGATGAACGAGACCCTGAAGTGGCTGAAGGGCATCGGCGGCGTAGATGCAATCCATGCCCTCGATGTGAAAAAGGCCGAACTGCTCTACGGTGAAATCGACCGGAATCCGCTCTTTGTCGGTACCGCCGAGAAGGAGGACCGTTCGCTTATGAATGTCTGTTTCGTGATGGCCCCCGGCTATGAGCATCTCCAGGACGCTTTCATGGGCTTTGCCAAGGAGAGGGGTATGATAGGCATCAAGGGCCACCGCAGCGTCGGCGGCTTCCGCGCCTCCCTCTACAACGCCTGCTCCCTCGAAGACGTCCAGGCCCTCGTCGATTGCATGAAGGAATTTGAAAAGACCAACGGATAATGAAAGTACTTGTTGCAACTCAGAAACCCTTTGCCGCAGTTGCGGTCAAAGGAATCAGGGAAATCCTGGAAAATGCGGGATACGAAGTGGTCCTGCTGGAAAAATATGCTTCAGAAGCGGAACTTATCAGCGCCTGCGCCGATGCGGATGCGATGATCATCCGCTCCGACAAGGTTACTCCGGAGGTAATTGAAGCGGCCGGGAAGCTGAAAATCGTCGTCCGCGCCGGCGCCGGCTATGACAATGTCGATCTCGAAGCGGCAAGCCGGAAGGGCGTAGTCGTCATGAATACCCCTGGCCAGAACTCCAACGCCGTTGCGGAACTCGCCATCGCCATGATGATATTCATCTCCCGCACCCAGTTCACTCCCGCGACGGGCAGCGAAGTCAAGGGGAAGCGCCTCGGTGTCCAGGCCTATGGCAACGTCGGCCGTCTTGTCGGGGAGAAGGCGAAGGCCCTCGGGATGGAAATATCCGCCCTGGACCCCTTCCTGACCGATGAGCAGATCCTTGCGGCAGGGGCCCAGCCGGTCCACTCCGTAGAGGAACTGTATTCCTCTTCCGACTTCCTCTCCATCCATATTCCGGCCCTCCCTTCTACTATAAAGAGTATCGGCTACGACCTTGTCTCCAGGATGCCGAAGGGTGCGGTACTGGTAAATACTGCCAGGAAGGAAGTAATTGATGAAGAAGGCCTTATGAAGGCCCTTGAGGAGCGTCCGGACCTTAAGTACGTAACCGATGTCATGCCGGACAACTACGCCGCCATGCAGGAGAAGTTCGGCCTTCGCGTCTTCGCCACCCCTAAGAAAATGGGCGCCCAGACCGCCGAAGCCAATATCAATGCCGGCCTTGCCGCCGCCCGCCAGATTGTGGATTTCTTCACTACCGGTAACCGGAAATTCCAAGTAAACAAGTAATTACAATGGTACGTGTAAAACCGTTTGCAGCCATAAGGCCGCCCAGGGGGCTTGTCACTGAGGTCGCGGCTCCGCCGTATGATGTTCTGAATTCGGAAGAGGCCAAAAGGATGGCGGGAGAGAAGTCCCTCCTCCATATTACCAAGCCGGAGATCGACTTTGATCCGATTGCCGGTGAGCACGAGCAGAGGACCTATGACCGCGCCGTAGAAAACTTCAGGATATGGAAAGAGAAGGGATGGCTGGTAAGGGATGACCGGGAGCGGTACTATGTCTATGCCCAGACGATGGAAGGGCGAACCCAGTACGGAATCGTTCTCTGCGCCCATACCGACGACTACGCGGAGGGGAAGATCAAGAAACATGAGCTGACCCGGAAGGAAAAGGAAGATGACCGTATGGTCCATGTCCGTATCCAGAACGCCAATATCGAACCCGTTTTCTTTGCCTTCAAGGACGATGCCCTCCTCTCTGAAATTGTGGAAAAGACCGTTTCGGGCGAGCCGGAATACGATTTTACCGACGAAAACAACTTCGGTCACAGGTTCTGGGTCATAGATGATGCCTATACCCGGGCGATAACGGATGAATTCACCGGAAAGATTGACAGCTTCTATGTGGCTGACGGTCACCACCGTACCGCCGCCGCGGCCCGCGTCGGAGCGGAGAAGAAGGCCCGGAATCCCTCCCATACCGGAAATGAGGAGTACAATTGGTTCATGGCAGTGTGCTTCCCTCAGAGCCAGCTTAAAATCATCGATTACAACCGTGTTGTAAAGGATCTTAACGGCTTTACGGAAGAGGGGTTCCTGAAGGCCCTGGAGGAGGATTTTGAAGTCCTTCCCGGGTCGGGCGCCCCCACCGCCCTCCACAATTTCCGCATGTATCTCGGCGGGAAGTGGTATTCGCTGACGGCAAGGCCGGGACGCTACGACGATAACGACCCTATCGGGGTCCTGGACGTGACTATCCTTTCAAACCTCGTCCTCGACCGCCTTCTTGGCATCAAGGACCTGCGTACCGATAAGAGAATCGACTTTGTCGGCGGTATCCGCGGCCTCGGGGAGCTGGAGAGGAGGGTTGACAGCGGCGAGATGAAGGTTGCCTTCGCCCTCTATCCTGTGTCAATGCAGCAGCTTATGGCCATCGCCGACAGCGGCGCCATCATGCCTCCGAAGACGACATGGTTCGAGCCGAAGCTCCGCAGCGGCCTCGCAATCCACTCTCTCGACTAGAAGAAGAGCAGTTCACGGTATTTCGGGAGGGGCCAGAGTTCGTCGTCGACAAGCATTTCCAGGGAGTCGGCGCTCTTCCTGACCTTATCCATCAAGGGACGGACATCGCTGCTGTAGCGCTTTGCGCGGGCGGCGATGTCCTTTTCCGAATTAGCCCCTTTCCTCGCCTCGACAAGGGCGGCGACATCCTTCGAGAGGGCGTTGCATAGCTTCGAAATGTCTTTCAGGAGAGACGTTTCCGTCTCCGCAAGGGATTCGTCTCCAAAGATTTCCAGTTTCCCCTTGATTCCCTTTATAAGAAGGTTTTCGTAGCGGATTGCTGCCGGAAGGACGTGGTTCAGGCAGATATCCCCGAGAATCCTTGCCTCAATCTGGAGTTTCTTTACATAAATCTCGTTGAGGACCTCATACCTGGCTTCGATTTCCGCTTCAGTGAGGACTCCGCTTTCCGTGAAGAGCCGCCTTGTCTCCGGGTCATGGTAGATTTCATAGGCCTCCGGGATGTCCCTGACCGGCTTCAGCCCTCTCCTCGCCGCTTCTTCCGCCCACTCGGGACTGTATCCGTTCCCTTCGAAGCGGACCGGACGGGAGGCGGTGAAGTAGCGCCGTATCATCACTGAAATGGCTTCATCCCGGCTTTTTCCTTCCGCTTCGAGGGAATCGATACCCTTTTTGAACTCCCGAAGCGCCTCTGCGACTATGGTGTTGAGGACATATTCCGCCGCCGCCGCATTCTGGGACGAGCCGACTGCACGGAACTCGAAGCGGTTGCCCGTGAAGGCGAAGGGAGAGGTACGGTTCCGGTCGGTGTTGTCCTGGATTATTTCCGGGATGGTCCCGATGATGTCCATGGTGCTTTTGATCTCTTTCCTTTCAGATATTTCCTCCCCGTTTACAATGGCGTCCATGACCGCCGAGAGGGTTGAGCCGGAGAAAACCGACATTACCGCCGGCGGGGCCTCGTTGCCGCCGAGACGGTAGGAGTTGTTCAGGGATGCGACAGATGTCATCAGAAGAAATCCGTGGTCCTGGATGCCCTTGAGCACGCAGGCGAAGAAGGACAGGAACCTAAGGTTCTTCTCCGGTGTCTTTCCGGGGGAGAGAAGGTTGATCCCGGTGTCGGTTGTCATGGACCAGTTGCAGTGTTTGCCGCTGCCGTTGACTCCGCCGAAGGGTTTTTCATGGAAGATTACCCTCAGCCGGTGCTTTTCCGCCACCTTTTGCATGACAATCATCAGGATCATGTTCTGGTCGATAGCCGTCGTGGCATCCGCATAGAGCGGGGCACATTCGAACTGGTTCGGAGCCACCTCGTTGTGGCGTGTCTTAAGCCGTATTCCAAGGCGGTAGGCCTCCGTCTCGAAGTCTTTCATAAAGGCGCTGACACGGGCCGGAATGGCGCCGAAGTAGTGGTCGTCGAGTTGCTGGTCCTTCGCGGAAGTATGGCCTATGACGGTTCTTCCGGAGAGCCGGAGGTCCGGCCGGGCATTGTAGAGGGCTTCGTCCACGAGGAAATACTCCTGCTCAAGCCCGACGTTTACCCCGACGGATTTGACTCCCGGGTCGAAGAGGCGGGCAACTTCCGCAGCGGCATCGGAAAGGGCCCTGAGAGACTTCAGATGGGGAACTTTCATGTCCAGGGCCTCACCTGTGTAGGCAACGAAAACCGATGGTATACAGAGGGTTCCGTCCAGAATGAAGAGCGGAGAGGTCGGGTCCCAAGCGGAGTATCCTCTGGCTTCGAAGGTGTTTCTGAGCCCGCCGTTAGGGAAACTCGACGCATCCGGCTCCTGCTGAACGAGGGCTTCTCCGCTGAATTCTTCCACAGCCCGCCCGTTGTGATAGTTTATGAATGCCTCGTGCTTTTCCGCAGTGGAATCCGTCAGCGGTTGGAAGAGGTGGGTATAGTGGGTTGCGCCGCGTTCCATGGCCCACAGCTTTACTCCGTCGGCAATCTGGTCGGCGACATCCCGCTGCGGATGGGTACCCTTCTCCCGAGCGTCCAGGATTGCCTGGAGGGCCTGGGCGGAAAGATAGTTTTTCATTGTTTCCAGATCGAATACGTTTTCTCCGAAATAGGAGGAAACCGCCTCCCCCCGTTCGAAATATCTGTTTGCGGTGTGGGCCGCTGCCTCGTCGAGGGCCCTTTGCCTGAATGTCGCCATGGTTTTAAACGGTTGTTGAAAATAATAAAAAAGAGGGACCGCTTCCTGTGCAGAGGCGGTCCCGGTTATCGTGTTGAACGGAGGGATCAGAACGGAAGATCGTCCTCAGTGCCGTCTGCTGGGGGAATATCGTCGAAGCCGGGTGCGGGAGCCGCTGCTGCGGGTCCGTAGGACGCCGCCTGGGCTGCACCGTACGAGGGCACATCCTGGACCTGCTGTCGGGGCGCTTCCCCTGCGGGAGAGAGCTTCCAGACGCGGAGGTCATTGTACCATCGGCCGTTGTACTCGCGACCCTTGATGTTGAAAGAGACGCGGACCTTGTCTCCGACCTGGTAGCGGGCAAGGTCGTTTACCTTGTCCTCACCCCATGCGGAAAAGCAGACGGAGGAAGGGAAATTCCCGTCCATGTATTCCACGACGAAGTCCTGGCGGGCCCAGCTACCACGGGCGGACTGCCCGGACTGAGCTGCCATCTTCTGCGCGATTTTTCCTTCCAGTTCCAACGCTGCCATCTGATTTACTTCTTCTTGGCGGGTTCTTCAACTTTCTCGACGAACTTGCCGACTTTGTTGAGGTCGACGTCGAAGAGGAGGACGGAGTTGGGCTCGATACCGCGGGTTCCGAATTCGCCGTAGCCGAGTTCGGACGGGATGGCGAGCTGGATCTTACCGCCTTCGCCGATGAGTTTCATGCCTTCCTGCCAGCCGGCGACTACGCGGTTGAGGGTGAAGCGGATATCTTCGTTCTGGTCGAAGACGTTACCGTTGAGGAGGGTACCCTTGTAGTTGACCCAAACGGTATCCTTTCCTTCCGGGTGGACATCGTTTCCTTCCTCGATAATCCTGTACTGGAGGCCGCTGTCGGTAACCTGCCAACCTTCCTTGTTCTGGTTCTCTTTCAGGAACTTCTCACCGATTTCACGGTTGAGGGCGGCGGTATAGTCCCTTCTCTTGTTGATGTATCCTTCGATGATTTCCTGCATCTGCTCGGGGTTGACCTTGAACTGTTCCACGAAGGTGCTGTCCTGAGGGGTACCCTTTGCGTTGATGAAGTCCTTCATGCCCTTTACAATCTCGGAGAAGTTGACGTCGCCGAAGTTGTTGCCCTTAACCCAGGATCCGAACTGGATACCGATGAGATAGCTGACGGAGTCGACTTCGCTCTGCTTCGGAAGGAGATTCCTCACTTCCTTGCTTTCTTCGCCCTTCGGGCCGCAAGCCACGATCAGGAGTGCCGCTGATGCGATGGCAAAAATCTTGTTCATTTTCATATAACTTGTACTATATAGTTTCAGATTACAAATATCGCAATTTTCTTCGGATTTTTCAGCAAATAATTTGGAAAACTCTGCCGTATTTCGTAAATTAGACCGAAATCCGGAAAAAGTTATGGTCATCGATTCCTCCCGGCTCCATTCTTCCCTCAAGGAATTCTTCGGTTTTGATACTTTCAAGGCCGACCAGGAGCAGATTATAACCCATCTGGCAGGCGGGGGCAATGCGTTTGTGCTCATGCCTACCGGCGGGGGTAAGTCCCTGTGCTACCAGCTTCCGGCCCTTGTCATGGAGGGAACCGCAATAGTCATTTCCCCCCTAATCGCCCTGATGAAAAACCAGGTTGACGCAATCCGGGGCTTTGTTTCCGGGAATGACGGCATCGCCCATTTCCTGAACTCCTCCCTCTCGCGGGCCCAGATCGCTGAAGTGAGGGCCGATCTCCTCAGCGGGGTGACGAAGCTCCTCTATGTGGCCCCGGAATCCCTGACGAAGGAAGAGAATATCGCGATGCTGCGAGAGATACCGATTTCCTTCTACGCGGTCGATGAGGCCCACTGCATCTCCGAGTGGGGCCATGATTTCCGCCCGGAATACCGGAAGATCCGGTCCATAATCGACGGCATACAGCCAGCCCCCCTTATCGCCCTGACGGCGACGGCGACCCCGAAGGTCCAGAGCGATATCATGAAGAACCTCCGGATTCTGGACGCGAAGGTCTTCAAGTCCTCCTTCAACCGCCCGAATCTCTATTATGAAATCCGGGACAAGGTAGAGCCCGAAAAGGATATAATCAGATATATACGCCAGAATCCCGGCAAGTCGGGAATAATCTACTGCCTGAGCCGCAAGAAGGTCGAGGAAATTGCCCATCTTCTTACCATAAACGGGATCAAGGCCCTTCCTTACCACGCCGGACTGGAGGCAAAGGTCCGGGCCGAGAACCAGGACATGTTCCTGATGGAGGAGGTCCAGGTAATAGTCGCTACAATCGCCTTCGGAATGGGGATCGACAAGCCGGACGTCCGTTTCGTCATCCACTACGACATCCCGAAGTCGCTCGAGGGTTACTACCAGGAGACTGGCCGCGCGGGGCGCGACGGCGGAGAGGGTGTGTGCATAACCTATTACAGCTACAAGGATATCCAGAAACTCGAAAAGTTCATGCAGGGAAAGCCGGTCTCCGAGCAGGAAATCGGCCGCGAGCTGCTTTCCGAGACGGTATCCTACGCCGAGTCATACCAGTGTCGCAGGAAGCTGCTGCTCAATTATTTCGGGGAAGAATATCCGGAGGAGAACTGCGGCAGCTGCGACAATTGTCTCCACCCGAAGACCCGCTTTGACGGCAGGGAGGAGATGGCCCTTGTGATAAAGCTCATAAAATCCCTTCCGGAGAATTTCAAGACTGATCACCTCGCCTGCATCCTTTCCGGCGTGACAAACGCCATGATAAAGTCCTACCGCCACGACCGCCAGCAGTATTTCGGGGCCGGTAAGGACCATTCCGTAAAGTTCTGGGCGGCGGTTATCCACCAGGGGCTTATCCTCCACCTGCTGGACAAGGAGATTGAAAGTTATGGACTTATCTCCGTGACCCCGGACGGGGAAGCTTTCCTGGAGAAGCCATATCAGATCATGCTGGTAGGGGACAGGACCTACGCCGAAGGGGCTTCCGATCCGGATGACGACGACGAGTTGCCCGCAGCCGCGGTCCGCGGCGGGGGCGGCGGGGACGAGATGCTTCTCGCGATGCTCAAGGACCTTAGGAAGGACCTCTCCCGGGAGCTGAAGCTCCAGCCATGGATTATTTTCTCAGACCCCTCCCTCGAGGATATGTCAATCCTCTATCCGACTACCTATGAGGAACTTAGGAACTGCCAGGGAGTCGGCGACGGCAAGGCCCGCAAGTACGGCAAGGACTTCATCGAGCTCATCGCGATGTACGTCGAGGAGTACGAAATCGACCGCCCGGACGACTTCATAGTAAAAACGGTCCCCCACAAGTCCGCCGACAAGGTTTATATAATCCAGAGCATCGACCGCCGGATAGACCTCGAGGATATCGCTTCGGCCAAGGGAATGGACATGGATGCCCTTCTCGGGGAGATAGAGGCAATCGTCTCCTCCGGGACGAAGCTGAACCTGGACTATTATATCCGGGAGCATCTCGATGAAGAGATAGTGGAGGAAATCTACGGCTACTTCAAGGAAGAGGCGAAGTCGGATTCCGTTTCCGACGCCATGGATGCCCTCGGGGACGATTATTCGGAAGAAGAGGTCCGCCTGGTGCGCATAAAGTTCCTCTGCGAGGTCGCCAATTAGAGTTTTTTTAGGGAATGATACCTCAGGAAACAGTAAACCAGATACTCGATACCGCCCGGATTGAAGAAGTTATCGGAGACTTTGTCACCCTGAAAAGACGGGGTGGCAGCTATGTCGCCTGCTGCCCTTTCCATAATGAGAAGACCCCTTCCTTCTATGTCACCCCTTCCAAAGGCATCTACAAGTGTTTTGGTTGCGGCAAGGCCGGTTCCGCCGTCGGCTTCGTGATGGAATACGAGCACCTTACCTATGTGGAGGCGCTTCGTTATCTCGCCCGTAAATACGGCATCGAGGTCGTGGAAGAGGAGGAATCTCCGGAGGCGATTGAGGCGCGTCAGCGGAGCGAGTCCCTGTATCTGGTTTCCGAGTTCGCCGGAAAATTTTTCCAGGAGCAGCTCTCGACCGAGGAAGGCCGATCCATCGGCTACGCCTATTTCCGCTCCCGCGGACTCGAGGATGAGACCATAAAGAAATATGCCCTGGGATGGGCCCCAAAGTCGAAAAAGGCCCTTACGGACGCTGCCCTCAAGGAGGGATACAAGCCGGAGTACCTGACCGAGGTCGGACTCTGTTCGGAGTGGGATGACGGCTCCGTCCACGACCGGTTCTATGACCGGGTAATCTTCCCCATCCACTCCGTCAGCGGCAGGGTGATCGCCTTTGGCGGAAGGACCCTCCTTTCGGACAAGTCCGTCGCCAAATACGTGAATTCGAAGGAATCGGAGATATATGTCAAGTCCCGGTCCCTGTACGGAATATATTTCGCCAAGAATGCGATAGCGAAGGAGGACAGGGTATATCTTGTGGAAGGATATCTCGACGTCCTGTCGATGCATCAGCTCGGAATCATGAATGTCGTCGCCTCAAGCGGGACTTCCCTGACGGTGGAACAGATCCGGCTGATGAAGAAGTTCACCTCGAACGTCACGATAATGTACGATGGTGACTCCGCCGGCATCCATGCCGCCCTCCGCGGAATCAACATGGTCCTGAAGGAAGGGATGAACGTCAAGGTCGTCCTGATTCCCGACGGGGACGATCCGGACTCATATTCCCGCAAGCACACCCTCGCGGAGGTCCGGGATTTCATCGCCTCCAACGAGCAGGATTTCATCGCCTTCAAGACGGATCTCCTCCTCGGCGAAGCCGGGAACGACCCTCTCCGTAAGGCGGAAATCATAAATGACATCGCCGATACCATTGCCGGGATTCCGGACATGGTGAAGCGCTCCGTCTATGTCGATGCCTGCGCGGAGAAATTCCATATCGAGTCCGACATCCTTTTCGCCCGGATCCGCTCGACCCGGGAGAAGGAGATAATGGAGGAGCGGGCCGAACATGAAAGGGAGCGCAGCCGCGCCCGTTACGAGGCCTACCGGGACGGAGCGCCTCTTCCGGAGGAACCGCCCTTCAGGGCTGTCGTCAAACCGAAGTCTGCGATGGAACTCTCTGAGCAGGAGCCGCTTCTCGCCGGAAGTGAGAAAGAACTCCTCACCTTCCTCCTCCAGGACGGAACCTCCACGCTTGAATTCGAGACGGATTCGGAGTTCTACAGCGAGGAGAAGGCGACGGTGGCGGATTTTATCGGCTCCGCCATTGACGACACCCCGTTTGTGAATTCCTTGTACCGGAGTGTGTACGAGGCCTATTTCGCCCTGTATGACGAAGGGGATTCCCAGGAAACGATAGTTAAGAAACTCCTGGACTCCGAAGACCGGAGCGTTGCCGAGGTGGCGGCTCAGCTGTCGGAGGAGAAGTATATGCTGACGGTGGACGGCTTCTCGAAGGCCCTGACTACGCGGTCTTCATGGCTTGTCGCCTATGTCCCGCGCGCAATTCTCGTGTACCAGGACAAGAAAATGCAGGTCCGTCTCCGGGATCTTACCCGTTCCCTCGCCTCCGCCGCCCCTGAGGACCAGGAGGGAATCATGCGCGAAATGTCCCGGATTTCGGTCTATCGCGGCCGCATAAATCAGAAATTAGGAAGAATGAAATAAATATAAGTATGGATAAAGAATTCAAAAGAACCCTCGTGACCTGCGCGCTGCCCTATGCCAACGGTCCGGTACATATCGGTCATCTTGCCGGAGCATATATTCCCGGTGACATCTATGTCCGCTACCTTCGCCTTCGCGGGGAGGACGTGGTCTTCGTCTGCGGCTCGGATGAGCACGGAGTTCCGATTACGATAAAGGCCCGGGAGCAGGGCGTGACCCCGCAGGACATTGTGGACAGGTACCATAAGGTAATGAAGGACGCCTTCGCGGGGCTGGGAATCAATTTCGACATATATTCCAGGACTACCTCGAAGGTCCATGAAGCCAACGCGTCGGAGTTTTTCAGAAAGCTCTATGACGAAGGGAAATTCATCACCAAATCGAGCATGCAGTACTATGATACCGAGGCGAAAACCTTCCTCGCAGACAGGTATATAGAGGGGACCTGCCCGAAGTGCGGGAATCCCCATGCCTATGGCGACCAGTGCGAGAAATGCGGCAGCACCCTCTCCCCGGAGGAGCTTATCGACCCCCATTCCCGTCTCGGCGGAGGCGCCATCGAGAAGAGGGAAACGACCCACTGGTACCTTCCGCTCGACCGTTATGAGCCCTGGCTAAGGGATTGGATTCTCGAGCAGCATAAGGAGTGGAAGGGCAATGTCTATGGCCAGTGCAAGAGCTGGCTCGACAACGGGCTTCAGCCCCGTGCGGTGAGCCGTGACCTCGACTGGGGAGTGCCCGTCCCGGTGGAAGGGGCCGAGGGGAAGGTCCTCTACGTGTGGTTCGACGCCCCTATCGGCTATATTTCCAATACCAAGGAACTCCTTCCGGAGAGCTGGGAGAAGTGGTGGAAGAGCGAAGATACGCGCCTTGTCCATTTCATTGGGAAAGACAACATTGTCTTCCACTGCATAGTCTTCCCTTCGATGATGAAGGCCTATGGCGATTATGTCCTTCCGGACAACGTCCCGTCCAACGAATTCCTGAACCTCGAGGGGGATAAGATCTCGACCTCACGCAATTGGGCCGTCTGGGTGGACGAGTATGAGAAGCAGTTCCCGGGAGAGGAGGATGTCCTGAGGTATGTCCTCTGCGCCAACGCTCCTGAGACCAAGGACAACGACTTTACTTGGAAGGATTTCCAGCAGCGCAACAACAGTGAACTGGTCGCGATTTTCGGAAACTTCGTCAACCGGGCCGTGGTTCTTACCCAGAAGTATTTTGGCGGTGTGGTTCCGGAGAATCTTAAGCCGGAAGCAATTGATGCAGAAACGCTTGCCTCTATTGTTCCCTGCCGGGAAGCCCTCGAAAAAGATATCGAGACCTATCATTTCCGCGAGGCCCTGAAGGAAGCGATGAATATCGCCCGTATCGGCAATAAGTATATCTCCGATGCGGAGCCGTGGAAGGTTGCCAAGACCGACATGGACCGGGCCGCCTCGATTCTCTATACCTGTCTTCAGATATGTGCCGATCTCGCCGTCGCTTTCGAGCCCTTCACTCCCTTTGCGGCCGCCCGGCTCCGGGAAATGCTCCGTGTCGGAATCGACGCGGGGGAGGATTATCGCTCAGGTGAAGGCGCTCCAACGGAGAACTTCTTCACTTCCCTCGAGGGCAAGGCGGTCCATACCCGCCGCAGCGGTTCTCCTCTCGAAGAGAACGGGCTTCCGGTACTGCGCTGGAGCGATCTCGGTTCGACAGAGATCCTTGCCCCAGGCCATGTCCTCGGTGAAGCGACCCTTCTTTTCCGGAAGATTGAAGATGCCGAAATCGACGCCCAGATTGCCCGGCTTGCCGCTATAAAGGCGCAAAACGAGGCCGCGGCGAAGGAGAGGGAGGCCGCGGAAGCCGCAAAGAAGATCGAGCCGCAGAAGAGCGAAGTGACCTTCGAAGATTTCGGCAGGATGGACATCCGTACGGCGACAGTCCTTGCCGCCGAGCGCGTCCCGAAGACGGATAAGCTTCTTAAACTGACGATTGATACCGGAATCGACGAAAGGACCATCGTCTCCGGCATTGCGGAGTTCTATTCCCCGGAAGAAATGGTCGGGAAGCAGATTGTCATCCTCTCGAACCTCTCTCCCCGTACCATCCGCGGTATCGAGTCCCGCGGGATGATACTTATGGCGAAGCAGGGTGACGGAAAGATGCGGTTCGTGACCCCTCAGGAGCCACTTGTTCCCGGTGCGGTTGTTGGCTAAGCCCCCTTTTTATCAGAAGACATAGTCCCTTACGTCCTGGGCCGTGACGGGATTGCCGCCAAGAATCATCAGCCGTTCTACGACGTTGCTGAGTTCCCGGATATTGCCCGGCCAGGATTTCTCCACGAGAAGGTCAACCGCCTCCTTGGAGAAGGTCTTGGCACCCTTGCCGTTTTCGGAGCACCAGCGCTCTACGAAATGGTCGATCAGGAGGGGAATGTCTTCTTTCCGCTCGTCAAGGGAGGGGACCTTGATCACGATTACGCTGAGGCGGTGGTAGAGGTCTTCGCGGAAATTTCCCTTGGCAATCTCTTCCTGGAGATTCTTGTTGGTTGCGGATAGGACGCGGACATTGACCTGGATGTCCTTGTCGCCCCCGACCGGGGTGAGTTTCTTCTCCTGGAGGACGCGGAGTACCTTGGCCTGGGCGGCGAGGGACATGTCCCCGATTTCATCGAGGAAAATGGTTCCTCCGTCGGCCTGCTCGAATTTCCCCTTATGGTCCTTTATGGCGGAGGTGAAGGAGCCCTTCTTGTGGCCAAACAACTCGCTGTCAATAAGTTCCGGAGGAATAGCGGCGCAGTTGACTTCAACGTAAGGCATCATCGAACGGTCGGAAAGCTGATAGATGCTATTCGCGACTAGTTCCTTTCCGGACCCGTTCGGACCGGCGATGAGGACGCTGGCGTCGGTCGGTGCGACCTTCGCAATCATATCCCTGACGTGGAGCAGGGAAGGTGCCTCCCCGACCATTTCCTTGCCGTAAACCTTCTTCTTGAGGATCTTGGTCTGGGTTACGAGCTTCGCCTTCTCGGTGGCGTTCTTCAGGGTTATCAGGATACGGTTCAGATCGAGCGGCTTCTCGATGAAATCGAAGGCGCCCGTCTTTATGCAGTCCACGGCGGTTGAAATGTCGGCGTGGCCGGAAATCATGATTACCGGGGACTCTACCCCTTCTGAAACCAGGCGGGAGAGGACCTCGATGCCGTCCATCCCGGGCATTTTGATGTCGCAGAAAATGGCGTCATACTTTTCTTTCGTGGCCTTTTCACAGGCCTCAAGCCCATTCTCCGCTGTTTCCACAGTATGGTTTTCCATCTCGAAAATCTCCTTCAGGGAGTTCCGGATGGCCCTTTCATCATCTACAATCAGAATCTTCATAACACTATTTTCTATGCATCCTTGGCCAGAGCCGCGGCGGCCTGCGCCTCGGCGCGGGCGCGCTCGACGGATTTGGAACGTTTAAGCACGAAGCCGGAGCCGAGGTACTTGGTCCGGACGTCGTCGTCGGAGGCGAGCTGTTCCGGAGTTCCCTCCTGGAGAATCGTGCCCTCGTACAGCAGGTAGGCGCGGTCCGTGATGGCGAGGGTCTCCCCGACGTTGTGGTCGGTGATAATCACGCCGATGTTGCGGTATTTCAGTTTCGCGATGATATACTGGATATCCTCGACGGCAATGGGGTCAACGCCGGCGAAGGGTTCGTCCAGGAGAATGAATTTCGGGTCCACGGCGAGGGCTCGGGCGATTTCACAGCGGCGCCTCTCACCTCCGGAGAGCTGGATTCCCTTGCTCTTTCTGACCTTCGACAGGTTGAACTCATTGATCAGCTGCTCGAGCCGGTCCTTCCGCTCGGCGCGGGTCATGTCGCGGGTCGCCCGGGACATCTCCATGACGGACATGATATTGTCTTCGACGGACATCTTCCGGAAGACCGAGGCCTCCTGGGGAAGGTATCCGACCCCTTTCTGGGAACGGACATACATCGGGAGCTTGGTAATCTCCTCGTCGTCGAGAAAGATGTGGCCGTCATTCGGAACTATCTGGCCTGTAATCATATAGAAGCTGGTCGTCTTCCCGGCTCCGTTCGGTCCGAGGAAGCCGACGATCTCGCCCTGGTTCACTTCCATGGACACTCCTTTCACGACGGTCCGGATTCCGTATTTCTTGACGAGGTTTTCTGCCCTTAGTTTCATATCGCTATATGTTGAGTTCGAAGTCCTTGACAAGGTCCCGGACGTTCTGGTTCTTTTTCATGAGGTCCTCCGCCTGCTCTTCGGGCATGTAGATTGTCTTCTCCCCGCTTTCCTCCTCCTGAGGGACTTCAACGGAGAGTTTCAGCCCGTGTACCCCCGCAACTTTGCAGATGTTACCCTCCAGCTCGTGGAGGAGCTTTTCCTCAATCCACTGCTTCTGGGCGAGGTTCTTTACGAAGAAACGGACTATCTGCTTCCCTTCTGAAGCGTCTATTTCCACCTTCCCGCTGGAAATCGCGGCGGCAAGGCGGGGTTTCGCGGCGTAGAGCTCCGAAAGCTTTCTCCATGCCTCCCCGAGTTTCTCTTCGGTAAGTTCAGCTCCGCCATCCGCTTTCACCGGCTCTGCGGCCACTTCCGCCTTCTTTTCGGCGGTTATGGAATCCATCGAGAGGGCCGATGCCTTTGCAGAACGGCGTCTGGGAGCGGGTTTTGGCTCTTCTGCCGCTGCCGGCGTCGCCTCCTCGGCCGGTGCGGGCTTGGCCTCCGGCTTTGCTTCCGGTTTGGCCTCTGCCGGTGCTGACTTCACTTCCGGCTTCACTTCCGGTTTCACTTCCGGCTTTGCCTGCGGCCTGGCCACTTCGGCCGGGGCGGGGGCATTCATCAGGAAGCTGAGCTTCATAAGGGCGAATTCGATATGGAGACGGGGATTGACCGCCGCCTTGTAGCCCGCCTCGCAGGAGGTTGTAACGGCGAGGGCGTCGTAGAGGAATTTAATCGTAGTCCTGCCGGACTGTTCCGCATAGCGGGCCTTCAGCTTGTCCGGAAGCTCGAGCAGGGCCTCCAGCCCAGCGGTTTTCGCTACTATAAGGTCGCGGAGATGGGAGCTGAGGGCGCCGACGAAATGGAGGGCGTTGAAGCCCTTGGAAAGGACCTCGTCGAAGGTCAGAAGGGCCTTCCCATAATCTCCCGCGAGGAAATTATCGACGAGGGAGAAGCTGTATTCGTAATCGAGGACGTTCAGGTTCCGGATGACATCCTCGTAGTGGATGTCGCTGCCACAGAACGCCACGGTCTGGTCGAAAATCGTAAGGGCGTCGCGCATGGCGCCATCCGCCTTCATGGCAATCACGTGGAGGGACTCGTCGTCGACGGAAATATTCTCCTTCTTCGCGATGGACCTCAGGTTCCGGACCATGTCCGTTATGCTGATCCGGTTGAAGTCATAGGTCTGGCACCTGGAGAGGATGGTCGGCAGGATCTTGTGCTTTTCGGTCGTCGCCAGAATGAAAATCGCATGTGCCGGGGGCTCCTCGAGGGTTTTCAGGAAGGCGTTGAACGCGGCCGTGGAGAGCATGTGGACCTCGTCGATGATATATACGCTGTACCGGCCAACCTGGGGCGGAATCTGGACCTGGTCCATAAGGGTCTTGATGTCCTCCACGCTGTTGTTGGAGGCGGCGTCCAGTTCATGGATGCAGTACGAGCGACCTTCCTGGAAGGAGATGCAGGATTCGCAGTGGCCGCAGGGTTCCATGTCCGGACCCGGCTCGGCGCAGTTAATCATCTTTGCGAAAATCCTTGCGGTTGTCGTCTTTCCGACCCCGCGCGGTCCGCAGAAAAGATATGCGTGCGCCAGCTGACCCCTCTTTATGGAGTTGGAGAGGGTTCGGGCGATGTTGTCCTGGCCTAAGAGCGTTTCAAAGGAATCCGGCCTGTACTTCCTTGCCGATACGATATACTGACTCATAACGTACAAAGATATGAATTTACCTCCGGAATCCCCACTTTTCCTCCGGTTTTTTGCGTAACTTTGCAAGAAATTCGACAAAATGAAAAGAACCGTCATAGCCCTCCTGCTGTCCGTCGTGACCCTGGTCGCAGCCGGACAGGGGCGCATTACGACCAAGCGATACCGGATATCCGACTTCACCACAAAAGTGACAAAGGTCGTGATGACCGGGAACGACATAATGGACGGAGCCCTCAAGCAGGAGGTGCTCGAACACTGGAGGATATCTCCCTTCGAATTCTGCTCACTCAGCGAATTCGAGACCCTGAAAAAATCGGCGAACTATTACTTTCTCCTTGTCGCATCCTCGGACGTAAGCTACCTGACAGTCGTAAAGGGGGGCTCGACAGAAGGTCTTGGTTCTGAGGAGGTTTCAGCAATTCCAATCGGGCCCGGAGGGATAGCCATGGGACGCGAGACAATCTTCCTTTCCGCCTTTCTGGAGATTACGCAGGATTATATCCTGAGGGCCATGGAAAGCGAGAAGGACAGTTACACCGGTTTTACAATTTACAATTCCAATTACCGGAAAGACGGCCGCAGGAAGCGGATCTGCTTCTGTGAAGACGACCTTTCCGCAGACGGGGCCGCGATAAAGCGGTACATGGACGCGGACATGTTCGTCAGGAGCGAGGAGGAGGCGAACCGGCTTTATCTCGAAGGGAGCTACAACACCCTTGTCAGCTACGTGGTCGCCCCGGCCTTCCCCAAGGCGGGGGACATCTGCTACAAGATGCTGATTGACGCTGCCACAGACCGGCTGTATTACTATAAGAAACACAAACTTAAGGAGGGAGAGGCCCCGGGCTTCCGGAATTCTGACCTAAAGTCCCTTTCTGTAGCAAGATAATGATTCTGGGAACAACTCCATGCGGGCTTTCCTATGCGCTTCGGAAGGCCGGATCGGAAGCGGGATACTGCGCCCTCAGCATCCGCTGCGGGACGAGGGACGAAGAGGGATTCCATGGCGGGATAGCCCATTTTACCGAACACACCCTTTTCCGGGGTACGAAGGAAAAGTCCGCGGCAAAGATCAACAGCCGCCTGGATTCCCTTGGCGGCGACCTAAACGCCTATACTACAAAGGAGGAGATTGTCCTCCATGCAACCGTACTGAAGGAGGACCTCCCGAAGGCGATTGGCCTCCTTCTGGAACTCGCGTCCTCCCCGACATTCCCCGATGAGGAAATCGAAACCGAACGGGGTGTCGTCCTGGACGAGATCATCTCTTCAAAGGACAGCCCGGCGGACGACGTGTTCGACCGTTTCGAAGACCTCCTTTTCGGGAAACACCCCCTTGGACGGCCGATTCTGGGAACCCTTTCCTCTGTCCGGAAAATAACTCCTCAGGAGCTCCGGCGCTTTGTCGCGGAAAAGTTTCTTGCCCGGAGAATGGTCCTTACCGTAGTTTCCCCCCTGGAGGAAGAAAAGATGGAAAAAGCGGTCCTCGCCCTTGTCGGACGCTATTTCGACGGCCAGGCGCTCCCGGACACCATCCGTCCTGTCCTGTCCCGCCCTGAGGGTATTTTCTTCGAAAAGACCATCGACAAGCATAACCATGAGGTCAACGCCGTTCTTGGCTCCACCGGACCATCCCTCTATGACGGGAAAGAGCGGATCACCGCAGCCCTCCTTGCCAATATCCTCGGCGGCCCGGCTTCGAATTCCCTGCTCGGGAACACCCTCAGGGAGAAGAACGGATGGGTATATGGGGTCGATTGCAGCTATACCCAGTACGCCGATACGGGAGTTGTCGCCATCGCCTTCGGCTGCGACCGCGTAAACCTTGAGAAATGTCTTCGCTCGAGCCGGAGAATCCTTGACTCGGTAGCGGAAAAACCGCTTTCGGAAAGGAAACTGAAGGCGGCCAAAAGGCAGTTCCTGGGCCAGATGGCTATTGCCTCCGAACTCGGCGAAGCGCGCTGCCTGTCGATGGGGAAGGGGCTGCTGTCGTTCGGGCGGATCGCTTCCCGGGAGGAGACTATACGCGAAATCGAAGCTGTTTCAGCCGAAGACATCCGCTCCATGGCGGAGCGTCTCTTCGCCCCTTCCCGCCTTTCGCAGCTGATTTACCTCTAGCTATATGGCAATTGTCAGAAAAATCATTATTTTTGCATGTTAAATATCCAAAAAAAGAATACATCATATGGCAACAACAGCTGATTTCAAGAACGGACTTTATCTCAATTACAACGGCAAACCGTGCATGATCGTATGGTTCCAGCATGTCAAACCCGGCAAAGGCCCCGCTTTCGTGAAGGCGAAACTTCGTAACCTCGAAAACGGCCGTATCCTCGAGAATACCTTTACCGCCGGCGTCAAGATTGACACCATTACCGTCGAGCGCCGTCCCTACCAGTTCCTTTATGGGGATGAGGACGGGTTCTACTTCATGCATGAAGAGACCTACGAGCAGATTTCCCTCCCGAAGGATGTCGTCGAAAACAGCGACCTCATGAAGGAAGGACAGCATGTCGAAATGATGTTCGTGACTGAGCCGGAAGAAAGGTGCCTTACCTGCGAGCTCCCGACCTACGTGACCCTCGAGGTTACCTATTCCGAGCCGGCCGTAAAGGGTAATACCGCCTCCACCTCGGCCCTCAAGGAAGTCACCCTCGAGACCGGTGCCAAGATAATGGTCCCGCTCTTCATCAACACGGGCGACGTCATCACTGTCAACACCACCGACCGTTCTTACGGCCAGCGCGTCTAGTCCCATGCAGGTTCCTGACGTTGTCATAGCCGTCGACGGCTATTCGTCCACCGGAAAGAGCACCTTCGCGAAAATGGTCGCGAAGGCGTTCTCATTCCTGTATCTGGACTCCGGGGCCATGTACCGTGGAGTGACCCTGTATGCCCTGGAAAACGGGATGATAGATGCCGAAGGGAAGATTGACGAAGCGGCCCTGAAGGCCGTGATCAATACCCTGGATCTCCATTTCGTCCACGACGAGGAGGGAACGAAGCTCTATCTTTCCGACCGCTGCATCGAGGGTGAAATCAGGACCCTCGGAGTCTCCTCCCATGTAAGCCCCGTCTCGGCCATTCCCTTTGTCCGCAACTATGTGGACGACCGGCTCCACTCCTTCAGCGAGGGCGGACGGGTCATCATGGACGGCCGGGATATCGGGACCACGGTTTTCCCGAACGCGGAAATCAAGGTTTTCATGACGGCCGACACCGACGTCAGGGCCCGGCGCCGCTACGACGAGATGGTCGCAAAGGGCGAAAACCCCGATTTCGAAGAGGTGAAAAAGAACCTTCTGGAGCGGGATTACATTGATTCCCATCGGGAAACCTCCCCTCTGACCCAAGCGGCCGACGCCTATGTCATGGACAATACCGATATGACCCTCCACGAGGAGCTGGTCTGGATTACGGGACTGATTCAGGGACGCTTCGGCATCTATTCATGACAAGATCAGTAGAGATTGACAGCGGCTCCGGCTTTTGCGGGGGCGTTATCCGGGCTATCGGAAAGGCCGAGGAGTTCCTCGGCCTTTCCGGTGTACTCTACTCCCTCGGGGCCATAGTCCACAATGAAGCCGAACTCGCACGGCTCGGCGGAAAAGGGCTCCAGACAGTGGGGAAGGACGATTTGGACTCCCTCCCCGCCGGCTCGACCCTTCTTATCCGGGCCCATGGCGAACCCCCTGAGACCTATGCCCTCGCCCGCGAGCTCGGGCTCAAGGTCATCGACTGCACCTGCCCCGTCGTCCTCCGGCTCCAGAGAAGCATCCGGGAGGCCTGGGAGCGGGTCCGGGATGAAGGGGGACAGGTGATTCTCTTCGGAAAGCCCGGCCATGCGGAGGTCCTCGGCCTCCTCGGTCAGACCGGCGGGAATGCCCTTGTCGTCGAGAATATGGAGATGCTGGAAGAGTATATCGGCAGGGGGCTCATTTCCCCGGGCGTACCCCTTGAGGTTTTTTCCCAGACAACCAAGAGCCCCGACGGTTACAGGGCCATCTGCGCCCGTCTGACGGAGTTTTCATCCTCGGAGGTGACCGTCCATGAAACCATCTGTTCCCAGGTGGCATCCCGCCACCGCCAGCTGGCGGAATTCGCCGCGGCTCATGATGTAATCATTTTTGTATCCGGCAGTTCCAGCTCTAACGGGAAGGTCCTTTTCGAGCTCTGCCGTTCGGTTAATCCCCGCTCATACCACATCGGGGACCCGTCCGGCATCAATCCGTCCTGGGTCCCCGAGGGATGTTCCGTAGGCGTCTGCGGTGCGACCTCCACTCCGAAATGGCTTCTGGAGGAGGTTGCAGAGCGGCTCCGCTCTATTTGATTCCGTATTTCTTCAGAATCTTCACCACCTGTTTCTCGATAGACTTCTCCCAGACTCCGTAACCATAGTCCGAGGGATGGGTTCCGTCGATTGAGGTCTCGTGGTTCGGCTCCGTGGCGTTTGTCTTGATATAATAGACGTCAGGATACTTCTTGACCGCATCTGCCATCAGCTTGTCTACAAGGTCGATCCTGTCCTGTTCCGCCTTTTCGGAGCGGGTGTCGAAATTGCGGCTCTCGCGATAGATTGTCCTCTGGAAAATCAGCGGTTTGCCGGGATGGGCGGCCCTCAGGCCTTCGATGAAGGGGATGAGGCGCTCATTGATTTCCTGGAGCGAAGGATTCGAGAAGGTGTCGAAGATAAAGGCGTCCACGTCGGCTTCCTTCAGGGCTGCAAGGGCATAGGGCTGCATCTTGCACTGTCCGCTCATTCCGAGACTCAGGAGCTGGATCCCGGTTGCACGGCTGAACTGGGCGGGATAGGTCATGCCGGCCCTTCCGCAGCTGACTCCGTGGGTGTAGCTGGAGCCGTAGATTCCGACGCGGTGGCGGAACGGATTCTCAATTGCTTCGAGGGTGCTTCCCGCCTCGACTCCGATCTTAAGATCCATGATTTCGCTGTAAAGCGGGAGGTACAGGAGGCATTCTTTCATGCTGCCGTCAAGCCCGCCAATCAGCGTCAGGGGCTCTTTTTCCTTGCCGTAGCCGGGGCACTTAGAACCGGCATAGTACCATTTCCCGTCGTGGGAAGGGGTGAATTTTCCGTTCTTTTCGACCGCCTTGATATAGAGGTCGAAGCCGCGGTGGGCGAGCATGTTGGTGGTCACTCCGCTGTATAGCTCTCCGTAAACGGTCTTGAGGGAGATGGACGGGGAGTTCGTCCGGAAGGCGACAATGATACCGGAAGAGCAGCGGACCTGGAAATTCTGGGTCTTGTTCCAGCCGCCGAAACGTTTAATGTCAACGCGGTGGTAGGGGTTCGGAGTATCCGGGAAGAGTTTTCCGACAAGGGTGAGGTCAGACGCTTCGGTATATTTGTAGCTCTTCCCTCCGGCGGGGTCGATGCCGTATTTGGAGAGAATTTCGAGAACCGGCTTTTCGATGGACTTTGCCCAGAGGGTGTAACCGTAGTTCGTAGGGTGGACTCCGTCGACGCTGGTGTTATGGTCATCGGATGTGGCGTTCGGGTAGATGTAATAGACATTCTTGTATTTTTTCACGGCAATCTTCATGAGACTGTCGGCCATCTGCATCTTTGCGGCTTCCTTATCGTCGGAAGCCGTATTGAAGTTCCGGTTTTCCCTGTAGATAGTCTTCTGGAAAATAAGGGGGATGTCGGGATGGGAGGCCTGGATTGTCTCAATGAAGGGGAAGAGGCGCTCCTGAATCTGCTCCGGGGTCGGGTTCGAGAAGGAGTCGAAGATATAGGCATCCACATCAGCCGCGGCAAGGGCCTTGGCGAAATAGGGCTGGAGTTTCGAGTTTCCGCTGCAGCCGAGACTCAGGAGCTGGATTCCCGTGTTGCGGGAGAATTGGGCGGGATAGGTCATGCCGGCGCGGGAGGTGCTGGATCCATGGGTGTAGCTGGATCCGAAGATGCCGACCCGGTACTGGAAAGGATTGGGAAGGGCTTCGATCACAGACCCTTCGACAACTCCGATTTTCACTGACTTGACCTCGCTGTAAAGCGGGAGGTAGAGGAGGCAGTCCTTCATGCTGCCGTCCATGTCGGAAATAAGGCTGAGGGTTTCCGCTTCCTTGCCTTCGCTCCGTACCTGGGCGTTGGCGAAAACCCATTTCCCCGCTTTTTTAATATATAGGTCATATCCCCTTGCCGCGATTCCGCTCGTGTTGGTCGGGAACTGCATCTCTCCGTAGACCGTCTTTATCCGGATGGCCGAAGAGTTGGTCCTGAATGCGACGGAAATGCCGGAGGATTCTCTTACCTGGAGGTTTTCCCCCTTGGTGAATCCCTTGTAAATCACGGTGTCAACCCGGTGATAGGGGACCGGAGTATCCGTGAAAAGCTTACCGACCAGGGTAAGGTCAGAGGCCTCCGTGTAAGTAAATTTTGCATTCTTCGGGGTCTGTGCCTCCGAAGGGGCTGCAAGGAGCAGCAGGGCTGCCGCGAGGGCAAAAATGGCTCTTTTCATGTTTTAGTGGGCTTTGAGTTCCGAAAGTTACAAATTTTCCGGGAAATTATTTAACTTTGTCTCAATTAACGTGAATTAACCTGATTCTCCTTTATGGCAAACAAGTTTTTAGATTTCTTCCGGATGGGTGTTCCGAACGTTGAACCGGTACCTGCGGATAAGGTGGACAAGACCTATAAGCGGCTGCGTATCCAGACCTTCCTTGCTGCGACATTCGGATATGCCCTCTATTATGTATGCCGCCTGTCGATGGGCGTAATGAAGCAGCCCCTCATTGATGCAGGGCTTCTGAATGCCACCCAGCTCGGTATCATCGGCGCCTGCCTCTACTGGGCTTACGCCATCGGAAAGCTCGTAAACGGCTTCCTCGCCGACAGCGCCAACATCAAGCGCTTCATGGCGGCCGGCCTCGTCCTTTCCGTCGCGATGAACTTCACGATGGGTATCCTCGGGGTCAGCGCAATGAACGGGAACATGGCCAATACGGCCCTTTTCGGCGCCTTCGCGGTCTGCTGGGCAATCAACGGATGGGCCCAGTCCATGGGTGCCCCGCCGGCAATCATCTCCCTCTCCCGCTGGTTCCCGCTCCGCATCCGCGGAACTTTCTACGGCTTCTTCAGCTCCTCCCACAATATCGGTGAAGGCCTTTCCTTCGTATTCGTCAGCGCAATCGTGGCCGCCCTCGGCTGGAAATGGGGCTTCTTCGGAGCCGCCCTGGCCGGAGTGCTCGGCATCGTGATAATCCTGCTCTTCCTCCATAACAGCACTGAGAGCAAGGGACTTCCGTCCATTGAGACCCTCGCCGGCGAGCCGCAGCCCGCCGCTGTTCCCGCAAGTGAGAAGAGGGCCGAAACCCGCCGTCTCCAGAAAGCCGTCGTCCGCAATCCCGGAGTCTGGATCCTCGCCATTGCCAGCGCCTTCATGTATATGAGCCGCTATGCCATCAACGAATGGGGCATCATCTTCCTCCAGGAAGCCCGCGGCTACTCCCTTACCGAGGCGGGTGCAATCGTCGGGATCAACCCGATTTTCGGCGTCCTCGGAACGGTCTTCTCCGGCTGGCTTTCCGACGCAGTCTTCAAGGGTGACCGCAAGTATCCGGCCTTCGTCGCCGGTGTCCTTGAGGCGATTGCCCTCGTGCTCTTCCTCTTCGGCGGACCCCAGAAGTGGGTTGCAATCCTCGCGATGGTGCTCTTCGGGGTCGCAATCGGCGTCCTTATCAGTTTCCTCGGCGGACTCATGGCGATTGACCTCGTTCCCCGCCAGGCGACCGGAGCCGCCCTCGGAATCGTCGGCATGGCCTCCTATGCAGCCGCCGGCCTCCAGAACATCATCACCGGCCTCCTCCTCGATTCCCACATTGTGGACGGTGTCCATGATTTCACCTACGTCAGTTTCTTCTGGATTGGCTCGGCCGTCGTCGCCTTCCTCCTTCCGATTCTCAACTGGAAGAGGAAACAGCAGCAGATAGACTGACAATAAAATGTCTCTGAAGAACTATTTCAGGATTTCTCCTCCCTCCGCCGCGAAGGTCCCGTCCTCCGAGGCGGAGGTTTCATATCGTTCATTCAGAAGAAAGACCTTCTGGGGCGTCACTGCCGCCTACAGTCTCTACTATGTATGCCGGATGACGCTCAGCGTCGTCAAGCAGCCGGTCATCGACGAAGGGGTCATGACGGCCGCGCAGCTCGGGCTCGTGGACTCGGCCATGCTCCTGGTTTATGCCGTCGGTAAGTTCTGCAACGGCTTCATAGCGGATTATTGCAATATCCGCCGTTTCATGTGCTGGGGACTTGTGGTCACGGCCCTTGCCAACCTGGTCCTCGGGGTGCTGGGGCTCATCCCCGGTATTGCTTCCGGCGCGCTCTTTGTGCTCTTCGCCCTTATCTGGGGCATAAACGGCTGGGCGCAGTCCATGGGCGCTCCTCCCGGTGTAATCAGTCTTTCAAGGTGGTATCCTCTCTCCCGGCGAGGTACCATGTACAGTATCTTCAGTTCTACCCCTTATCTCGGGAAGTCCCTGACCTTTGTCGTTATCGGACTTATTGTCGGGGCTGTCGGCTGGCAGTGGGGCTTCCTCTTTTCGGCCGTAGCGGGTGTTGTCGGCGCTCTTGTAGTCCTTATTTTTGTTTCGGACACGCCTGAGAGCAGGGGACTCCCTTCCGTTGAGGAACTCTCCGGGGAGGCGGTCACCCCGTCGGAGGCCCGTCCTGTCCGGGAGCTGCAGAAAGATGTAATCCGCCATCCGGGGCTCTGGGTAATAGCCCTTTCCAGCGCCTTTGTCTATATAACCCAGTATGCCGTGAGCGGCTGGGGAGTCCTCTTCCTCCAGAAGGGGAAGGGTTTTTCCCTGGAGTCGGCGACCCAGATTATCGCCTTCTCGGAGGCCTTCGGGATAGCCGGAACCGTCCTTGCCGGATGGCTCTCCGACCGGGTTTTCCGGGGCAGCCGTGTCCGTCCCGTCGCCCTCTCGGGCGTACTCTGTTTCGCAGCTCTCGCCGTCTTCCTGTTCACCCGGGGTTCTTTCGCCGCGAATGTCGTCTGCGTCTCACTGTTCAGCATGTTCATAGGCATGCTCTACTGCATAGTGGCCGGGCTTATGGCCCTCGATCTGGTCCCCAGGCGGGCGACCGGGGCCGCCCTCGGTATAGTCGGGCTTTCGAGTTATTTTGCAGCCGCCGTCCAGTCAACCGTTTCCGGTTATCTCATTGACGGGACCGCCTCCGCCGCCGGTTACAATTTCACCCCGGTTTCCATTTTCTGGCTCGTCGCCTGCCTCCTTGCCACGGTTCTTCCGGTGCTTGGTTGGAAATTCCTCAAAAAATAAGTATCTTCGTCCCCATATGAAAAAGATCCTTTACGTAGCGCTTGCGCTCGTTTTAACCGCTTTCTGCCTTATGGCCTGCAGTAATTCTTCCACTCCGGAAAAGTCCGTCATGGACAATATCCTGACCCGGACCAGCATCCGTCACTACACGGATCAACCCCTCTCCGAGGCCCAGATTGAGACCCTTCTCCGTGCCGGCATGGCCGCTCCTTCAGCCATGAACGTCCAGCCCTGGTCTTTTGTAGTCGTCACCGACACCGCGGTCCGTGCTAAACTCGTTTCGTCCAGGGTCAACCGGATGTACGCCGAGGCCCCCTGCCTTATCGTTGTCTGCGGGGATGAGGTGATGCTCCGTAAGCCCCATGACGCACCCGCGGACGCCCCCCTTGAGGCGCGCCCCAATGACAACTGGTCAATCGACTGCTCGGCAGTCACGGAAAACATCCTCCTCGCCGCCCATGCCCTCGGGCTTGGCGCCGTCTGGACGGCCTGCTGGCCCTATCCGGAGCGCTATGGCGTCGTGAAGGAAGTCCTTGGAATTCCGGAGAATGTGATGCCTCTCTCGGTTATTCCCGTCGGTTATCCGGCCGAGGACCCCGCTCCGAAAGACAAGTGGAAACCCGAAAAGATTCACCATAACCTCTGGTAAGCCATGAAACAGGATATCCAGATATTCGACCTTATCCGAAAGGAGCGCGAGCGCCAGAGCTCCGGCCTTGAACTGATTGCCTCCGAGAACTATGTTTCGGACCAGGTCATGGAAGCTATGGGATCCATCTGCACCAACAAGTACGCAGAAGGATATCCCGGAAAACGATATTATGGCGGCTGCGAGGTCGTCGACCAGATAGAGCAGCTTGCCATTGACCGGCTGAAACAGATTTACGGGGCAGAGTACGCCAATGTTCAGCCCCATTCCGGCGCCCAGGCCAACCTTGCCGTCGAGATGGCCGTCCTTCGTCCCGGGGATACCTTCCTCGGGCTGGACCTTGCCCACGGCGGGCACCTGACCCATGGTTCCCCGGTCAATGCCTCTGGAATCCTCTATAAGGCGGAAGCTTACGGGCTCGATGAAAACACCGGGCTCATTGACTATGACGAGATGGAGCGTAAAGCCCTCGAGGTCCGGCCGAAACTCATTATTGGCGGCGCCTCGGCCTATTCCCGCGAGTGGGATTATGCCCGTATGAGGGAGATTGCCGACGAGGTCGGCGCCATCCTCATGGTTGACATGGCCCACACCGCCGGCCTGATCGCCGCGGGACTCCTCGAGAATCCGGTCAAATATGCCCATATAGTGACGTCCACGACCCATAAGACCCTCCGCGGGCCGCGTGGGGGGGTCATCCTGATAGGCAAGGACTTCGACAATCCGTGGGGGCTTACTACTCCGAAGGGAGTGGTCAAGAAGATGTCCCAGATTATCGATTCCTCGGTCTTTCCCGGAGTGCAGGGCGGACCGCTTGAACATGTTATCGCCGCAAAGGCCGTCGCCTTCTACGAGGCGATGCAGCCGGAGTATGTCGAGTACCAGAAACAGGTCCGCGCAAATGCCCAGGCGATGTGCGGCGCCTTCCTCTCAAAGGGCTACAAGGTCGTTTCCGGCGGGACTGACAACCACCTCATGCTGATTGACCTCCGTACCCGTTTCCCGGAAGTGACCGGGAAGATGGCCGAGAAGGAACTCGTCAGGGCGGACATCACGATTAACAAGAATATGGTGCCTTTCGACAGCCGTTCCCCGTTCCAGACCTCCGGCGTCCGCATCGGGACCCCGGCCGTTACCTCCCGCGGCTTCGTGGAAAAGGATATGGCCGACATTGTCGAGCTGATTGACACGGTCCTCGTCTCGGTGGCGGCCAATGTCGCCGACCTGGAGGCCCCGGACCATCTCGCCGTCCTCGAACAGGTTCGCCATAAGGTCCATATGATGACTTCCGGCCGGCCGCTCAACCGTTATTGAATGGCTGACCGGAAACTTCTCAATATCGAACTCGGCAGGGTGACGGTGGAGGAGTACCGCGCGCTGCAGCCCTCCGGAACAGTGGTCGTCCTCGACAATATCCGGAGTGCCCACAACGTCGGCTCCATATTCCGCACCGCTGATGCCTTCCGCTGCAGCAGGGTGGTTCTCTGCGGCATATCGGCCGCACCGCCTTCCGCGGAAATCCATAAAACTGCCCTCGGCGCCGAGATGAGCGTTCCCTGGACCCGTTTCGAGGATACCATGGACGCAGTCCGCTCCCTACGGGAAGAGGGCTACACCGTAGTCAGCGTTGAGCAGACGGTCCATTCCGTAAAACTGGACTCCTTCGTCCCCGAGGAAGGGAAAAAGTACGCCCTCGTCTTCGGAAACGAGGTGGACGGAGTGCGCCAGGACGTCGTTGACGCCTCGGATTTCGCCCTCGAAATCCCCCAGTTCGGCACCAAACACTCCCTGAATGTCTCCGTCTCCGCCGGCGTGATTCTCTGGCACTTCCGGCCCTGAGGCGCCCCACGGCCCTTTCCCCGGCCTCTTGCTGCTCAAGGTCGAAAAACAGGGCGGGGACCTTGTGCACTGGATTCTTGCTGGAGGGCCTCAGGGGGCACATTCGCTGTTCAAGGTCCACGGGCTAAAATTCGACCTTGCGCGCTGGGACGCCATTTCCTGGGGTTTAGCGGCGGGAAGCGATGGCGCAGCGGCAGGCGTTCCGGCTGAAAATACCGAAAAATATTCTCGTTTTTTTGAAAAATAGTTAAATTTGTATCCCGGTTACTTCTGATCGGGATTTTTTATGTCTACACCTTTCGAAGCTGCAAGCTTGCATTATGCAGGCCTGTGTGGTGATACGAATATATATGAACTGGAGTCCCAGCGGCTCCTGAACAGGTACTTCATTCTGAGCGGCCCGGGGAGCCGCCGTCTCCTGGCCTTCCCTGAAGTCATCGGCTTTCCCTGCTACACTGCCCTTGTCCCCGAAACTGTCGCCGCTCTCAGCCACCTTTTCCCCTCAGGCCAGAGCGGCGATATCGATATTCTGACCATCCTTCGCGGAGGACTGAACTACCCGCTGGAGGAGGCCTGCTTCAGAACCGGCATACCGGTGAGGAACATGCATTTCGTTTCCTGCGAAAGGGTCATAAAGGATCATGTCATCACCGGGCTGGAGATTCACTATGAAAAAATCAGTCCCGCTCCGGACAGGATTCTCGCAATCGGGGACATACTGGCGACGGGGGATACGCTTCGTCTCTGTCTCGAACATATCGCCTCCGCCTTCCACAGAGGTGGCGGCTCAATCCGCCGGATTCTCTTCTTTACCATCGGCGGGACCAGGGCCTTCGCTCTTCTGGAAGAACTGACAGAGCGGTTCCGGACCATGTTTCCTGGCTTTGAGGGCTTCGACTGCTTCTTCTACGAGGGCATGTTCACGGTCTATACCGACAAGGGTGTGAGCGGGATCAATGTCCCGAATATCGATTTCGGCTGGAAGGGAGGCCTCGTTTCGCCGGAGTTCCGCCGCTTTATCATGGACAATCCGGATGCCCTTTTCGAAAAATGCATAATTTACGACGGAGGAGCCCGCCGCTATGAGATTCCGATCCATTTTGCCGAGGTTCTGGAATACTGGGAGGGTATTCTCTCTCGCGCGGAAAAGATTGACCCTCTTGCCCTTCTCAGCGAAAAACTCGGCTATGACGGTCCCATTTCCTTCGACCGCTGGCTTGAGGTGACAGGTTTTGGGAATCTTCCCGTCGAAGGGCTCCATGCCCTTTGGGCCCGGGAACAGGATCTCTTCCGCACCCCCGTCGACCTCGCCGCCCTCGCAGAGCGACGCATACAGGCAATAACCAAACTCCAAAATCAATATGGCAAAGCATGATGTCGACTACACCGGAAGAGCGGTAGACCGCGCCGGTCGCAAATCCACTTTGAGCATGTTCATGATCATGCTCGGATTCACTTTCTTCTCCGCCAGTATGTGGGTTGGGCAGCAGCTCGCTGCGGGTCTCGACTGGTGGGGCTTCATCTGGGCCCTCCTCCTCGGAGGAATCATTCTTGCCGCTTACACCGGCGCCCTTGGCTTTGTCGGCGCCGAAAGCGGCCTCTCGCTGGACATGCTTGCCCGAAAGAGCTTCGGGACGAAGGGCAGCTGGCTTCCGAGCGCAATGATCAGCTTCACCCAGATCGGCTGGTTCGGCGTCGGACTGGCCATGTTCGCCATCCCGGTCGCCAAGGAACTGATGGGCCTTCCCGTCACGCCCGACAGCATGCCCTGGCAGGGATACCTCCTCGTCGCCATTGCGGGCATCCTGATGACCGCCAGCGCGTATTTTGGCATCAAGAGTCTTACCATAGTCAGCTACATTGCCGTTCCCGCGGTTGCCATCCTCGGTACCGTGGCGATGATCATGGCAATCCGGCGCGGGGATGCCGGCCTCATCGAGCAGTTCTCCCGCGGGGCTAAGGACCTCGGTGTCATTGCCGGTGCCGGCCTTGTGGTCGGAAGCTTTGTCTCGGGCGGAACGGCGACCCCCAACTTCACCCGTTTTGCAAAGAGCGGCAAGGCCGGTCTCATAACGACGGTCATCGCCTTCTTCATCGGAAACAGTCTGATGTTCCTCTTCGGTGCGGTTTCCAGCATCTATGCCGGCGGAAATGACATCTTCGAGGTCATGCTCAACCTCAACCTCTTCTATGTCGCCGTCCTCGTCCTCGGGCTCAACATCTGGACGACCAACGACAACGCCCTCTATACCGCGGGACTCGGACTTTCCAATATCTTCGGCCTCTCGAAAAAGGCCATGGTCCTCGTGTCCGGCGTCATCGGCACCATCACTGCGGTCTGGCTTTACTGGAACTTCTGCGGCTGGCTGAACGTCTTGAACTGCACCCTTCCTCCGGTGGGTATTATCCTTATCATCAGCTACTTCACCAACCGTCGTGCCTATCTCGAAGGGACCGTTGAAGAGAAGGTCGTAAACTGGTGGGCCGTGGCCGGAGTCATCCTCGGCGCCGTTGTGGCTAACCTCGTCCACTGGGGTTTCCCGGCAATCAACGGCATGGCGGTCGCCGCCCTCTGCTACTTCTGCGGAAAGGCCGTTTCCGGGAAGTAGAATAGCCCAATAGCAAAAAAATCACCTGCTTCACTTCCGCCAACGTCGCTTACGCGACCCCTCCATTTTATACGAGGGAATAAAATTCCCCCGAACCCCCTGCGGCCTATTGTCCTTTCCGACTTTTGCCAGCTGGCAAAAGTCCCGGACCCGGCCGGTCGGCTGATGCCGACTTTCTTAGGGCCCCTCCCTCTTACATTGCCGAGGGTGGCATGGTTTGCGGAAATGAAGCAGGTAATTTTTTAAGTGCGGCCCGATTTGATAGGCCGCACTTAAATTACTTCGCCTGGCGAATCTCGGCCTGTGCCGCGGCGAGACGTGCGATCGGGACGCGG
>JAFSSE010000008.1 GCA_017445755.1 Bacteroidales bacterium | reverse complement strand
ATTACGCTTCCAGAGCTTCTGGCTACGCTTGTACACGTCCGCCTGTATCTCGTTGAACTCAGTTGCCAGCAGCGAAAGGGCCCTGTACACCTGTTCCAGCGTGCATTCCGGCTGTTCGAAGAACTTCTTCGCATCTTCCAGAGATGAACGCTTGGACCCCGGATACAGTATCCTTGTATATATCAGCATGGACAGGATGCTGTTCAAGTCAAACTTGACCATCTTGTGCTTCTTTGCTATCTTCTTGCAGATGTAGTCCAACCCCAGTTCGTAGTATATCTTCTGCAGGAACAGATAGCCGCCGTTGTAGCTGCGCTGCTCGCCATTGGCGATAGACACCCGTGGGTCGCACTCTATAATAACCTTTTTATCCTCCTCTTTCTCCTTTGCTGTCATCTCAGCGACTCTCTCACGTGCCCATTCAACCGGGTCTGCACCCTGTAACTTCTCCCGCAGTTCTTCGATTGTACCGAACTTCTCCACAACCTTTGTCGTACTCTTTCCATCATCCGTGCGGTACCCCTTGATGGCATAGAGGTATGTAAAGCGCCCGCTTTGCTTGACAACAAGTCTCATATCTGTAATATATACTCTTATATACCACAAATATAAAAATAATATTTGACAAAAAAAAGACCCTGGGGGGCCTTCTAGTGAAAAAATCGAAAATTATACTGTCAAACTACCGATGAACACGAATTTTTATTATTTTTGTAGTTCGAACAGGTTTATTGTTTTTGACCCATGATAACACAAAACAATTCAGTCCTGCTCCTTGCGACGAGATTCTCGGACCGCGGGGACTGGACGGTTGAGCAGCAGTTCATGCTGCAGATGGGCTCCAGCTATCTGCTGGCCCATGGAATCGGGACTCCGCTTCCCAGGGACGCCCGGACTTCTTTCCAAATCCTGGAAGAAGGGGAGTACACCCTTTATGTCCGGACGAAGAACTGGACGAAATACTGGTCTGACGGCCCTACGCCAGGGATTTTCCAGGTCCTTGTGGACGGGAGGCCTGACGGGGAGACCTTCGGCACCGGGAAGAGCGCTTCAACAGGGAAGGTCGGACCATGCTGGGTATGGCAGAAAGGCGGTACTTACTCCCTCCGGAAGGGTTCCCATGAGATTTCCCTCCACGACCTTACCGGCTTCGACGGCCGGTGCGACGCCATCCTCCTGACGAAAGCTGGAGAGGCGCCCGGAGACAGCATCGAAGAATACAGGGCCCTTCGGAAGGCCGTCCTCGGGGAAGAGATTCCCGAAGAGAAGGGCCATTTCGACTTTGTCGTAGTCGGAGGCGGGATATCCGGAATCTGCGCTGCGCTTGCCGCGGCCCGGCTGGGGCTGAAAGTTGCCCTTATCCAGGACCGTTACATCCTTGGCGGGAACAACTCCTCAGAGGTCCGTGTCGGCCTCGGCGGAAGAATCAATGTCGATCCATATCCGTCTCTCGGCTATCTTATCAATGAAATCGGCCCCGAGAGAATCGGAAACGCCCGCGGAGCCCACCACTATATGGACTGGAAGAAAATGGATGTTGTAAAAGCGGAGAAAAATATAACCCTCTTCTGCGGCTACGTAGTTGTTTCGGCGGAGATGGAAGGCGGGAAGATTACCGGAGTAATTGCCGCGGAGGCGACTGACCAGAAGCTTATCCACCTTACCGGATATACCTTTGCTGACTGTACGGGGGATGCCAATCTCGCTGTCATGGCCGGCGCCGAGACCCGCATGGGCCGGGAGGCCAGGAGCGAATACGGCGAAAAGATTGCCCCGGAGGTCGCTGACGACTATACTATGGGGGCCTCCCTCCAGTGGTACTGCGAGGACTGGAACACCCCGTGTTCTTTCCCGGACGCCATCGACTGGGGCCTGTCGCTCGATGAAATCACCGTCGAGCCGGTCCACAGGGCCAACTGGTACTGGGAAGTCGGCATGCATGACAACCAGGTCGAAGACGGGGAGAAGGTGAGGGACTACGGCATGTATGTCGCCTATTCCACATTCTCATATTGCAAGAACCGTTATTCGGCGAAGGAGAACTGGGAATGTACCCACCTTGTCTGGGTCTCCCACGTGGCCGGAAAGAGGGAATCCCGAAGGATCATGGGCGACTATGTCATGACCGAGAACGACCTTATCCGCCATATTCCCCACGAAGACGCCACCTGCACAACCACCTGGCGCATCGACCAGCATTATCCGATGAAGGAGAACGAGGAGCGCTATCCGGGCGAGACATGGATTTCCGTCGGCCGGCTTACCCCGATCGACCCCTACCCGATTCCATACCGCTGCTTCTATTCGAAGGATGTGCCCAATCTTTTCATGGCCGGACGCGATATCAGCGTGACCCATGTGGCCTTCGGCTCCATCCGGGTCATGCGAACCTGCGGAATGATGGGAGAGGTCGTGGGCATGGCGGCTTCAATCTGCTCCAAGAGGGGAGTGCTTCCAAGGGATATCTACACAACTTATTTCGAGGACCTTAAGGCCCTGATGCGGAAGGGTACCGGAAGGACGGACCTCCCTTATACCCAGTTTTATCACCAGGTCGACCGTGTCGGCCATCAGGCGGAGGACAGATAATGGAAAGACATAATTCAATAATGCTTCTGACAAGCCGTTTTCCAGAGAAAGGCGGCTGGACGGTGGAACAACAGTTCCTCCTGCAGATGGGGTCGAGTTACCTGCTCGCCCACGGTATCGGGGTCGCTCCCGTTGAGGACGCAAAGGGCTCCTTTGAAGTCCCGGAAGAAGGGGAATATACCCTTTATGTCCGGACAAAAAACTGGACAAAATACTGGTCTGACGGCCCTACGCCTGGGATTTTTCAGGTGCTCATAGACGGGAAGCCGGACGGGGAGACTTTCGGGACCGGGAAGAGCGCTTCAACCGGGAAGGCAGGCCCCCAGTGGGTCTGGCAGAAAGGCGGAACTTATTCGCTCGGGAAGGGTTCCCATGAGATTTCCCTCCATGACCTTACCGGCTTTGACGGCCGCTGCGACGCCATCCTCCTGACAAAGTCGGGAGAGGTTCCTGGGGACAGCATTGAAGAGTACAGGGCCCTCCGGAAGGCCGTTCTTGGGGAAGAGGTTCCCGAAGAGAAGGGCCTTTTCGACTTTGTAGTAGTCGGAGGCGGAATCGCAGGGGAGTGTGCGGCAATTTCTGCGGCCCGGCTGGGGCTTAAGGTTGCCCTTATCCAGGACCGTTATGTACTCGGAGGAAACAATTCCTCGGAAATCCGGGTCGGACTCGGCGGCAGGATTAATCTCCCGCCCTACGGATCCCTCGGTTACATTGTCAATGAAATAGGTCCTGAACGCGGCGGAAATGCCCGCGGGGCCCATAATTACGAGGACGAGCGCAAGTTGAGGGTCGTAGAGGCGGAGAAGAACATCACTCTCTTTCTCGGATACAGCGTCGTCGCCGCCGAAACTAAGGAGGGGCGCATCGTCGCCGTTACAGCCCTCGAGGTGACGGACCAGAAGCCCGTCCGCATCGAAGGGAAAACCTTTGCCGACTGCACCGGAGATGCGACCCTGGCCGTTCTCGCTGGAGCTGAGACCATGTATGGCCGCGAGGGAGAAAGCGCCTTCGGGGAGTCCCTGGCCCCGGAAACGGCAGATTCCCTCCATATGGGCGGATCCATAGAGTGGTACTGCGAGGACCACAATGTCCCCTGCACTTATCCGGATTCCCTGGACTGGGGCCTGGAGCTGGATGAAACCACCATCGAGCCGGTCCACAGGGCCAACTGGTACTGGGAGGTCGGCATGCATTACGACGCCATTTCGGAGGCGGAGAAAATGAGGGATTACGGGATGTATGTCGCTTATTCGACCTTCTCATACTGCAAGAACCGCTATTCCGCCAAGGAGGACTGGGAGTGTACCCACCTTATCTGGGTTTCCCATGTCATCGGGAAGCGGGAGTCCCGCCGGATTGTCGGCGATTACGTCCTGACCCAGAACGATATCGTTCGGAAAACCCCCTTTGAGGATGCTTCGGCAAGCGTTTCATGGAATATTGACCAGCATTTCCCGAGGAAGGACAATGCGGCGGTGTATCCCGGCGACGAGTGGCTCTCCGAGGGCCATCTGACCCCTGTGACCCCTTATGGGATACCTTACCGCTGCTTCTATTCGAAGGATATCGAGAATCTTTTCATGGCGGGCCGGGATATCAGCGTCACCCATGTCGCCCTCGGCTCGACCCGGGTCATGCGCACCTGCGGAATGATAGGGGAGGTCGTGGGCATGGCGGCGTCCATCTGCGTCCGCGAAGGCACCACTCCCCGCGGGGTATATATGGACCATCTTCCTGCCCTTAAGGAACTTATGCGCCGCGGAACAGGCCGGACCGACGTCCAGTACAACCAGTTCTATACCCTGATAGACAATACCGCCGTCCAAATTGAAAGCATTTAGCCATGACCCTAATTGACTGGATCATAATTATCCTCTTTCTCTGCCTTCTGGTAGGGCTCGGCTTCCATTTTTCGCGGAAAAACCGCAACATGGAGGACTATTTCCTCGGCGGCCGTTCGATGCCGACCTGGATGGTCGCCCTTGCGGCTACCGGGACCTCGATAAGCGCCGGAACCTTCGTCGGTTCGCCGGAGCTCGGCTTCAACACGAACCTGACCTACCTGATGCTCTGCATCGGGGCGATTTTCGGAGGCCTCCTTGTCGCCTGGCTCTTCCTTCCGAAACTCTATCAGGCCGGAACCATTACTATTTACGGCTATATCGGAGACCGTTACGGGGAGAAGTCCAAGCGCTGGACCAGCATCATGTTCCTCCTCGGCCAGCTCTTTACCTCCGGCTCGCGCCTTTTCATAGCCGCAATCGCCGTCTCGGTCATCCTGTACGGGTCCATCCAGTTCCAGTTCCTCCTTTATTCGATAGTCATACTTGGGGTCGTCGCGACAATTTATACAATGGCGGGAGGAATAAAGGGGCTTATCTACATTGATACCATCCAGATTCTCCTCGTAATCGGGACCGGACTTGTCGCCCTCGGGCTCATTTACGCCTCCATGACCCCCGATTTCTCCTTCAGCGGAATCTGGGATTCGCTTATCCATGGCCGGGTCAAGACCTCCGGCGCCTGGGTTGAGGGAAGCAAGCTCCAGGTAGTGGATCCATCCTTCCGGTTCGATGTTCCATACAACATCATAGGCGCCCTTATCGGCGCAACTGTCTTCAAGGTGGTCCAGTTCTCGACGGACCATGAGTTTGTCCAGCGGCAGCTGACCTGCAAGAGCGTTAAGAAGGCCGGGGTCTCCCTTGTGTATTCCCAGATCATGAGTCTTCCTATCGTCCTCATTTTCCTTTCGATAGGTCTTCTCCTCTGGGTGAAATACAATGCCCTCGATCCGGAAGGGCTCTGCGGTTTTGCCGGAGACGCCAGGGACCTTTTCCCGCAGTATATCAAAAACAGCATTCCGGTGGGGCTCCGGGGACTCATGATAGTCGGAGTCCTCGCCGCGGCCCTCTCGAGCTTCAACTCCGCCATCAATTCCATGGCCTCCAGTTTCACGGCTGACATCTATCTTCCTATCCGCCGCGATCATGGCCATGAAATCACCACCGCCGAGGCCCAGATGTCCTCTTCCAAGAAGATGGCGGCCCTTATGGGAGCCGTCCTGACGGCTTTTGCCATGGTTACAGCCCTTATGCAGCAGGCCTCGGGGCTCAACCTCGTGGACTTCGCAACCGGGGTCATGTGCTTCTCCTACGCGGGTATGGGCGGCGTCTTCGTCTGCGCCCTCTTTACAAAGAGGGGCAATACACGGAGCGTTGTGGCTTCCCTCATCGTCGGCCTCCTCGTGGTCCTTCTGATGCAGCCCTACGTCCTCGGTCCTTTGAGCCAGGCCCTTCTCGGGCATAAGATATCCATCGCCTGGACTTGGTGGGCGCCGATTGGCTGCCTTGTCAGTTTCTTTGTCTGTTATTCCGGAAAAAAACCGATAGAACAAAAGTGAGCGTATGATAAAACGGATTTTCACCCTGGTTATTAGCGTCCTCCTTTCGGCAGGACTCTGGGCCCAGACCGCCTTTGAACAGATAGCGGCCGATCCGCTTAAGGCAGGAGGCATCTACAACATGTACCCGGAGAGCGGCTTCTCCAAACCGGTTGATCCTCCGAAGGGCTATAAACCCTTTTATATCAGCCACTATGGTCGCCATGGCGCCCGGTTCAACTCCTCTAACAGCGGGTATAAGAAGATCCTTGCCATCTTCTCCAAGGCCCATGACGACGGTGCCCTGACGGAGAAGGGCGAGGATTTCTACCGCCGCTATGCCGCCCAGTTCCCATACTGCGAGAACCGCGGCGGGGACCTGACGGAAAAGGGTGCGCAGCAGCACAGGGGGATTGCCCGTAGGATGTTCCGGAATTATCCCGAGGTCTTCAGGGGCGCGGCATTTATCGACGCCCGTTCGACCGTGGTTCCGCGCTGCGTCCTTTCGATGGACGCTTTCTGCGATGAGCTTAAGATACTGAACCCCGCCCTCGAGATCGACAGGTCGGCTTCAAGCAGCGACATGGGCTTTCTGAACCCCCATTCCATCTATAATCCGGATGTCCGGGAGACGGATGAGGGTTACAATAACAAAAGCGCGTACTGGCAGCCCTCCTACAAGAAGATGCTCCGGGAAAATACCGATCCGGACGTCTTTTTCGCCCGCCTTTTCAAGGATCCGAACTATGTCCGAAAGTTCGGAAGCGCCACCGATTTCGAGGTGACCCTTTACTACCTTGCCTGCAGCAACCAGTGCCTCGATTACGAGGAGTCCTACTGGGACCTCTTTACCTTCGATGAAAAATGTCTCCTCTGGGAGGCGGACAGCTACCGTTTCTTCTGCTCAAAGGGTCCTGATGACATCCAGGGCGGCCGCCAGTGGGCTTTCTGCAAGACCTTTGCGGAGAATGTGATCGACCGGGCCGAAGAGGATATCGCTTCGGGAAAGGTCTCTGCGCGCCTTCGTTTCGGCCATGACATTACTATCATGTCCTTCATGACGCTTATGAACATCGACGGCTGGTCCACTCCCGCCCCTTCTCCTCATGATGCGAAGGACCTCTGGCAGGACTACAATGTCCCCATGGCGGCGAACCTCCAGTTTGTTTTCTACCGCAATTCCTCGGGAGACATCCTTGTCCGGATGATGAACAACGAAAAGGATTTTCTCCTTCCTATACCCTCCAGGACGGCTCCATATTATAGCTGGGATGACTTCCGCAGCTATTTCAGGGCGCGAATCGCCCTTGCAGAGAAGATTATTTCCACAACGGAGGCCCCTCCGAAGAAAAAGTAAAGCATGATGAAAAGATACAGCATACTAAGCGCGGGACTTGCCGCAGCGGCCATTTTCCTCACCTTCCCTGTCGCAGCGCAGCAGTACCTCAGTACCGAGCAGGTGAAAGCCGAGCTTCGGGAGAACCCGAAAAAGTACGGCGGAGTCTATTATTTCGACGATTTTTCGGAAAGGGACCTCGCCGCTCCGCCGAAGGGGTTCAAGCCCTTCTATGTCTCCACCTATGCCCGCCACGGGGCGCGGTACATGCTTTATGAAAAGCAGTATACCAATATCCACAACAGCTTTGTAAAGGCGCTCAAGGAGGATAACCTGACTCCGAAGGGTTACGAGGTCGCCCGCCGTTTCGAGGCGGTCTATCCCTCGCTGAAAGGCCGCGGAGGCGATCTTTCCCCTCTCGGAAAGGCCCAGCAGAAGGCCCTCGGAAGCCGTCTCTACGAGAATTATCCGGAAATTTTCAAGGGTGAGTCCCGGGTCGTAGCCCACTCCACCGACGTTATCCGGACTATAGAGAGCATGTCGTACTTTCTCGAGGGAATGCGGGAGCATAACCGTAAGATGAAGGTGACGACCCGCGCATCCATTTCGGACAAGCATTTCCTGAATCCCCATTCCTCCGACCAGCCGAAGGCCGACCGCTGGTTCTGGAAGGAGGTCCGTCAGAAGAATTCATACTGGCGGAAGGAGTTCCGCCAGATGACCAGCCGATCAGTCAGTATTCCGGATGTCCTCTCCCGCCTTTTCAAGGATCAGAAGTCGCTGGGAACCGATCCCGCCGACCTGATGTGGGATCTTTTCTACCTTGCCCTCGACATGCAGGATGTCCCTGTGGATGCGGACTTTATGGATATCTTCACTGAGGACGAGCTCTTCGGACTCTGGGAGGCGGACAACTATGCCTACTACGGGGAGAAGGGTCCGGACCGTTACAATTTCGACCATGGCTGGGAGCTCGGCGGATACATGCTCCAGGATATAATCGAGAAGGCCTCCTCGGATATTGCCTCCGGCGAGGTCCAGGGGCGGCTGCGCTTCGGCCATGACGGCTGCCTGATGGCCCTTATGACCATGCTCGATGTCGGGACATGGCATAAATATACCGTCCCGGACAGCGTTAAGAATTACTGGCAGGTCTATAATGTCCCGATGGCTGCGAATCTCCAGCTCTCGTTCTACCGGAACAAGAAGGGAGAAATCCTCGTTTATCCCCGTTATAACGAAAAGAGTATCGCACTTCCCCTGACCCCGTTCCAGGGCAATTTCTACCGCTGGGAGGACTTCAGGGACCATTATAAGCCCCTTTACAGGGCGGCTGTCGCCCATCTGGAGGAAGGGGCTCCCCAGAATGTCACGGGCACAGTCTATGCGGACGGAAAACCCCTTGCGGGAGCCCGCGTTTCCGACGGCGTCCAGATTGTGCTCACGGATAAGGACGGAAAGTATTCGATGTATTCGGATAAACACCGCGGGGTCGTTTTCGTCATAACGCCTTCCGGATACGAGCCCCTTTCAAAGGATGGCCTTCAGCCGGACTTCTATGCCCTTTTGAAGGGAGAAGTATATGATTTTGAGACACATGACTTCCAGCTTCGGAGCGTCGATCAGAGCAGCTATTCGGTTGCTATGCTCGCCGATGTCCACCTGAGCAACGACCCCTACAGGGAGGATCTGAGGCATTTCCGCGAGAGGACAATGCCCTTCCTCCGCCGCGAGATAGACGCCCTCAGCTCGGAGGGCCCGGTCTATTCGATGAACCTCGGCGATTTCACCCATGAGCTCTTCTGGGGCTTGTATGACTACAATCTTTCGGACGGATACCGGACCTTCATAGAGGAGGGATATCCGACCCTCATGTATTCCATTCCCGGGAACCATGACAACGATCCCGGGGTGACCGGCGAGGATACGGATATCCGCGCGGAGCACCTCTACCGCGAGATCATGGGCCCGACCTATTATTCGATGGACATCGGGAATGAGCACTGGGTCATGATGGACAATATCGTCTATATCAATACTCCCGGCGAAGGGAAAAAGGCGCCCGGTGTTGCCGGAGCGAGGGATTACCTCCACGCTTTCAACGAGGACGAAATGGCTTTCCTTAAGGCCGACCTTGCCCTTGTTCCGGATGGGAAGAAGGTGATTCTCTGCACCCACTGCCCTGTACTTCGCGATAACAAGGGTTCATACATTCCGGAGGATCAGGCGAAGGCCCTCGATGCTCTTTTTGCCCGTTTCGGAGTTGTGGATGTGTATTCCGGCCATGTCCACCGGATGTACTTCTCCCCGAATTCTTCCTACCCCCATATGCGCCAGATCATGCTCCCGGCGACCTCCGGGACCATGTGGACCTCGCGGGACAACCCGCTTATCTCCGGAGACGGAGAGGATGCCGGGGCCTTGTTCCTCCGTTTCAAGGGGACCGAGAGTTCGTCCTTCTTCCGGACCCAGCTCTATGGGGATAAGGCGATGCGGATATATGACATGAACAGGGTCAGCGAGTTTTACCGCAAGGATCCTCTTGTCAGGGCTGAAATCGAGGAGTATGGCAAGCGGCTTGACTACGGCGCCGCACCGTATTACAAGGGGAACTACATCTATGTCAACTATTGGATGCTGAAGCCCGGAGAGACGGTTGAGATCCTCGAAAAGGGGAAGATGCTGGAGGTCGAGCGCACTTCGGACGAAGATCCGCTGATTGCGGTCAGCTTCGCCCCGCAGTGGAGAATGGTTCCCGAGGCCGGCATCTTTGTCAGCCACTCCAGGCGAACCGCCCACCATATGTTCCGTGCAAAGGCGAAAACCGCCCGCGGGACCATTCTTGTGAGGGTAAGGGATGCCGAGGGACGGATTATCCGGGAAGAGACGTTGAAGCGCCCTGCGGCTCCGTTTGGAAAAGCAGAATTTTAGACAATGAAAAGGTTTTTGTTTTACATTGCGGCTGCCCTCGCGGTCCTTTCCTGCGGGAAGGACCAGAAGCCGAAGGACGGAGGATTCAGACCTTCTTCCGTCCCGCTTGTGACCATCGACCCCTATATAAACTGCTGGTCCGCCTCCGACCGTCTCTATGACAGCTCCCCGCAGCACTGGACCGGTAAGGACTTCCCCCTTCTCGGAGTTATAACGGTTGACGGGACCGATTATCGCTTCCTTGGCGCAGAATCGGCTGAATATGAGCTGATTTCCCCGAATTATCCTACTCCCCGCTGGGAGAGGGAGACCTCCTATGAGAGGAGTTTCTATCTCGACGACACTACGGGACGGTACATCCTTCTTGCGAGCGCGAACGACGGCGGAGAATTCGTCCTTAACGGTACGGAAATCTTCCGGACGGGGCGCTCCCTGGAAAACCACCCGGTCGAGATTCCCTCCTCCGCCCTTAAGGAGGGAACCAATGTCCTCAATGCCCATGGATGGAACAAGATTGGAAGGGCCATACTCGGAAGCGGGATCATCCGTGAGATTCCCCAGGATTTCCCCTATCCTCAGACCGCTGAGCAGCAGGGGCTTCGGCTGGAAGCCATGAATACCTACTATTACTTCACGGCCGGTCCCGTTGCCCTGGAAGTCCGCTTTACCGCGCCGCTCTTCCTGGAAGACCTCTCCCTTGTTTCCCGCCCGGTAAACTATGTTTCTTTCAATTTCCGCTCGCTTGACGACAGGGATCATGAAGTCTCCCTCCGTTTCGGCTGCTCGCCCCGCTGGTGCGTTGACAACAGTTATGACGATTATGTGACCGGGAGAATGGAGAAGGGGCGGCTCAAGTATCTGACGGCCGCTTCCACCGCCCAGATGGTGCTGGAAAAGGCGGGAGACGATGTCCGTATAGACTGGGGCTGCTTAGTACTTGCGGCACCAAAGCTCTGGGAAGAGTGCAAAACGTCGGGGAATTACCTCAGTTTCGAAAGGGATTTCGGAGCCGCGAAAAAGGGAGGTGACCTTCTTATGATCGGCTATGACGACCGCTACAGCGTCTCTTATTTTGATACTCCGCTCCGGCCTTACTGGAACCGCAGCGGGGACCGTACAATCGAGGACGAATTTGAGGCGGCCTACCGGGATCGCCGGAAACTCTTTTACCGCTCGGAGGTCTTCGATGCCTCCCTACGTAAAGACGCCGTCCGGAAAGGAGGTCCACACTATGCCGATCTTCTCGCAGCCGCCTATCGCCAGAGCATAACGGCCCATAAGCTTGTCGAGTCTCCGTCGGGGAACCTTCTCTGGCTCTCGAAGGAGAACAACAGCAACGGCTCCATCGGAACCGTCGATGTCGCCTATCCGGCGATGCCCCTCTTCCTGAAATGTGGCCCCGAGCTTGCCAAGGGACTTCTGAATCCGATTTACGAGTATTCCGAGAAGTATGGCTGGGACAAGCCCTTCGCCGCCCATGACCTTGGGACCTACCCGATAGCTTCCGGCCAGACCTATCCCTACGACATGCCCGTCGAGGAGAGCGGGAACATGATTCTCCTGACCGCCGCCGTGGCCCTCTACTGCGGCGACCTGGACTATGCGAGGACCCATTGGGAGACCATGAGCCGCTGGGCCGAATACCTGTCGGAATTCGGCTACGACCCTGCGGATCAGCTTTGTACTGACGATTTTGCCGGTCGCCTCGCCCACAATGTCAACCTCTCGGCCAAGGCGATTCTCGCCCTCGCTTCCTATGGCAAGACGGCTGAAAAGCTCGGCTTCCGCGAGGTCGCCGAAAAGTATGGGACCATGGCGAAGGAAATGGCCGCCAAGTGGCAGGAAATGGCCTTTGACGGGGATCATTACCGGCTTACCTTTGACCGGCCTCTCAGCTGGAGCCAAAAGTACAATCTAGTCTGGGACCGTATCCTCGGACTCGACGTTTTCCCGGAGGAGGTCATTGAAACTGAACTTTCCTACTATCTCACCGTCCAGAATGAGTACGGCCTTCCTCTCGACAGCCGGGAGAGCTACACAAAGATTGACTGGATTCTCTGGACCGCCTCCATGGCAAAGGACAATGAAACCTTCATGAAGTTTGTGGAGCCGGTCTGGAAATTCGAGAACGAGACTCCCGACCGGGTTCCGATGGGGGACTGGGTCTGGACTCAGACCCCTCGCTGGCAGGCCATGAAGGCCCGTTCCGTAGTCGGCGGCCTCTTTATCCGGCTATTATAAAGCAGCAATTCCGGAGCGGTGTCTCCCGACTGCGCTCCGGAACTATGTTAAGGTATCAATATTTATGTCTAATCGACAGCAATAAATACCAATTCCGTGCCAAAAAAGAAAAATCCCGCAAATTTTGCGGGATTCTTTTCTGCGGAAAGACCGGGATTCGAACCCGGGATACCCTTTTGGAGTATACACGCTTTCCAGGCGTGCCTCTTAAGCCACTCGAGCATCTTTCCAAAAAGCAGTCCGGCTGGAAAACCGGACTGCAAAGATACTTATTTTTGTTTGAAAAACAAATACATTTTTTATTCTCCTGCAGTTTCAGGCGTCTCGGAAGAGAATGCCTTATTATACAGTGTCTCAACCTCAGGGATAGACCAGCACCAGTCGGAAGAAGCGGCCGTGATGTTACCGTAAGCGGAGTGGCAGATACCACCGGAAGTAATAGGAACGCGGACGACGTCCTTCTTCCACCTCTTGTAGTCATTCCAGTTAGAACCTTCACCCCAGAGCTCAAGCTCGCGATAGAGGACAATCTCGTCGAAGAGGGCTGTTCCAGTCTTCGTGCATGTGTAGGAAGGATCGCGGCCGGAAGTGGCGTTCAGAGCCACAAGGGCGGCCTGGGCCTTGGCTGTCTCACCGAGGAAGTAGTTGGCTTCCGCCTCAATGAGATACATCTCCGAAGTACGGATATACGGGAGATACATGACGCCCGGAGTATCGAATACCCAGAATTTAAGCTGGCCGTTGATGTAGTAGAAGGACGTCTGATAGGCCTCTTCCAGTCCTGCCGGAGTTCTCGAAGCAACATAAGCTGCTGCGCTCAGCAAGAGAGGATTGGTCGCAGAACGGATGGCGAAACCGTTGGTCTGGTCAAAACCCGCGTCATTGACGCTTGTAGCCCCGAATTTGTCGAGGGTCAGGAAGTTTGCACGACGGATATCGGTCGTAGGAATCTTCTCAATACAAGCCATATCAATAGCTCCGGCGCCATACTGTGAATTGTTTGCATAATAGCCGTTGCAGGAGAACTGGGTACCGAAGGTCCAGTACCAGTTGTTTTCGCTCCCGTCGCCATAGCTGCCCCAGATCCACTCGCTCGTCGGATTGCAGAAACCTGCCTGATAATCATCGTTGGACATAAGCGGATAACCATCCTCGGCCTTCTGTGCCATCGAAACGGCAGTCGCATAATCTGCGCGGTCGAGAGCCGCTTTGGCATAAACGGCATATGCGACATTCTTATTGGTCAGCCAAACCTCTCCTGCGGGACGGTCAAGACCGGACTCTGTAAAGAGGGCGATGGCATCATCGAGATCCTTGTAGATCTGCTTGTAGCAGTCGGCCATCGAGGATACCGGGCATTCACCGGTAGATTCGTCAAGACGGAGGACGACACCGTCGGCGGATCCACTGCTGCTGTCAGACCAGCGGACTGAATAGATCTGGAGAAGTTTCGTATAGGCATAAGCCCGGTAGGTCAGGGCCTGGGCCTTGTAGAAGGCCTTGTCGGCATCCGTTCCTTCTGCTCCGTCAACATTCACGATAATGGCGTTCGCATTGGAAATAATCTTGTAGTAGTAGAACCAGGGATAGCTCGCATAGGTGGTATTATCCCGCTTGAGATACTCCTGATTCATGATAGGAGCCCAGCCGGTAGCCATCTGGTTGTAGACGAACTCCTGGGAGGCGTACTCGTTATAGATGGACCAGATCCGGTTCTCTCCGCAGCAGCCCTGGGAGTAGGGACCCTGCTGGGTAGTCATATTGTACGCAATGCCGTTGACAGCCATCTTGACGAGGTCCGTCGTAGCGAAAACGGTAGCGGTACCGACCGAAGAGGTAGGAGCTGTCTCCAGGTAATCCTTGGAGCAGGCGGCAAAGGCAAGCGTAAGCGCTGCCGCAGTCAATATCCTGTTTATAGTTTTCATTGCTTTGCTCATTTGGAAGTTAGAATTTCAGGGTAGCTCCGAAATTGAAGATCCTGGCGGTGAAATAAGTGGCATCCTGGCCGCCGGAGAAGCTGTACTGCGGGTTGATACCCTGGCGGGCGGTAAGTGTGAATGCGTTCTCAATACCGGCGTTGACGGATAGGCTCTCAATACCGAGCGGGAGGAGATTCTTCCTGGGGAAGGTATAGGAAAGCGTAACATTCTTCAGTACGAAGTATGAAGCATCCGTAAGCCAGCGGTCGGAAGTCGCATTGCTGTAGGTGCTGAGATTCAGGTCATAAACCGGGATACCGTTAGGATCAATCCGGTTTTCTGAAGTCTCAGTCATTCCTGTCGGCGCTCCATTCCAAGACTTCAGAGCGTCTACATGGATGGCACGCGGACTGTTGGCGGCGTGGCCCATCAGGTCCTGATAGCCGCTGTCAAGCAGAAGGCCGCCGAGGGAATAAGTTCCGAGGACGTAGAGGGAGAGTCCCTTATAGGAGAGCGTGGTGTGGACAGAACCGTAGACTGTAGGAAGGGCGGAGCCGCGGAAGTCACGGAGACCAACCGCCGTATCGAGGGCATAGTCGGTACCGTTGATCGTCACGAACTGTGTGGCGGTTGCACCTTCTTTCTTCTCGGGATCCATGGTATAGAGAGCCCGACCGGTCATCTGGTCGACACCCTCGTAATGATAGGTGTAGAACTCGTAGATGGAGTGTCCTTCAGAGTACCTCCTGGTTCCTGCGGCAATATCCTCGCCGTCAGGAAGGGAGAGAATCGTGTTCTTCATGAATGTAGCGTCGGTTCCGACATTCCAGACAAAGCCGTTGCTGCGGAGTATGTCGACATCCAGGGAGATTTCCCATCCGCGGTTCGATACGGAACCGATATTCTGGGACTGGGTCATATAAGGATAGTCACCCCAGATATAGGATCCGGCAGAAGAAGGAAGCGGAACATCAAAGAGAAGGTCTTTGGAGGTCTTGTCAAAATAACCAACCGAGAAGTTGGCCCGGTCATAGACACGGCCTTCGAGGGCGATATCAAGCGTCTGGGAAGTCTCCCAGCGGAGTTCGTCCGCAGCGAGCTGCATCTTGTAGAGGGCGGCATTTCCACCATTCTTGTCCAGTTCGTAGAGGGACTGGTAAGCGTAGTAGTCGATGCTTCCGGTGTTACCTGCCTCACCGAAGGATGCGCGGGCCTTGAGGAAGTTGAACTGAGGGACGCTCTTCATGAAATCCTCGGCAGTGATATCCCATGAGGCACCGAGGGACCAGAAGTTACCCCAACGGGATTTCTGGGAGAAACGGGAAGATCCGTCACGGCGGAATGAAGCGTCAAGGAAGTACTTCTCAGCGTAATTGTAACGGACACGTCCGAGATAGGATTCGGTACGGTCAATATAACTGAAACCGGTCGGCTGCGAAGAATTAACCGTAAAGTTCCCCATTTCAAAAATCCCCGGAATGGACATATTGGAATTCATTCCATAGAGATAATCGTATGTATACTCGTAATTCTCGTGGGCGGCAAGTACGTCGATGTGGCTCTGGGCGATCTGACGGCTCCAGTAGAGCTGCTGCTGGAAGTTGGTCGTCTTGTAGTGGTACTCGTACTGGGAGTAACGTCCGTTATTGGTAGCACCGTCGCCGATTTCAGGGTTATCGTACTTGATGTTGGAACGCTGACGGTAGTTCATGTTTCCTTTGACCGTAAACTCGAATCCGAGGGGGAGTATAAGGGTACCGAAAGCGGACATGTCGAGGGTGAGACGCCTGTTGCGCTGATAGTCGCGAAGACGCTCGTAGATAATGTGGCGGTTGCTTCTCCAGTCGGAATCAGTATCGTATACTTTCTCGCCGGCCTCGTCGACCATGATCGAACCGTCGGCATTATGCTTGTAAATCGGGTAAATAGGAGCTTCGTAACGGAGCTGGTAGAACGGGTTTGCGTAATAGGAACCGTTAGCGTTGCTATTGTAGTTCTGAACCTGGCTCGTACCGGAAAGGTTGATGCCTCCCTTGAACCACTTGTTAGGGGTGAAGCTGCTATTGACACGGGCGGAAAGACGCTCGAAGTTTGTGTTGAGAATGTAACCCTCCTCGTTCATGTAGTCGAGGGAGGAGAATACATTATACTTATCAGAATTCGAGGAGAAAGAAACACCGTACTGCTGGCGCTTGCCTTTCTTCACCAGTTCTTTTTCCCAGTCGAGGTCCGTATATCCGGGAAGGATAGTACCGAGCAGTTTGCCGTTTGCGTCGAAGAGGGCGTCGTCGTCCTTGTTGTAAATGTTATTCAGGATGACACCGCTGACGAGGTTGGTGTTTGCCCAGGTGGCCGCAGCGTCAGCATCCAAACTCAGGGAAGCCGTTGACATTGCGTAATTCCTTGTACCAATCCATTCCTGTGTCATCCAGGCGTCGGCATCGAGGCGCTCATACTCGGGGATACCGCGGGTATAAAGGCCCTGGTTCGTCGTAAATGTGACAGTCGGTTTGCCGGCCTTGGCGCTCTTGGTGGTAATAAGGATAACACCGTTGGATGCACGGTTACCATAGAGGGCGGCGGAGGTGGCGTCCTTCAGGACGGTCATAGACTCGATATCGTTCGAGTTGATATCGGAGATATTGCCCTGGAAAGGATATCCGTCGACTACGTAGAGCGGGGAGTTGCTCCCGTTGACCGATCCGAAACCACGGATGCGGATTGTGGGGTCGGATCCTGGCTCGCCGTAGGTGTTGTTCACCTGGACACCCGGAGCAGCACCCTCGAGGGCGGCTGTAACGGAACTTGAAATGGTTTTCTCAATCGTTTCAGTGCCGACGGCAGCGACAGCGCCGGTCAGGGACTGACGGCTCGCCGTACCGTAAGCGACTACGATTACATCGGACAGGAAAATGCTGTCGGGTTCCAGGACAACCTTCATGTTGCCGCTGACAGGAACAACAACGGTTTTCATTCCGATGAAGGAGACTATCACAGTCTCGGCATCCTTCGGTACGGAAGCAAGAACGAATTTTCCGTCAACTCCGGTAAGCGTACCGATCGTGGTCCCGCTGACGACTACCGATGCACCGGCTACCGGCTCACCGTCTTCCGAAGAGACGACTACACCGGCAACACGTGTCTGGGCCGTAGCAGCAATCGCGACACTTGCAAGGATGCAGGTCAAGAAAAGTTTGATTCTTTTCATCGTGATGCAATTTAAATTAAACATAAATATTGATACAAATCCTTATTTCTTCGTATCGATACACTACTAAACGTCCGTTTTTTGTATCATCATTTCTGACTTTCCAAACAAGCATTTCATATGATTTATGGATATATAAGAGTTAGCACAGAGTGGCAGTCCTACGACGGACAGAAATATGAAATCGAGCAGTGGTCCGCTCGAAAGGGGCTGACAATCGGCGCGTGGGTCCAGGAAAAAGTTTCCGGAACCTATTCTGCGGAAAAGCGGACGCTCGGGCGTCTGCTGAAGAAAATGAAAAAGGGAGACATCCTCGTCTGCACGGAGCTCTCCCGGCTCGGGAGGAACATGATGATGGTCATGTCAATCCTGAACACATGCTCCCAGAAGGGAATCCGGTTATTCTCAATCAAAGACGGTTTTGAGCTGTCAGATTCTTTAAACGCAAAGATTATCGCCTTTGCCTTTTCGCTGGCTGCTGAAATAGAAAGGAGTCTGATTTCTCAGAGGACAAGGGAAGCGCTGGCTGCAAAAAAGGCCCAGGGAGTACTCCTGGGCCGGCCAAAAGGATCGTCCAAACAATGGATCCGTTTCCGGGAAGAATATCCGAAAATACTGAATCGTCTCTCAAACGGAGAAACCGCAACCAGTATCTCAAAGGAGTTCAACATTCACCGGAATACCATGTACAGGTATCTGAAAACGATACAAGCGGCAGGCAGCGGCCATGTTTCTGACACTTTGACGGAAGCGAGAAGGGACAAATAAGCGTGGCGTTTAACAGCTTAATTTGTAGCTATTTATTCAAAACAATGTACCTGAAATCAGATACATTGTTTTGAATAAAGTGTTGACTTTCGGTAATTTTTCCGCCACGCAAAAAAAATACACCTTATTATATAATGGAATAAAAGATTTTTTAAAATTTTTTAAATTTAAAATTGAAAGAATAATTAAGTAAATACTTTCAATTTTTAATCGATTTATTTTCTATTGGCTCTTAAATCGAAAAAATAATGCACTCTGAACTAACTAAATAGCAATTTTGGGGGCTTTTGGAACATTTGTTTTTTTGAAATTGTTTTCTCAATTTTGCATTGAATATCCGCTTTAAACGGACGTTTAGTAGTGTACGATACGAAGAAATAAGGATTTGTATCAATATTTATGTTTAATTTTTAATTGTTTTTTCAGATGAAAAAAATCAAGCTGTTACTGGCATGCCTGCTGACGGTGGTATCCGTCGCGGCATTCGCGCAGAGAAGCCAGGTATCTGGAAAAGTAACGGACAGCAAGGGTGAGGCCCTTCCGGGAGCCGCAGTGTTCGTCGAAGGGACGACCTCCGGTACTCTGACCGGTGTGGACGGAAGTTATTCCCTCCAGGTCCCCGCCAATGCGACGCTGACCTTCTCCCTGATGGGGTATAAGACGGTCTCCGTGCCCGTAAGCGGTCAGAAGACCGTCAATGTAGCCCTCGAAGACGACTCTACTCTCCTTGACGAGACCATTGTCGTCGCCTTCGGTACTACGACGCGGGAGGCCTTTACCGGGTCTGCGGCTGTCGTAAAGTCGGACGACCTCCAGAAGCGCCAGACTTCGAATGTTACCAACGCCCTCGTCGGCTCGGTTCCTGGTCTCCAGATCAGGGGAGCATCCGGTGCTCCTGGTGCCGGAGCGGGTAGCATCAGCATCCGCGGTATCAACTCCATGTATGCCGATACCGAACCGCTGATCATCGTCGATGGCGCTCCTTACTCCGCCTCTCTGACTAACATCCCTCAGAGCGATATCGAGTCCGTTACCGTTCTGAAGGATGCTGCTTCGGCCGCCCTTTACGGAGCCCGCGGTGCCGCAGGTGTCATCCTCGTTACCACGAAGCGTTCCAAGAGCAAGGATGCGATCGTCAATGTGGACGTCCGCTGGGGTATCAACTCCCGCGCTGTCCAGGATTACGAGACGATTACTGACCCGGGTGCTTACTATGAGGCCTACTATGCCCAGATGTACAACTACTACTTCTTCGGACAGGGCCAGGATGCCGCTGCGGCCAATGTAAGCGCGAACAAAGCAACCCTGACCAATCTCGGTTACCAGGTTTACACGATTCCGGACACTGCCAAGAGTTCTCTCCTCATCGGGACTGACGGAAAGCTCAATCCCGAAGCGACTCTCGGTTATCAGTATACCGCCTCTGATGGGAATACCTATTATCTTACGCCCGACAACTGGCAGGATGCTGCTTACAAGAATGCAGTCCGCAAGGAGTACAATGTCAGCGTGAACGGCGGCAATGACCGCGGTTCTTATTACGCATCGGTCGGCTACCTCAATGAGGACGGTATTATCGAGTACTCCGGTTATGAGCGTCTCACCGCCCGCCTGAAAGCTGACTACCAGGCCAAGAAGTGGCTGAAGATCGGTGGAAACGTTTCCTACACCCATTCCCAGACTACTTCGAACCCGAATATGAGTTCCTCTGAGTACAGTTCTACGAACCTTATGTACTATACCTCCATGATCGCCCCGATCTACCCGATCGTTGTGCGCATCCTGGACGAGAACGGGAATCCGATCATCAAGACCGACGAATTCGGTAATCCGGCATATGACTACGGTACTCCATCCGGCGGTTATGTCGGACTCGGCCGTGCCTTCCTCCAGACCGGTAACCCGTTCGGAAGCAACCGCTACAACAAGGTCTATTCGATTGGAAACCAGATGAACGGCAGCATGAACGCTGAGATCGCCTTCACGGAAAATCTCAAGCTCAACATCAGCTCCACCGCCATCCTCGGTCTTACCGACTTTTCCGATTATGAGAACTGCTACTACGGCCCTAAAGCCGGTGTAAACGGAGAACTGAACAAGTACATGAGCAATACGCTCCGTACCAACAACATCCAGACTCTCAATTACACTAAGTCTTTCGGAGAGAACAATATCAGCGCCATCCTCGGCCACGAGTATTACAATACGGCGACCAAGTATCTCGAGGCGACGGCCCAGGGCGGATTCTCTCCTGAGATTCCTGAAATCGCCGCTTTTGCGACTGTTCTCAACAGCGGAACCACTTCCTATTCCACCGGATATAACGTCGAAGGTTACTTCGCTTCCGTCAACTATGACTATGCTGACAAGTACTATGTCTCCGGTTCCTTCCGCCGTGACGCTTCCTCGCGTTTCGATCCGGATCACCGCTGGGGTAACTTCTGGTCCGTCGGCGGCGCATGGATTCTCTCCAAGGAGAACTTCATGACCTCGACCTCCTCCTGGCTGGACATCCTGAAACTTAAGGCCTCCATCGGACAGCAGGGTAACGACGGTATCGGCAACTGGGCCTATGTCGACCTCTACAGCATCGACAAGTCCGGCGATACCTCGATGGCTCCTTCCTTCTATCGTAAAGGTAACCCGAATATTTCCTGGGAAACCCTGACGAACATGAACGTCGGTGTCGAGTTCAGCGTCCTTCGCGGCCGCCTTTCCGGTGCCCTCGACCTCTACAACAAGCTGACCACAGACCAGCTCTTCTGGATTTCCATCCCTGAGTCCTCCGGTACCCGTGGATACTATGGCAACGTCGGTGACATCGCCAACCGCGGTATTGAGTTAAGCTTGAACGCAGCCCTTATCAGGACGCAGAAGATCCAGTGGGACGTCAACTTCAACATTTCCCACAACGCCACGAAGATCGTCTCTCTTCCCGAGCAGAAGATTACCGAGAACGGCGGTTTCTTCGAATCCCCCTTCTGGTACAAGGTCGGCGGCCCGCTCCGCAACTACATGACTTATGCTTATGCAGGTGTGGACGAGACCGGTCAGGCGCTCTACTACTATGACGAAGACCTGAGCCCTGCCGGAAAAGCCAGCTCCAACACGATTAACAAGCCCGGAACCAAGAAATCCGGCACCACCACCGATATTGGTGAGGCCTCCCGCTATGAATGCGGTACCACGATGCCTGTTGCCTTCGGCGGTCTCAGCACTTCGCTCCGTATCGGTTCCTTCGATTTCAATGCGAGCTTCGACTACCAGATCGGCGGCAAGATCTACGACAGCCGTTATGCCTACCTCATGACTCCTGGCACCTCCCAGTCAGATGCCGGTCATACTTTCCACGTAGACTATGCCAAGGCATGGAGTTTCGACAATACCTCCAGCAACATTCCCCGCTGGCAGTATCTTGATACGTATGCCGCCTACGGTTCCGACCGTTTCCTGACAGACGCAAGTTATCTCAACTTCCAGTCCTTCTCCGCAGGATACACCCTTCCGGTCAACAGGATTGCGGCAATCAACAAGTACATCTCCCGGGCACGCGTCTATGTGATGGGTGAGAACCTCGGATTCTTCTCTGCACGCAAGGGTCTCGACCCGCGCTACTCTTTCCAGTCTGCCAACTCGATGAACGTCTATTCTCCTGTTCGGACCATCTCTGGCGGTATCCAGTTGACTTTCTAATTTAAGGAGGAGAAAAGAATATGAAAAATACAGTAAAATTGCTTATCGCAGCTGCAGCCGCCCTTACGCTGACTGTCTCCTGCATTAAGGAAATCAATCCTCAGAACAACATCGCTACTACGGAGCAGGCCGCAAACGCACCGGGATCCTTCGATCTCTTTGTGGATGCCCTTACTTCGAGTCTCGTCGGTCAGTTCGTTTACGGAGGTAACAGCAATAAATACGTTTATGATTTCGGATATCCGGCCTTCTTCCTGGAGTGGGATGTCATGGGTCAGGACGTTGTCTATCCTTACCAGAACTGGTATACTTACTGGTATACCGTCCAGTATCTCGGACCGTCCTACCGTTTCTCCCAGCTTCCCTGGACCTATTTCTACGGCTGGATCAACAACTGCAACACCGTCCTTTCCCTCGCCGGAGAGGAGCCGGCTGATGATAAGAAGGTAGGTGCCGGTATGGCTCTTGCCCTGAGGGCCTTCTTCTACATGGATCTTGCCCAGATGTTCGCCCAGAAGCCGTATACCGAGGACAAGACATCGGAGACCGTTCCGCTCGTTATCGAGACCACGGAAGTCAGTGACATGCTTAAGAATCCCCGTGCGACTAACGAGGAGATCTATGCCCAGATTATTTCCGACCTCGACAAGGCGGAGACTTATCTCGACGGCTATGTGCGTACAGACGTCTATACCCCCGACCAGTCGGTAGTCTTTGGCCTCAAGGCCCGTGCCTATCTTCTTATGGGAGAGTGGGCAAAGGCCGTCGAATATGCCCAGAAAGCTCAGGTGGGTTATACCGTAATGGACGAAGCCACCTATACTAACTGGGATACGGGATTCAATACTCCGACCTCTTCCTGGATGTTCGGTGCTACGTACAAGAGCGACGATCCTTGCATCCAGATCAATGATGGGGACTCTTCTTGGGGCTCTATGATGATTATCGAAATCAACCCGGATGTAACTGTTTCCGGCTGCGGATATGCTGCCAATTACGGCCAGCCCTTCCTTATCGACCGTCATCTCTACGAAACTATTCCTGCGACCGACTTCCGGAAGAAGTGCTTTGTCGACTTCGCAATCGACGATATGAGTAAGACGGATGCCATTACGGCCCTTGCAGCTTATTCTAATTATCCTGCATGGATATATGCGTGTGGTCACAATGTCGATGGATATGACGCAGTCGGAGGACTCGAGCTCAAATTCCGTCCGAACGGAGGAGACGCCGGTAGGAACAACCAGTATATTGGCTTTACCGTTGCGGTTCCTTTCATGAGGGTCGAGGAAATGGTCCTCATTGAGGCCGAAGCTGCAGGCCGTCTCAACGAGGCCGACGGTATCGCGAAGCTTACCGCATTTGCGAAGACCCGTGATGCTTCCTATACCTATGGAACGCATACCGATTCCTATGGCAACACCTCCACCTCCCAGTTCCTCAACGAAGTGTGGTGGCAGCGCAGGGTAGAGTTCTGGGGCGAAGGTCTTGCGACCAAGGATATCAAGCGTCTCCAGAAGGGTATTATCCGTAGTTATAAGAATACCAACCACATCGAAGGTTACCGCTACAACTCCGATATTACTCCCGAGTGGATGAATATCTGCATTGTCCAGACCGAAACCAACTACAATACGGCCTGTACCAACAACCCGGATCCCAAGATGCCGGACGGTGATTCCCCTGAATATACCTTCTAATACAGAAAGACCATGAAAAAGTACTTATATATCATAGCATCCGCTACTATTGCCCTTCTCGCATCTTCCTGCGAGAAGGAGCAGGGTACGGTTCCGGGGAATGACAGCAAAGCTGTCCTTACCACTTATCAGTACACCCCGTCTTCCGAATACAATGTCGACAATGACGTACAGATCCGCTTTGCGGCCAACAAGAATGTGGCGGATGTCTACTATCTTGTAGAAGATACCGCGGCAGTAAACAGCTACGTTGCTGCCCAGGGCGAGGAAGCATATGCCAAGAAGGTCGTATCCGAAGGAACGAAACTCGCCGATGCGGGCGGTAAAGTCCAGGATGTCGTCATCACGGGACTTGCCGGATCCTTCTTTATCACGGCCGTAGGAACTGATGCCAAGGGCAATCTGACCGATGCGAGGACCCAGTATTTCAAGGGACTCAAGTGGACAGACAAGGCGACCGGTACTTATGCTACCGGAAGGGCGACAATTGTCACTCTTGCCGGAAGCGCAACCCTCTCAACTACCGCCGTGCTCCAGAAATGTGAAAACGACGAAGGCCGTTGGAGAATCAAGAATGCCCTTGGAAATGGTTATGACCTGACTCTGTGGGAGTACGAGGAACCGATTTACGATAACTATCAGAGTGTCCGTGTTCCGTCCGCAGCCACTCCTTTCGAGTATGGCTCTTATGGAGCTATCTTCGTCCGTGACGTCGGTACTTGGCAGAACGATTATGATTCCTACACTTACGGGCAGTCATATATTAATCTGACAACCTTTGCAGTCAGTCTCTGGAACCAGTGGTATGTTTCCGCAGGAAGTCTAGGATATGCAACGGACACCTTCACTCCTGCTTCATAAGCGATTGAATTTTCATTTCTACTCGAGGGCGACCCTTCAGGGCCGCCCTCTTTCGTCTTTTTACGCCAACCTACCCGTAAGAGGGCAGGTTAAATTACCGGCACGGGCGCTGAGGTAGGCGGTGCGGATGAGAAGATGGATAAAATATGCCGCGAGAAGGATGTGGAGGGCCCATTCCCCGGCAGTAAGGCCGGAGGGGACACGGGCCCCGAAAAAGTGGATTCCAAGGGCCCAGAAAAGGAAAAACCCAAGGGCGGAAAGGACTACCGAGAGCATCATGTCGCGGGTTCTGACCGCCCCGGCGTAGATTCCGTCCCATGTGAAGGCGGGACAGCCGAGAAGCGGCATCACAAGAAGCCAGGGGAGGTATTTCGTCCCTTCGGCGACAACGGCCTCGTCGGAGGTCATCAGCTGGAGCATCGGAACTCCAGCGGCGGCGTAAACGAACAGGAAACCGACCGCTATCCCCATGCTCCAGGCGAAAACGCCCCTGATGCTGCTTCTGAGCCCTTCACGGTCGCCCATGCCGATATATTTTCCAGTAAGCGCCTCACCGGCATAGGCGAAACCGTCGGTAAAGTATGAAAAAACCATCAGAAGCTGCATCAGGATAGTCCCGACCGAAAGGAGAAGGTCTCCGAAGCGGGCGGAGATGGTCGTGAAACCGATATAAACTGCTATCATCCCGAGGGAGCGGAAGAAAAGGTCCCGGTTGAGGGAGAAGAACCGCGCAGTTTCCTTCCGGTCGGAGAAAAGGGTCTTCAAATCCTGCCATCTTATTTCCCGGAGGGCTGTTTTCCCGTAGCCGTTTGCGAGCAGGACGATGGCTGCGGCAAGGCCCGTCCACTGGGCTATGACCGTTCCGAGGGCGATTCCGTCGAAGCCGAGGGCGGGTTTTCCGAAGGCGAGGAAGATGCTTCCCGCAATATTGACCGCGGTTACAATTATATCCGTCAGCATCGGTCGGACGGTATCCTGCATCCCTATGAACCAGCCCTTAAGGGCAAAGAGGGATAGGGTCGCGGGAGCGGCCCAGATTCGGATATAAAAGTATCTCGTTGCGAGGAGACGGACGTCCTCGCCGGTCTTTACAAAGAAGAAGGCCGCCTGAATAAAAACCCATTGCAGCGCAATCAGGGCGATTCCGGAAAGGATTGCAATGGTAAGGGACCGGAGCAGGATTGAAGCTGTTCTACGCCCGTTTCCCCCTCCTTTTCCGGAGCATTCCTCCCCGTACGCCTGGGCGGTCACCCCGCCCGTCCCCGTTCGCAGGAAGGAAAAATTCCAGTAGAGGAGATTGAAGAGCATGGTCCCGATGGCGATGCCCCCGATTAGGGCGGCGCCGGAGAAGCCCTCGCTCTCGGAGAGGGAGCCGAGGTGGCCGCTGATAGCCGTGTCCACGAGCCCGACAAGGGGAACGGTCAGATTGGCGAGAATGCTCGGCCCCGCCAGGGAAAGGATCTCCCTTCTTGTCTTTCTCATCGGAACTTCTTGTCTTCTTCCAGCATCCCGAGATAGGAATTGTACCTTTCGGGGCTGATTTTCCCGGCCTCCAGGGCCGCCTTGACGGCACAGCCGGGTTCATGGGTGTGGGTGCAGGGAGTGAAGCGGCAGCCCTCCGAGGCGGCGAGCATTTCGGGGAAGTACTTGGCGATTTCCTCCTTTTCGAGGTCCACGAGGCCGAAGCCGCGGATTCCGGGGCTGTCGATAATGTATCCTCCGGAGGATATCCGGTACATTTCATAGAGGGAGGTCGTGTGTTTCCCCTGGAGATGGGCCAGGGAGATATCGCCGACCTTCGGGTCAAGGGAGGGGTCTATCGCGCGGATAAGGGATGACTTGCCGACTCCGGATTCACCTGAAAACAGGTTAACCGCGCCCTTGCACCGTTCCCTTATGAGGTCTATCCCTTCGCCGGTGAGGGTTGAGGTTTCAATGACTTCGTAGCCGGCTCCTTCATATATTCTCCTCAGGGAAGCGATGCCTTCCGGGTCCTCTTTCCTGTAGAGGTCCGTTTTGGAAAGGACGACTGTCGCGGGGATGCCATAACAGCCGCAGGTTACGAGAATCCTGTCGAGAAGTGGAAGTTTCACCTCGGGAAAATAGAGCGAAACGATTATCCATGCCCTGTCGATATTGGCGGCGATAATATGGTTCTGCCTGGAAAGGTTTGTAGAGCGGCGGATAAGGTAATTCTGCCTCGGAAGCACCTCTGTTATGACAAAGGTCTCCCCGTCTTTTTCATACCGGACCCGGTCGCCGACTGCAACCGGATTAGTCGTCGTAGCTCCCTTCAGGCGAATCCGGCCCCTTAGGACGGCCGGAAAGACCTTCCACTCCGGGAGCTCGGTCAGCATATAATGGCTGCCGGCATTCTTTACCACTGTTGCAATTCCGCTCATAGGCAAAGCAGGACGATTTCTTCGGCAATTTCTTCAGGGGTGAGAGAGTCGGTCGCGACGACGGCGTCGGCGCACTTTTCGTATATGGCTTCCCGCTCCGATAGGAGGGAGGAAATCCTTTCCTCGAGCGGAGCGCCCTTAAGAAGCGGCCTGGAGCCGGCTTCCGGGCGGAGACGCTCTGAAAGGGTTTCCGGAGAGGTTTTCAGGTAGATGCAGAGGGCCTTTTCCCGGATCAGGGCTGCCGCCCCGGGCGTCATGAGGGTTCCTCCGCCAAGGGAGAGGACGGCATCGCCCCCTTTCTCAAGAAAGCGCCTCAGATATTTCAGCTCAAGGGTCCGGAAGCTTTTCTCGCCTTCCGACGAGAATATTTCCCCTACGCTCTTTCCTTCAGCGGCTTCAACCAGGGAGTCAAGGTCGGCATGGCGCACACCGAGAAGGTCCGCCAGCGCGGCCCCGACGGTGGTTTTACCGCTTCCCATGAATCCTGTGAGCGCAACGATCATGGGCTAGAAGAGGGTCAGGTCAATGGGCTCGCCGGGGTCTTCCCCTTCAATGGAGAGGAGTTTCGAGGCCTGGCCGGTCTGCTCGATCGGCTCCTTTTCGGCATCCGGCTCGACGAGGTCGATATCCACGTCAACGACTTCTTCCGCAGGGATTTCGGGCTCTTTCGCCGCTCCCTCGTCCTCCGGGAGGTGGAGCGGTTCTCCGAATTCTACGGACTTGAGGTCATAGGCATGGCACTTCTTCCCCTTTGCGGTAAGTCCCTTTTTCGCGATAAAGGATTCTGCGTCAAGGGTTTCGCCTTCCCTGTGGGCATATTTTCCGCCAAAGGTCAGGAGAATTTGCGGGTGGAGGTCGTCAGATATGTCCACCAGGCGGGAGCCCTTCGCGTCGGAGATGAAGGAAAGGGGAGTATTGTTGCTCTCTGCAAAGCTGAAACGCTTGACATAGAAGGCCTTGGCACCACCGTCCCAGTAGAGTACGGTATAGGTTTTCCCGGTATCCAGCTTTTCAATCCGGATAACGTCGCCCTGATACTTGTTGACGAGGTCGTAATTCGTCGTATAGAAGGTACCGTCGGAGAAGATGGCGAGAACCCTGTCTTCACCGGAGAATTCGCCGACAAGGTCGCCTCGGCCGTCCTCGTTGAGGCGCTGGACGTCCGGATCGTACCATATGTTCTTTCCGCCAAGGGTAGTTACTCCCTTGGATTTGAGGACAATCTTCTGGATGGAATTCTTCGAGACGAGGTTGCCGCGGGAGGCCTTTCCCTTGATGGAGAGAGTCGAGAAGTCGTATTCGAGCTGGGTCTTTTTCAGCTTCGGCTTCGGGCGGAGATAGATACGTACGGTTTCCGCCTCCCCGTTGTGGTTGACGGTGAACCAGAGGATGGCGGAGCCGCTTTCCCCGGTCGTGATATCGTACTCCTTATCCCTTGTTACTGATGTGATATTGAAGCGTTTGGCATAATAAGACGAGGTCTTTCCAATCCGGTAGATGACATTGTAGATAGTCCTCTCGTCGTTTCGGTTGAAGACGCCTACGTAGAGCAGGTTCTTACCGAAGAAGGCCTTGTCGGAAACCTTGGTGACCCGGTATTTTCCGTCCTTTCCGATAACGATGATTTCCGAAAGGTCGGAACACTCGCTGATGAAGGTTCCGTTGTCATCCCTCTTGAGCCCGATACCGACAAAACCCTCTTCCAGGTTGGCGTAGAGCTTGGCGTTGTTGTTGACAACCTTTGTAGCCGCGATGGTTTCGAAAGAGGTTATTTCAGTCAGCCGTGGGAAATTCTTCCCGTACTTTTTCTTGAGGTCCCGGAACCATTCGATGGTATAGTCGGTAAGGTTGTCGAGGTCATGGCGGATCGCCTTTATCTCGTCCTCGATAGCGTAAATCTTCTCGTCAAGGGCCTTGGTGTCGAACTTGGAAATCTTCCTGACCGGCTTTTCAACCAGCTTCAGGATATCTTCCATGAGTATTTCCCGGTGGAGGAGGTCCTGGTATTCTTTCATCTTCGAGAATACGTCGTCCAGCTGCTCCTCCCAGCTGAGCTGGTCCTGTTCCAGAACCTTGTAAATCCGGTTTTCGAAGAAGATTCTTTCGAGGGAGGTATAGTGCCACTCGTCCTCGAGCTCCCCGAGTTTTATCTCCAGCTCCCTGCCGAGGATTTCCCGGGTGTGGAAGGTGTCGTATTCGAGGATGTCATTGACCGAAAGGAACTGCGGCTTGTCGTCCTTGATGACGCAGGCGTTGGGGTTGATGGTTGTCTCGCAGTCCGTAAAGGCATAGAGGGCGTCGATTGTCTTGTCGGGGGAGACGTCGTTCGGGAGGTGGATGATGATTTCCACCTTCTCGGTTGTCATGTCCTCGATCTTCTTAATCTTGATCTTACCCTTGTCCTTGGCCTTCAGGATGGAGTCGATAAGAAGGTGGGAGGTCTTTCCGAAGGGAATCTCCGTGATTGTGATGGTGTTCTTGTCAACCTTCTCGATACGGGCCCTGACCTTGATGGTCCCGCCCCTTTTTCCGGCGTTGTACTTTGAGCAGTCCGCAAGGCCCCCGGTCGGGAAATCAGGGTAGATTTCATAGTCCTGGCCCTTCAGGATGGCGATTGAGGCGTCAAGGAGTTCGTTGAAGTTGTGGGGGAGGATCTTCGAGGCCATGCCGACCGCGATTCCTTCAGTTCCCTGGGCGAGGAGAATGGGGAAGCGGACCGGGAGCTCTGTCGGTTCCTGGTTTCTTCCGTCGTAGGAAGTCATCCATGTCGTCACCTTCGGGTCGAACACGACCTCCTTGGCGAACTTTGAAAGACGGGCTTCTATGTACCTCGGGGCTGCATTTGAGTCTCCGGTCAAGATGTTTCCCCAGTTTCCCTGGCAATCTACGACATAGCCCTTCTGGCCGAGCTGGACGAGGGCTCCGAGGATGGAGGCGTCGCCGTGGGGATGGTACTGCATGGCCTGGCCGACGATGTTCGCGACCTTGGTATAGCGGCCGTCATCCATCCGGTACATCGCGTGGAGCACGCGGCGCTGCACCGGCTTCAGTCCGTCCACGATATGCGGTACCGCCCTCTGGAGGATTACGTAGGAGGAATAGTCCAGGAACCAGTCCTTGAACATTCCGGAGAGCTTGTACTTCCGGCTGTCGCTCCCGAGAAGTCTCGCAAAGCGGCCTTCGTCCTTACCTTCGGTTTCTACCAGTTCTTCCGCACCCTCTTCTTCGGGGAACTCTTCCTCGCGGGGGATGTCATCCCATTCTTCACTCATATCCTTTCTCTTATGATTCATATCCGAACCGGCGGAGTTCCCTTCGGTCCTCCCTCCAGTCCGGGTCGACTTTTACATAGGTGGACAGGAAGACCTTCTTCTGGAAGAAGTCTTCCATGTCAATACGGGCTTCGGTGCCGACCTTCTTCAGGGCAGCACCCTTCTTCCCGATGATAATGCCCTTCTGGCTTTCCCTGAGGACATAAATGACGGCGCTGATCTCATACCTGTCCGCCCCTTCCTTGAAACTCTCGATCTCCACCTGGCAGCTGTAGGGGATTTCCTCGCTGTAGTTGAGGAAAATCTTCTCCCGGAGGATTTCCGAGGCGAAGAAGCGGAGGTTCTTGTCGGTGAACTGGTCCTTGTCGAACCATGCCGGGGCTTCCGGCAGGCGGGATGAAACCGCATCGAGGATGCTTTCGAGGTTGAACTGTTCCCGGGCCGAGGCGGGAATGATTTCCGCCTCAGGGAGCTGCTCTTTCCACCATTCCATGAGGGAGACGACCTTGTCCTGGGTACTGATGTCGATCTTGTTGATTACGACCACGACCGGACATTCCACCCGGCGGAGTTTTTCGATGTACTCGGAGTTCTTGTCGCCCTTCTCGACGGTGTCGGTGACGTAGAGGATGATGTCCGCGTCTCCGATAGCCGTGTCCACGAAGTCCATCATGTTCTCCTGGAGCCGGTAGTTCGGCTTCAGGATGCCGGGGGTGTCGGAATAAACTATCTGGAAGTCCTCCCCGCTGACTATTCCCATGATGCGGTGCCGCGTCGTCTGGGCCTTCGCCGTCACTATGGACAGCTTTTCCCCGACGAGCGCATTCATCAGCGTCGATTTCCCGACGTTCGGGTTCCCGATTATGTTGACAAAGCCAGCTCTGTGCATGCTAAACGTATGCTCCCATTTTAAGGATGTTCACTTCGCCTTCGGTAAGGTAGCGCCAGTCGCTCTTCTTAAGTCCCTTCTTCGTCAGGCCCGCGAAATAGACGCGGTCCAGGGCGCGGACGTCGTAGCCGAGGGATTCGAAGATGCGGCGGACGATGCGGTTCTTGCCGGAGTGGATTTCGATTCCGAGTTTGCGGTGGTCCTTCGGATCGACGTATTCGAGTTCGTCGGCCTTGATGAGACCGTCATTCAGCTCGATTCCTTCGAGAATCTTCTGCTTGTCCTCTTCGGTGAGGGCCTGGTCGAGGATTACCTGATAGATTTTCTTCTTGTTGTAAGAAGGATGGGTCAGCTTTTCGGCCATCTCCCCGTCGTTGGTGAACATAAGGACACCGGTGGTGTTCTTGTCGAGGCGGCCTACCGGGAAAACCCTCTTGGGGCAGCCCTTGATAAGGTCCATGACGGTTTTTTCAGCATGGGGGTCGCTCGCCGTGGTGACATAGCCCTTCGGCTTGTTCATGACGATATAGACCTTGTCTTCGCCCTTGAGACGCTGACCGTTGAAGCGGATGTCGTCGGTAAGGACATTGACTTTCGTGCCGAGCTCGGTAACGACCTCGCCGTTTACTGTCACAACTCCGCTCTGGATAAGGGTGTCGGCTTCCCTGCGGGAGCAGACTCCGGAGTTGGCGATGAATTTATTGAGCCGCACAATTTCCTTGATAGGGGTCGCTGCGCTGTCGTTGTCCGAATAGGCGAAGCGGTCAATCTGGGGTTTGCGGCTGATCATGGCGTCGATGCCGTTCTGCTCATTTTTCCTGGCCCCAACACGCGTGCGCGCCTGTTTATTATAAGGACGGTCGCTGTTATAGCGCGGCTTGTCGCTGCTGTAGCGCGGCTTGTCGCTCCCATAACGGGGTTTGTCACCGCCATAACGGGGTTTATCGCTATTGTAACGCGGCTTGTCGCCGTTGTAGCGGGGACGGTCGGAGCTGTAGGTACGTTCGGCCCTGTATGTGCGTTCCGCGCGGGCGGGACGAGGTTCGTCGGAGTCATAACTCCTTGAGGTGCTGTAATCCGTAGTAAAAACGCGTTCTGCGCGTTCCGGGTTCGAAGTTCTTCTCGTTGTGAAGTGTTTTCTGGTTTTCTTTTCTTCCATGATAAATGTGCCTCACGGCTTTTAATAAAAAGGTTTGGGGCCTGTGACTCACGTCACTGGCATAATAATATTATTGAAGTTTGAATTTATAGGTAATTGTTCCCGTCTGCAGGACGGGTGCATCTGCGCTGATGTTAAAGTGGGCCTTCATTGCGGCATTCCTCGCCGCGACCCATAGGTTCTTGTCAGTTACGGTTGTGCCTTCCGCCCCGGCTATGGCTTCCTTTACGTCTCCGTACTGGTCGACCTTGACCTGTACGACTACAGTGCCCTCTTCCTGGGCGCTGTAAACGGGTTTAGGAAGCGAGCCCTTGACACTACGGCCCTGGACATGGGCATTAGCCGAGCCCTCGGTCCTGCCCTTTTCTGTATTTCCGTCGCTCTGGCCCGCCTTGAAGCCCTCTGACGCATCTTTCGCGCTGTGGGGCGTTGTGGCGGTGGTATCCTTTTTCTGCATGCCAGGGAAGGAGGCCCTGGGGTCGAGCTTGGGCTCTTCCTTATACTCCGGAGCCGGAACCTCGACATCCCCGACCGGGTCGGGTTTTGTAGCCGGGGTCAGGTTCGGGGTCTCGGCGACGTAGGGGGATTCTGATTTCTGGACGAGCTGTACTTCCCGTTCCGTATCAATTTCCTCCGCCTGCGGCTGTCTGCCGATTGTGGTTTCAGCGGGCTTTTCTTCGTTGAGATCCTCCTCGGTGAAGTCAATGACGAAACTCGTCTCCGGCGGGGGAGGGTCGAGATAGGTCAGCCCGTTTGTGAACAGGACCACCGCCAGCAGTCCATGGAACACCACGGACACTCCGATGCCGAGGAGGCCGGAGCGCTTTTCACGGGATGCCTGGGTTCGCTGGTACGGTTGCATGGTCCTTTATTCCGGTTGGGTCGCCAGAATGACCTTGTAGTGGTTTCTCTTGGCGATATTCATAATTGCCACGACCTCTCCGACCGGGACGGTCTCGTCCGAGAAAATGGAGAAAGTCGGGTCTTCCTCGTTCTGCAGGAGACCCACGAGTTCCGCTTCCACATCATTGTAGGGCAGCGGATTGGAGTTCCCGTTGATATGGTAGGTGTAGGTGTCGTTGTGCCAGTCCTTGATGCTGACGCTCACTGTGGCCTTGGCACCGACCTGGCCCGTGCTCTTCGGCAGGAGAAGCTTCAGGGCGTTCGGGTTGATCAGGGTGGAGGTCACGAGGAAGAAAATCAGCAGCAGGAACACGATATCCGTCATCGAGGATACCGAGAAGCTGGCGTCAACCTTGGTGTTCCTTTTAAGTGCCATGGACTAGTTCTCCTCTTCCTTTCCGGGTTCATTGAGGACGATGTCCACGAATTGGATGGTCGAGCTCTCCATCTTGTAAACGAGGTTGGAGACCTGGGATGTCAGGGCATTGTAGCCGAAGTAGGCGATGACGCCGACGATAAGGCCGCCGACGGTCGTCAGCATGGCGGTATAAATACCTCCGGAGAGCAGGGAAATGTCGATATTGGCTCCGGCCTTGGACATGTTGAAGAAGGCCTGGACCATACCGATTACCGTACCGAGGAAACCGATCATCGGGGCGCCGCCGGCGATGGAGGCGAGGATCGGAAGTCCTTTCTCCAGACGGGCGACCTCAACGTTGCCGGTGTTTTCAACCGCGCTCTGGATATCGGAGAGGGGACGGCCCAGCCGCTGGATACCCGTTTCAACCATGCGTGCGACCGGGTTGTCGTACTTGCGGCAGAGGGTAATCGCGGATTTCAGTTTTCCGGAAGTCACGTAGTCGCGGATGTCGTTCATGAAGTTGGCGTCAATCTTCGACGCTTTCCGGATCTGCCACCATTTCTGGCCGATCAGGTAGATTGCGATGACCGAGAGGGCGAGGAGAACCCACATCAGGGGACCGCCCATACGGAACAGCGACCATAAGCTCTCGTTCATTTCCACCGGAGCCACGGCGGCGCTTCCGCTATACGCATTTCCGAGGGTGTCGGCGATTTCCCCTGCGGGAACAGCTGCCTGTAAAAGATTAAAAATCATATTATTGTATTTTATTTTGTTTCGTTTCCGCCTTGTTTTTCAAACAAAAAAAGGAATTAATCCACAAAAATAATAAAATATTTCCACTCTTTTAAATTTCCTCCTTCAATAAACTTTGAAAAAATTGTCAATTTGTATTTTAGACAAAAAAACTGTAAATTGCAAAGATTTTTTTTTAAAACACTGATTAAGGGGAAAAACTAAAAACCAATTATATCAACATGAGAGAACTGATACAGAAAAGTCTGTTGCTGCTTACTCTCCTTTCTGCACTGCTTGTTCCCGCATGGGCCCAGAAAAACGGGCGCAGCGTAACTGGTACGGTCGTCGAGGCCTCCTCGGGCGAACCGCTGATCGGGGCATATGTCTCGCTGGTGGAAGGAAGGAATGTAGGCGCCCTGACGGATTTGGACGGCCGTTTCACAATCGTGCTGCCCCCATCCACGGACAACAAGGCGATCCTGAAGGTAGAGAGCGTCGGCTATGAGGAGACCGAGATTACCGTCGGAGCCCTCCTCGCCTCGGGCACAATTGCCGTAAAGGTGAAGTCAGAGCTCCTCGACGAAGTCCTTGTCGTCGGTTACGGCACCCAGAAGAAGGTTTCTTCAGTGGGGTCCATAACCCAGACAAAGGGCGAGGACCTGCTTCGCGTCGGTAACATGAATACGGTGTCTGAGGCCATCCAGGGCCAGATGCCGGGCGTCATCACCTACAACACGACCGGCCAGCCGGGCGACAATGCCGCTACCATTTATATCCGCGGTAAGAGCACCTGGCAGGACACCAGCCCGCTTATCCTGGTGGATGGAATCGAGAGGGACATGAACGACGTGGATTTCAATGAGATTGAGTCCATCTCCGTCCTCAAGGATGCTTCCGCCACTGCCGTCTATGGTGTACGAGGCGGTAACGGCGTCATCCTCCTGACTACAAAGCGGGGCAATTCCGAGCGTCCTACCGTCAAGTTCACGACCAGCTGGGGCTTCAAGTCCCCGACTGCGGTCAACGAGTGGGCCGACCATGTCACCGCCCTGAAGATATGGAACGAGGCCTACGCCCATGACGATAACTGGACCATGCTACGTCCCCAGTCCACAATCGACGCCTGGGAATATGCCTATGCAAACGGGCTTACCGGACCGTACAGCGAACAGTTCCCATCGGTTGACTGGAACGATTCTCTCCTGGAGACGGCCATCTCGGAAAACTACAACGTCAATGTCAACGGCAAAACGGAATTCCTGAAATACTTTGCGTCAATCGGTTACCAGCACGACGGAAGCATTTTCAATATTCCCAAGGCGGAAACCTTCGACCCGAGGATTTACTTCAACCGTCTTAACTGGAGGGCAAACTTCGACTTCAACCTGACGAAAACGACCGTATTCACGATAAATATCGCCGGCAAGATGGGATATCGGAACACCCAGTTCTATACCGATATCTACCAGTGGATTACCAGGGCCGAGGAGCACTCCTTCCCCGTGAAGTGGGAAAGCGGAATATGGGGCGACGGAAGCACCGTGGGATCGAACCCGATGGCTGACTTCTACAATGGCGGCCAGCTTATGCACAAGTCCTTCCAGGGCTGGTACGACGCCAAGATCAACCAGGATCTCTCCTTTATTACAGAGGGCCTTTCCGCCCACGCCAGCATCTCTTATGACCAGGCGACCACAACACTCAACACCGTGCAGCTCGGCGGTACAATCGCCGGTACTACCGCCCTCCAGCAGAACAGTTTCCCCTCCGAGCACAGGGAGTACGACTATTCTTCCGTGAGCTGGGATGAGGCGGGGAACCCGGTCTATCCGTATTCGGCGGCTTCCTTCGGTTCGTCCCGCTATGTCGCTCCGGCCGCGTCCACCTTCGACTCTATCCGCCGCATCGCGAACAAGCTCTATTATGAGCTCGGGATCAACTACAACAGGAAGTTCGGTAACCACGAAGTCGGTCTCATGGGCGTTTTCAACCGGACGAAGACCACCAGCGCATCTTCCGGTACCCTGGATTTCCCCGCCTTCCGCGAGGACTGGGTTGCGAGGGGAACATACAACTGGAAAGAGCGTTATCTATTCGAGGGCAACATCTCCTATACCGGTTCCGAGAAATTCGCTCCCGGGAAGCGCTTCGGACTCTTCCCTTCATGGTCCATCGGCTGGCGTGTCACCGAGGAACCCTGGATGAAGTGGGCTACGCCGGTGCTTTCGAACATGAAGCTCCGCTATTCCAACGGCAAGGTCGGTACAGACGCCGGTGCCAAGAGGTTCCAGTATATCCAACTCTTTACCCAGGACGAGGCCCACAACTGGGGCTACTCCGTCAACAAGGACTTCGGACCGATGTACCTCGAGGGCGCCATCGCAAACGCTGATGCGACCTGGGAAACCTCGGTGAAGCAGAACCTCGGCGTGGAACTCGGCTTCTTCAAGAAACTGAGCGTCAACCTCGACCTCTTCGACGAGTTCCGGGACCACATCCTCCTTACCCCCCGGACGACTGCATCCTGGGTCGGCGCCACCCTGACTGCTGCAAACCTCGGATCGACCAAGAACCACGGCCTCGAGCTCGAGCTCGAGTGGCAGGACAAGATCGGACGGGAATTCCATTACCACGTCAAGGGTGCCTTCTCAACGAGTGAAAGCCGGATGATTTCCAGGGACGACCCCGCCGATTACGAGACCTATAAGAAGTATGCAGGGAAGCCGGTCGGTTTCCAGAACCGCTATTATGTGACGGGTAACTTCTTGACGGTCGACGACATGTTCAACGCCGCGCAGCCCCAGGGCTCCGGTACCGCACATATGACAATCGGCGACCTCGCCTATCTCGACTACAACGCCGACGGAGTCGTCGATACTAACGACTATATCCCGTCCGAGTACCTGAATTACCCGCTGACGACCTATTCCCTGAAGCTCGGCTTCGACTGGAAGGGACTTTCGGTCAGCGCCCTCATCTATGCCCCCGTCGGGCTCCATAAGCTGTATCCTTCGTACTACCTCTATGATTTCCCGTACGGCAACCTGAAGGCCCAGCCGAATACCCTGGACCGCTGGACCATGGCAACCGGCTCCGAGACGGAGATTATCCGCCCTACGGCCCACGGAGACATGACCTACAACAAGAAGACGTCCACCCTTGAGTATATCGATTACTCCTATGTCCGTCTCAAGTCGGTCGATATCAGTTACTCCCTGCCGAAGAGCTGGCTGAAAGCCATGCATATGGCTTCCGCAAGCGTATTCGCCACCGGAAACAACCTCCTGACCCTCTGGAAAGGGGATCACCGCATTGACCCGGAAACGGCGGAATCGAACGGAGACACTTCCGATTCAAACAATGTCTACCCGATTGTGAAGAGTTACAATCTGGGACTCCGTTTCTCCTTCTAAACCGCAGCCCATATGAAAAAGACATTATTATATATTGCAATTTTTCTCGGGACTGTCTTTGCAGCAAGCTCCTGCGAAGATTATCTGGACAAGTCCCCGGACCTCGGTCTTGACGAAAGCGAGATTTACAAGAACTACGAGTCGATCCGCGGTTTCCTCGACGAGGCGTATGACCACCTCTACGAGTGGATGTACTGGCACGAGGGCCATCATGGCCAGACTGCGTACATGGTTCCGCTGACCCATACCGACGAAATGGCTTCTACCCGTACTTCGGGCAATTTCATGGCCAACTATTTCAACCTCGGCGACTGGTACTATGCGACGAATACTTCCCAGTCCCGCCGCTATAAATGGGAAATCGGGATAGTGTCCTATACACTGGACGGCATACTCTATACCCCTATATCCGTCCATTGCTACCGGGCTCTCCGCATAGTCAACCGCGTTATTGCGAACATAGACCAGGTAAAGGAGATTACCGACGAGCAGAAGAACTGGATCCTCGGCCAGGCCTATTTCTACCGCGCATGGTACTACTTCGAGCTTATCAAGCGCTGGGGCGGAATGCCGAAACTGGACCGGGTCTTCAACGGCGGCGACGACAACATCCCGAGAATGACCTACCGTGAATCCAGTGAATGGATGCGCTCCGACCTTGAAAAGGCAATCGAGATGCTTCCGGATGCATGGCCGGACGACGAGTGGTGCAAGCCGGACAAGGTGGCCGCGATGGCCGTAAAGGCGGAAGCCCTGCTATACGAGGCCTCCCCTCTTTTCCAGAACGGGCTCGATGCGACTGTGAAGCAGGAGTATGACAAAGCCCTCTGCCGGGAAGCCGCGAGGGCCGCAAAAGAGGTCCTTGACTATATAGAGGCCCATCCCGAGGCCCGCCGCGGTTTCCAATCCGCGGGGAACGGAACGGACATGGACAAGTACAAGAACATTTTCTATCTGGATACGCGTTCCGATTTCCACCATCCGGAATACCTCTGGTGGGTACGCCACAAACAGACCGTTGCCGCCCAGGACCGTGACGCCCGTTTCATGAAACTGATGGAACTGAGCTCCCAGACCGGCGCGGTCGCCCAGCAGACCCCTTCACCGACCTATACCATCACAAAGTATTTCGAGCGCAAGGGACCGGACGGGAACTACTATCCGGTTTCGGACCCGAAATCCGGTTATGTGGAAGGGGAGTGGTCTTCCTTCCAGAACAGGGATCCCCGCCTTTACAATGCGGTCCTGCTTCCCGGTGAGCGCTGGGGAAGCCGCCAGGGAGTTCCGTACTATATCTCCACCTGGAGGGGTGGTTCCGGATATACGCTCAACACTTCTAATACCAACAACAACCGCGGTTTCTCCGGCTTCCTTGTGAAAAAGTATCTGTGGTGGGAGACCGGAAGCTATTGGAAGTCAACCTCTTCTGACCAGACCGGCTCCGATCTCCATTCCCTTAAGACCTTCTATATCAGAGTCTCGGAAATGTATCTTAATTTTGCGGAGGCCGTCTTTGAGGCGACCGGCGATCCGTTCAACAGTGAGTTCGGAATGTCCCCGGTCGAGGCCCTCAATATCATTCGCCGCCGCGTCGGCGTGACCGATATCCAGGCGCCTTATAACGATGCGTCCCATTTCCGCGACACCTACCGCCGCGAGCGGACGGTAGAACTCGTTTTTGAGGACCATCGCTGGATCGACGTCCGCCGCTGGATGATTTTCGACGAGGTCTTCCCGACCGAAACTCCGCTCGAAGGGGTTGTCTGGGAGATTGACCAGACCCTTTCTTCCACGGCCGTCAGCGCGCAGAACTCGGAAATCTACGCTCTCTACCACGGGGATCCGGGAGAGGAGGACGATACAAAGCAGCTGGGCCGTTCCAAGCTGACCTTCCACTACACCGTCATTCCTATGAGCGCAGAGGTCCGGGCCTACAGGACATCGGACAACCGCTGCTATCTCTACCCGTTCCAGGGCAACGAGCTCGCCTCGCTCTCAAATCTTAAGCAGAACCCGGGATGGTAAACCTATGAAACGAATGAAGATGAAAAAGTCATTATACATAGCAACATGGGTTCTGACCCTTCTTCTTGCGATATTGCCCCAGGACCTTGCCGCCCAGGGGAAGAAGAAGGCGAAGAAAACCCGTGTCATCACGGTTGAGTCCGTGGTGACCGATGAGCATGGCGTTCCCGTCGAGGGCGCCGTCATATTCGCTTCCGAGGGTGCGATAACGCGTTCGACTGATGCGTCCGGCCGTTTTTCCATCCGTTCGAAGGAAGACGCCCTGATTCTCGTTGAGGCGGAAGGGTACAAGGATGCGGTGGTCAACCTCCGCGCCGGTGTTCCGGAAAAGATTGTCCTGAACTCCGAGCCCTATCTCTCCGGGGAGAGGGACATGCTGGACCGCCTTGACGGCGGAGAGATTTCCGCTCGTTTCAATACTTCCTCAATTACCAGGGTCGATGTCGGGAAACTGGAGAAATATCCCGATCACAATATCCTTAACGGGCTCCAGGGCCTTGCGCCCGGGCTTATCGTCCGTTCGGCTTCCGGCTCTACCGGGGGCAATTCTTCCAATATCTACGTCCGCGGAGAACATGCCGGCGGGACGACGGCCCTTGTGATTGTGGATGGCATGGAACGCGGTATAGAGGACCTTCTCGTCGAGGAAATCGGTTCCATCGAGGTAATCAAAGACGCGGCTGCGAAGGTTCTTTTCGGAGCCCGTGCCACCAACGGAGCCATCGTCATTACGACAAAGCGCGGCGAGGCCAACAAGAGGGTTATCAAAACCAGCGTGGAATACGGCGTGACCCCTTCCAGGCGTAACCCTGAGTACCTCGGTGCGATGGAATATGCGAACCTCTTCAACGAGGCGAGGGAAAACGACGGGCTCGAGCCGTATTATTCCGCCGACTATCTCGCAGGACTTTCCGCCTCGAAGGGTGAGAATGACCTCCTTTATCCGACCATCGACTGGAAGGACTATTTCACCCGCGGCATGGGAACCTTCGGAAAGGCGACAGTCGATCTCAATGGAGGCAATTCCTACGCCCAATATTCCCTGATTGCCGGATTCACCGGAGTCAGCGGTACGGAAAAAGTCGGAAGGGTCTCGGCAGTCAGCCGCTTCAACATCAGGGGTAACCTCGATATCAAGATTACGGACTTCCTCTCGGTAATCGCGGACGTCGCCGGACGTATCGAGAATTATGGATACGGAGCCGTCGCGACCAGTACCCTCTATTCCCACATGACGGGAGCCAGGCCGAACGAGTATCCCCTGACCATAGACATGGACGAGTTCTCCGGTATCTACATCAATTCGTCCGTGTCCACGGTTTCCGGCCTGACCTCCGACGAAAGCGGCGTCCCGTTCTTCGCCGGCAGTGACCGCTATGCCCAGAACATCTATGCCGACATGGCTTACGGGGGGAACCACAACAACCATTATGTAAATACCCAGACCGATCTCGGGCTCAAGTTCGACTTCGATGAATATGTCCAGGGGCTGAAGGCGGACGCCTACATTACCTTTGACAATTACAGCATAGTGAACGAGACGCTTACAAAGACATGGCCGACTTATCGGATCGATGCTTACGGGAACGGCTTCGGCGGAGAAAGCTACCGTCTCGTCCAGCTTCGGCTTGACAACCGCAGCGATGACATAAAGGCCAGCCAGACGACCCAGAGGACCATGAGTTTCCGCGGGGACGTGAAATACGGCAGGACTTTCGGGGAACATGAATTTTCAACGGTCGCGGCCGTCAGCTACGCGAAGATTGAGCAGTCGGGGGCGAACCAGGACATCATTTCCTCCAATGCCACCCTCCGCTTCAACTATGCTTTCAGCGGGAAGTACCTTGCGGAGGTTGTTCTCGGTGCTGCAGGGAGCAACCAGTTCCACCGCTCCCACCGCTATCTTTTCACCCCCGCCTTCTCTCTCGGCTGGATTCTCTCCGAGGAGGATTTCCTGAAGGGTAACCCTTCCGTGGATTTCCTGAAACTGAGAGTGAGCGGCGGCCGTCTCGGTTACAACCCGGGGAACAACTTCCTCCTCTACCAGACTTATTACGGCAACCAGATGTCCTTCAACGCCGGCCCTTCCAATACTACGACCTATAACCACCCGGTCATAGTCGTCGCCGGAAACCCGGACATCGGCTGGACAACCTCCACGGAACTGAACGCCGGAGTTGACGGAGTGTTCCTCGGAAAGCGCCTCAGCGTCGAGGCAAACGTCTTCACTGAACTGAGGGCAGGTATAATCACCCTTCCCCAGTACAACCACATGGAGGCAATCGGGGAATGGCTCCCGTACAGCAACGTCAACAGCGTCCGGAATAACGGTGTGGAACTCGGGCTTCAGTGGACGGACCGCGCCCTGGGCGGGGATTTCGGATACACCCTCGGCCTTAATTTCACTGCGACCAGGAACCGTTATGTGACATATGCGGAAACCGTGAAAGAGGAGGCCAGGATGTACACGGGCCACCCGACGAGCCGCATTCTCGGGCTTGAGAGCGAAGGCCTCTTCGGAAGGGATGTGGCCCTGGACGGCCATGCCATCCAGACTTACGGGCTTTACGGCAACGGCAATATCGCCTATAAGGACCAGAACGGAGACGGGCTCATTGACAGTTCCGACCAGATTACCCTCGGGCAGACCTTCCCGCTTACCAGCTGGGGCTTCAATGTGGACCTGAGATGGAAGAATTGGGGACTCTATATGAATTTCACCGCCGAGACCGGGGCTTCCGCCATCATGAACAGCACCTATTTCTGGAATTACGGATACAGGGCCTGGTCCGTCCAGGCGCTGGACCGCTACCACGAGATTTACAATCCGGGAGGCGCATATCCGAAGCTGACGACGGTCAATGAGGAGAATGACTATATTTCGAGCAGCTTCTGGCTCCGGAAGACGGATTTCCTCCGTTTCAAGGATCTCGAGCTCAGCTACACCATCCAGAACCTCAGCGGGGAAGGGATTGTCAAAAAGTGCCGTGTCTTCGCACGTGGAACGAACCTTTTTGTACTGACCCCGCTCAAGTACGTCGATCCTGAAGTCCCGACGGCAGGTATATCGAATAACCCTTATTACTCCGCAGTCACCGCCGGAGTATCCGTAACATTCTAAAAAAGGAGGACAAGACAATGAGAAAACTGAATACTATCCTTCTTTCCGCCGCCTTCCTTTTCGTCCTGGGGGGCTGCGACTCGTCGCTGTATCCGGAGAAATATGTCACAAATATAGGCGAGGATGCCCTCTGGGCTGTTCCGGACCTTGCCCAGGGCGTCCTGTTCAACTGTTATTATGACATGCCGACGGCGCCCGACTGCTACAGCAGCAATTTCCTCGACGTTGCTACCGACAATGCCGTCGTCAACAATTCGACCGGGACCATTTACCGGCTTTCCCTAGGAAGGCAGACCCCGTCCGACAATCCTTTTTCAGGATGGTCGACGGCTTACGACCAGTTCCAGCAGGTCCATCAGTTCCTGCTCCACGGGCTTTCTCCTGACCTCCAGTATGTCGAAGGAAATGCGGAGCAGGATGCCGCCAGAAAGCGGCGCCTGCGCGGCGAGGCCTTCTATCTCCGGGCATGGTGGGGTTACTACCTGCTCCGCCACTGGGGCGGCCGCGACGCTGCCGGCAATCCGCTCGGATATCCGATCGTAACCTCCTTCCAGACCGAGAAGATGACGGCCGTGACCGGGAATTACATCCGCAATACCTATGACCAGTGCGTGGCCCAGATCTGTGCGGACTGCGACTCGGCCAGCTTCTACCTCCATGGAGTCATCATCCCGGAGGCGGAGTACGGCAGAGCCAATGAGACCATGTCCGAGTTCTTGAAGGCAAGGGCCCTCTTCTTCGCCGCCTCGCCGCTTTATTCTTCTGCGGTCACGGTCAACGGGATGGGGGACTATACCGTTACTGACGCCGCCTTATACAGGACCGGTTGGGAAAGGGCCGCCGTCCAGTGCCAGAAGGTTCTGGACCTCTGCGGAAATCCCGCTTATGTGGCCCTGAAAAACACGGACCTCGCCGATGCTTCGGCTACGGCGACTCCCGCCCATATCATCCACCGCAATTATGCGAACAACAATGCCCTGGAAGGCCGCCATTACCCTCCGTTCAATTACGGAAGCTGCAACAGCGGCCCTTCCCAGAACCTTGTGGACGCTTATCCGATGAAGGCGAACGGCTATCCGATTTCAGATCCCGCTTCCGGGTACAACCCCCAGACCCCTTATACCGGAAGGGACAACCGTATGGCCATGACCGTTTACTATAACGGAGCCACCTTCCCGAGTTCCGGTACCCAGATTGACATCACTAAGGGCGGGAAGGATTCCGAGTCCTATGTATTCGGTGATATAAAGGGTTCATCCACTGGCTATTACCTTCGGAAGTTCCTGTCCGAAAAGGTAAAGGTGACCCCGGTCAACTCCTCCAAGTCGGTCCATATCTATCCCAAGATGCGTCTTGCCGAGATTTTCCTCGATCTGGCCGAGGCCCTGAATGAGGTGGCCGGTCCGGACGGAACGGTTGCCGGCGCTGGGACCCGCACCGCCTATGACATCATCAAGGATATCCGTTCCAAGTCGGGAGGAATCACCTCTGACCTCTATATCGAGACCGTGAGGGGAGACAAGGACCGCTTTATGGACCTTATCCTGAACGAGCGACGGATTGAGATGGCTTTTGAGAACGAACGCTACTGGGATCTCCGCCGCCGGGTCATGGACCTCAACGAGCCCGTCAGGGGAATCCGCTGCGAAAGGGACGCCGTCGGGACCTATACCTATAGCGAGGTGGTTCTCTATACTCCGACCTTCAAGAGTTATTACAACCCCGTCCCCTATGACGAAGTCAAGCGTGGACTGGTACAGAATGCTGGTTTTTAAAGGAAAGGAACAATGAAAAAGATACTTTTAGCAGCTTCTCTGATTGCAACCCTCCTCACTGCAGTATCCTGCTATGAGGAATATATAGAGGACTATACCGATCCGAGGATCGGATTCGCCCTGCCGCGTCAGTCCAGGGCCGTTCTCCAGGACAGGAATGCCGTTTATGTCGGTGTCGCCATCGGTGGGAAACGCAATGTGGACATGAACGACTGGGCGACCTTCGACATTGACGAGACCCTCCTTGATGGAACCGGCAGGACCCTTCTTCCTTCGGATTACTACTATTTCGTGGACAAGGACGGCAATGTGACGACCGACAAGACTTTCCGGGTACGCCGCCAGACGCTCGCCGTTGCGGACATCCAGATTTCCTTCACGGATGCCTTCTATGCCGATCCCGCCTCCCTGAAGAAGACCTATGCCCTTCCGCTTGTGGTTACGGGAACATCCATTCCGGCCCCGGCCGATTCTGTCGCCCTCTATCCGAACGGAATGATTCTCGAGCGGACGGATGCCGTCGGCGGGGACAGGACCCTCATTTCCTTCTACTACATCAACGAGTACAGCGGGACCTACTATCGTCTCGGTCGTTACGGGGAAGAGGATGCTTCCGGCAATGTGGCTACATGGACGGAGTACTCCACGACGGAGAACTACCGCTGGAACTATACTACCTCCGCTCCGACTGTTGCAATGACGACCGTAGGACGTTACAAGCTGAGGCATCCCGGGGTTGGAGGCCAGACTTCCGGCGCCCTTGTCCTGACCCTCGACGCCTCCTCTTCCGGAGATTCGGCCGTTACGGTAGAAGGGGAAGGAGTTACGGTTTCAAATGCCTCCGGAATCCTTTATACTACCGGAGTCAGCTATACCAACCCTTACGGCACTTCGAAGAAGTATACCTTCTATGGGGGAGACGAAATCGCCCCTGTTTTCGACCTCAAATATACCTATACCAGCGGCGGAAAGAATTACAGGGCTGAAGAGCAGCTGATACTCCGCCAGTGGGTAGAGTACGAGCTTCACGTCGATACTGCCCTGTAAGCCATGCGGCCATTCCGCATCATCGCAGCGGCCCTGCTGTTTCTCTCGGGCTGTTTCCACTCTTTTGCACAAAGAGGGGGAACGGCCCGTGAAGGGAATACGGGGAACGTTTCGGGCTTTGTTTACCTCTCTCCGGAAGGAGGGGAGGGGGCGGAAAGTCCCGGGGCGGGAGTCGTTGTGCTTGCGGTGACAGGGGACCGGGATTCACTCTTCACCCAGACCGGGGTAAAGGGCTGGTTCTCCATCAAGAATATCCCTGCAGGGCCCGTAACCCTTTCTTTTTCCCTTCTCGGCTATGAGACCATGACAAGGACCATCCAGGTAAAGGCGGGTCCGAACCGGGTCATGGTCAATCTGGAACCTTCTTCCGAGGAGATTGACGCCGCCGTTGTCGCAGCCGCTCCGACTCCTCTGAAAGTCAGCGGCGACACCGTCGTTTTCAATGCCGCCGCCGTCAAGACGGAAAAAGGGGAAAGGGCAATCGACATACTCGAGCAGATGCCCGGAGTGGAAATCGAGAGCGGAGTAATCAGCGTTCTCGGGGAGGCGGTCAGCGAGGTCTATGTCGACGGCGCCCTCCTTTTCGGAAACGCCCCGATGCGGGCCCTCAACAATCTGGATTCGGACGAGGTCGTCAGTATCTCATCCTACCAGGAATACGACAACAAGGACCCCTACCACCGCGTCCGGCAGACCGATGAGAAGCAGCGGGTGCTCGATATCCGTACCAAGAACCGCCCGAAGGCCATACTTTCCGGGGATGTCCTCGCCGGCGGGGGCTTCAATACGGACTCTACCTACCGGAAGTTCCGCTACACGGCGGGTTTCGATGCAAACTGGTTCTCCGAATCCCTCCAGGCCTCCATTTCGGCTAATGCGAACAACATAAACAACGATGCCAACCGCCGGCGTGGCAATATCTTCAGGGTCGCCTCCAATGCCGGCAGCGCATCTGACTGGATGAGCATGTCCGTTTCGGCCGATGTGAAGAAAAAGTGGATGAGCCGCCAGTACCGGAACTTTGTCCTCGGCCAGGTTGATGCGGCATATTCCTATTCGGAGCGCCATTCGGTCAACGAATCCGCCACCGAACTGCTCTATTTCCCGTCTTCAAAGTGGGATTCCCGGACTGTGGAGAGGACAGCGTTCTCGAAGACCGACCGCTTTACCCACAAACTCTCCACCAGCGGTTTCAAAGCCCTTAAGGACGGCCGCATCGGCCTTTCCCTGACCGGAACCTTTAACGGGTCATTCGCGGAGTCCAATAACACCAATCTCAACATGGTTTCGGGGAAAAAGCCGAAGGGCACCGAAAACCATATCCTGGACTCTGATTCCGGCAGGTCTTACGAAGGGAAACTGTCTTTCAACAAGGGGCTCGGAGAGCATCTCAGGGTTGGCGGAACCGTTACATTAAGCGCATCGGACGGCTATTCCGGGACCGACAAGAGGGATTCCACTTCGACGACCCTGGTATGGAGAGTGCTGGACATCGACGGAACCGTGACCGATCGGAACTGGGCCGTCAGCCCGTATGTCCGCTATGATTTCGACGACTGGAGCAACCTGACCCTCTCCTATGTCTATTCCGGCGAGTACAGGCATTCCCTCCGGACCGCCTTCGATATTTCAGATCCGCTGGAATCCATAGTCGATACGGTCAATACCCACGACTATATTGTCGATAACAACAAGCATTCGGTTGCGCTTACCTTCAACAACCGTTTCAAGGGCACTGAGGCCATTCTCCGGGCCCGCGCGGGCTTCACCTCCGTCGGGCTCAACCGGGACGAATTCTTCCCTGAAGAGGACGGCTATGACCGCCGCTTCCCCTCCCTTTTCGCATCCCTCAGCTGCGGAACGGAATCCCTGGTGAACCGTTGGAAACTCTCCTGGTCCTCTTCCTGCATCACCCCGTCCCTTACCCAGGTCCGCCCCCGCCTTGACAACCGCAACCTCCTTTCGGTCTCCGTAGGTAATCCGGACCTCAGGCAGAGCCGCATCCATGAGTTTACCTTCACCTACAGTTCCCCGGTCGGGGCACAGGCCCTGGAAACCGTCGAAAACCGTCTTGCGAAGAGCCGTAACGGCAAGGTATCGACGGGAGACATAAGCATGCTGACCCTCAAGGCGGCCTTTTCCGCCCGTTTGAACTCCATCGTCCGGACCCAGATTTACTACGAAGAGGATACCTACCTCCCCAAGTATGACTATACCATGCCCGCCCAGTCAACGCTGAATACCTATGACAATGCCGGTTCCGGCTATTCTGCGGGCATGAATGTGAAATATGACGTCCCCATCACGCCTATTCTCTGCATGCTCTCGACTTCCGCGGCCTTCGACTGGGACAATACGCCATCCTTCTACAATGGAACTGCGATGAGAACGGGTAATTTCGGCCCCTCGGCCCGGCTTGGCATCCGGACCAACTTCTCCCGCACGGTCCGCTTCAACCTGAGCGGTTCGGCTTCCTATATCAGTTCGTCCAATACCCTCGGCAACCACAATGAATACTGGACCGAGAGGATAAATTTCGCCTGGGAGCTGAACAAGATCCTGGACCACTTTTATTTCGGAGGGAACTACTACAAGAGATTTACCCAGGGACTTGAATACGGGGACCTTTCGGACAATATCCTGAACATGACCCTCGGCTTCCGCTGGGGCCCCAAGAATAATTACGACCTCGCCCTTTCGGCCCATGACGTCTTTGATAACACAACCGGATTCTCCACTTCCATGACATCCAATTACATCCGGAACGTCTATACCCATACCTTCGGGCGCTATCTGATGCTCTCCTTCGCTTATCGTTTCAACGAGAGGATAAAGCTGAAATCCCAATAAATGAGGATTGACCGGAGAGCGGATTCGGTGTATTTTTGCAGCCGCAAAAAAATTCGGCATATATGAGACTTGCAGACCTTAATACAGGAGAAAAAGGTGTTATTGTCCGTGTCCATGGACATGGCAGCTTCCGGAAACGGTTGATAGAGATGGGATTCATCCAGGGGAAGGAGGTTCAGGTGGTCCTGAATGCCCCTCTGAGGGACCCTATCGAGTATGAGGTCATCGGATATAAGGTTTCCCTCCGTCGGGAGGAAGCCCGGATGATAGAGGTCGTCAGTGAGGAAGAGGCGCGGGAAGCCCTTGTCAGTGACGAGCATCTCCTGGGACTGCCCGAGGACATGGAGGAGCGGGAGCGGCTTGACATGGCCCTCGCCCATGTCGCCGAGGAGCGGCACCATGTAATCCGGGTCGCCCTTGTCGGCAATCCCAACTGCGGGAAAACATCCCTTTTCAACATCGCTTCCGGCTCCCATGAGCATGTCGGAAACTACAGCGGCGTGACGGTAGACGCAAAGGAAGGCAAATTCGAGCACAAGGGTTATAAAATCACTCTCGTCGACCTTCCCGGAACTTATTCTCTTTCTGCATATTCTCCCGAGGAGCTGTATGTCCGGAAGAATCTTATAGACGCGATGCCGGATGTCGTCGTCAACGTCGTAGACGCCTCCAATATTGAGCGGAACCTCTACCTGACCACACAGCTCATTGACATGAACCTCCGGACCGTCATGGCCCTTAACATGTATGACGAACTTGAATCAAAGGGGGATAAACTCGACATAAAGCAGCTCGGTTACCTTTTCGGCCTTCCTGTATGTCCGACGGTTTCCCGTGACGGGAGGGGCGTTTCCGAGCTCTTCGATACCGTAATACGGGTTTACGAGAACTCCGATCCGAAACTCGCCAGGCATATCCATGTCAACCATGGAGCCGAACTCGAAAAGAGTATCGACCGGATCAAGCTGCTTATCCAGAAGGACGAAAATATCCGATACAAGTACTCAACCCGCTACCTTGCAATAAAGTACCTCGAAAACGACAGTGACGTTGAAAAGACAGTCGGGTCCCTTCCCAACGCTCCGGAAATAGCCCGGGCCAGGGAAGAGGAGAACAAACGTATCTGGGAGCTTATCCGTACGAACCCCGAGTCGGCCATCGTCGATGCCAAGTACGCCTTCATCCAGGGCGCCCTTGCCGAAACATACGAGAAGTACGTTGCCACAAGGCCGAAAAAGACCTTTACGGACCGCCTCGACGCCATAGTGACGAACCAGTGGGCGGCCTTCCCGATATTCATTGTCCTCCTCTGGTTCATCTTCTGGGCTACCTTTACAATAGGGCAGTACCCGATGGACTGGATCGACGCCCTGGTTTCATGGTTCGGATCCTTCGTCGGGAATTTCATGAAGGATGGCTGGGTCAAGGATCTCGTCGTCGACGGGGTCATAGCCGGGGTCGGCAGCGTCCTGGTGTTCCTTCCGAACATCATGATCCTCTACTTCTTCATCTCGCTCATGGAGGACAGCGGGTACATGGCCAGGGCGGCCTTTATCGTCGATAAGCTGATGCACCGCATCGGGCTCCATGGCAAGTCCTTTATTCCGATGGTCATGGGCTTCGGCTGCAATGTCCCTGCAATTATGGCAACCCGGTCCATTGAGAGCCGGAAGTCCCGCCTGATAACCATAGCCATCATCCCGTTCATGTCCTGCGCCGGCCGGCTTCCGATATTCGTCCTTGTCGCCGGGGCATTCTTCCCGGAGAGCCCTGCCACGGCGCTTCTCGGAATCTATCTTCTCGGCATTGTCCTGGCGATTCTTTCCGCGGTCGTCCTCTCGAAATTCGTCAAGGACGACGACCTTCCATTTGTCATGGAACTGCCTCCTTACAGGGTGCCTACCGGGAAGGCGATCTGGCGCCATACCTGGGAAAAGGGCCGCCAGTACCTCGAAAAGATGGCGACCACGATTCTTGTTTTCTCCGTAATAATCTGGTTTCTCGGGTATTTCCCCCAGAACAAGGAACTCCTTGCCGCCAGGCGGGCGGATACAGAACTCGTCGGGAGCAATATTGATTCCCTTGCCCTCGCCCAGCAGGAGAACTCTTTGATCGGACGCCTCGGGAGAGGCATAGCCCCTGCCCTGGATCCTCTCGGCTTCGATTGGAGGATGGATGTAGGACTGCTCGCCGGAATTGGGGCGAAGGAACTGGTGGTCAGCACGATGGGTGTTATGTATGCCCAGGGCGGGAAGGCCCTGGAGGGGGAAGATCTATCCGAGGATACCCAGCTCCAGTCGGCCCTCAAGAACTCTGTCTCCAAGGCCGCAGCCCTTGCGTTCATGATATTTGTCCTGCTGTATTTCCCCTGTATCGCGACCTTTGTCGCGATTAAGAATGAAACCGGGAAATGGCGCTGGGCGATCCTGTGTGCAGTCTATACAATCCTCGTCGCCTGGATAATGGCCTTCGCCGGATACCATATAGGGCTTTGGCTTTGGCCGTAGGGGGTCATTCCACGGAGTTGATATCGATCAGATTGTTAAGCAGGGCATAGACGGTCAGCCCGGCTACTGTCTTGATGCCGGTTTTCCGGGTAATGTTTTTCCTGTGGGTAATCACCGTATAAATCGAAATGTTATAGAGATCCGCAATCTCTTTGTTGAGCATTCCCTTTGCGACGCAGATGAGGATTTCCTTTTCCCTGGACGAGAGGTCCCCGCTGTCGGGCTTCGAGCCCTCGTCCCTGCCCTCCAGGGTGGACCGGAGTTTCCTGACTATTGCGGCGGGGGAGTCCATCAGCGAGATCGTCGCGTCGAAGGACCGGATGGTGTCTTCATCGGAGGGGCCTGTCAGAAGGGCGACACAGGCGGCGTCGGAGTGCTCCGAAATGAGGTTTCTTCCCGATGCCCTTGACGAGGCGCCAAGAACTGAAGGATCGAGGATTACAACGTCGGCATCCATCTGGCGGAGCCGGAGGATGCTGGAGTGGGAAAGGTCATCCAGGACGGCTCCGAGGCGGAATTCTCCCATCTCTGAAAAGATGCAGCCGAGTCCTTTTGCAACGATTGCCGAGGATTCTATGAGTACCACTGTTCTCTTATTCTCCATTGCCGGTATCTCCTCTTGATATTCTGGGAACCAGTACGCGCTCTTCAATCGCCGTATGTCTCTCGAGGTCGTTTTCCAGAAAGCACAGGAGCAGGAGTACCTGCTGTATTTCCTGGTCCCCGCATTCGGCGGGAAGGTATTTCATTACGATATTCTTAAGATCGCCGATCTTTTCCCCGATATTGCTGTGGTCCTCTTCGAACTCCTTCTCAAAGTTTCCGAGGGGTTCCTTGCCGGAAGCGATTGCCTCGGCGTATGGGAAGATGTGTTCCTCTTCGAAGGCGAAGTGCTTTTCGAGTTCGGCATGGTACTCGTCATAAAAGCGGCGGATAACCTTTTTCTGCTTTTCCCCGCATGGGGCCAGCAGGTTTGACATGGCTTTGCCGAGGGCGGTCAGCCCGATTGTGCGGTAATATGAGTGGGACTGCTTGAGGTATTTAAGGCATACCCCCATATCCAGTTTTGCAATTTCCTCTTCGGAAGGAATGTAATCCCGTACGAGGTGGATGCGGCACAGTGTCAGAAAGGTAGAGGTATCGATACCGTTTCCTTCGCATAGTTCTCCGACCGTCGCCTCCCCGAAACCGAGACGTATTCCCAGCCGGGAAAAGACTCCGAGCAGATAGAAGTCAGCGCCCAAAAGTTCAGCCGCCTTCATCCTGGCGCCCAGGATGAGGGGCCTGTCAGCAGATGGCATATCAGTTTTTTTTATTGTTTCCGGCTGCAATTTAAGCATTTTTTCGGAAATCTGCCGCTGTCCCCGGCGCAATGGGTACTCTTTACACCTAAAAAGAGGCGGCTTCACAGCTGCCCCTTTTCCACAACAATTAAAAAGGATCTGAACTTTTTACTATATGGCCTTTAGTCTCAATCTTCATGTGCAAAGGTAGGTGATACATCGAGATGTAACAATCCCAAATAATTGGGATTAAACATTGTACAAGATACCAAAATATTTGTATATCTTTGTTCCTATGAAACGAAGAGTAGTGTATTTTCTCCTTGCAGGTCTTCTGACTCTGCCTTTCGCGACAGCTTACGGCCAGGGCAGTGGCGGAGATGTCCTCCCGCTTCTTTACAGAGGCAAGATAGCCCAGCAGATGGCCTTCCGATATAACGGAACCTTCTTCGCGGATCCTTTTGGATTCCAGGAAGGGGCGGTAATGTACAACGGAAAGCTGTATTCAGGGGTGGAGGTCCAGTTGGATGCTTACAGGCAGCAGCTTTGCGTAAGGATGTCCCCGGCGTATTCCCCCGTCATACCTGACAGGGACCAGGTCGCATGGTTCAGGCGTGGGGGATCTCTATTTGCCAATCTTCGTTATTTCGGCTTTGAAAAGGCGCCGGAGGGTTTTTTTGAAGTATTGTACGACGGGAAATCCTCAGTCGTTGTCCGGCAGATACGGAAGATTCTGGATTCGACGCCTGGCGACAAAAACGGGGAAGTGATCGGCTATGACGATCCCGACTACGACGCTTCGGTGATAACCTATTTCCGCCATGAGGAGCATATTTACCATATATCTTCCGACGGAACGGTGACTCAGCTTCGGAAAAGCCGTGACCTTAACAGGATTTATCCTGAGCGGAAGACGGATATCCGGCGCTTCGTAAGTAAAAACGGCTTGCAGCGCAGCAATCCGGTTGTCTACTATCCCTTCGTAATGGAATATTTGGAAGGGAGTGCCTCCGGGGAAGAGTCCATTATCGGGAAGAACTTGGATAAGTGGCATCCCGGCGGAGGTGTTGAAACTCTCCCTTCCTTCGGTATCGAGCCCCATAGGGCGTCCCTTTCCAGGGATCTCCCCGAAGATTTCTTCTCGGAAAAGGTGGAAGAGCCGGTCGAATATGAAGAAGAAGCCCAGAGTGTTACCTACCAGAACAAACTCTATGTCATCGGCCGCGAAGAAAGCCGCCAGAGGCGGGCCGTAATCTCCGGGACCGTTACTGACTCCCAGGACGGGGCTCCGCTTCCCGGGGTCGTGATTTTCGATGACAATACCAATACCTATGTCCGGACGGATGCCGCCGGACGCTACCGGATAGATCTTCCGACAGGGGAGAATTACTTGAATTTCAACGACTACAGCAAGGAATCCCTCCATATCAACATCGCCCTTTACAGCAACGGGACCCTGGACGTGGCCATGCATGAGCGCATAACCGCGCTGAAAGCCGCGGTCGTGTCGGCCGAGAGCATGGCCAATCACCGGACCGCGTCGATGGGTGTTGAGAAAATCAGCATGAAAACTATCGGGAAGATTCCCTCCGCCTTCGGGGAAGGCGATGTCATCAAGGCGGTCATGACTCTCCCCGGGGTGAAATCGGTCGGCGAAGCGGCCGGGGGCTTCAATGTCCGGGGAGGAGCATCCGACCAGAATCTGATACTCTTCAACGGCAGTACCATCTACAATCCGAACCATATGTTCGGCATGTTCTCTTCCTTCAATCCGGACATCGTCGAGAATGTCGAACTCTACAAGAGTTCCATCCCCGCGGAATATGGCGGACGCATCTCGTCCGTGCTTTCGGTGCAAAGCAAGGAGGGCAGCCGGGAGAAGGTGACAGGGACTCTCGGGGTCGGGGTCCTGACAAGCCGTTTCCATATAGAGGGTCCTTTCAGGGACGGGAAAACCACCTTCATCGCAGGAGGCAGGACGACTTACTCCGACTGGATTCTGAAGCGGCTTCCCGCAACGAGCGGTTATTCCGGGGGATCTGCCGGCTTCAGCGATGCGAACCTCGGGGTGACCCACCGTCCGGACGGGGACAATACCCTCCAGTTCAACGCCTACTGGGCCCGCGACCGCTTCTCGTTCAACGGGGACACGTCCTTCTATTACCAGAATATCAACGCCTCCCTTATGTGGAAGCACGAGTTCGACGAAGAGGGCCGTTCCCTTGAGGTTTCAGCCGGTTACGACCACTTCAACAACACCCTTGAGGACATGCACAGGTTCGGTGAGTATACCCTCGATACCTATATCCGCCAGGGCTGGGTACGTTCCGTTTTCCGCCGCAAGGCGGGGGACCATGCCCTCTCCTACGGCGCCGACCTGACCGCATATGGGCTGGATCCCGGGATCATGAGGGCGGCCTCGGACTCGTCCCTTGTGGCCTCGAGGACCCTCGACAGGGAGTATGCCGTTGAACTTGCCGCATTCGTCGGCGATACATGGCGCCTGACGGACGAGATTTCCCTGGACGGAGGACTCCGTTTCTCCGGCTTCCTTTCCGCAAATGACGTCCGTTTCTACGGTATTCCCGAGGTCCGGTTGTCAGCGAAGTATTCCCCGATGCCATCCCTTTCCTTCAAGGCGGGATTCAACACCCTTCGGCAGTATATCCACTTGATTTCCAATACTTCTTCCCTGTCCCCGATGGATACATGGAAGCTTTCCGACGGGAAGATCCGTCCGACGGACGGCTGGCAGCTTGCGTCGGGAGGTTACTGGACTAACCTCGATACCGGAATTGACTTCTCCCTGGAGGCCTATTGGAAACGCATGTACAACTATCTCGATTACAAGTCCGGGGCGACCCTTACGATGAATCCGAATCTCGCGGATGACCTCGTAAGGACGAGGGGAAAGGCGTACGGAATAGAATTCCAGGTGAAAAAGACCACGGGACGGCTCAACGGATGGGCCTCCTATACCTGGTCCAGGACCCTTCTCCAGGAAATGGAGGACAGGGGACCGGCGACCATTAACGGAGGCAGCTGGTACAACGCCCCGCATGACAAGCCCCATGATTTCAAGGCCGCGGTCAACTATGCATTCACCCACAGGTACAGCGTCTCCGTCAATGTGGATTATTCCACCGGGCGGCCTGTGACCATTCCTGTCGGCATGTACTATTACGACGGAGGATACCGGCTGGCGTACTCCGCCCGCAACAGTTACCGGATTCCGGACTATTTCCGCGTTGATGCCGCCATCAATATCGACCCTGGCCATTATCTTAAGGCGATAGCCCATTCCTCCATTACCATAGGTGTCTATAATGTACTGGGTCGGAAAAACCCTTATTCCGTTTACTTTACCTCCCAGGGCGGATACAATGTCCGGGGCTATATGGTTTCGGTCTTTGCAACCCAGGTCCCTTACGTAAACCTTAATATAATCTTCTGATGAAAAAGTTCCTTGCACTTATGTCCGCAGCCCTCCTGGCCCTGTCGTGCATCTATCCGTACGAGCCGGAAGGAGTTTCGTCGGTTGACGACGTATTGGTTTTTGACGGGGACCTTGTCATCGGTGAGACGAGTATAATCCGGGTCAGCACGCTTATGCCCCTAAAGCAGGAACAGAGCTCCGGTGTCAATCCATTTATCTTCATGTATGGCTCCGGAAAGATGACGGTGGAAGATTCCGAAGGGAAGGTTTATCCCGCGGTCAAACTCTCTTACGGGGCCTTCCAGATAGACCTTACGTCGGCTTCAGAGGACCTTCAGTACCGGCTTACCTATTCCTTCGATCCTTCCACGCTTGTAAATACATGGAATGGATCAGCGTTCCAGATTGCCGACCCGTCCATCCATACTTACCAGTCCCCGTGGCTGACGGTCCGGAAAGCCCCCGGAATTGACGGGATCCGGTACGAGGTCGATGAAAAAAACCTCGTATTCGACGCTTCCCTGACCGGGAAAGACGAGAGTTCGAAGTACTACAGGTGGGGCTTTGAGGAGACATGGGAGTTCCACGCGGATTTCAATCCCGAGTATTATTATGACCGGCTTACAGGGAAATACGGGACTTATCCCGAGGGCTACACAAGCCCCGTATATTACTGCTGGACATCGGCCGTTTCGCGGGAATCCTCCCTCTTCAGCACAGAGGGGCTGACTGAAAACCGGGTGAAGAGGGAGCCCTTCCATACCGTTTCCCGGACCAGCCGCCGGCTCCAGGAAATGTATCGTCTGGATCTGGTTGCAAAGGGGGTTTCCCGGGACGGGTACATGTTCCATAAGACCCTCAAGCAGAACTCCAATTCAACCGGAGACCTGTTTTCTGCGAACCCTAGCGAACTCAGGGGGAACATTACCCGGCTCGAAAATGAAGGGGAGCTTGTCCTCGGTTTTGTCGAGGCGGTGACCGTTACCAGGGCCCATATTTATGTGGGCAACATGTATTACAGGGGAAGTACACCGTGGTACAATGTCTTTATCCCGGATACGAGTGAGGACGGTATGCCCCTGGACATGTGGTACGACAGCGGGTACCGTCCTGCGGCTACACCGCCGGACTCGATGCCCGGATTCTATTGGACCCAGCACAGGTGTATAGACTGTACTCTGGACGGAGGACGCAAAACTAAACCGGAGGGCTGGCCGACCAGTCATGAATGATGATGAAGAGATTGTTCTTTGTTTTTGCTTTTGTCCTTGCCGCCGGGTTTACTGCGGCTGGGAATAATGTAGTGGAGCGCATATACGTTTCCACCGACCGTGAAGTCTATGTCGCAGGCGAGCCGGTTTTCTGCTCCCTGTTCTGCCTCGACGTCTCCGGGACGCCCCGTTACTCTTCCCTGAGCAGTGTGGCATATCTGGAACTCTCCGCTCCGGGGATCAGGAGTGTCCAGGCGAGGATTGCCCTGATCGCGGGCCGCGGATCAGGACTTATCATGCTCCCTTCGACCCTTCCGACGGGAAACTACCGGCTTTATGCTTATACGACGCAGAACCGCAATGAAGAAGGTACCGGTTATCTTGCCGGTTCCAGGGTTCTTTCGATATACAACACCCAGTCTTCCGACCGGGTGAAAGGAGGGGTAAGTGTGGTTCCGGAAGATGGTTTCGCCTCTACTCCTGAGAAGGGAAAAGAACCTTCCGGCTCGCTCCGGCTTAGTTTCAAGCGCTCCGCCGCCGTAAACGGGGTCCTCCCCGTCATACTCGACAATTCCGAAGGGAAGGCGGCCTCCCTGAGCGTTTCGGTATTCAAGGAAGACGATATCTCTCCTGCGGAGGTGAATGGTGGAATGGCCTCCTTCCTCCGGAATCTCCCGGAAAGCGGCAGCGTCTCCTTCAGGGGCGGGTTCACCCCGGACTCCGACGGTGAGATCCTCTATGCACGGCTCTCCGGCACCGATTGGCAATCCATCGCCTCCGAAGCCGGCATTACCGCCTTTATCTCATCTTCCGGCGCGGAATCTGACATCTATTCTTCCACTGTCTCCCCGGACGGGTCAATGGTATTCAACACGAACAATATCTACGGCCACCGGGAAATCGTCTGCGAGGTTGTCGGGGCAGACGAAGGGCTCCAGGGTCATATGGTCCTGAAGTCCCCGTTTATCGGTATGGATGCGGAACCGGTTCCTCCGCTTAAGCTTTCCACGGCCCTAAGGTCTTCCCTCCGGGAGAGGCACCGTGCCCTCCGGTCCTATTCGCGGATGAACCTCGACACCCTCTTCGAATTCCTTCCGGTCCGCCCCAACCTTCTGCTCTCGGCAGGGGAGTGCAAGCGGTACCATCTGGATGATTACACCCGTTTCCCGACCATGGAGGAACTCGTGGTGGAGATAATTCCCGAAGTCCGCCTTGCCGGCAGCAAGCGGAAAGACACCCGCTATTTCACCATCCTGATGGGTGATTCGGCAGGGAAGATCTGGTCCTTCAGGGGCAATGTCCTGGTCCTTATGGACGGAGTTCCCATGTCCGACCAGAAACGGCTAATTGACTTCGACGCCATGCTCATTTCGGACGTTGAGGTGTATCAGAGGCCGTATCTGCTGGGGCAGCGGGTTTTCAACGGCGTAATCAATTTCGTCACCACCAAAAACAGCATTACCGCACTTCGGTTTTCAGACAAGACCAGGGTCGTCGACTTTGAAGGAGCATCCTATCCCGTCGCTCTTACCCGCCCGGTTTCCGGGGCGGAAGATCTTCGCCAGACCCTTTACTGGCACCCTCAGATTTCTGTGGAAGCCGGTGAGGAGAGGCGCATTGAAGTGCGCACCCCGTCTTATCCCGGGGTTTTCAGGGTAGTTGTCGAAGGCCTTGATTCGGAAGGGAATCCGGTTTACTCGACCTCTTCTTTCGAGGTCCGCTGATCCTCTCCCCGGGGGGAGAATTCGCAGCCGCAGAACTGCTGATTATAGAAACCAAATTCCCGGATAAGTTCATTCCTACGCTCCTGGAGCCCGCCTTTCCGCCAGTTCCTGTCCCACCATGTAACGCCGGGAAAGAGGGAGCATGCCCAGGATCCGGCCTCGTTGACCTGGGAGAGGTCCTTCCAGCGGGAGGAGGCGAGGGTCGTTGCGAGATATCTGAAGCCGTTTTTGGACGCATATTCCGCCGCCCTGGTCAGCCGGTATCGGAAGCATTCCAGGCAGCGCCTGCCCCGCTCCGGCTCCTTCTCCAGACCCTTGGAAATGCAGAGCCAGTCCCTGTGGTCATAGGTGTCTTCCACTATTTCGAGCCCCCAGTGCTCCGCGTAACGCAGGCACTCACTGAGGCGCCGCCCGTATTCCGCTTTCGGGCTAATGTTCGAGTTGGAATAGAAAATTGTCGGACGGATACCCTTTCCGACGAGGTACTCGACAATTGCGCTCGAACAGGGGGCGCAGCAGGCGTGAAGCAGCACCCTCTCACCCGGCTCCGGGAGATGGAGAAGTTCTTTTTCCCTCTTTTTCATTTCTTTCCTGTCAGGAAAATGGCGCCGAGGGCTGCCAAACCGAGGGCGAAGGGATAGTAGAGATGGCCAATGATCGCTTCTCCAGAGACCTTGGCGAGGCCGGTTGCCATCAGGAGCTGGGCTCCGTAGGGGAGGATTCCCTGGACGAGACAGGAGAAGGTGTCGAGAAGGGAGGCGGTCCGTTTTGCCGGAATCTCGAAGCGCGTGGAAATGTCACGGGCTATGCCGCCGCTTGTCAGGATGGCGATAGTATTGTTGGCCGTGCAGAGGTTGGCTAAGCTTACCAGGGCGGCGATGCTCAGCTGCGCACCGCGGCGGGTCCTTATGCGGCGGGTAAGGAGGGAGAGGAGAAAATCGACCCCTCCATTGTAGCGGATCAGTTCCAGCATTCCTCCGGCCAGCATGGTGACGAGGATGAGTTCCCCCATCCCGCTGATGCCCGCTCCGGCGGAGGCCATGAAGCCGACCCAGTCGAACGAGCCGTAGATGAGCCCGAGGATGCAGTTGATCAGGATGCCGATGGCGAGGACAGCGACGACGTTCATACCCGCCACGGCCAGGACTATTACGAGAAGGTAGGGGATCATCTTGACCCAGTCGATTGCTTCCACGACAGGTTCGGCGCTTACCTGGAGTCCCTGGAAGACATAGATGGCGGTTACCAGGATGGCGGCGGGGGCGGCGATGCCGAGGTTGGCCCTGAACTTGTCCTTCATGGCGCAGCCCTGGGTCTTAGTAGCGGCGATTGTCGTGTCCGAGATGAAGGAGAGGTTGTCCCCGAAGAAGGCGCCGCCGACGATTATGGCGGTCATGTACGCCGTGTCGGCGCCGGTTTCCGCCGCGATGCCGCAGGCGACGGGAACAAGGGCTACGATGGTCCCGACGCTCGTTCCGATGGCCATGGAAATAAAGCAGGAGGCGAGGAAGAGCCCTGCGAAGAGCAGCTTCCCGGGCAGTATCTTCAAGGTGAAATTGACTGTCGCGTCAATGGCCCCGATGTCCTTTGCGGTGGCTGCAAAGGCGCCCGCGAGGACGAAAATCCATATCATCAGGAGGACGTTCGGCTCCCCGGCGCCCCGGGAGAAGATGGATATCCTTCCGTCGAGCCCTCCCGCTCCGCCAGTGATAGCCAGGGCATAGGCGGAGGCCACGATGAAGGAAGCGGTGATAGGGACCTTGTAGAAGTCGTGGGCGAGGAGCGATGAAATTGCATAAACGGCGAGGAAGACAAAGAGCGGGCTCAGGGCGAGCCAGCCGTTCATCTTCTTCGGGGAGATGCTATGTTTACGTGTATCTTCGGTATTGATTCCCGCCATAGGGTGCAAAGGTACAAAACATTTTTCGTCCCGCAAATAACGGATTAAATGGCATCTGCAAGGGGAACGAAGGAATATCCTTTGCGTCGGAGGGTGTCGATAAGGCGGCCGAGACGGGAGTAGAATTTGTCGGTTCGCTCCGGGTCTGTTCCGAAGTGGATGAGCATGATATGGCCGCCGAGCCCTTCCTCTTTTTCAACTTTCATGACCCGGTCCCAGATATCCTTCGAGCTGAAATAGCGCTTCATGGAGGGGGTCGTATAGTCTCCGTTCGTAAGGGTCCCGGGAGTATAATTTACAATCTGAAGCCCCATTTCACGGGCCCAGGAGGCAACTTTTCCGTTATAGTGCTCGTATGGAGGGATAAAGAAGGGCGCATTCCCCGGAGTAATCCCGAATTCGGCCATCTTGCGGTAGCTCCTTACCATGTCTTCCATGAATTCCTCCTTTGTTACAAGCATGCTGTCGCGGTTTTCCCAGGAGCTGTAGAGGAGGTGGCCGTAGCTGTGGCTGCCGACGTAATGGCCGTCCGCGAGAAGGCGCCGGACGACATCCGGGTAGAGGTCGAAAAACTCCCCGGTAAAGAAGAATGAGCCCTTTACGCCCTTTTTCCGGAGGGTGCTGATTATGGTTTCCGCCCCGTCGGCGCGGTCCGCGGCCGTGAATACGAGGGATATCCGCTTTACGGACGGATCGGTCCGGTAAATGCCGCCCTCGAAGCGCACGTTCCGGTCGCAGTGCATTTTCCCTTCATGTTCATAATAGGCCAGCGGGAAAGTCAGGGAGGCGGTTCCGTCCATGGTCGGCTCGTTGGTCGAGTAGTCGTGGAGGCAGTCGTGATAGACCATGCGCCCGGGCTGGAATTCGGCGTAGTCGTTCCCTCCGTCAAGGGAGACTCCCCGGAGCGATCCGAAGATGGTCTCATAGACGGGGCCGTCGACGAGTCCTCCGGTGGTGTTCCCGATTTTCAGGGAGGAGAGGCAGGAGTGGGGTTCGAGGGGATAGGTCCCCCCGAGGGGCAGCTCTACAATCATGCTCACGCCCCAGGGATTGCAGCCGAGAAGCCAGTCCCGGAGCGCTCCCTCCATCTTTTCGAAGCTCCGGTCCCCGGAGAGGCGGCGGTAGAGGATGCACTGGGAGAGCATCGCGACCGTGAGGTTGTTGGAGCACCAGATTGAGGGTATTCCGTAGAGGAAGGGGGAGTCCTTCGCCTTTTCGTATGTTCGGACGATGCCGGCCCTGAGGTTCCGGACGAATTCTTCGCTGCCGGAGGCGGCGAGCCGGTAATGGCCCATGTTCATGAACGGATACCACTGGTAGTGGCGGGCACTGTCCGCGCCCATCCAGGGGGTCACCGGCTCCCTCCTGCCGTATTCTATGGCCGCGCTCCGGTATTTCCCGTCCCCGGTGCTGCGGTAAAGCTCCATCGCGGCGAGTTCCATGTCGTCCACCCAGTTGTCCTCCTCATAGATATAGGGAGAGAGCACGGAGGCGGTCTGGCAGGCGCCCGGTTTCTTTACTCCGAGTTCATAGGCGTCGAGGGCCTTTTCCTTCAGTGAGATGGCGAATTCCGGATCATAGGGGGCCAGGATCCGGGCTCCCGCGGAAAAGGAGGAGCAGAATTTCCCGGTTGTGGACGCTACGCCGGTCGTGGCATTGAAAAGCCCCTGCTTTCGCCCGCGCATCTGGGGCTCCCCGCTGCAGAAATAGACCGGCCGGCCGTTGTTTTTGCCCCAGCCGTAGTCGGCGACGTCGTCGTGGGGCCGCCTCATTCCGACATGGTCCCTATCGTCGGCAATCTGGTTGTAGAATTCGCCTGGCTCCGGGTTCATTCTGGAGAGCCAGTCCATACCCCAGCGTATCTCGTCCACTATGTCCGGAATGCCGTTGGCCCCGGGAGTCCCGTCGGAGCGGTGGGTGTCGGAAAAGACCTCCGGGTATTCTTCAAAGGCGAACATCATCTGATAGAGGGCGTTTGCCGAAGTGGTAGTGTACTGGAGCATGTCCGAGGCGTCGTGCCAGCCACCCCTGACGTCGATTCTCAGGGAGTCCTTTGTCGGATGGTACACTATGTATCCGTCTTTTGTATGGCAGCTGTCCCGATGGTAGGGGTTGTATCCGCATCGCTGCTGCCTCATGTAATTCAGTACGAAATCCGCCGTTCCCTTATATACGTCGTCGCCGATTGGGAAAACGTCCGATACGGCGTTCCCGGCCTTGATGCGATATGCCCCCGGACGGTCGAAGTCGCTGAAATCCAGCCGGTAAGTCGCTTTCATCTTACCCAGAGGCCCGGTCTTCTCGACGGGGGCGGCGAAGGCATGGGCTCCCGTAAATACGTCCTCCAGGATGAACATCGGGACCTCAGAATCGTCGGTTGTCATCAGTACGGCAATCTTCGTCGAGGAGGGAAGATAGCCGAGCTGGTTGATTCGGATGACGGAGGTGGCTGATCCCAGGACGGGGAAAAGGAGAAGAAGGATTGTCAGAATTCTTTTCATTCGGGGCGGCTTTTCGGCAAAGGTAGTTATTTTTTATCTGAAAAATTCTTACCTTTGAAAACCGTGAAACGGAAAACAATAAAACAATAATAAAACAAAACTAACCATGTCACAGAAAAAAGGCAATGTCTTCGCGATTGCGATCATGTACTTCCTCTTCTTTATGATCGCCTTCGTGACGGGACTCCAGAATCCTATGGGCATCATCGCCAAGGCCCAGTTCGGCGCTTCCAACGCCATGTCCCAGCTCGGTAATTTCATGAACTTCTTCGCCTATGCCTTCCTCGGTATTCCGGCGGGACTCTTCCTGAAGAAAAGGGGTTATAAGGTAACTTCCCTGACGGCTGTGGGCGTCGGTTTCTGCGGTGTCCTCGTCTCCTTCCTTTCGGGCGTATTCGGTAACTACTGGGTGTACCTCCTCGGCGCCCTGATTTCGGGCTTCTCGATGTGTATGCTCAATACCGTTGTGAATCCTATGCTCAACACCCTCGGCGGTGGCGGCAACCGCGGTAACCAGCTGATCCAGTTCGGCGGTTCCTGCAATTCCATCGGTGCCACCATCGTGCCCTGGTTCGCCGGAATCCTTATCGGAGACGTGACTGCCGAGACCTCAATCAAGGATGTCAATCCCGCCCTTTTCGTGGCCATGGGAATCTTCGCCCTCGCCTTTGTGATCATCCTCCTCTCCTCCATCCCCGAGCCGGAGCTTGAAGCGGCGAAGGAAGCGGAAGAGCGCGGTGAGAAAACGGAGGGAGAAGGTGTGCTTTCGAGCGTCAAGGGCGCCCTTAAGCACCGCAACCTCCTCCTCGGAATCATCGCCATCTTCGTTTACATCGGCGTTGAGGTCGGTATCCCCAATATCGCGAACCTTTACATGACAACGGGAGCAGCCGAAGGCGGCCTCGGTCTCGCGGCGGGCATTGCCGGCACCTTTGTAGGGGCCTACTGGTTCCTGATGCTTGTCGGCCGTCTTATCGGCGGCTCAATCGGCGCCAGGGTTTCCAGCAAGATGATGGTCTCCACCGTCAGCATCGCCGGAATCGCCTTCCTTCTCCTTGCCATCTTCCTCCCCTCATCCCTTACCATAACCCTCTTCAAGGCCCAGGTCCCTGTCAGCATCCTCTTCATGGTGCTCTGCGGACTCTGCACCTCGATTATGTGGGGAGCCATTTTCAACCTTTCGGTCGAGGGTCTTGGAAAATACACCGCCATCGCTTCCGGCATCTTCATGACCATGGTGGTCGGCGGCGGTATCCTTCCGATTGTCCAGGGAGCGGTTGCCGACGCCCTCGGCTTCCTCAACAGCTACTGGCTCATAATTATTTACCTTGTCTATATCCTCTGGTTCGCCCTTATCGGCTCCAGGGTTAAAAAAGAGGCGTAAATCATGGCTTCGAAAGAGAAAGATCACGTAGTCGGCATCGACATCGGTGGCCAGACCTGCAAACTCGGCGTCGTGGACGCCCGTGGCGATGTCCTCGCCCAGAAAGTCATAAAGACCAGCAGCGACCCTTCCGCTGAGGTCGTCATCGCGGAGCTGGCGGAAGCCGTCCGCTCGCTTGTCGCTGAGGCCGGAATGGAAGGCCGCATCCGGGGAATCGGAGTCGGCGCCCCGAACGGGAACTACTACACCGGTACAATCGCCTTTGCACCGAATCTCTCTTGGGCTTCCCACGGCTCGGTGGACTTTGCAAAAATGCTTTCCGCGGCTGTTGGCGGGATTCCGGTGTCCCTTACCAATGACGCCAATGCGGCGGCCGTCGGCGAAATGACCTACGGCGTTGCGAAGGGAATGAAGCATTTCATAATGATTACCCTCGGTACCGGTGTCGGCTCCGGAATCGTAATCAATGGGGATGTGGTCTATGGATCCGACGGTTTCGCCGGGGAACTGGGCCATACCTGCGCCGTCCGTTACAATGGCCGTCCCTGCGGCTGCGGGAAGACCGGCTGCCTCGAGGCCTATTGCTCCGCCATCGGAGTGGCGCGTACAGCCCGTGAGTGGCTGGAGCTGACGGATGAGCCCTCCTCGCTGAGATCCGTCCCGGAAATCACCTCGAAGGACGTCTATGAGGCGGCTGTCCATGGGGATGCCCTTGCCCGTAAGGTCTTCGAATATACCGGAAAGATTCTCGGGCAGAAGCTTGCGGACTTTGTGGAATTCAGCGCTCCGGAGGCGATTGTCCTCTTCGGCGGCCTTGCCCGGGCGAAGGAGTTCCTCTATGAGCCGACCCTGAAGGCGATGAATGAGAATGTCCTTCCGCTCTGGCGGGACAAGGTGAAAATCCTTTTCTCCCAGCTGAAGGAATCCGATGCCGCCATCCTCGGCGCCTCAGCCCTCGCCTGGGAGCTGTAGGGACGACTCGAGAGGACAAAAAATCTAAAGAGGGTGCCGGCTAAAAAACGAGGAGTTAGCCGCGAAGCGACCCGAGGCGGTAAAGCCCCGCCCTTTTCCGACGTCAGCCAGGACACCTGCCGCCGCCTCACTGCTTCGCGTCGCGAAAACCCTGAAAATGCAGTGGCGCGTAACCAATTATCACATGACTCTTTACGCAAAATGACGTACGCGTTACAAGGTACGTCGTTTTTGATAAAATACTGGATATAAGCTATTTGCGCGCCACGATAGTCCGACCCAAAAATGAAAAGTGGTTGACTCAAAAGTGAGTTGACCTCTTTTTTTTGTAGGGAGGGGTATGGGATGCCGGGGGGACTCCGTT
>JAFSSE010000007.1 GCA_017445755.1 Bacteroidales bacterium | reverse complement strand
GCGGCAGACGGTGGAAGTGGTGGTGTATTCGCTTACGTCCCATATGCCCATCTACTACAAGGAGCTTCCGGGCAACATGCCTGACAGCAGGACGGTGGAGCTGATCCTCACCGAACTGGAGCACGCCGGCTTCAAGAACCTGATCCTCATCACGGACCGGGGATACGAGTCCATGAAGAACCTGGAGACGTGCATCGCCAAGGGGCAGAAAATCATATCGAGTGTCAAGGTGTCGCAAGGCGAGGTGCTCAAACTCATCAAATCGCTGGACATGAGCCGCGGCTTCCCGAAGGGGATGTCGGTGGCTCCGAAGGAGAAGCTGTACTACATGCAGCGTGACGCGGAGTATGCGGTCAGCGGCAACGGGGATAACATCATCGGAGCCAAGAAATACAAGCTCAACTTGTACTTCAACCCCTTCAAGCGGGCCGATGACCAGATCAGCATCGAGCAGGCTGCGGACGAGCAATCCCGCCTGATGGATGAAATCATTGCCTCGAAGAAGCCGGTGGCAGATATGGACGACATCGTAAAACAGTATAATCTTCTGAATATCACGTTCAAGAAGAACGGTTCTGTCGCATCGTACACGGTCAATGAGGAGAAGAAAGACGCGATGCTTCAGACGGCGGGCTTCTTCGCGAGCAAGACCGTGGGTGTGGACTTTACGCCACTGGAGGCGATGGACAACTACGGAATGCGCGACGAGCAGGAGAAGTGCTTCGGGCTACAGAAGGGACCGCTCGGTCAGGACCGTCTGCGCACCTGGTCCGAGGCCGCCAAGCACGGCCGCATGTTCATCTGCTTCATCGGGCTAATCCTTGCCTCCTACGTCCGCTCGGTCCACAAGCAGAATGAGTACCTTCGGACCAAGTTTGCCTCAATCGAGGACATCCTCGCCGAGATGCGTTCCATCCGCTGCATCGAGCACGAGGGCCGACTCAAGTTCATCACCCCGTTCGTTGGTGCCCAGGTGGACATCTGCAAGGCCTTCGGCTTCGACATCCCCGACGGATGCGCCCCCACATACACGTCCCGGAAGAAGTCCCTCACCCCCAAGCGAGGCCGACCGGCAAAGCCCAAGGTCGAGCATCAGGAGTTATAGGTACATTGGCTTGAAAAACTCAGAGTATGCAGGAGCATCCTTATACGCGAGAGGAACGCTTCCACGCCATGGAACGCGGCGAGCTCCTGCCGCTGCCCGAACATATCTATGAGGTCAAATACACACATACTGTCACGGTGGACCCCAAGGGCGAAGTCAGGCTCGCGGATGACGATCATTACTACACGGTTCCCTGTGCCCATATAAACCGCAAAGCACAGCTCATATATACCAGGTCCTCCGTTAAGGTCTACATTGACAACAAGTGCGTTGCATCTTATGTTCGGAACCGGACGCCTGGTGGCCACACACAGACAAAGGAACACCTAAGTCCCGAACTCCAAGCCATGCTGAGCCGCTCACCGGAATACTACTGCAAACGGGCCCAGGAGGAGAACGCTCCTGAGTTGGAAGCCTTCATCCAAACGCTATTCATGAACCGCAAATACGGTGTTACGGATGCCATCTGCTACAACCTTTGCGACTTCATGTTCCACCTGAAGCGGAAGACTCCTGCTGACGCCTTCAGCAAGACGGTCAATATCTGCGCAGAGAACCACATCTTCTCCAAGGATGACATCTTGACGATGTCCAGGATCGTTCAGGAGTCCAGCAAGGACCTGGAAGACACCATGTGGGACGTGGTTCCCAAGAATCATGAAAATACAAGAGGGGCAGCCTCTTATCAATAATCGTTACGCTATGGAAGTACCCATAACAACAGCCTTAAAGGCTCTAAAGATGCCAGGAATGGCAGAAAGCTGGCGGGTGATGGAAGAGACCCATCAGCTGGATAAACTGTCTGTAAGGGACGGCATGCCGCTTCTCCTGCAGGCAGAGATGGACAGCCGGGAGTCCAACCGCATTGCCAAACTCATCAAGGGCGCCGGCTTCCGGCTCACGGCCACCATCGAGGAGTTGGATATTGACGCCACCCGTGGTGTGCCCGCAGATCTTATCACCCAACTCGGGACCGGTGAATACATCCGCCAAGGCGGCACCGTCATTATCAACGGTCCGGCCGGTACCGGTAAAACCTATCTTGCTAATGCCCTTGGCGAAAAAGCCTGCAGGCAGGGCAAGAAGGTCGTTTACTTCACCATGCAGCGCCTCTCGGACCAGATGAGGGTGGCCAGATTGGAAGGAAAAGAACTCCGGTTCTTTGACAAACTCACCCGGTATGATCTGATCATCCTCGATGACTTTGGAATGAAACCCATTGAGGGACAGTTCCAAAACGACTTTGAGCAAATCCTTGATGACCGCTATAACAAGAAGGCCCTCATCATTGCCAGCCAGTTGCCTGTCTCTGACTGGTACGGTCTGTTCAAAAACGAACTCATTGCGGAAGCATGCCTGGACAGAATCATCCATAAAGCCATACGCTTCCAACTAAAAGGAGAGAGTCTAAGAAAAAAGTATTAACTTCGCAGCAGATAATCTGTCTTACCCACAAAAAAGTGAACGGGTATCACCGGAACACTGAACGGGTATCCACCGGAATACATACGGGAGGTGTAGCAAGTCCAGCCGCGGGCGTTCATCCACTGCTTGCCGTTGCCGGCAGCGTTGGTGTGGATGGAGACCAGGCAGACATTGCGCTTGCCCAGCTGCCGGCACCAACTGTTCACGCGCTCGGTGCGCGCCCGGAGTGAGACATCGTATTCCTCCGGTGTGACCAGGGCTGCATCCAAGCCCAGGTAGCCGAGGTGCTTGACTACTGCAGCCGCGATTTCACGTGTGTATTTGTACTCCCGGAAGATAGGAAAAATTACTTCCCGATGCAATGATGCTCGAATATATGGTTTAAGATATCGGGAGTAGAAATCTCTCCGGTTATCTCAGAGAGGGCAGAGAGGCAGTCGTGAAGTTCGACGGTTATAAGATCGGTAGGGGTGTGGGAGAGTAGGGAAGTGCGGACAGAGGCGAGGGAGGAAGCGGCTCTCGAGAGGGCTTCAAAGTGGCGGATATTGGTTACAAAGGTCGTATCGCCCCCGCTGAGAAGGTCCTTTTTCATTGAGACAATCTCTTTTTTCAGGTTTTCAACCCCTTCTTCTGTTTTTGCTGATATATTGAGTATAACCACCTCGTTATCAAGTCGAGAAACAATACTGTTAATTGCATTAACATTTTTGTTAGGTGCCTTTTCTCCCAGTAAATCGGTCTTATTTACGGCGATTATGACCTTCTGAATGCTGAAATCAATCCAGTCGAGGAAACTCGATAAACCTTCCTCCAGAAGGGAGGAGTTTGAGGTCGGATCAACGAGATAAATAACGATGTCGGCTTCAGTAATTTTTTTCAGCGACCTTTCTATACCTATCTTTTCGATTTCTTCGCCGGTATCCCTAAGCCCGGCGGTGTCGATAAAGCGGAAGAGTATCCCATCAAGTGTCAGGGTTTCTTCAATCGTGTCCCTGGTTGTTCCGGCTATTTCCGATACGATAGCCCTGTCTTCCTTCAAAAGAGTATTCAAAAGGGTACTCTTACCTGCGTTGGCGGGTCCGACAATTGCGACGGGTACGCCGCGTTTAATTGCGTTCCCGTCCCGGAAAGAGCGGGTAAGGGCATCGATGTGGGAGGAGGTTCTGTCAAGAAGAGACAACATTTTGTTCCGGTCGGCAAATTCGACGTCTTCTTCACTGAAATCCAGCTCGAGCTCAAGCAGGGAGGACAACTCCAGCAGCTCTGAACGGAGAACTGAGAGTTCCCTTGAAAAACCGCCGCGAAGCTGATTCATCGCAATTCGGTGCGCAGCTGAAGTAGTGGATGAGATAACGTCCGCAACTGCCTCTGCCTGAGAGAGGTCCATCTTTCCATTAAGGAAAGCCCTCCGGGTGAATTCTCCCGGTTCGGCCATCCTTAGTCCCTCAGATAGGAATCTCTCGATAAGGGTCTTTACAATATACGACGAGGCGTGGCAGGAGATTTCTACTGAATCTTCGCCAGTGTAAGAGTGGGGAGCCCTGAATACAGTGGCGACAACCTCGTCCAGAACGTGCCCGGATTCATCGCGCACTATTCCATAATGGGAAGTATAGCCCTTGAAATCAAGGCATTTCCCGTTTTTGAACGAAATGACCCCGTCAACTGAGCGGAGGGCATCCGGCCCGCTGATTCTCAAAATGGAAATTGCTCCGGTGCCAGGAATGGTCGCCGGAGCAATAATCGTATCGGTCCATGAACTATTCATACCGGGAGAACTTCGACATGTTGTCGATCAGGTCCTTGTTGGTCTTGAATTCATCCATGTGCTGGAGCATCCAGTTCATCGCCTCGACCGGATTCATGTCAGCGAGAAGCTTACGGAGAATCCAGATGCGGTTGTTGGTATACTGGTCGTAGAGGAGGTCGTCGCGGCGCGTACTGGAAAGAATCAGGTTGACGGCCGGGAAGATACGCTTGTTGGAAAGGTTGCGGTCAAGCTGAAGCTCCATGTTGCCGGTTCCCTTGAATTCCTCGAAGATAACGTCGTCCATCTTGGATCCGGTTTCGGTCAGGGCCGTAGCGAGAATCGTCAGCGAGCCGCCGTTTTCAATGTTACGGGCCGCGCCGAAGAAGCGTTTCGGCTTCTGAAGGGCATTGGCATCTACACCGCCGGTCAGAACCTTTCCGGAAGCGGGCTGAACGGTATTGTAGGCACGTGCAAGACGGGTAATGGAATCCAGGAGGATTACTACGTCATGGCCGCACTCCACGAGCCGGCGGGCCTTGTCAAGGACCATGTTCGCGACTTTTACATGGCGTTCGGCCGGTTCATCGAAGGTTGATGCAACCACCTCGGCCTTTACGCTCCGGCTCATATCCGTTACCTCCTCAGGGCGCTCGTCAATCAGAAGGACGATTTCATATACCTCCGGGTGGTTGTCGGCGATTGCGTTTGCAATTGCCTTGAGTAACATTGTCTTACCGGTCTTCGGCTGGGCTACGATCAAGCCGCGCTGTCCCTTGCCGATAGGAGTGAACATGTCCACAATCCGGCAGGAAGGGTCCTTTTCGTGACCATGGCCAAGCAGATTGAACTTTTCGTCAGGGAAGAGGGGAGTCAGGAAATCGAAGGGAACGCGGTCGCGTACGAATTCCGGGGTGCGTCCGTTGATGTACTTGATCGAGACGAGGGGGAAATACTTGTCACCTTCCTTTGGAGGACGGATTTCTCCGGTTACGGTATCTCCGTTCTTCAGGGCATTCTGCTTAATCTGCTGCTGTGAGACGTAAATATCGTCCGGTGAATTCAGGTAGTTGTAATCGGAAGAGCGGAGGAAGCCATAGCCGTCGGGCATAATCTCGAGAACGCCAGTCGCTTCGACAGAGCCCTCAAATTCCGGCTGCTTCGGCTTTTCTTCTTTTGGCTGCTGGTTTTCACCGCCCGGGCGCTGTTTCTTCTGGAACTTCTGCCGGCGGCGTTCTTCCCGCTGCTGATCCAGCGCAGCGTCCTCTTTCTGGGCCTCATCGGCGTTGAGTTCATCAAAAAGATTGTGGATAAACTCCTTACCGTCCACGCTGGGGACAGAGGGATTCGTATTATCGGCTTCCGGTGCCTTGGGCTCCTCGGTAACCTTCGGGGCTGCTTTTGGCTTACGTCCGCGACGGGCAGGGGCTTTTTCCTCCGAAGGAGTGGGCTCCGCCTTGGCGGGCTGCTGTGCTTTTGTCTGCTCCGGCTTTGCGGGCTGTGCCTTTGCCGGTTCTACCTTTGCCGGTTCTACCTTTGCCTGCTCCGGCTTAACGGACTGTTCTTTCTGCGGCTGGTTTTTCTGCGGCTGGGCTTTCTTTGTGCCCTGCTTTTTCGGCTTTTCAACCGTTTCCGGCTTTACTTCAGTTTGTTCTGTAGAAGTGACTTCCTCTTTACGAGGGCGACCGCGCTTACGCTGACGGGGCTCGGTCGGTTTCTGGGACTCGAGAATCGCCTCCTGGTCGAGGATGGCGAAGCCGAGATCGGCCCGTTCAAGTTTTTTGTAGTTCTTGATGTTTAGGGATTCGGCAATGCCTCTGAGCTGTTCATCGCTCATTTCATTCAGTTCAAAAATGCTGTGTGGCATACGTATTTTTAGTTAGGAAAATAAAAATTCAATGGGAATTGCAATCCGGAACGGGATTGCAGTGCAAAGGTAGAAAAAATAAATTGACTTTGCAAACAGCCGCTGCTAGTTGTCCCAGTAGCTGGAACTCTTCTTGAACCTGAGAATGTCGGCAAGCGCAGAGGCATTTGCAGCAATCCTGAAGCTGTATGACTGCCACTGGCCTGTCGGAACCCAGGAAACGGAGATATTGAAGCAGTGGAGGTCGTATGTGGCGCTGATCTGGGTTGTGGTAATTTTCATGGCCATCAGATCGATACCCGAGGATGCCTGGATGCTCATCCTGGGGTCCAGTTTTATATTTCCGGAGAGCTGGAGGGTCTGGGTGAACTTGTTCTTTGTCACGAGCTGGCTGTTAGAATAGCTGTAGCTTTTCGAGTAGTTGAAAGAGTAGCTCATGTTTACAGACCACGGCACATTCGGATTCATGTAATATAGGTATCCTCCAGGGATGTACTCTCCGGTGACGGGGTGGTAGTAAATGCGCCTGTAGTAATCCGCAGCGCCGGTTCCGGAGGATCCACCGTCTTCCTTGGAACCGTCATTACCGTTGTACGTTCCTTTCCCGCTGAGTGAGTAGGACAGGGAAGCGGAGGCGTTGGTCAGCCGCAGGGGGTGCCTCCAGCCCTCTTTGACTATATTGAAGGTGTTTATCTTCCGCCCCCTCTCATCTATGGCGTAAGGGTCGAAATTAAGGTTTCCGTTGATTCCGAGCTTACCGAAGATGGAGGTCGACATGGTTACGCCGACATTGCTCATCTTAAGCGAGTCGGCCAGGAAGTTATAGCTGCTGCTGAGATTCAGCTGGTCGAGAATCTTAACCTTCTTGGATCCGGTGCCGGTGGTGTCCCGGATATCCCTTACCTTTGCCTCGAGGTTATTCCCGAGGGAGAAAGACATTCCTCCGGTCTTTCCGCGGGAAGGCGGTGAATTGAGGTTATGGTTTCCGGAGATGCTGTAGATGTTGTACCAGGTCTCATTATGGTAGGATCCATTCTTGTCATAGTACGGATCCAAGGTGCGCCAGCCGTTGAATGCAGTGCCTTTTTCCGGACTGAAATTCAGGGAAACCGAGGGGGTTACGACGTGGCGGATTGCCTGGATTGAACGGTGCTGGCCGAACATGAACATACCGTAGAGACGCGTGCTCATGGACAAGCTTCCGGAATAGGTATGCGTCGCTCCGAAGCCGTTGAATGCCGATCCGGGGTCGGAAACCACCCTCTTCGCCTGGACCGACTGGCCGTCCGAATCCGTGACCATGACCGGGTTCCCGGCGGAATCATAGACATCTTCCAGGTACATTTCTCCCTTTGAGAACATCCAGTTCTGGCCGTAACTGACGCTTGGAGTTACGTTTATATACTTGAAAAGGGTGAAATTCGGAAGCCCGATCTGGAAATTGTGGTTCATGCCGTTGGAGAGCTTCTGAAGGGCTTTGTATCCGAGGGAGTCCCCGAATTCCTTCACGCTGTAACCGGTATTCTCGTCGAGGACCGGATTCCCGTTAGAATCATATACATAGTCCTGAAGCTCCCTCATCTTGAAGCTGAGGCGGTTCTGGAAGGAGGTGCTGTAGCCGAAGGAAATCTTCTCATAGAACCGTTCTTTCCCGACCCGTACCTTTCTCTTGAACGGGTAGAAACGCGTTACCGAAAGGGAAATGTTCGGGAGGGTGAAGGAGTAACTTGAGTCCCTGGAGTTCTGGCTGTGAAGGGCATTAACAGAGAGGTTCACCTTTCCGTTCCAGTTGTGGGAGTAGGAAATAGAGGAGGAAACCTGATTCTGGAGCGCTTCGTTGACGGAGGTGGAGTTATACCGGCTGTTGGACGGGCTGGAGAAGTTCACGGATGCGCTGAAAGTGGTTCCGGGATGCATCTTTGAGTCCTGGGAATGGGACCACTTGAGTCCGAAGTTCTTGGTCTGGAAAAAGTCGTTGCTGCCCCTCTCGCCGGTCTGGTCGTTGGAGTAAGTCAGACCGAAATTGCCGCTGAATTTGTAATTAACCTTATATCTGGAATTTATATTCAGGGCATATGACCCCAGGGTATAGTAGTCTCCGGTAACGGAAAGGTCGAAATAGTCGCCGATTACGAAGTACATACCTCCGTCTCGGATGTAGAATCCGCGCGCCGCCTCTTCACCGAGGGTCGGGGTCAGCATGCCGGTTGCCCTCTGGGGCTTTTTCGGTATGAAGCCGAAGGGGAGGCCGATAGGGATGGGGACGTCCATGAAAGTCGGCCATGCAGGACCGAAAACCGTCTTCTGGGTCGGCTTGGTGACGACTCTCGCGTTCAGGAGGTTCAGATAATAGTGTGGCTCTTCGAGGTCGCAGACAGTGTAGCGGCCGTGCATAATGCTGATGGACTGGTCGGCCCCCATATTGATTTTCTGGCCCTGGAGGAGTCCCTCGTCCTCCTTGGTTATCATGTTTTTGATAACTGCCTTCCGGTTGTTGAAATTGTATTTCAACTCCTCCATCTTGTAGCTTTGCCCGCCCTGGGTCATTTCCGGCTGGCCGATCCACTCTTCAGTTACCGGATCATAGGTTCCATGGGCGTAAACGATGCCGGTTTTCATGTCGTATTCCATGTAATCGGCGGTCAGCTTCATGTCCTGATAGGTAACGGTAACGTCGCCCCAGTAGAATATTTTGCGGTTCCCGTTGGAGAAATCCGTTCGAATCGAGTCTTTTGCGGTGGAGAAAGCGGGTCGCTCCAGGGAACTCTTGCTGAGGAGATCGAGGGAGTCGCGGCGGGAGATGGAGTCGGCCCGGTGGACAGAGTCCCTGACGGCCGCAATGGAATCGCGATAGGCAAGTACCGAATCGGGCAGATTGAGCTCCGCGGTATCGGGGAGCACAGTCGCTGCCACCTGCTGCGGGCGCCGGAAAAGACCCCGCCGCTGGGCGGAGGCCTCGCCTGCAATTAGCAGGAACAGTAGAGACATCAATATATAGATTCGGTATCTTTTCAAAATATTTGCTAAATTTGCAAAGTACAAAATTAAGACTAATTTCAAAATATTCAAAAAGTCTTGTCCATGAATCGCCTTCTGCGCTTCCTGCCGTCCTTTTTGCTCGGCTTTTTACTACTGGCAATTCCCATGCCTGCCCGTGCCGGAAAGGACGTTGATTTGCGGCTGAAAACAGTCGTCATCGATCCCGGACATGGGGGACGTGACGCCGGCTGCGTCAGCAGGGACCGAAAGACGTATGAGAAGAATCTCACCCTTGCAATTTCTAAGAAGCTGGCCGAGGGCATCAGGGAGAAGTATCCCGATGTCCAGGTGATACTTACCCGCTCCGATGATACCTTCGTCGAACTGGAGGGGAGGGCGAAGATCGCAAACAACGCGAAGGCGGACCTTTTTATCTCGGTTCATATCAACGCCCAGGACGGCGGTACTAATGCAAACGGTTATTCCATCCATTGTCTCGGGCAGTCCTCCAGAAAGGGTAATGACCTGTTTTCCAAGAACTTCGACCTTTGTAAAAGGGAGAACTCGGTTATCCGTCTCGAGAAGGATTATACAACCCAGTACGAGGGCTTTGATCCTACGGACGACGAATCGTACATTTTCTTTTCGCTGATTCAGAACTCCAACCTGGAGCGCAGTCTGCAGTTTGCCGAAGATGTGAATTCAGCCATGAAGGGTGGTGCCATCAAGCATTCCCGGGGGGTCTCCCAGGATCCTTTCTGGGTCCTATGGCGGACAACCATGCCGGCTGTCCTGATAGAGTGCGGCTTTATTTCGAACCCCACTGACCTCGATGCCCTCCGCTCCGAAAAAGGGATTGGAAACATCGCAGGAAATATCCTCAAGGCCTTTATCGCCTATAAGACCAGGTATGACATGGGCGTACAGGAGGAGAGTGTAAAGGAGGAGATTGAGGGGAAAGAAAGTCAAGCTGAAGTCAAGTCCGGGATAATGTATGGAACCCAGGTCCTGGCTACCGGGAGGACGATGGCTGAAGATGACCCTTATTTTTCCGGTTACGCCCCATATCTTTTAAAGGGGGCGAAACTGAACCGATACTTCCTCGGTGTATCGGATAATCGTGAAGAAGCGGAGAAGAATTTCCGGGAGATTAAAAAAATATTCCCCGATTGTTTTTTTGCCGAGATTAAAGACGGGAAGAGTTATCGTATCCGTTAAAAACGCGAGCAGAGCAATATGCAACGGATAAATAACGGTATTATTTAAATTAGAACTTTTCTAAATAGGAAAGATAAGTTTAGCTGAATAATTTGTAATTATTTGGATTTTATATCCTGATATTCAGCTAATTATAAACTTAAACGTTTGGGCGGATTTTAACGTTATTGAAGTAAAAAAAAATAAAAAAGCAATAGCGAATAAAATTTTTTATAATCTTTTTTTCCTCCATCTTTGTATCTGCTAAACCGGCCAACCGGCTTAACCACTTTTCTACAATAATAAAGATGCAGGAGCAGGATAGACATATCCGTGTGTGGAATAATTGTCTGCAGATCATTGCCAACAACATTGATCAGCAGAAATTTGATACGTGGTTCAAGCCGATCCGCCCTGTCTCCCTTGAAGAGTCGACGCTGACTGTGGAGGTACCCTCCGATTTCTTCCGGGAGTATCTCGAGGGTGCATATCTTCATCTTCTGAAGAGTACCCTGAAGCGTGCAATCGGGACTGACGCCAAGCTCGTCTATATGGTCCGGCCGGTCCGTAACCAGCAGCCGATGTCCTATCCTGCCGCCGCGACTACTACTCCGGAGAATCCTACGGTTTCCATCAATGCTCCGAAACCGGGCAGTGCAGGCGTATTTGCGATTCCCGGCGTTCAGCGCGTCAGGATCAATCCGAATCTGAAGCCGGAATACTGCTTTGCGAACCTAGTGGAAGGGGAGTGCAACAAAATGGGTATTACCGCAGGGGAGAACATATCCCTCGCTCCCGGTAAGACTCCTTTCAATCCTCTCTTCCTTTTTGGAGGTCCGGGACTCGGAAAGACCCACATCGCCCAGGCGATAGGTATTGCCGTAAAGGACAAGTATCCCGACCTGGTTGTTCTCTATGTTACCGGGAACGAGTTCAAGACCCAGTACATGGATGCTGTCCGGGGAAATAAGCTTACGGATTTCATGGCCTTCTACATGAGGATTGATGTCCTTATCGTGGATGATATCCAGGGACTTCTTGGCCAGGCCTCCCAGAATGCGTTCTTCAACGTATTCAACCATCTCCACCAGTCCGGGAAACAGTTGATTTTCACCTCTGACCGTGCTCCTGTGGACCTCCAGAATTTCGAGGAGCGCCTCCTTTCCCGTTTCAAATGGGGACTTTCTGTCGAGCTCTCCCGTCCGGAGTTCAAAACCCGCCTCGATATGCTCCGCGCCCGGGCTTTCCGTGAAGGCGTGAACGTCAAGGACGACATCCTCACCTTCCTCGCCACCCGGATCAAGTCGAACTTCCGCGAACTTGAGGGTGCGCTGATTTCCCTGATCGCCCATGCAACCCTGGCCCATCAGGACATAACGGTTTCCCTTGCTGAAAGCATAATAGGGAATATCGTAGGGGAAGAGGAGAGCTCAATCTCAATAGAAAAGATCATCGACACAGTCTGCGACTACTTCAATATCACCAGGGAGGATATCCTTTCCAAGAGCCGTAAGCGCCCTATTGTCCAGGCCCGCCAAATTGCGATGTACGAGTGCCGTAACCTTATTTCCAACTGCTCGCTGTCGACAATCGGTGCCGAGCTTGGAGGAAAGGACCATGCCACGGTTCTCCATGCCTGCACGACCGTCCAGGACCTTATGGGCATAGACCGCTCGATCCGCCAGTATGTTTCCGATATTGAGGAGATGCTGACTGTTGCCGTTGAGCGGTAAAAATACCTGTAAAATATGGATTCCAAGAAAGTACTTGATTTCTTCCGGGAAATCACCCTTATTCCGCGTGAGTCCGGCCATGAAGAGCCGATGACCCGTTTTCTTGAGAAATTTGCTGCGGACCGCGGTCTCCTGTCCAAGACGGACAAGACCGGTAATGTCTTGATTGTCAAGGATGCATCAAAGGGAAAAGAGAATGTTCCGCCCCTCGTCCTCCAGGCCCATCAGGACATGGTCTGCGAAAAAGTAGGTGGCTTCGATTTCGATTTCAAGACCCAGCCCATTCCCTATGAGATTGAAGACGGCTGGATGGTTGCGAAGAACACGACCCTCGGTGCCGACGACGGCATTGGAATAGCCGCCTGCCTTGCTCTTCTCGACAGCGATCTGCCGATGGGTAAGCTGGAATGCCTCTTCACAATTTCCGAGGAGACCGGTATGGACGGCGCCTTTGCCCTTGAAAAGGGGTTCTTTGACGGAAAGACGCTCATAAATCTCGATTCCGAGGATGAGGGCCAGCTTTTTGTCGGCTGCGCAGGCGGTGTGGATACGATTGCTACCTTCGAGTTCTCCCACGAGCCCCTTGCAAGCGGGTACAAGACGATGAAGCTCCGGATTTCAGGCGGTGTCGGAGGACATAGCGGAGACGATATCAACAAGGAGCGGGCAAACGTGCTCCAGCAGCTCTGCCGCTTCCTTTTCACCCAGTTCCAGTACGACTGGCAGCTTCTGTCCCTCTCCGGAGGGAACAAGCCCAATGCCATCTGCCGTGAGGCGGAGGCCGTCATCGCCGTCCCGGACGATGAGTTCCAGGATATGGTTGCGGATTTCCAGGCCTTCGGAAAGATTCTTTCCTCGGAGTTCCATAATACCGAACCCGACCTGAATTTCGAAGCCAGGTCCTTCCGTACTACGGCGGAACCGATTGCAGAAGAGGATACTGTCCGGATCATTTCTGCCCTGGTGGCCTGCCCGCACGGAGTTTTTGCGATGAGTACCGATATTCCCGGGCTCGTTGAGACTTCCTCGAACCTCGCTGCCGTAAAAATGGAAAATGACTCATTCAAGGTCATTACCAGCCAGCGCAGCTCAGTTACGACCGAACTCCATGCAGCGGCGGAGAAGGTGGAGGCGACCCTCATCCTTGGCGGCGCCGACGTCGAGCATGTCTCGGAATATCCCGGCTGGAAGCCGAACATGGACTCCTCAATCCTAAAGGAAAGCGTCGCTTCATACCGCCGGCTCTTCGGTACGGATCCTGAGGTGAAGGCAATCCATGCCGGTCTTGAGTGCGGTCTTTTCCTTGAAAAGTTCCCCGACCTGGACATGATCTCCTTCGGGCCGACTCTCCGCGGGGTCCATGCACCCGGAGAAAAGCTCGAGCTTGCATCCCTTGACAAGTTCGTCGCCCTTCTCGAGGATATCGTTGTGAATTTCAAATAATTCCGCCCATGGTAAGGATTGCTCCATCTATGCTGGCCGCCGATTTCCTCCATCTGGGGGAGTCTGCGGTTATTGTTAACAGGTATGCCGATCTTTTCCATCTCGATATTATGGACGGGACCTTCGTCCCTAACATCTCATTTGGTTTTCCGGTTGTCGAAGCAATCGCCAGCGTTGCGGAAAAGCCCATGGATGTGCATCTTATGATAGTCCATCCGGAAAAATACGTCGAGCGTTTCGCCCGCGTCGGGACTTCCATGCTGAGTTTCCATTACGAGGCGGCAGGGGAGCAGTCGGGCGAAGTTATTCGTCTTATCCGTTCCTTCGGGATGTCTCCGGGGATTGTCATCAACCCGGATTGCCCCGTCGAAAAGATTTTTCCGTACCTCGAAGACGTGGATTATGTGCTCATAATGAGTGTTTTCGCCGGATTTGGCGGCCAGAAGTTCATGGATACGACGTATGACCGTATCCGGACTCTGAAAAAAGAGCTGGACCGGAGGGGACTCAGGCGTGATATCGAGGTGGACGGAGGCGTTTCCCCTTCAAATGCACCTGCCCTGATTGAGGCGGGTGCGACGATGCTTGTTGCAGGCAGTGCCGTCTTCAATTCCGAGGACCCTGCCGCGACAATCGCCTCGATGCGTCAGAGGATATGACCGATTTCCTTGAATCCATAAAGGCGAATCTCTCCATTCCCGTCTTCAACCTTAAGGCGTCCGTCTTCGGCGACGCCTTTTATTGTACCTTCGAAGCGGACGTTCCGGATATAGTCTTCATAGGGGAAACGGCGGTCCTTCCTGAAAAGAAGAGAGTCGTATTCCTCTTTGAAGCTTTGGGTTCCAAGCTTTTCAAGGTAAGCAGAAAATATGGCCGTGAATTCCTCCAGGGCTGTTTTAAGGTCAAGGTCCTCTCCTGTAATCTGCTTCATTGAGACGGCATTTGCCGTCTCGGGAAAGAGCGTCTGGTTCACATTAAGACCTATCCCGATAATCGAAGTATGAACAAGGGAATTCCGCTCTGAATTCTCAATCAGGATGCCGCAGATTTTCCTGTTCCGGACATAGATGTCGTTGGGCCATTTAACGGAGGAGGAGATTCCGTGCTTTCGGAGGAAGGAGGCGACCGAAAGGGGGACTAGGAGGTTAAGGACATGCTGCTTTTTTATCGGCAGCTCAGCTATCCCGTCTTCCCCGAAGCGCACCAGGATGGAGAAGGTAAGGTTTTCTCCCGGGGCGGAGAACCAGCGGTTCCCCCTTTGTCCACGGCCCATTGTCTGGGATTCGGCGGCAACTACTGACAAATTGTCAAAGTCGGTAATATGCCTTTGGAGCTCGCTGTTTGTCGAATCCAGCTCTCCATACCATATAATACCGATCTTTTTTTTCATTGGCCTTAATTTTGTTTATCTTTGTCCCACAAAGATACGTCAATTTTATCTAAGTCGAAAAATATGATTACACATGACCTCCGGGTTATCGCTGACGCCGCCATTGACAAGAAGGGCGAGCGCGTGGTTTCCCTGGACCTCAGGGGAATAGACGGCGCAATTGCCGATTACTTCGTTCTCTGCGACGGTTCAAACACCACCCAGGTTGGCGCCATCGCCGAAAATATAGCTGAGAAGATGAAGGAGGAGGGCCACCGGCTTTACCGCTCCCAGGGTGAAGAGAACTGCTTCTGGATTATCCAGGACTATGGAAATATAATGGTCCATATTTTCCTGAAGGAGTATCGCGATTTCTACCGCCTGGAAGACCTGTGGTCGGATGTTCCGAGAAAAGAGTACAAGGAGCGGCGTAAGACTGCCGCCAAAAAGACTGAACAGTAAATGGCTGACAATAATAACAATAGAAGAAAGGGATTCTCCTTTACGGTGAATCTTTCATGGGTATTCTATATCCTCCTTGCAGGGGGACTGCTCTGGATGCTTTTCTCCAACCGTGGGGGAGAGCCGGAGAAAATCGAGTGGGCAGAGGTCCAGTCGATGGCCCGGAGCGGGGATATCGACGCCCTCACGTTTGTGAGGAACGATTTTCGTGGAGAAATCAAGGTCCGGCCGGAGCGTCTTGCGAAGTATTCGGACCATTTCCCGGGTGGACTTGTGCCAAGGAAAGCTCCCCACTTTTATTTCCTGACTTCGACGAAATTCGATCCAGAAACCGAGTTTGCCGCACTTAATTCTGAGCTTTCTCCCGGAGACCAGTTCAAGGTAATCATGAAGCAGGACGACAAATCCTGGACCGGCATTCTGGAGTGGCTGATTTGGCCCCTTCTGATGATTCTGATGTGGGTCTGGATGTTCCGCGGACTGAACCGCTCCATGGGTGGCGGCGGCGGGGCTCCCGGAGGAATGGGCAATCCCTTCAATGTCGGGAAATCCACCGGAAAGCTCGCTGACAAGAATGAAGTCAAGGTTACCTTCAAGGACGTTGCCGGACTTTATGGGGCGAAGGAGGAAGTCATGGAAATAGTTGATTTCCTGAAGAATCCTGCAAAATATACGGCCCTTGGCGGCAAGATTCCGAAGGGAGCCCTCCTCGTAGGGCCTCCCGGAACCGGAAAGACCCTGCTGGCAAAGGCGGTTGCAGGAGAGGCGAATGTGCCCTTCTTCTCAATTTCCGGATCCGACTTTGTCGAGATGTTCGTCGGCGTCGGTGCCAGCCGCGTGAGGGACCTCTTCCGCCAGGCGAAGGAAAAAGCCCCCTGCATCGTCTTTATCGACGAGATTGACGCTGTAGGCCGCGCCCGCAGCAAGAACGGAGGATTCTCTTCCAATGATGAGAGGGAAAATACTCTTAACCAGCTTCTTACGGAGATGGATGGTTTCGGGACCAATTCCGGTGTCATTGTCCTTGCCGCTACGAACCGCTCGGATATCCTCGACAGCGCCCTGATGAGGGCCGGTCGTTTCGACCGTCAGATTCATGTCGAGCTGCCCGAACTGAAAGAGCGCGAAGAGATTTTCAAGGTCCATATCAAGAATCTCCATCTTGCCAGCAATTTCGATATTTCGTTCATGGCAAAGCATACTCCGGGATTCTCCGGGGCCGATATCGCCAATGTCTGCAATGAGGCGGCCCTGACTGCCGCAAGAAAGAATCATCCTGCGGTTATGCAGGAGGATTTCCTCGAAGCGGTAGACCGGATTGTCGGCGGACTGGAGCGTAAGGAATCCACCATCATGAGTCCTGCGGAGAAGCGGACAACCGCTTACCATGAGGCCGGTCATGCCCTTGTCGGCTGGCTCCTGCCTTTTGCTGATCCGGTTTTCAAGGTAAGCATTATTCCACGCGGGAATGCGCTCGGCCTCACCTGGTATCTTCCGGAAGAGAGGAAGAATCTTTCCAGAAGTTGCATGCTTGACAAGATGTGCGCCCTCATAGGAGGTCGTGTGGCCGAAGAAGTCATTAACGGAGAACCTTCTACCGGCGCTCTGAACGATCTTGAGAGGATGACAGGAATGGCCTATGCGATGGTCCAGTACTATGGCATGAGCGACAAGGTCGGCCAGCTTTCCTTCTATGATTCGAGCGGGGCCCGCGGATATGAGCTTACCAAGCCGTATTCCGAAAAGACCGCCGAACTTATGGACAAGGAGGTTCAGGGAATCGTCAAGTCCGTCCATGACAGGACGCTTGATTTGATCAATGCCCATAAGAATGCCTTCATGGAAATCGGGGCAATGCTTCTCGAGAAGGAAGTTATCTTCGCCGAGGACATTGAGAAGATTCTCGGTCCGAAAGTTGGCGCGGAGGTGGCAGTAGAAGAGGACAATACTCAGGAGGAACAGGACAAAGATGAATAATTTCTGGACCAGGACAGTGGCCGGAATAGTTTTCATTGCTGTTATTCTGGCGGGCCTTCTTATTGACAAATGGCTTTTTGCGGTGATGATTCTCTTTGTTACCGTGGTGATGCTTCATGAATTCTATTCAATGACCATGGGCTCGCGCGCGCGTAAATCGAGGATACTGGCCATTACGACCGGAGCTGTCCTCAGCCTGCTGATTTTCGTTATCAATGCCGGTTTCCTCCCGGCCGCCTATGCATCTGTGGCCATCATTCCGATGTTGTGCATCATGGTCTCATCGCTATATGTGAAGGATGATGATAAATTCCGGCTATATTCCTATATATATACAGGGCTGCTTTATATAGCAATTCCCCTTGCGGTTTCTAATTACCTGGCTTTCGACCGCGAAGGGAACTTCAACGGGCTTATGATTCTCGGATTCCTCTGCATTATCTGGGGGTCGGATGTCGGTGCGTACTGCATCGGCTCTCTCTTCGGCAGGAAGGGGGAGAAGATGTGCCCGGAAATCTCTCCCAAAAAATCATGGGCGGGATTCTGGGGCGGAATGGCTTTCTCCGCCGTGATAAGCGTTCTTCTTACCGTTTTCGGGCTGTTTGACTTCCCCTGGAGCCATGCTCTCATACTCGCGGTAATAATGCATGTTGCAGGAGTTTACGGTGATCTTTTCGAATCCCGTTGGAAGAGAATATGCGACGTCAAGGATTCCGGGACGATCATACCTGGCCACGGGGGCCTTCTGGACCGCTTTGACAGCGCCCTTTTTGCAATTCCATCCGGAGCACTCTACCTGCTTCTTACGGGACTTCTTCCCCGCTAGATACGGTCTCTTTCCTTACCTCCGGTACGGGCCTCTTCGACGTTTTCGATAAAACCGGAGAGGACATCGCTCTCATTTATCAGGTCATTGTAAATTGAACTGACCGCATATGAGTAGGCATGGGCGCCGGACTGGACGAAATTGTTCTCCCTCAGGTCCTTGCACATCTCTTTTACGCGTGCGCGGTCGTCGTTTCCGTGGAAGGCCTCCGGGTTTTTGAGGATGTCGTCCATGTGAACGAGACTTTCGGACAACAGGTCGAATAGTTTACCAAGGGATGAGAGGATATCGGAATTCAGCTTGTCTTCAGCGGCTCCCTGTCTCTTCAGAATCCTGGACATGTCCTGGCAGCTGTCTCCGATGCTCTCCAGCTCGTTAATCTGGCGGAACATTGAACGGATTTTTGCCTTGGTGGCGTCGGAAAGATGGGCGTCGCTAAGTTCAGAGAGGTATTTTCCGATTTCAGCTTCCATCCTGTCGGACATGTTCTCAAGACGGTCTACCTCAGTGGCGATTCCGCCCAGATCCGCTTCCGGAGAGAGCATCCCCCGCGTGACGTCAAAAAGATGGAGGGTCTGTTCGCTGTATATTCCGATTTCCTTCTGGGCCTGGAGAACGGCAATTTCAGGGGTCTTGATGATACCCTGCTGGATATATGTAAGATGGAACTCGTTCTCAAGTTCAGCTTTCCGCGGCTTTATAACCTTCGTGACCAGTTTCTCAATCTGGGGGATGAACCATACCAGAATCAGGGTGTTGGTAACGTTAAACGTGGTGTGGAAGGCGGCGAGGGCGAACGACAGCCGGGTGGGATCCTGGGTCTCGGAATAAGGGTCAATGCCGACAAAACCGCAGATCATTTTGACGAACGGGTAGAACAGGCAGAGTACCCAGAGGACACCGAAGACATTGAAAATCAGGTGGGAGAAGGCGGCTCTCCGGGCCTGGGTATTGGCGGTGAGGGCAACGGCATTGGCCGTAATCGTGGTTCCGATGTTCTCTCCCATGACCATAGCGAGTCCAAGGTGAATCGGAAGTACTCCGGATGTACAGACCACCATCGTCAGGGCCATAAGGGCCGCGGAGGACTGGGCGATTATTGTCAGGACTGTTCCAATCAGCAGGAACAGAAGGATGCTGCCATAACTGCCGGTATCGAAGGAGCCGAAGAAATCCACGATTGCCTGGTTCCCGGCAAGGTCAAGTTCCCGGCCGGTCATGTTCAGAGTTCCGAGAGCGAAGAAAAGGAAGGCGACGCCGAAGACAAAGTCTCCGATGAAGCGGAATTTCTTGCTGTAAATCAGGATGACGCCTATAAGGAAGGCCGGCCAGACTAAAGTCGTTATATTGAAGGAAAAGCCGGCGGACATAATCCAGGCCGAGAGGGTAGTCCCGATATTGGCGCCCATGATTACGGAGATGGACTGCGCAAGGGTCAGGAGGCCGGCGTTGACGAAGGAAACGGCCATCACCGTAGTTGCGGCTGATGACTGGACCGCCACCGCAACGATCATACCGGTCATGATTCCGGTAAAACGGTTTGTCGTCATGGTGCCCAGTACATGACGGAGGGACGGACCTGCCAATTTCTGAAGCGCATCGCTCATGACTTTCATACCGTACATGAGGAGGGCGAGCGCGCCTATAAGCTTTAAAACTACCATATTATTTAACTGTATTATTCTTAATTAGTTCCACAAGATAATCTACGGCTTCATGCTCGGGGACATGGCGAAGTGCCGGGGTATTCTTATGATAGATGGATACCTTGTGGTTTCCTTCACCGACATAGCCCCAGTCGGCATCTGCCATTTCCCCTGGGCCGTTTACTATACAGCCCATGACGGCTATTACTACGTCCTTGAGCCCTGAGGTGCGTTTTTTTACGGTTTCAAAGGCCTCCTGGAGGTCATACATTGTCCTGCCGCAGCCGGGGCAGGCAATATATTCGGGCCTGTAGAAGCGCCTCCGGCAGGCCTGGAGCAGTTCGTCGGAAAGATAAGAGGCGAAATCCGAATCAATCTCCTGCAGGACCCCATCATCATTAAGATAGGTTCCTCTGAATTCTACATCGTCGAGTTCCCTGGAGAGAAGACGCTTTCCGAAGTCGCAGGAAAGGTCCTCTATAAGGCGCTCTCTCGATGGGGCCGCATAGGTTGCGACGGCCTTTTTCCCTTCAATTGAAAGGGAGGTCAGCGAGGAACGCAGCTTCCCCATGTAACGGTCTGCAAGATAGCGGGCTACGGGGATTTCGTTGACCGGATCTTCCGTAAGGGATACGCGGATTGTATCTCCGATTCCTTCGGAAAGGATGGTGGAAATACCGACACAGGATTTGATTCGCCCTGAGTCTCCGTTTCCGGCTTCCGTGACTCCGACATGGACCGGGAAGATGTGGCCCTCTTCCTTCATCAGTTCGTAGAGCTTCCGGTATGCCTCGACCATTACGACGGTATTACTGGCCTTCAGGGAAACGACTGCATTGAGGTAATCTTCCTCAATGCACATCTGGAGCCATTCCATTGCGGCCTTGGCCATGGCAAGGGGGGTGTTTCCGTAAAGGGAGGTAATATACTCCCCGAGGGAGCCGTGATTCAGGCCGACCCGGATTGCGGTCCCGTTTTCCTTACAGACTCCGATGAATTTTGCGAAATCCTCTCGCGCGCGTTCGTGGTCCTTATGAAAATTACCGGGATTTATTCTCACCTTTTCTACGACCGGGGCTACGGCGATGGCCGTTGCGGAGGAGAAGTGGATGTCGGCAACAAGGGGAGTGTCAACCCCCAAATCGCGCAGCCGGCGCCGGATTTCAGCGATGTTCGCTACGTCACTTAGTCCCGGCACAGTTATACGAATCATTTCCGCGCCGGCTTCTTTCATCCTGATGCACTGGGATACAGTTCCTTCTATATCATCAGTGTGGGTATTGCACATCGTCTGGACGACAATCGGGGAGCCCCCTCCGATAAGGACGCCTCCGGCGTTTGCAACGATTCTATTCTGTTCCATAGACAATCTGTTTTGCAAATTTCTTCAGCTGCTTCCTCGTGTATCCGGTTCTTGGAGTCAGCTGGTAGTAAAGTCCTGCCTTAAGTACAAGATCAAGCGGGTAGGCGAACCTGTAATAGTATTTGCTGGCGTAATCCGGTTCATAGAATGATCCCCAGCCCCACTTGACGTCAGCGTTGATATGGAATTCGAAGGGAGCGAACATGAAGCCGACTCCGAGTCCTCCCATAAGGCCATAGCTCCAGCGGTAGTCGGTATCGTTGAAGGTGGTCTCAAGCCCGGTTACTATCGGGCTGCCGTAGGTGTCAAATCGCTGTATGGCGGTCCTGTAACCTCCGTAAATACCGACTTTTATCAATAGCTTGAAGTTGTCGTTCATGTCCGCATGGCCATGAAGCAGGAGGGGCAGCTCATAACACTCCATGATCGCTTTCTCCGCGCCCTGGACGTTCGGAACATAGCCGGTGTCTTCGTCGGCTTTGAACAAATAACCTTCATAGTTATGCTGGAACCCGACCTCCAGGCCGAAGTAGGGGAGAAAGCCGAAGAGTTTTCCATGGAGGGTATAGCTGAATCCGTAAACGGGGGCGTTGAAAAAGGCCTGTGTATCCCTTGTAGGATTGAACCAGCACTTTGTAAACACCCCTCCTCCATAGACACCGATAAGAGAATAGTTGTTGATATTCTTGTCGCTGGAGAGTTTAATGGAATCCAGATACTCGTTGGTAATTTCCGAGGGAAGCCGGAAAAAAACGGTATCCACGAGAGTGGGCTCCTGGGCGGCCACGGAGAGGGAAAAGATTCCCGCAAAGATGCTCAGTAGAATATTTTTCATAGGAACATCTCCTCTATATCGATTTCCTGCTCGACTTCGGTCTTCTCCGGGATATCCAGCAGGAAGTTGTCATTGAGCTTATAGAAACGGACCTTTTCCGGCTGACGGTGCTCAAGGAGCGCACCTGTGTCAACTATTCCGTTGTGGTTCAGATCCTCGGTAATCCGGATGCAATATTTTCCCGCCTTCAGATACGGGAAGGTGAGGGTGCCGTCGGAGCGTGTGTTGAAACTCCGGATAACCTTGTTCCGCTTTTCATTCAGGAGGTCCACTATGTATTCGGAATGGACTCCGGAAAGAGTCAGGTGGAGGGTGCTTAGCTTCTCGTCATTCGGGAGCGTTATCTTCACCTCGGTACTGTCGTTATAGAAGCCGTTGATATCCTTGAATTTACGGTGGGGAACCTTCAGGAAATACTCATATCCCTGCTGGAAGGGCTCTTTAGGTTTTACAATGTACCGGCGGAGGTTGGAGCTGTCTTTGGTCACTGTATAGGCGAAGGGGCTCTCCTGCTGGCGCGGGTTGACGCTCCTGAATACGAGCGAATCGAAGCGATCCTCGACGAGGGGATACTTGAATTCAATGGGGATGCCGTACTGCTCCACCATCTCTGGTTCGGCCTTGGCCGTATAAACGGCTATTGTATCTTCGTGTCGAAGGTCCCTTCTGGAGCTCTTGGAGGCGGCCTGCTTGCTCTTTTTGTCACGTGCGAGAACGACAGTTTCGTTCGTCGGCTGGAAGAAGCCGAAGGAATCAGTTTTCTCGTACATCAGCTGGAAAAAGAGCGTATCCGGCATCGGACGCGGGTCGTTGACCCAGATTTCCAAGCTGTCCTTTTCGACATTGAACTGGGTAATGAGCTGTTCCTTCTTGAACCCCTTCATCCTCATCCTGTGGATTGTCGCGTTAGGGGCCATGAAAGTGATATATCCGGTCCGGTCTCCGACCCTGACCTTGTTTACGATGTACTGTTTGGACGGTTTTTCCCGGAAAAGATTGAGTTCCAGGTCGGTTTTCCTCGCCAGGCAGGCGGCGGTGTCTTTCACGTCGAATTTGAGGAACTCGTAAACCGTATCCACCACAACCCGGGTCGGCCTGAAAAGGGTATCGAGGAAGGCGACAGTCTCTGATTCCGGATCGTATTTGTTGTTTCCGTTCTCGTCCCTGATTGCATAAACCCTGTAGAGGGTGTCCTGGATGTTCCGGATTGAGAAATAGCCCCAGTCGTCGGTCTTTGCGGCGGCGTCGGGACGGCGGAGGAAGAGGGCGGAGTCGGAATGGTCCTTATACAGGAGGACGGTTGCCCCCTTCACCGGAAGTAGGGTGGTGCTGCTTTGTACGATGCCCGTAACACCCATGGAATCAATTCTTTCTCCCGTCGAGAAAACCAGCGTGTAACCGGGGAAGAAGTTTCCTTCATTATTGTCCGCCACGGCCCCGGTTATATCCAGGGTATAGGTCCGGTTGCTGTCCAGGTCATCTTCGAAATAGACCACGAGGGTCTTTCCCTTCATCTTGAACCTGGGGGCTTTTTCCTGGGGAGGAGAGAGGTAGAGGTTCTTCCGCTCCTTTACAGTCACATACTCGTTGAAGGGGAAGGAAACCGCGCATTTCCTGACCGGGACGCCGACGGCACCCTGACCGGGGTGAATCTTCGCTACGTTCATCACCGGCGGTATCGTGTCTTTAGGGCCTCCTGTAGGCGCCTGCGTGGTGTTCGCGCAGCCATGGGAGAAGATCATGGCCCCGAGGACAGCCGCCACCGGGAACAGGGGGAAATATTTCTTTATGAATCGATTCATATGTCAGTTCTAATGATGCTCTTGATTCCCTCTATTGCTGAGAGCTTTTCAATCATCTTGTCGAGAATCTCAAGGGAGGAAACGTTAAGGTCGATATAACCTTCGAAAATCCCTCCTTCAGTAGAGATGTTCATGCCCCGGATATTGACTCCCATAACGATGGAAACATAGCGGGAAATCTCGTTCAGAAGGCCTACGCGGTCGATTCCTCTCATGGAAAGCCGGACCGGGAAGGCGCTGTCTTCGGCGCTGGACTCCCACTGGGGGACTACCATCAGCCCGCCGAACTTCGAGGCGAAACTCTCTGCTACCGAGCAGCTCTTCTTGTGGACGGTAATCGAGCCGTCGGGGGAGCGGAAACCGATGACGGGATCGCCGGGAATAGGGTTGCAGCAGCTTGCAATTGTAAACCTGCTTCCTCCGTCTGCTTTTAGGACGAGGTCTATGTTGCGGCTGTGGGTCTGGGGCAGGGTCTTGCTGATGCTCTTGAAATAGTCGGCGACGGCGCCTCTGGCCTTCCTGGTCTTGAGGAACTGGAGCCATTCGGCCTTCGGGTGCTCGTTTTCCGCCGTGATGATTTCCACTTGGTCTCCGGCATTCAGGACGGTACTGAGCGGAACGAGGCGCATATTGACCTTCGCGGCGATGGCCTTGTTGCCGATGTCCGTGTGGATCTGATAAGCGAAATCAAGGGCCGTGTCTCCCTTTTCTATCTTCTTCTGGTCCCCGGTAGGGGTAAATACCAGGATGCTGGAAGCCGTGAGGTCATTGTGGATGATGTCGAGAAGCTCGAGGGCATTGACGTCCGGATTGGAGAGGATGTCCTTGATTCTCAGGAGCCACTTGTCCATCTCGCTCTCATTCTCGGTTATGTAGCCGTTCTGTTTATAGACCCAGTGGGCCGCGATGCCCCTTTCGGCGATATCGTCCATTCGGCGGGTCCGGATCTGGACCTCGAACCACCGCCCGGTCTGGGAGAGCAGGGTGCAGTGGAGGGCCTCATAGCCGTTTGCCTTCGGGTGTTTCACCCAGTCCCGGAGGCGGTCCGGTTTGTAACGGTAAATCCCTGTCACGATGGAAAATACATGGTAGCACTGGTCGCGCTCGGTTTCCTTTGAGGCAGGGTCGGTATTGAATACAATCCGGATGGCAAAGAGGTCATAGACCTGATCGAAGGTAATGTTCTTCGTCTGCATCTTCCGCCACACGGAGTAGGGGGTCTTTATCCTTTTTTTAATCTCGAAATCGAAGCCCGCATCCCTTAGCGCCTTCTCCAGGGGGCGGACGAAGTCATCGATCTCTTCTTCCTTCCCGCTGACCGTCTCCGCAATCATCCCGCTGACGCTCCTGTACGCCTCTGGTTCCTTGAAGCGGAGCCAGATGTTCTCCATCTCGGTCTTGATTCCATAAAGTCCAAGCCGGCCGGCGAGGGGAATGAAGATGAACATAGTCTCGCTCAGAATCTTGTCCCGCTTATGCTCAGGCATGAATTCTATGGTCCGGCAGTTATGGAGCCGGTCGGCGAGCTTTATGAGGACGACCCGGACGTCGTCGTTGAGCGTCAGAAGAATTCTCTTGAAGTTCTCCGCCTGCATGCTCTGCTGCTGGAGCATCTCGGAACTCTTTCGGTCATTGTTGTCAAGGACCGTTTTGATTTTGGTAAGCCCGTCCACCAGGGAGGCGATTTTCTCTCCGAAGAGGTTCCGGATATCCTCCACCGTATAGTCGGTGTCTTCAACTACGTCGTGGAGAAGGGCGGCGCAGATGGACTTGCAGCCGAGCCCGATGTCGGTTATGACAATCTTTGCAACCTCGAGGGGATGGAGTATATACGGCTCTCCAGAGCGTCTGCGAACGTTTTTATGGGCTTCGTTTGCAAAATCGAAGGCCTTCTGGACAAGCACCAGTTCCTCAGCTGTCCGGCACCGGCGGGCTGAGGCCTCCTTCAGGACGGCGTAACTCGACCTGATCTTATCGTAATCGCTCTTGGTGAACTTTGAAATGCTCATGGGGCTGTCAATCTAGAAAAGGGACAGTTGATCCCCTTCAGACGGGGTGGTTTCGGGTAGTGGGGAGTCCCCTGGAATCATTGCGCGGAACTCCGCTTCGGAGATTATGGGGACGCCGAGCGCTTCCGCCTTCTTTATTTTTTCCGGTCCCGGATTTTCTCCGGCGAGGAGGAATGAGGTCTTGCCGCTGATCGAGCCGCTGTTTTTGCCGCCATTTGCTGAAATGAGGGCCTTCATGTCCTCCCTCTGGATAGAGAAAGTGCCGCTTACGACAATGGTTTTTCCTTCCAGGACGTCCGATGCCTTAGCCCCCTGGGAGGAGAGTGACATCTGCAGTCCGGAGGCCTTCAGGCGCTGGATTTCCACCGCGTGTCTCGGCTCACGGAACCATTCATATACGCTCTCTGCGATGACTTCGCCGACATCCGGTACACCGAGGAGTTCTTCCTTCGAAGCGGCTGCAATGGCATCTATGCTTCCGAAATGCTCTGAAAGGGCACGTGCCGTCTCCTCTCCGACATATCGGATTCCAAGGGCGAAGAGTACATGGTCGAAGGAGACTCCCTTCGAAGCCGAGACGCTGTCCAGGAAACGCCTGGCGGACTTTTCTTTCCAGCCCTCCAGCTGCAGGAGCTGGGAAAGGTGGAGGTCATAAAAATCAGCCGGAGTCCGAACCAGGTCGAGTCCATACATCTGCTCGACGGTTGCGTCTCCGGCAATTATATTCATGGCTTTCCGGCCAAGGAAATGGACGAGGCGGCCCTTTATCTGGGTCGGACAGCCATCGGTATTGGTGCAGAACCATTTTGCCTCTCCCTCGGGCCTGACAAGGGCCATTCCGCAGTCGGGACAGTGGGTCGGGAATTCCGGTAGAATGGTGCCCGGCTCGCGCCTGGATTCCTCGATTCCGGTAATTTTAGGGATTATTTCCCCGCCTTTTTCAACATAGACCCAGTCTCCGATCCGGATGTCGAGGTCGCGGATGAAGTCGGCGTTGTTAAGGGTGGCCCGTTTTACGGTTGTTCCGGCAAGGAGAACCGGCTCCAGATTCGCAACCGGGGTTACTGCGCCGGTGCGTCCGACCTGATAGTCGATGCTGACAACCCGGGTCAGGGCCTGCTCTGCCTTGAACTTATACGCAACGGCCCAGCGTGGGGATTTCGCGGTGTACCCGAGAACCCTCTGGCTGGCCATTTCGTTAATCTTTATTACAATCCCGTCAGTCGGGAATGGGAGGCGCTTTCGCTCTGTGTCCCAGTAGCTTATATAATCCTCAATTTCTCCGATGGAGCGGCAGAGTTTCCGTTTGTCGGAGACCGGAAGGCCCCATGAAGCGGCGGCCTTGAGGGCGTCGTCGTGGGTTTCAAAGGAAACGCTGTCCGAGGGGATATGGTAAAGGGTACATACAAGTCCGCGGCGGCCGGTCTCTTCGGGGTCAAGGAGTTTGAGCGAGCCGGAGGCGGCATTCCGGGGATTGGCGAAGGGTGGCTCTTCCTCATCTTCCCGTTCCCGGTTCAGCCGGTCGAAGGAAGCGTAGGGCATCAGGATTTCCCCCCTGATTTCGAATTCGGCGGGATAGCCGGAGCCCGATAGTTTCCGGGGAATCGAAGGAATATGGAGGACGTTTTCGGTAACGTCGTCCCCATATACCCCGTCTCCACGGGTCAGGGCGCGGTAAAGCTCTCCGTTCCTGTAGGTCAGGCAGATGGCGGTTCCGTCGAATTTCAGTTCGCAGCAATATGAGAAGCCGGATTCAAGTATTTTGGAAGCCCTCTCGGCGAACGCCTCTATCTCGCTGATATTATAAGTGTTTCCAAGGGAGAGCATCGGATAGCGGTGGGGGAACTTCCGGAACTCTCGGCGCGCCTCCGGCTCTGCGTTTTCGCCCATCGGGGCGTCGAGGTCGCTTCCGACCCTTTGGGTGGGGGAGTCCGGAGTCAGAAGCTCCGGGTATTTTTCCTCCAGTTCTTCCAGTTCATGCATCAGGAAATCATATTCCATGTCGCTCATCGTAGGGGCGTTGTCGACATAGTATCTCCGGCTGTTTTCCCGGAGAATGTCCCTGAGTTCCTCTATTCTCTTTTTCGCTTCTGTAAAGTCCATGAACTGTCCACTCTAACTTAAAGAACAAAAATAGTGATTTTTGCCGAAAGTTTGTTAATTTTGCGTCGTTTTATCAGCATGAACTGAAAAAAATCATTATAACACCATGAAAGATTCCATCATTATCCTTTGCGGCGGCGGCCCTGCTCCGGGCATGAACACCGTCGTCATGAGCGTCGCCAAGACGTTCCTTTCCAACGGTTATCGCGTCATCGGCCTCCACGGCGGTTACTCCGGGCTTTTCTCCAGGGAGCCCCGTATCGAGGACATCGACTTTTTCAAGGCGGACGCTTATTTCAACCGGGGTGGTTCATATCTCCAGATGAGCCGCTTCAAACCGACCGACAGGGATTTCGATGAAAATTTCAACCTCTCCCTTTTCCAGGATAACAACATCAAACTTCTCGTTACCGTTGGTGGCGACGATACCGCATCCACCGCGAACCGGATCGCCAAGTTCCTCGAGGCGAAGAAGTACCCGATTGCGAATATCCATGTCCCCAAGACCATTGACAACGACCTGCCTCTGCCGATGAACGCTCCGACCTTCGGATTCAACAGCGCTAAGAACGAGGGCGCCCACCTTGCAAGGACCGTCTATGAAGATGCCAGGACCAGCGGGAACTGGTTGATCATCAGCGCCATGGGCCGTTCCGCCGGCCACCTTGCCCTGGGAATCGGAGAAGGCACTCACTGCCCGATGACAATTATCCCGGAGATGTTCAACAAAACGAAGATTTCCCTCGATGCGATTGTCAAGCTGGCCCTTTCCACCATTATCAAGCGTAAGATTCTCGGCATTCCCTATGGAACAATCGTCGTCGCCGAAGGCGTCTTCCATGACCTCGATCCCGAGGAAATCAAGAATGCAGGCGTGACCCTTACCTATGACGAGCATGGCCATCCGGAGCTCGGAAAGATTTCCAAGGCAGTCCTCTTCAACGATATCCTCGACAAGGAATTCAAGAAACTCGGCATGAAGGTAAAGACCCGTCCGGTCGAGATCGGCTATGACGTCCGCTGCCAGGATCCGATTGCCTATGACCTGACCTATTGCACAGAGCTTGCAATGGGCGCCTACGAGCTCTTTGCCAAGGGTGAGACCGGCTGTATGGTATATGTGGATACGGCAGGTGAGGCCCATCCGCTCTATCTGAAGGACCTCCAGGGTGCTGACGGAAAGATTCCGCCGCGCCGCGTCAATATCGACGGTGGCACCGCCCAGAACTATTACAGCCATATCTGCCACTACATCACTCCGGCCGACTATGAGTCCGCGAAGAAGTATGTCTCCGATCCCGAGCAGTACGACTTCCGGAAGATTCTCTGCTGGTAAGGACGTTCAGTGAAAGAGATTATCTACCAGATTCTGCCGCGCTACTGGGGGCCTGACTCCGGAAGGTGCGGCAGATTTGTCGATATCGACGGGAAGACCCTTTCGTATCTGAAGGGGCTCGGCGTATCCTCCGTCTGGTACACCGGAGTGCTCCGTCATGCAACTGTCGGGAGCGAAGATCCAAGGATAGTAAAAGGGGAGGCCGGATCGCCATATGCAATAACGGATTACTATGATGTAAATCCTTATCTTGCTGTAAATACAGATAATCGACTTGAAGAATTTCTTCAGCTGGTGGAAAGGACTCATAAGGCCGGGCTCAAGGTCCTTTTGGACTTTGTTCCCAACCACGTTTCCAGGGCTTATCACGGGAGCTGTTCCCCTGAGGGTATCCGCCCGCTTGGAGCGGATGACGACCCCTCCGTCCACTGGGCTCCGGAGAATGATTTCTTTTATTATCCGGGAGAGCGGCTGCGCCTTCCGGACGATCCGGACGGATCCTACTCGGAGTTCCCCGCCAAGGCCTCCGGGAACTGCTTTTCCCCGGCCCCGGCCCTTACCGATTGGTATGAGACTATTCGCCTGAACTACTGTGACTTCCACACGAGCACGTGGGACAAGATGTACGCAATTGTCCGCTACTGGGCGGCTAAGGGAATAGACGGTTTCCGCTGCGATATGGTAGAGATGGTCCCTTCTGCGTTCTTCCGCTGGATGATTTCCCGAATAAAGCAGGAATTTCCGGATTTGCTCTTTGTGGCAGAGGTCTATCAGAAAGAGAGATACCGCGAGTTCATAGAGGATGTCGGCTTTGACCTACTTTATGATAAATCTGGACTCTATGACACTCTGAGGGCGGTTTTATGCAGCGGCGCCTCTGCCGAAGAGATAAGCTGGAACTGGCAGTTCCTTGGGAATCTCCAGCCGAGGATGCTGAATTTCCTTGAGAACCATGATGAGCAGCGTCTCGCCTCGGATTTCTTTGCGGGTAAGGCCGAAAACGGCTATGCCGCCCTTGCCGTTTCCCTGCTCCTTAACGACGCCCCTTTCATGGTTTATTACGGAGAGGAGATTGGAGAGCGGGGGATGGATGATGAGCCATTCAGCGGGCTAAACGGGCGTACGACGATTTTCGACTGGTGGAAGGTCGCTTCAATTGGGCGGCTCTGGAATTCCGTCCATGGCTTACCTGAGGGGCTGACAGAAGGTGAGCTTTCCGTTCTTTCGAGATACAGGGAAATCCTTTCCCTGGCCGTTTCCACACCCGCTTTCCGGGAAGGCAGTACCCATGATCTCGGGTATTGCCAGGGACCTGAATTCAGTCGGAACAGGGTATTTGCCTGGCTCCGGTACGATGACAGGGATACGTATCTTATTGTTGCAAATTTCAGCCCTGAGGAAATCAGGACTCTGATTTTTGTTCCCCATATTCCGGGATGCAACAAGGGACCGTCGACTTTCACCGTGACGGTCCCCGGAAGGGATTATTGCATCCTTGAGATTTCTTCCCGACAGCCCTATCGGAAAACTACTTCCAAACCGTCATAGGCGGCCCTCAGAGGCCAGGGGAGAGTCCTGTCCATTTCCTCCTGGGACGGGTTCAAGCTCTTTGCCATATGGGTCAGATAAACCGGTTGTCCTTCGGGGAGAATCAGACGGCCGGTATCCAGAAGTACGTCGGCTGTACGCTGTACAAGCTTGGCGCTGGAGTGGTTGAAGATACGGAAATCCTCGTCGTGGTCCATTCCCATGGTAGATTCCATGACAAGTCCCGTGATTCCGATTCCAGCGACGTGACGGTCCATGCATGCCATACGCGAAGCCCTTCCCATGATTCCGCCGGTATCGGTTGCATACACCACCCGGATACGGGCTATGCCTTCGTCGTTGAAGTCCTTCTCAATCAGATAGATCTGGGCGTTTTCATTAAGGTCTCCCGTCGCGTGGTTTGCCGGAAGGGCAGTGAAGCGGATTCCCTCTTCGGTAACCTTCTGGCCGTATTTCATGGGAACAAATTCAGGAACCGGGATTCCGCTTTCCCAGGAGGCCTGAGCGAAAGTGGATTCTGCAAGGGGGAGTATGGTTTCGTTAAGATACACTTTCCGGACCCCTGCCTTCAGCGCTTCAATCGGCTGGAAATGGTCCCTGTGGGAGTGGGTATAAAAGATAATCTTCGGGCGGATACCTTCCGGCAGCATGTCCTGGGCGCTCAATGTAAAATCAATGAGGATTTTATCGTCCAGAAGGACGCTGGAATTGCGCCTGTGGCCGGATGTCGGGCTTTTCCAGCCGGCGGCACCGGTTCCGAGGAAACGCATCTTGAGGTCTGAGGGACCGGGGGTGATGTGCTCGCAGCTCCAGTCGCTTCCGGAAAGCCGAATTTCCTTTTTCTTAGGGTTCTTTGCAAGCAGGTCAATCGACCCGAGTTCTGCCGCTGCAAGGGCTGCAATCGAGGATTTTACAAATTTTCTTCTATCCATGGTACATTGTGTTTACAGGTTAAGGCGCCTGAATTCGGCGACGGTTATGGCTGTCGCCACTGCGGCGTTAAGGGATTCGCTCCCGGCTTCTCCCTCCGGATACGGGGGAATGAAGAGGCGGTCGGAAACATGGGCGGAAACAGCGGGGGATATTCCGTTCGATTCGTTGCCGGTAATAATGACGGAAGGGTGTTGTTTTCCGCTGTCCAGCTGCTTTGAATACATGTTTTCCCCGTCAAGGAAGGTCCCGAAAACCCTGCCTCCCGAAGCGAGTACTCCGGAGCAGAAGGCGGGTAAATCAGTATAGTGGAATTTTACGCGGAAAATAGCCCCCATGGTGGCCTGGACGACCTTTGGGTTGAAAAGGTCAACAGTGTCCCTGGAAGCATAGACTCCGTCAAGGCCGAACCAGTCGGAAATCCTTAGAATGGTTCCGAGGTTCCCTGGGTCCCGGATAGAGTCCAGCGCAAGGTAAAGTCCCTTTTCAGGGATGGAGTCGGAAACGATGTCCTCCGGTTTCCGGACGACGGCCAGTATGGGTGAAGGGGTAGAAAGGGAGGAAATCCTCTCCATGGTCTTTTCCCCAATATCCTCAACCCTGTAGATACTTTCAATCTGAAAACCAGACGAAAGGGCCTCGGCGACCATTTTTTCGCCTTCGACAAGGAAGAGGCCGAGTTCATCCCGGAATTTTTTCTCCGCGAGTGAACGCACCTTTTTTATTTCCGCGTTAGTCATATCAGTGCAAATTTAACAATTTGGCCGGGATTCTTTATTGGAGTCCGTCAAAAAATGTTAATTTTGCATGAATGAACTGGAATCGGGTCATACTCTTCGTCCTTGCCGGAGTCCTTGCGGCCTCCTGCAGCACTTCGAGGACCCTTCTTCCGGGCGAATACCGCCTCGCGGAGAATGAAATCCGGATTGACAACGAGACTATTTCCACCAACGAATTCGAGCCCTACCTGCGCCAGAAGGCGAGTTCCATGGAGATGTTCGGATGGAATCCCATGGTTGCAATCTACAATCTTGCAAACCCCTCGAGCAATTCCCTCCTGAACCGTATTCTCCGCCGCCTGGGGCAGCCGCCGGTTGTCTATGATCCCGCCTCCGTGGACGGGACCATATCCAGCATGATGAACCACCTTGAATACCTCGGCTACTACGGGTCTTCGGTGGAGAGCAATGTCCAGGTAAGAAAACGCGACGTCAGGGTCCTGTATTCAGTCCATCCCGGGAGGCGCTACCCAATCAGCGAAGTGAAGCTCGACTTACCCGAGGGAGGGGAGTTCAGCGAGGACTTCATGGAAGATGCGGGGAACATCACCCTGAAAAAGGGGGACTGGCTCAGTGCCAGCGCTTTGGAGGCGGAGGCGAACCGTTCGTCTGCAGCGATGAGAAACAAGGGTTATTATACCCTGACCAGCGCGAACTATTTCTTTGAGGCAGATACGCTTACCTTACCGGGAACGGCTGCCCTCAGGATGTCTGTCAGGGAGTACCCCCGTTCCGGGAGGGCGGAGGACGCCGTTCCTCTCAGGAAGTATCGCTTCCGTAACGTTTCGATTTCCCACGAGGACAATATCCGGATTAATCCGTCCGCCCTTGCGGATCTCAATCTCCTTAGGCCGGGACAGCAGTACAGCGAGGATGCCGTCAATGATACCTACGCCCGTTTTTCGTCCCTGAATGTCTTCAGCAGCGTCAATATGGCCCTGAGTCCCGTGGACACCAACCGCCTCGACTGCGACATCTCCCTCCGCCACTCCAGCATCCAGGGTGTTAAGCTCAACTTCGAGGGTTCGACCAATTCCAGCGGACTCTACGGGCTTTCCCCGCAGCTCACTTATTACCATAAGAATATTTTCCATGGCGGGGAGCGTCTGAATATCGGACTGAAGGGCATTTTCCAGTTCAATCCCGATGAGGACGTTAAATCCACGGAATTCGGTGCAACCGTCGGCATTAGTTTTCCGAAACTCCTCGGTCTGGATAATGCCATGATACAGGGCCCCATACTGCCTCGAACCGACATTTCCGCCGCCTTCAATTACCAGAACCGGCCGGAGTACCGCATGTCCAGTATCTCCGCCGCCTTCGGTTACAGCGGCTCACTGGGGAACCGCAGGGTCTTCTATCAGCTTTATCCTTTCCAGGCCAATGTGGTCCGGGTTTTTGACATTTCAGAGACCTTCTATAACTCTGTTGTCGCCCAGAATCCATATATGCTCAATATCTATCAGGACCACTTTGACCTCGGTGTAGGCGGTACCTTGCAGTACACGACTGATGCTTCGGCAAGTCCCCAGTCTTCGTACCATTATTACCGCGCGGGGCTCGACCTTTCGGGGAATCTCCTTGGGCTCTTCAACCCCCTGATGGCAAGGAATTCCTCCGGACAGCGCCTCATCTGGGGCGTTCCGTATTCCCAGTATATGAGGGTGGAACTCCAGGTTGGAAGGACCTTCGTTTTCGGATACAACGACAACCAGGCGCTTGCAACGCGGCTTTTCGCCGGGATCGGCTATGCCTACGGAAACTCGGTCGCAATGCCGTACGAGAAACTTTTTTATGTCGGTGGGGCGAGCAGCATGCGCGGCTGGCAGGCGAGAACCCTTGGCCCCGGCAATGCCGAACTCAGCTCATACTTCCTTATCCCGAACCAGACCGGTGCCATGAAACTTGAAGCCGACCTGGAATATCGTTTCGGCATAATCAGTATCTTGAAGGGCGCAGTTTTCGCAGAGGCCGGAAACGTCTGGGATATCAATCCGAAATCTCCTGACGGGCAGCGGTTTACCTTTGCAACCTTGCCGGAAAGCGTAGCCCTGGACTGGGGCTTCGGCCTTCGGCTCGACCTCAAGATGATTCTGATTCGGGTTGATATGGGTATGAAGGTCCATGACCCCGCCGAGGCGGTCGGCTCACGATGGATCCAGCCGAAACAATGGCTCGGCAGGGACAATCGCTCGATTCACTTCGGAATCGGCTATCCTTTCTGATAATACTTTGGCCAGCAGTGCTCGAGATAGGCGCGGAGAGTGTCTTCGTGCCGGTTTTTCTGCGGCTCGTAAAACACGGTCCCGGAAAGCTTTTCCGGCAGGAATTCCAGGTCTGCAAAGTGGCCGGGGAAGTCGTGGGCGTACTTATATCCGTCCGCATAGCCAAGCTCTTCCATGAGCTTTGTAGGGGCATTCCGAAGGTAGAGCGGGACGGGGGCGTCCGGGGTCTCTTTCGCCGCCTCAAGCGCCTTTGCGATTGCCATGTATGCGGCGTTGCTCTTCGGGCTCGAGGCAAGGTAAATCGTGCACTCCGAAAGGGGAATCCTGGCTTCCGGCATTCCGATCCTGCTGACAATTGAGAAGCAGGCGTCGGCAAGAAGCATGGCGTTGGGATTTGCCAGCCCGATGTCTTCGGCGGAGAGAATACACAGCCGCCGCGCAATGAATAGAGGATCCTCTCCTCCATCCAGCATACGGGCAAGGTAGTAAACCGCGGCATTGGGATCGGAGCCGCGGACGCTCTTGATAAAGGCGGAGATTATGTCGTAGTGCATTTCCCCGTCCTTGTCATAGATTGCCATGTTTTGCTGGATGGAACTGGTAACCGTCTCGTTGTCGACGACTACATCTGCCTCAGGGGCAAATGAATCCACTACGAGTTCCAGGATATTGAGTAGTTTCCGGGCGTCTCCTCCGCTGTAGCGGAAAAGGGCGGCTGTCTCCCTTACTTCCACCTTCCTCTCTTTAAGCACCGGATCCTCGGCGAGCGCCCTGTCAAGAAGTGCCTTTAAATCAGATGGTTCCAGTGATTTCAGGACAAAGACCTGGCAGCGCGACAGAAGGGGAGTGATTACTTCGAAAGAGGGATTCTCGGTAGTCGCGCCGATCAGCACGATCGTTCCCGCCTCCACGGCCCCGAGGAGCGCATCCTGCTGGGCCTTGTTGAAACGGTGGATTTCATCGATGAAAAGAACCGGGGCGGCGTGAGGGCGGAAGAGGGAATCCTTTTTGGCCCTGTCGATTATCTCGCGAACGTCTTTCACGCCCGCAGTAACTGCGGAGAGCGTGAAGAATTCCCGGTCCATGGTCTCGGCGATGATGTGGGCCAGGGTAGTCTTACCGACTCCGGGAGGCCCCCAGAGAATGAAAGAGGACAGGTTCCCGCCCTCTATCATTTTCCTTAGAATGCAGCCCTCTCCGACAAGATGCTTCTGGCCCACATACTGGGACAGCGAATGCGGACGCATCCGCTCGGGAAGCGGCGGGAGAAGGGATGGAGTCATTATTCAATGGATTTGCCGAAGACACGGCGACGGCGTTTGAAATCCTTTTCGTAAAGGTCCCACTGGTTCTGGACCTTGTTGTTAGTCTCCAGTTCGGCGTTGGACTCCCCGTATTTGAAACCGCCCTTTATAATCTTCGGAATCAGTTCATTGAACAGCATCGCATTGACGCCTTTGTTACGGTATTCCGGATCCACGGCTATCAGCATCAGTTCAAGTGCCTCCTCATGCTTGAGATACATGGATTTGACAATGTGATACCAGCCGAAGGGGAAGAGATAGCCGCCGCCTTTCTGGACCGCGTGGGCGAGGGAAGGCATTGTAATGGCGAGGGCGACGAGATTGCCCTCCTCATTCTCGATGACGACTACATAATTGAGGTCGATGAAACCGAGATATGTCTTTACATAACTGTCTATGACTTCCGGCGGAAGTACCGTAAAGTCAAACAGTTCGCAGTAGGTCCGGTTAATCAGGTCGAAGATTTTCTGACCGTAATTCTCCTTGTTGATCTCGCGTTTTGAAATCTTGCGGACATGGAGCTGATACCGGTCCGCTACAATCTCCGCTATACGTTGTACCTTGTCCGGAACTGCCTCGGGGACGTAGATGCGGTATTCGATCCAGTCAACCACCTTGTCGAAGCCGAGGGCCTCCATATGTTCCTTATAGTAAGGGTAGTTGTATTTCAGCATGAAGGAGCTGATGTCGTCGAAACCTTCGACGACCATACCCTCATTGTCAAAATCGGTGAAGCCGAGGGGACCCGAAATGGAGGTCATGCCATATTCCTTGCCGAAGGCGACGACCCTTTCAATCAGGGCGCGGGAAACTTCCTTGTCGTCGATGAAATCGAACCAGCCGAAACGGACTTCCTTGTGGTTCCAGTCCCGATTCGCAATCTCATTGATGATTGCTGCTACCCTTCCGACAAGCTTTCCGTCCTTATAGGCGAGGAAACGGCCGAATTTCGAATACTTGACCATGGGATTCTTTTCGGGATCCAGGGCGGTCATCTCGTCGAAATAGAGGTTGGGGACATAGTGGGGGCAGCCCTTGTAAAGGCGGAGCGGGAATTTCACGAATGCACGGAGATCCTTCCGGGTGCGGACTTCCTGAATGGTTACAGACATGGTTAATAACAGGTTTTAGTTCACAAACGTTTCGCAAATATAATCTTTTTTTTGTCAAACTGAACATATTTGCCCCTTTTTCCATCCGCTCCCGGAACAACCTTCGGAATTAATTGCTATCTTCGTGGCAATGAGGTGCAGGAGAGTCATAGCGGTAATATCCGTTTTCTTATTGTGTCCCGGAGTGCTTTTCGCGGGAGACAAGTATCTCGGCACGTTCTACTCCTTTAAGAATTCCGGCGTCTGTTTCCTCAGCATAAACGATAGTAGCCGGCAGTTCTCAAAAACCGACCTTATCCTTGATTTTTCCGGCCTGTTTTCCGGAGTAACGGATATGCCGGGGTATTCCCTCCGCTATGCGAGGGGTAGTTTCCTTCGCGACTGGGAGCTTCCGACCGGGACAAAGATGCATCTTTTTGCCGGTCCCGGGGCCCTTGGCGGCTACCTCCGGGATTTTGACGGGGTTTACGGACCGACCTTTGCCATGTCAGGTATGGCCGGGCTCTTTTTCGAAATGGAAAGGGGAGTGTCGCTCTCGCTCTCCTTCTCGGCCGATCTCGGGGTACATGTCAAATCGATTCAGGGAAGAAACACCCTCCGGCTCTACCGCAACGGTCTTATCCGTTCCTTCAGCCCTGAGGTCCACATTCTGTTCCGGCTAAGATGAGAAGACTATCCTTCATATTGCTCCTGTTATTCGCCTTTTCCTTTCCGACAGAAGGGAAAAAGGTTACCTTCGGCTGCGAGTGGGGAAGTGGTATTTCGTATGCCAATTATCATGTTTACAATTATTTATATGAAAATGGCAGAAGACATCAGGGGACGGAACTCGAGATGGCTCGCCGAGTGAATGCCAATTTTATGGTCCACCTCGGATATGATATTTCCCGCATTGTGAACATCGCGGCTTACCTCGGATACGAAGGAATATCGGACAGCGAGAGGGTCCTGCCCTTAACGTTAAGGGCGACTTGTTGTTTCAAGGGCTCGAAGGCGGACGGATTCCTGACTTATCTCGATGCCGGTGCCGGATTCAATAAGGAGGGGTATCATGCCATGATGGGCCGCGCTGGGGTAGGGTACCGACTCTGCCTTACGAGTGTCACTAACCTTGATTTCATCCTTTCTTACCGCCTCGCCGTGACCCATCCGGAGCTTCGTGATCCGGACTCCAGAAGGCCGATAAACGAGGGCAGGATTGCCAGTAACAATCTCTTTTTAAACAATATTTCTTTTTCGATTGGACTTAATTTTTAAGCATATTGTAGAACGAAAAGACCGTTTTATGCATCTTCTTTGGTAGTGAATTGATTTTTTTTTATATTTGTGCGTTAAATAAGGAATATTTTAATCTATAGCTTCATGAAAAAACATCTCTTTGTCCTCGCCGCCTTTGTGGGTTCGCTTCTCGCCGTTCCTACTTCTTATGCGCAGTATGTGACAGAAACTTTTGGAGATTCGACGATTGTCGTTCAGCCGGAACCCGAGCTTTATACGGCGACTCCGAAATCCAAAAGGAAAACCAAAAAAGATCTTCGCTTCCTGAACCACATGAGTCTCGGTGTCAAGGCCGGACTTGACGGGCTCGGAGCTGAGGTCTGCATCCCCTTCGGCCGTTTTATCCAGGTTCGCGGTGGTTATTCCATCCAGCCGGATAAGATCAGTCCGCTTGCCCCGTATGTGGTTTACAATACCAATCTCAATCTCGGCACGTATGAAATCGGCGGTACCAAGAGGGATCTTTCCAATGTCCCTGTTTCCGCCTGGCTCGTCCAGAGCAGCGCCCGTGGCCTTGTGGACCTTTATCTCAGCAAGAATGGTCCGCTTCACCTCACCGCCGGCGTTTATTTGGGGAACCCTCTGATTGCAGCCGGACAGGCCGATCTTTCGGGCGCCCTTACCGCAGAGGAATACAACAGCGTTTACATCGACCTTGACGGCCAGAGGATTTATACCGATGACAACGGTATGGTCCCGATTGAAATCCGTGCGAACCGCCAGGTCCTCCGTCCGTATTTCGGTCTCGGTCTCGGCCGCAGCGCAATCAAGAGCGGAATCGCCTTCTCCCTTGATTTCGGTGTAATAATGACTGAAGGAGAGACGGTTGTCGTCACCAATCCAAAACGTGACGATGTTGTCCTTACCAGTGCCATGATTGAGCACAAGGATGTTATAGATACGACAATTCCTGGAATTAATAAGCAGGTTCACATTGATGATGCCCTCGATTATTTCCGCGAGGAATTCCGTTTCTTCCCGGTTGTAAACCTCGGTATCCACATTAGACTTTTCTAGTAAATAATTAATTCATAATAAGATGAAAAAAGCATTCAAATTTGCGCTGGCCGCCATGGCCGCTGCTGCAATGACCCTCTCCTGTACTCCTACTACTACAGAGGAAAAAGAAGTAGCCGAACCTCTTGAGACTCCGGAATACGCCGAGGTTGCCCAGAAAATCGAGTTCGCCAAAGACAATACCCTCGGCCTCAGGTCTATTGAGTTTACCGAATCCGGACTCGCAATTATCGAGCGTATCCAGGGTGTCAAATCCGATCCTACCGAAAGGGTAATTATCGAAGTCAGGACCTATACCTACAACGGCAATGTCTTCACTATTACCGAGTTCGGTACTGTTACCGTTACTACCAGCGGTTCCAATACTACCGCTACTGTTACCGGCAGCGACGGGAAACCTGTTTCAGAACCTGTCACTGTTCCTGAGAAGCAGGATGGCACAGGTATCGAGGCCCTCTGCAGGACCTGGGTAGTGGAGGAGACCAGCATTACCATCAAGGGCGGTTCCTTCTCATCCGCCGGTATCGGCAGGACCTTCCGGGGTTGCAACGTTGACGCTATCGCCGAGTATGCCAAGGAGAATGGCGTCAATATTACCGAGCAGATCGTTGGTTACAATGTAAAGAGTATTTCCTATACCGCGACCGGAACCTTCCTCATTGATTTCGAAAGTGCTGAAGACTTCAAGGGCGAGTGGAAACTCGGCGGCTTCAAGGCCGACGCTAATGGCGTTCTTACCTCTTCGTTTGACTATGAGCTTGATTATGAGCTTGGTAACTCAATTATCAACGCCAACGCATCAGGTAATATCGTTATTAAGGATCCGAAGTGCGTCGTTACTATCAACGGTGCGATTTCCAGCGGTTCCACGACCTATACGACTGCCATTGAGTTCGTCCTTAAAGACAGCGCGAAATAATTCGAGGTCTTAGAGATTTACGAAAACCGTCCACACCGTGGGCGGTTTTCGGCATAAGTTCGGACCATAAATGATAAGAATTAAAACAGTCCACTCAGAAGATAGCTTGTTCGGAAAGAGCAAGTGGTGGGGTTGTCCGGATCTTCCGGACGATTTGGAGTATCCGGAAGTGCCTGTAAATGAGGATGGTGAGCTTTATTATGATCCGCTTACCTTTATTTGCCAGATACGTTGTGAAGACCTTGAAGGATACGATACGGAGGGTCTTCTTCCAAAAAGTGGAATGCTTTATTTTTTCGCGGCACTGGACTATTTTCTTGGGAATATAGAGCATGCAGTATCTCCTCAAATGGGGGAGTGGAGTCCATCGTTGTTTCGCGTTCTTTATACTAAGGAATGTGATAATCTCCACAGCCACAGCGTTCTTTATGATGACGGAACCCCTGCGTACCCTTCAGCGGAAAAAATAGTATTTGGGAGCGGAAACGAAGAAACCCGTTTACTCGGAGCACCATATTTTGATGAAGTCCGAGAAGAAATGGGCGGAATGATTTCGCTTCTTCAGATTGACGAGAACGACTCTTGGAATCTTAGATTCTTCGATTCCGGTATGCTGAATTTCCTTATTTATCCAAAAGATCTCGCTAAGCTTCGGTTTGACAGGGTTAAATGTTATTTACATTCATTTTAGAGCACAAGAGGAGTATTTCCTAGGGTTAACTTAACATAATATAAATTGTGTAACAAAAGGGCAAATATAAGTAATGTCGAAGAAAAAAGCTGATTTTGTACTTGAAAATGTTACTATTGAATCGGTAGCCGCCGAAGGAAAAGCTGTTGCCCATGTGGACGGACAGGTTCTCTTCGTCGAATTCGCCGTTCCCGGTGACGTCGTCGATGTGAAGGTTTTCAAGAAGAAGAAAAATTATATGGAAGGATTTGTCCTCAATCTGGTAAGTCCTTCTCCTCACCGCCTGGAACCCTTCTGTCCTCATTTTGGCGTATGCGGCGGTTGTAAGTGGCAGCCGCTTCCATATTCGATGCAGCTTGAGGCAAAAAGACAGCAGGTTTACGATCAGCTAGTTCGTATTGGACATCTCGATGTCCCGGAAATCCTTCCTACATTACCATCCCCAAAGACCGAATATTATCGTAACAAGCTGGAGTTCACGGCTTCAGACAGGCGCTGGCTGTATAAGGATGAGGATCCGGAGACAATCTCCCCGGAAGACCGTATCGGGCTGGGTTTCCATGTAGGTAAATTCTTCGATAAGGTTCTGGATATTAAGGATTGCCATCTCCAGAGCGAGCCAAGTAATGCTATTCGCCTCTTTATCAAGGACTTCTGTATTAAAAACGGGCTTGAATTCTACAATATCCGGGGTAATTTCGGCTTCTTCCGGAGTATGTTTGTCCGTACGACCCGAAGAGGCGAAGTCATGCTTATCCTCTGCTTTAACTATGATGACAAAAAGAAGCGTGAGGCCCTTCTGGATGCGGTTTCCGAGCGTTTTCCCGAGATTGTCTCACTATACTATGTGGTTAATTCCAAGCTGAACGACTCTATAGCGGACCAAAGCTGTATCCTGTATAAGGGTTCGGAGGTGATTTATGAAGAAATGGAAGGGCTGCGTTTCAGGATTGGTCCGAAATCCTTTTATCAGACCAATTCCCTCCAGGCGGAGCGCCTTTACAGCGTCGCCCGTGATTTCGCTGCCCTTAAGGGTGATGAAATTGTTTATGACCTTTATACCGGAACCGGGACGATTGCCCAGTTCATCGCCGCCAGGGCCCGGAAAGTTGTTGGTATTGAATATGTTCCGGAGGCGATCGCCGATGCGAGGGTCAATGCCGAGACGAATGGGATAAATAATTGCGTCTTTTATGCGGGCGACATGAAGGACGTCCTCTCCCCCGCTTTTATCGAGGAAAACGGCCGCCCGGATGTCATTATTCTGGATCCTCCTCGGACCGGGATTCATCCGGACGTCGCAAAGGTTATTCTGGATGCCGCCCCGGAGCGGATGGTCTATGTGAGCTGCAATCCGGCTTCCCAGGCCCGTGACCTCGCCATTTTCTCGGAGAAATATAAGATAACTGCTGTCCAGCCGGTCGATATGTTCCCTCATACTCAGCATGTTGAAAACGTTTGTGCCCTTGAAAGAATAGTATGATAACTCAAGTATTAATACTCATTGCCGGACTGGTAATGATAGTTTACGGGGCTGACTTTCTGGTAGAGGGAGCTTCCGCCGCGGCAAGGAAACTTGGCGTCAGTGAATTTGTTATCGGCCTTACAATCGTCGGGATGGGGACTTCCGCCCCGGAAATGGTTGTCAGTTTCATCGGCGCCCTCCAGGGCAAGGCCGATATCGCCGTCGGTAATATCATCGGCTCAAATATATTCAACACCCTACTTATCCTCGGAGTCAGCGCACTTATTTTCCCGATGACCATTACTCGCGGGAATCGCCGCAGGGACATACCGATCAACTTCCTGGTAATCCTTCTCATGGCTGTCCTTGGGATGAAACATACCCTCGGATATGGCCCGGAAAACGGCTTGACGCGCATTGACGGAGCAATCCTGCTTTGCTGTTTTGTTATTTACATCTGGAGCTGTTTTAAATTTGATGCGAAGGATACTGTAGATTCGGACGGAAAGCAGATGTCAACCGCCAAGGCGGTATTGTTTATAATTGCCGGTCTTGCAGGGCTTATTATTGGAGGACGCTTCTTTGTCAATTCCGCGACTTCCATTGCCGCGATGCTCGGTATAAGTGAAAAGTTTGTTGCAATCACAATCCTTGCAGGCGGGACCTCCATTCCTGAACTGGCGACATGCGTTGTTGCGGCCGTAAAGAAAAAGGGGCAGCTTGCCCTTGGAAACATCCTCGGTTCCAACGTGTTCAATGTCCTGCTTATCCTTGGCGGCTCAGCCCTTATCAATCCCCTGTCATTCGCGGATATCTCCCTTGTGGACCTTGGGGTCGTCATCCTCAGTGCTGTTCTCGTATGGATGTCCGTTTTTACAGGAAAGAAAGACAAGCTTGACCGCTTTGACGGGACCCTTATGATTCTTGTCTGGCTTTCTTACCTGATTTACCTGTTGATTAATTTATAGTATGTTACATTACCTGCTACAAACTGCGACCTCGAGCGCGGCGGCAGAACAATTCTCTGCCGACTCACTCCGGGCTGATACCCAGCAGCTCATAGAGAAGCTTTCTACAACGACACCCTCAGAACTGATTGCAGAACTCGGACGGGAGGCAATCCAGTTCGGGCTCAAGCTCCTTGCTGCCCTTTTAATATATATTATAGGCGCCTGGATTATCCGGCTGGTCAAGAGGGCCGTCTCCCGCGGATTTGCCCGAAAAGGCACGGATGGGACTGTTTCCAGCTTTGTGAACAGCATCATATCTATCATGCTCTGGGTCATTCTGATCATTATCATGGTCGGCACCCTTGGAATCAATACGACCTCCCTTGCGGCCCTCCTTGCTGCCGGCGGCATGGCCATAGGCATGGCCCTCGGCGGGACGGTCCAGAATTTTGCTGGCGGCCTTATGCTTCTGGTTTTCAAGCCCTTCAAGGCGGGTGATTTCATCGAGGCCCAGGGTTACTCCGGGACGGTTTCCGCCGTTAATATGGTCAGCACCAAGCTTACGACCCTTGATAACCGGGTAATATACATTCCAAACGGAGCTCTTTCCAACGGTAATATCAATAATTATTCGACCCAGGAAAGGCGTCGCGTTGATCTTGAAATCAGCGTTTCCTATGGCTCTGATGCTGAAAAAGTCAAGTCAGTTATCCGGAGTGTCCTGGCGGAGAATCCTTCCGTTCTGGGGCCGGAAGCCGGTGCACCTGAACCCTTTGTGCGTCTACTTCGCCTGAATACCAGCAGCGTCGATTTCGTTATCCGCGCCTGGACCTCTGCCACGGAGTATTGGAATGTCTATTTCTATTTGACGGAAACCCTGTATAAACGCCTTCCGGAAGAAGGAATATCCTTCCCCTTCCCCCAGCTCGACGTCCACCTTAAGAATAAGAATTAGAGGGTTTCTTTCATTATTACGGGGTTACCGTATATATGAAGCAGGATATCCCGGAGTTCAGAACGGTTGAGCTCCGGTTCTACCGCATTCAGCCGGTTCTCAATGTATGAGGTGAACTGCTCCAGGTCTTCCGGAGTATAATGATCGGAATAACGGTATGAATGGGCAATCATGTCGGCCGCCATGTAGTTTGTCTTCCACAGCCGGTAACCTTCGATGACGCGACGGTCGACGGCATGGCGGATCGCCTGATATCGGTCATTCTTATCTGCCTGGGCTGCCTGCCGGATTTCCTCCTCTGAAAGCATTTCGCAGAAATTCAGATGGACATTGCCCTTGAATTCCTTAATGCCGAAAAGGATGCTCTGGAGGTCTTCATTTTCCGTTTTTACGTATTTCTGGGTCCTTGAAATCAAGAGTTCCCTCGCCTTTAAGATATCGCATGGCTCGTATTCATAGGAGATGCTGAGCGGAATAAGGTTCAGTTCCATGAAATTCTGGACAAAGTCTCCCTCGCCGCTCATGTCGAGCATTTTCAGAAGCCCTTGTTCGGTAAGGTCCTTGCCATCTTTGGTACGTCCCTGTTTCTGGGCGATCCATACTGAGCTCCGCCCTGTAGTCACAGAGTCGCGGATATATTTTGACAGGACCTGGGACGAGAGGTATAGTTCACGGGCGGAGACTCCCCTGATTACTTTTATCATCCGATTGGAACGGATCAGGTACTCTACGGGTTTCTGGCGGAGAAGATTGTCTCCGACGCAGATCTCAGTCAGAGGAAGTTTGTTCCGGAAAAGGATAATCTGGGTGAATGCAGGATCGAGGATAATGTCCCTGTGATTGGACATGGCAAGGAATTTCCTGTCTCCAAGCTGCTCGATATGCGAAAGCCCGTCGTATGAGAAGTTCCTGACAGACGACTGGATAACCCATTCTATGGCAACGCTCATCACTGCGCTCTGGAATTCGTCTACCGTGTGGATGCTTTTCAGGATATCTCTCAGGTGGGTTTCCGGCCGGTTGGAGAAAATGTACTTCGAAATCCAGGGAACATATGGATGATCAGCAATTTTTGCAAGTGCAGCTGCCGCTTCTTCATCTGAATAAGGGGCTATATCTCCTATCTGATACTCTTCCATAGTTGTAATACGTTCTTAAATCGTCGTTTTCTGCTGCAAATATCAAGCCCTCTCGAGAAGAGAACTGTCCCCATAACTGAGGAAACGGAAACCATGAGAGAGGGCATAGTCGTAAATCTTCCTCCAGTCCCCTCCTACAAAAGCAGATACCAGCAGAATAAGTGTGCTCTCCGGCTGGTGGAAGTTTGTTACCAACATGTCGGCAATCCGGAAGCGGAAACCGGGAACGATAATGATTCTTGTTCCAAGGCGGAGTTCGGAGAGATTGTTACGTTCAAGATAAGCCACAATAGCTTTCAGCGACTCCTCAGTTGAATATGGATAATCGCGCTCGTATGGAGCCCACTGGGCAATGTCGCTTGGAAAGCCCTTTTCTATGCAGTCAACTCCAGCATAATAAAGTGATTCCAGTGTTCGAATTGAAGTAGTACCTACGGCAATTGTCTTTACTTTCCTATCAGATAGTTTCTTAAGAAGGTCTAAAGAAACCGAAAATGGCTCACGGTGCATGGTATGCTCAGCGATTACATCGCTCTTGACAGGAAGAAATGTTCCGGCACCGACATGGAGGCAAACCCTTTCCATATCAATACCTTTTGAACGAATAGAATCCAAGACCGGCTCAGTAAAATGGAGACCTGCCGTAGGAGCGGCTACAGACCCGCGAATCCGGGCGTAGAGGGTCTGGTAACGCTTTTCGTCGATTGGCTCCGACTCCCTGTTGAGATATGGTGGAATGGGGATGGAACCGCAGATTTCCAGAACTCTTGAAAAAGAATAACCGCCTTTCCATACAAATTCTACAGTCCCCGTTCTCTCGTCCCTCGAAATCAGGTGCGCTTCAAGTCCTACAGCCGAAACGATCTGGTTGTCCTCCGGATTATAGAGCTTTAGAATATCGTCCTTCCAGCGCTTTACATTGCCGATTACACATTTCCAGGAACAGCGCTCGGTGGACTGGAAAGCAGTATTGTATTCGGCCGGTTCGACCGGCTCAAGGCAGAATATTTCAATGTGTGCACCCGTAGATCTCTGAAAATGAAGTCGTGCAGGTACAACCTTGGTGTCATTGAATACCATTATTGACTCCTCAGGGAGATATTCGGAGAGTTTTCTGAACACGCTTTCCGAAACTGTTCCATTTCTGTAGAGGAGAAGCTTTGAGGCATCTCTCTCTTGAAGTGGATATTTAGCGATTCTGTCCTCTGCAAGTGGGTATTTATAATCTTCTATTCGAATTTCAGGTATCATGTCCTTTTTATTGTGCTCGCGAAGTTACACATTTTCTGCCTGAATTCCGACTGCGCTCTTTTATTATTATTTTTGTTAACAAATGTTAATTAAAATTAAACAAGTGCGAAACATGATTTATTTATATGAATTGTATTCGATAAGAAAATCTTATAAATATTTTTACTGATAATTAACTAACAATAAATCAGCTATTTAATATAATTAACCTAAATTAATAAATTATATTATTTTTACGGTTGACCCGAATTGCCCGGATCCATTGTGCCAATTTCATAGTACAATATATATTTTATCTTCAATTACTCAATTATTTAACATATTTTATCTATATTAAATCTTAGCATAATTACCTTTTTAAAACTATCCTATACTCCCCTATTCTCCCCTTTTTTATTATTGCTTTTTACCATAATGTTTGTTACATTTGTAACACTTGATAGAGCTGCAGAAAATGAATAAAAGATTACAACAGTTTCTCAATGCTGAAAGCATCAGCCAGACTCAGCTTGCTGATACGATGAAGGTAACCCGTGCTGGAGTTTCTCATATTATTTCCGGAAGAAACCGCCCGGGTTTTGATTTTCTGGAGAGTCTTGTACTCCACTACCCCGAACTTAACCTCGACTGGCTTATAACCGGACGAGGCAAGATGTATAAAAAGCCCGAAAATCATGATTCTCCAGATGAGCAGCTGAAGCCCTCGAAAAGAATTGCCAAAGTAGTAGTTTTCTATGATGATAATTCCTTTGACGAGATTATTTGACTATCTTTGTGTGTAAATCTGCTTTCGCCATATGTCAAAGATCCGGCAAAAAATATTGGGTTTCAGAAAATTTCTTCCCTGGAGTTCCGCTCTGATTCGGCTCTTCCATCTCCATTCTTACCATAAGCAGGAAACGGAAGTCTTTGGTATCCCGTTTCAGAATCCCATTGGGCTTGCCGGGGCGGATCCAGGAGGGATTTATTACAACCAGATTGCTGATTATGGCTTTGGCTTTGTTTTGACCGGCCCTTTTTCTGCACGCTCCGGAAAGGCACCCCTGAAAGCTTCAATCGCGGAAATAGTTAAGAATAAGCCAGGAACGCGTATAGCGGCTATCCTTTCCAATACCGCTCATCTCGATGAAGACTCTATTGAAAAGGATTATGTAACTTCTTTTTCGATGTTCTATGATTTTGTGGACTTCTTCCTCGTGGAGATGTTCAGCAAGAATCCGGACAGTATAGAAGAAATTATAGATGAGCTTGTTGCACTCCGTCTTTGCTATGATTCTTATAAACCGATAGTAATAAAACTGCCGAAGGATATCCTGGATGAGGATGCGGATATAGTCGTTGCAAACGCACGTATATCCGGAATTGACGGCATTGCCGCCTATGGCGCTGATCAAAGTGCCCGCCTTGTCGGGCTGACCGAGGGACGGCTTCCTATACTTGGAATAAGCGATTCCACGGACCCGGCTGAAGGAGGCAGAATACTTGATGGCGGCGCCTCCCTGCTTATCTATGAGTCAGTCTCCCCCCGCGCCGCCGGCAAAGCTTCAAAGTATCTGCTGAAAAAGCGCAGTGAACGGAAATAAATCATGATTAAAGCTTCTATTTGTACCATTGGGGACGAAATTTTGATTGGACAGATTGTCGATACTAATTCGTCCGGAATAGCATCTGCCCTTGAAGCAACCGGCATCAAGGTCCGTCGTATGGTCTCTCTCTCAGACGACAGGGATGATATCATAAAAACCCTTGAAGGAGAACTGAAGGAAAGCGACCTCGTTGTAGTTACCGGTGGACTTGGACCGACTAAGGATGATATAACAAAACCTGCTCTTGCAGAACTGTCTGGTAGTGCGGGATATGTAGAGAATATGGAGCAGATGGAGATTGTACGCGAAATTCTAAGGAGCCGGGGGCTGGATCTTCTGGACATAAACAAAGCCCAGGCCTTTGTTCCGGATCGCTGCGAGGTTATTCCAAATCGCTTCGGGACAGCTCCGATTATGGTTTTCCGCTTTCCTGCGTCCCGTTTTGGCCACACGGCAACTCTCTATGCGATGCCTGGAGTCCCTCATGAGACAATGGGAATGCTGCCGGATGTACTGAAGGACATTCGAAGTCACTTCCCTCTTTCTGAAATCCACCATCGCAGTATTATGGTCTATGGGACAGCAGAGTCAGCCCTCTCAAAAGAGATTGAGCCATGGGAGAACGCGCTTCCGGACGGCGTCCACCTTGCCTATCTTCCGAATCCCCTGACGGGAATACGGCTTCGCCTCTCTTCATATGGAGGAAGCGAAGATGTTCTGAATGAGGAAATTAATAAGCTTAAAGCCCGGCTTGGTTCAAGGATTTACTCGGATGAAGACGATAATCTCTCCAGGACTGTCGGGCGGCTTCTTCTTCAACATGGTAAGACAATGAGCTGCGCAGAATCCTGTACTGGAGGAGAAATTGCGCACCTGATTACCTCTGAAGCGGGTTCTTCGGGCTATTTTCTTGGATCTGTAACCTCATATGCCGTTTCCGTAAAAGAGAATGTACTTGGGGTGAATGCTGAAACCATAAACAAATACGGTGTAGTCAGCTCTGAAGTGGCTGCGGCGATGTCAGAAGGAGTCAGGAAACTGACCGGCAGCGACTATTCCGTCGCTACGACCGGACTTTCCGGCCCCGGAGGAGATGGGATCAACCCGGTTGGGACCGTTTGGATTGGCATTTCCGGCCCGAATGGTACCCGGACTGTAACGAAACAATATCACAACGATCGTAAACGCAATATTCAGCGCTTCGCTGCCACTGCCCTGGACTGCCTCCGCCTTATGATTCTGGAGGATTATCCCGTATAAAAAAGAGAAGGTAACCATTTGGTCACCTTCTCAAAGTTTAACATAGTTTCCGTGGCAGGACCACTTACGGTCGCTGCTGGTATTCTGGGAACAAAAATACAAAAACTGTTTTAATTTCCGAAAAATACCAAATGTTTCAGAGTATCTGTAACCTATTTATGATCAGGTATTTATAAAAGGTACAATGTTACAGATAAGAATTTCGCCACATTTTTCTGATTTTCTGAGTATTAGATTATATAACAAACGTGTTATAACATTAAACTATTTTGTTACATAGTTTATTAACTATCTATAAATCAAATGTTTGAACATTTGTCTAATACTTGAAGTAAATTTCGGCCTGAAACGCCCTCGATAACCTCTTCTGAATACCCCCTTCTTCTCATTTCATCGAAGATTGCAGGTACATCGCCAACGTTTTTTATACCTTCCGGCAGGACGGAAATTCCGTCGAAGTCAGTACCGATTCCGACATGGTCAGCTCCGGCGAGAGAGATTGCATGGTCAATGTGGTCAACAATTTCCTTGACTCCGGGTCGTTTTAGTTTCGAGAGCCGGTCCTGTCCGTCGTACCATCCCTTTCGTAGTTCCTCCTTCCACGGTTCCTTTATAAAGAGGTCTTCTATTTCGTCAACCTCATCGACAAGGGCTGAAGCGACGGAGTCTTCGTTGAATGAGTCGGACAGGAAGCCGGGATAGAGCGGAATACCGATGTATCCGCCCTTCTCCCCCAGCGAGCGGATCATTTCGTCGGTGAGGTTTCTGCGATGGTTACATATTGAACGGCAGCCGGAGTGGCTTGCAATCACCGGTGCCCTGGATAGCGAGATGCCGTCCCAGAAAGTCTCGTCTGAAGCATGTGAAAGGTCGATCATGATTCCGAGCCGGTTCATTTCAGCGACGACCTCCTTCCCAAACGGGCTCAACCCGCCCCAGCGACGGTTCCCTGCGCAGCTGTCCCCTATCGCGTTGTCACCATTATGTGTAAGGGTTACATACCGGACGCCAAGCTGGTAGAACATCCTGAGGAGCGGAAGCGATTCCCGGATAGGTGAACCGTTCTCCATCCCAAGAAATACGGATACAGTTCCCTCAGCGTGGTTTTTATAGCACTCGGATGCGGTTGTCGTCAGGGCAGCCGTACCGCCCGACCGTTCAATTGCATCGTAAACGCCGGCGATGAGTTCAAGGGCATATCGGGTAGCTTCGTCCCCTTCCTTTGCCGGCGAAGTATATATAGAGAAAAAAGCACCGCCGACTTCCCCTCGAAGCATCTTGGGAAAGTCGACGTGTGCATGGTTTTCTTCTCTTGTAACGTCCCTCAGACGGTAAATCTGGGAGGGAGTGTCACAGTGGGAATCAACAAAGAGCATTCTACTTGGATCCGACGGGAGCAAGCGTGGACTTTGAAATCTTACCGTTGATGGCGAACTGCGGGGTACCGGAGAAGTAGAGGGTTGCACCTCCGACGAGGTCTACACCAATCTTTTCAGTTGCGGTAACGGTAGCGGTAGCGGAGTTGATAACAGCATCAACAGTGGCGACAACCATGTTGACGGCCTCTATGGTGCTGCTCTTGGCGCCCTTCAGGGACATGCTGTTTGCAGAACCGGTGAGGGAAATCTTGGAGTTGCCGGTCATGTCGAGATAAACGACCTCGGTATTGGTGTTGGCCATGATAGAGCTCTTGCCGTCACCGATAGCGGTGAAGTTGGAGCAGCCACCGTTGGAAGTAACCTGAGCGCTTCCATTACCGGTAATCTTCATGTTCTTGCACTCGCTGGTCAGCTGGAGAACTGCATTGTCAGCAACCTGGGCGGCGATGTCGCCGGAGGCCTTGATGACCATAATAGCATTGGCGTTCTTCTTGAGGTCGATAGCGGCGCTGGATGCAAAGATGTTCAGGGATTTAACCTGGGCTTTGCCGTCGAGGGACAGCACGAAGCCGTCAGTCGAGAATTCATCCGTTCCCATAAGGGTCGCCTCATCGGAAAGGGTAATGGAACGAATCACTTCCGGAACATAAACGACGGCACGAAGAACCATCTGGGGAGCATTCTTTCCTTTGTAGAGTTTTTTCACCTCCTTCGGAATCGCCTTCTCGTCGAGGGAAATCTCGAGAGTCTGTCCTTTGACATAGGCCTGGACATACGGCTCGATGTTGCTGTCTACGGTCAGATTAATGCCATAGGCGCCCTTTACCAGGGTTACCTCGAAGGCATTGCTAACAACGATGTCTGTAAATTCAGAAAGCGTCGTCTGAGCAGACGCACTGGCACCAAGCATTAAAGCGATGCTTGAGAGAACAACGGTTAAAGATTTTTTTAACATAGTATTAGAATTAAATAAAAATTAGTTATCCAGTTCTTCCTGCAGGCGTCCCCACTCCTCTGTCATTTCGTCTGCAGTCCTCTTTGCCTCAAGATAATCCCGAGTCAGGTCGAAAATATCGTCATTTTCTGTCGGATTTGCAAGTTTTTTTTCAATTTCCGACATTCTTCTTTCATTTTTGGTGATTTCCTTCTCAAGGTAATCAATGCGGGAGCGGATCTTCCGGGACTCTTTGGAGGCAGCCCTGTTCCTGTCAAATCTCTCCTGCGCCACTGCTTTCCCGGGCTGCTGGGCGACCGGAGAAGAGGCCGGCTCAGTCTTCTCCAAATCCCTAAGGGACTCCATTTTACGCTTCTGAAGGAACTCGCTGACCGTTCCGAGGTGTTCTCTTACTTTTCCATCCCGGAATTCATACATCTTATCCACCAGGCCATCAAGGAAATCCCTGTCGTGGGAGACAACTATAAGCGTTCCGTCATAATTCTTCAGGGCCTGCTTCAGTATGTCTTTGGAATGGATATCCATGTGGTTCGTCGGCTCGTCGAGCGCCAGCAGGTTGTAGGGCTCGAGCATAAGCTTCGCCATTCCAAGACGCGCGCGCTCTCCTCCGCTGAGGACGGAAACCTTCTTATCTATATCCTCTCCCCTGAAGAGGAAGGCGCCCAGAAGGTCGCGGAGTTTAGTTCTGATCTCCCCGACCGCCACCCTGTCCAGGGTGCTGAAGACCGTTTCGTTTCCATCGAGTATATCCTCTTGATTCTGAGCATAATAACCTATATGGACATTGTACCCTACGCTTGCTGTTCCGGAGATAGGGGCGAGTTCCCCCATGATTACCCTCATCAGCGTCGTCTTTCCTTCGCCGTTCCGGCCTATGAGGGCGACCTTCTCCCCTCGCTTCACTTCAATCTGCGCCTTGGAAAAGACTACCTTCCCGGGATAACCTGCTCCCAGGTCTGTTCCCTTGAAGGCGACATCTCCGGATCTTGGTGCTGGCGGGAATCGGAGCCGGAATGTAGAAGTATCGGTCTTGTCAATCTCAATCCTTTCCAGTTTTTCAAGCTGTTTTATACGAGATTGAACCTGGTTTGACTTGGTCGGCTTATAGCGGAACCTGTTGATGAAATCTTCCGTCTTCTCAATGAGCCGCTGCTGGTTTTCATATGCCGCCCTCTGCTGGGAAATCCTTTCCTCTCGGAGGGTAACATACTGACTATAAGGGACTTTATAATCATATATCTGGCCGAGGAGGATTTCCGCGGTCCGGTTTGTAACGTTATCCAGGAACTTTCTGTCATGGGAAACGAGCAGAAGAGCCCCTCTGTAAGCTTTCAGGTAATCCTCGAACCACGAAATCGACTCTATATCAAGGTGGTTGGTCGGTTCATCCAGAAGGAGTACATCCGGCCGGGAGAGCAGGACCTTGGCGAGTTCAATCCTCATGTTCCACCCCTGGCTGAAGGTCTCGGTCTTGCGGGACAGCTCTTCATCCTTGAAGCCAAGCCCGCGGAGTACCTTTGACGCCCGTACTTCAGGGGTCTCCCCGGAATCCAGAGCGAGGGTGTCGTTGATCTCATTCATTCGTTCAATCAACGATGCGTATTCCTTTGATTCATAATCGTTCCTTACTGTAAGTTCATCACCTATCCTTTCCAGCTCCACCTCCATGTCCCTGAGGTAAGAGAAAACGGTGAGCACCTCTTCCAGAACCGAACGCCCCCGATTGTGTTTCATTATCTGAGGAAGGTAGCCGATCTTCAGGTCGGAGGGGTATTCGATCCGCCCGAGAGTAGGGCTCTGTTCCCCGGTAATGAGTTTCATGAGGGTGGACTTCCCCGCCCCGTTCCGTCCTACCAAGCCGATCTTGTCGTTTTCGCTGATATGCATGCTGACGTTATCCAGCAGGTTAAACCCGCCGAAGGATACCGTTATATCGTTTATGGATATCATTTTTTACAAACGAGGACGGATAGTTCGAAGAGCAGCCATAGAGGAATCGCCGCAATCAGCATCGAGAGAGGGTCCGCCGGAGTAACTATCGCAGCGACAACAAGTACGGCTACAAGCGCGTGTTTGCGGTATTTCCGGAGGGTAGCACGGTGGAGTATACCCAGATTGGAAAGGATGACAATAACTATAGGGAACTCGAATACGATTCCGAATGCGAGTACGGTCGAGTTGAACAGCGATATGTATGAATCCAGGGTAATTGTATTCTGGATAATGTCGCTGACGCGGTATGTCAGGAAAAAGTGGAGGGCCAGCGGGAGAATAATAAGGTAACCCACCGCGAGACCGGCGTAGAAAAGGAATCCGCCACCGAGGAATGAGGCACGAATCGGCTTCTTTTCCCGTTCATAAAGAGCTGGAGCAACGAATTTCCAGATTTCAAAACAGATGTACGGGAAGGAAAGTATGATTCCGAGTACTACCGACTCCTTCATGTGAACCATGAACTGGGCGGTAACATTCACGTTGATCAGCTCGACATTGAGCGGGACTCCCATCCAGCGGTACAGGAAAAAATCGTCGCTGATGGGCCCGAAGACCAGTTTCCCGAAAACGAAGTCCTTGAAACAGAATACGATTACAGCAAATAAGAGAATGGAAAGCGCCGAGCGGACTATTGTCCCGCGAAGCACTTCCAGATGGTCCCAGAAGGACATTTCCTTATCCTGGGAACTCACAGCGGGGATCTACTTTTTATCCTCCGACTCCTCTTCGTCCTCGAGTTCCTTCTGCACCTCGTTCATACCCTGCTTGAAACTCTTGACACCCTTGCCGAGTCCCTTCATGAACTCCGGGATTTTATTGGCACCGAAAAGCACCAGAACGACGACGGCGATAATGACAATCTGCCACGGGCCGACAACACCAAGCGGAATAATTGCAATCATAGTTATTATTGTTTGAGTTTTTGTTCAAATAGTTCGGCGAGGGGCTCAGGGCACCTTGTCGGACGGAAGGTTTTCGCATTGAGAAAGCCGAGGGTGACACTCCCCTCCGCGCATATCTCACCTCTCTGGTTAACTACCGACTGACGGACGGTAAGCTTAGCCATCGGTACGCTGTCTATATCGGCGCTTACCGTCAGGATGTCCCCCATCCTTGCGGGAACCTTGAAGTGGCAATCGACCGACACAATGGCAATCAAGACTCCATACTCCTTTTCACATACCTCGATCGGGAATCCGCCCTCCGAAATCATTGTATTCCGGGCGACTTCAAAGTAACGGATGTAATTCGAGTGATGAACCACACCCATTTGGTCCGTTTCATAGTATCTGACAGGAAAAGTTGTCTCGAAATGTATCATAACAAAATTGTTATAACAATAAACTATTTTGTTTTACTTATTATTCTTCAATGCGTTAAGCTGAGCGGATAGACTTTCTATCTTGGACAAGCTATCGGCTTCCTTTTTACGCTCATTTTCGACTACAGCGGCGGGCGCATGGGCTGTAAACTGTTCGTTTGCGAGCTTTTTACGGACCGAATCAAGGAAGCGATGCTGGTACTCGAGGTCTTTTTCAATCTTGGCGATTTCTTCTTCCACATTGACAAGACCCTTAAGCGGAACGAAGAACTCAATGGTCCGAACCATGAATCCGGCACCCGCCTCGTCTTTGAAATCTTCCGCCTTTTCAAGCGAAGCGTTAGACAGCTTTGCAACGACGGGAATCATCTCCTCGGGGAAATCGCCCTTAAAACGAACGGTGAGGAATTCCTTAGGCGGGAGGTTCTTAGAGTTCCTGAGCCCCCGAATACCATTTATCGTTTCCTCCGCAATCTCGAAATTCTCGATAAATGCGGGGTCATACTTACCCGCCTTAGGCGTAGGAGCATACATTATGGTCTCCCCTTCCGCCCTCTCTTCCATATTCTGCCAGAGTTCCTCGGAAATGAAAGGCATTACCGGATGGATCATCCTAAGAAGGGAATCAAAGAAGCGGAGGGTTGCATCGTAGGTTTTCCGGTCAATCTTCTCGGCTACACCATTGACAAAGCCCGGTTTAATCGCCTCCAGATACCAGGAGCAGAAATCGTCCCAGAAAAGCTTGTAAATTGCCATCAGGGCATCCGAAATGCGGAATTTCGAATAGTGGTCCTCTACGGTTTCAATAACCTGGCTGAGACGAGCGTCAAACCATTTCACGGCGACTGCGGCTGCCTCTTTATGAGGTGCGTCCTCGTCAACCTCAAAGCTCTTTATGAGTCGATAGGAGTTCCAGATCTTGTTACAGAAGTTCCTCCCCTGCTCCACCTGGCTTTCGTCATAGAAGATGTCATTGCCGGCGGATGAGCAGAGAAGCATTCCGATTCTGACGGCATCTGCTCCGTATTTTGCAATAAGGTCAAGGGGATCCGGGGAGTTTCCGAGCGTTTTTGACATCTTCCGCCCGATTTTATCGCGGACAATACCTGTCAGATAAACATTGTGGAACGGCTCCTTTTCCATAAATTCATTTCCCGCCATTATCATCCTGGCTACCCAGAAGAAAAGGATATCCGGTCCCGTAACGAGATCGTTTGTCGGATAATAATAGGACAGGTCGGCATTGGGAGCATGCTCCGGATGGCCGGGACGCTCGGGGTCAAAGACGGAAATAGGCCAGAGCCACGAGCTGAACCATGTATCGAGGACGTCTTCGTCCTGCCTGAGATCCTCTGCCTTAAGGGACGGATTAATCTTCCTGGCTGCCTTCAGGGCCTCTTCAGCATTCGGCTCCACTACGATTTTCCCATCGGGAAGATACCAGGCCGGGATACGCTGGCCCCACCACAGCTGGCGGCTGATACACCAGTCACGGACATTCTCCATCCAGTGGCGGTATGTATTTCTGTATTTGTCCGGTATAAGGCGGGTTTTCCCGCTTTCAACAGTCTCCAGGGCCTTTTCCGCGAGAGCGTCCATCTTCAGGAACCACTGCGCTGAAAGGCGCGGCTCAATAACTGCATTGGTGCGTTCGGAATACCCGACCGGGGAGGTATATTCCTCAACCTTGACGAGATTTCCGGCTCCCTCCAGCATCTTCACAATCTTCTTTCGGGCCACAAAGCGGTCTTCGCCGACGAGAATCTGGGCTTTTTCATTGAGCTTGCCGTGATCGTCGATGATCTCCAGGACGGGCAGATTGTGCCTCAGACCGATTTCATAGTCATGGACATCATGGGCGGGGGTCACTTTCAGGCAGCCGGTTCCGAAATCCATTTCGACATAGTCGTCCTCTATTACAGGAATCTCCCTGTTAATAAGAGGGATGAGTACCTTTTTCCCTCGTAGCCAGTGATGCCTTTCATCAGCGGGATTGACGCAGATTGCGGCATCTGCCATGATAGTTTCAGGACGGGTGGTCGCGATTACAAGGAATTTGTCAGTCGGATTGCCGTTTCCGTCGGAAATATAATACTTAAGATGGTAGAAGTGGCTCTTGGTGTCTTTGTGGACAACTTCCTCGTCGCTTACGGCAGTAAGCCCTTCAGGGTCCCAGTTGACCATGCGTACACCCTTGTAAATCAGCCCCTTCTTGTAGAAATAAACGAAGGTGTTGATTACGGCCTCGCTGAGATCAGGGTCCATGGTGAATTTAGTGCGGTCCCAGTCGCATGATGCGCCGAGTTTCCGGAGCTGTTTCAGGATAATCCCGCCGTGCTCCTCTTTCCATTCCCAGGCGTATTTCAAAAACTCCTCCCGGGTCAGCGATTCCTTTGAGATGCCCGCCTCTTTCAATTTTGCGACGACTTTGCTTTCTGTCGCTATGGAAGCATGGTCGGTGCCGGGAACCCAGCAGGCGTTCTTTCCATCCATACGCGCCTTCCGGATAAGCACATCATTGAGCGTGTTGTTCAACACGTGGCCCATGTGGAGGATACCCGTTACATTAGGCGGAGGAATCACAATGGTATAGGGTTCTTTATCTGAGGGTTCACTGTGGAAGAATTTATGGTCCAGCCACCAGGCGTACCACTTGTCTTCCACCTCGGTCGGATTATACTTTGCAGAAAGTTGTTCCATTATAAATGAAAATCTCGTTTATCTTTGTTTATCCGACAAATTTAGTCATTTTTCACCGACCTTGCAAAAGAAAAATAATTAGTATCTTTGTATGTCTATTACTCAGTATAATTATGGATAACAATAATAATCAGCCAAAACAGATCAGTTTGGAACTGAAACCGGAAATTGCCAAGGGTATTTACAGCAACCTTGCAATCATTTCCCATTCCCACAGCGAGTTCATAATCGATTTTGCCACAAATCTTCCCGGGCTTATCAAGCCGGAGATTTCCAGCCGTATCCTTATGACTCCGGAGCATGCAAAACGCCTCCTGATGGCCCTCAATGACAATATCAGTAAGTATGAGGCCCAGTTCGGAGCGATTGAGCTCGACGGGGCTCCAAGGCCTGTGAATGACGGTGGCAATACGTTTAACCTCGGTGGTTTCGGTCCTTTCGGAGGAGGAAAACAGTCATAATGGCTCCTTCTCCCGAAAAACTGCGCACCATCCGCGCCTTCGCCTTTGACGTCGACGGCGTAATGACAGACGGTGGCATCCTCTGCGACCTCGAAGGCCAGCTTTACCGTAACTTTGACGCCAAGGACGGTTTCGCTGTCCGTATGGCAACCCTTAACGGCTATCCCGTAGCTGTAATTACAGGAGGTAATTCCGGTAGTATCCGCCGTCGTTTTTTAAGCTGCGGCGTTCCTCAGGAGGATATTTACCTCGGATCCCGCGACAAGATCAGGGATTTTGAACATTTCTGCAGAAAATACTCTCTCGGCCCTGAGGAAGTAATGTTTTTTGGTGACGATATTCCCGATATCGAGGTAATAGAGGCCTGCGGGATTGGCGTCTGCCCTTCCGATGCCGTTGAAGAAGTGAAGCAGGCGGCCCACTGGGTTTCCGACTATCCCGGAGGAAAGGGCTGTATCAGGGATGCCTTTGAAAAAGTCATGAAGGCCCAGGACCGCTGGGTCTTCGATGTCGGCGCCTACAAGTCAAAATTCTGATACCCATGGACCTCAGGGGGAAAAGAATAATCCTTGGCAGCAACTCCCCAAGAAGAAGGGAGCTGCTAAAGGGACTTGATATTGATTTCGAAATAGATACCTGCAATAACTTCAACGAATGCTTTAGCCCGGATACTCCGTATTCAGAGGTTCCGGTTCTGATGTCTGAAGGGAAGTCTGCCGGCTTCCACCGTTCCCTGTCGGATGGTGAAATTCTGATTACGGCCGATACCATGGTTATCCTTTCTGACGAGATTCTCGGGAAGCCCCATACCCGCGAAGAGGCCGTAAAAATGCTGCGGGACCTTTCCGGGAAGGAACACAGGGTAATAACCGCTGTTACCCTTAGGGACAGCTCTCGAATGAAAACCGAGTCAGATACCACCCGGGTCTGGTTCAAGGACCTTTCCGACGAGGAAATCTTCTATTATTTAGATAAATATCGTCCATATGACAAAGCCGGTGCATACGGGGTCCAGGAATGGATCGGATACACCGGCATTAGCCGTATAGACGGGTCTTATTTCAATGTCGTAGGATTCCCGGTCCATCTCGTTTACAGGATGCTCCAGGAATTCATCGGCTGACCTCCCCTATTTAGGAAGGCCGAAAACCTCGCTAATTTCCCTCATCTGCTGCTGGGTCATCCCTTCTGGGGTGAATCCCATGTTCTTTCCCGCCTCGTATATCAGGGCGGCCTTATTCAGCACGTCAACCTGGTCGAAGGCGTCCATTATATCGACGTCAACGGCAAATACCCCATGCTTTTCCCACATTACAACATCGTAGCCGGAATCTATGGTACGGATTGTCTCATCGGCGAGGGCTACGCTTCCGGGCAGCATATAAGGAACGACGCCGAGTCCCCTCGGGCAGAAGGCCTTGGTCTCCGGAATCATGCTCCAGAGAATATTTGTAAGGACATCTTTCTCGAGGAAAGGACGGTAGTGGGTCATCGCAACCAGCTCAATCGGATGGGTATGGAGTGAGGCCTTGTATGGTGAGCCCTTGGCAATCAGGTAGTTGTGGACGCTAAGATGGGAGGGCAGTTCCGAAGTCGGACGAACCGGAGAGTCAGCGACAATCTCGTAATGGGCACAGTCGTCCGTAATACGGATTATTGAGCCGTTCTCCATGGGACGGACGGAAAGGTCGCGCATCCGCTTCCCGGTTCCCTTGCAGTAGAACCACTTCCCCTTAAGGGCGGGAAGCACCGTCCCGATTTCCAGCGGAGAGGAAATGGCCGGGAGGGAAAGCATCTCGCTGTCAACATATTCGGTTATATTGACCGTTATATTGCCCCCGTTTCTTTCGGCCCAACCCTTCTGCCAGAGATAGAGGGCGACTTCTGCCACCTTTTCTATCTCTGCAGAAAGCTGAGGCCGGTTTTCCAGAATACTTTTCATCTGAAGGATTTAACGCTTTGAGGTAACGTCCTTTTCATACTGCTCGATGCAGGAGATGTACTCTTCTCCGACCGGGACGTTGTTTTTCCAGTTGAAATAGTCGAAAACGGCGCCGAACGGAAGAGTCTTTGCCTCTTCCAGGAGAGCCAGACGCTGGAAATACTGGCCATTGGCCTCGTATTCGCGGAGCTTTGCGAGCGGTTCGAGAAGGGCCGAAAGGATGCACTTCTGGGTTGCACGGGTACCGATGATATAAGCCCCGATACGGTTAATTGAGGCATCGAAGTAATCGAGTCCTACGTGGGCGCGTTTCAAGCCGTCAGCACGGACGAGCTCCTTGAACAGCTCGAGGGTCGGGTCGTTCATGATAGTGACATGATCTGAATCCCAACGGATCGGGCGGCTTACATGGAGCATCAGCTCGGGGACGAAGAGAAGGAGCGAAGCGACCTTGTCCGCCACGTTCTCGGTCGGCTCATAGTGGCCTGTATCAAGGGTATAAATCACCTTTCTGGTGGCGCAGTAACCTTCAAAGAAGTCCATTGATCCGACAGTGTAGCTCTCCAGTCCGATACCGAACAGTTTCGCCTCGAGGCAGGTTTTCATCCCCGGGAGTTCTTCCTTCAGGATTTCGTCGAGGGACTCTGCCAGAATCTCACGGTAATACTTCCGGTTGACAGTAGTGTCCTTGGAGCCGTCATGGACCCAGATATTCATGATGCAGGGATCATTCTGGGCCTTGCCCATGGCATCTGCGATACGGCGGCAGCGCTTTGTGTGCTCAATCCAGAACTCGCGGATCGCGGGATCCGGATTAGAAAGCGACAGGTCACCGCTCTTGGGATGGGAGAAGGACGTGGAATTGAAATCCAGTTTGAAATTATTCTCCTTTGCCCACTGGACCCAGCTTTCGAAGCATTCAACACCCACCTTGTCGCGATCGACAAACTTTCCGCCGAAATCGCCGTAGATTTCGTGGAGATTCACACGGTGGTTACCGGCCAGGAGGGTCTTAACAAACTCCAGGTCGGAACGGACCTCATCTATGTTGCGGGCGCGTCCGGGATAGTTTCCGGTCGTCTGGATGCCGCCTGAAAGGGCTTCCCCGCTTTCAAAGCCGATGACATCGTCAGTCTGCCAGCAGTGGAGGGAAATCTGTTGTTTTTCAAGTTCGGCGACGGCTTTGTCCGTATCCACGCCGATGGCCGCGTACCGCTCTTTCGCGATTTCATAGCCATTGAGAATCTGTGCTTCTTTCATTGGTATTATCAGTGTTCTGGTTTAAATGTTTTAACTTTTACCTGCTCGGCGATCAGCCGGCGCATTTCCCAGCGGTCTTTGACCAGGGACATCGCCTTTGCCTGGACCATCAGGTTACCTATGGCCGTCGCTTCGACAGGGCCGGCAACGACGGGAATGCCAAGGGCGTTGGCGGTCCACTGGCTCATGGTATCGTTGGCTGAACCGCCTCCGATGACATGGAGTTTCTCGATCGGGAACGGGGCGAACTGCCCGAGCATGTCCACAACCTCCTTATAACGTTCTGTCAAACTGTGGTAGATGCAGCTGACAAACTGGGCGTCACTTTCCGGGACCCTCTGGCCGCTTTTTTTCAGGAATTCCACAATGGAACGGACCATGTTTGAGGGTGCGGCAAATGAGGGATCGTCGGGATTGATCCTTGACGGGAAAGCCCTTTCGCTCCGGGCCATCTCTTCCAGTTCGGAATAGGTGTAGGTCCTCCCCTCGTCCGCCCAGACCTTTCTGGACTGCTCCAGAATCCACATTCCCGTTATGTTCTTCAGGAAACGGGTGGTACCTTCGATTCCGCCTTCATTGGTGAAATTCAAGCGGGCCGACTCCTCGTTCATTATCGGCGAATCGACCTCAATTCCCATCAAGCTCCATGTCCCGCTCGATAGATAGGCGAAGTTCGGATTATCGGCGGGGACAGCGGCAACGGCAGAGGCGGTATCGTGTCCTGCGACAGCGATAACGGGAATCTGGGGTATCCCGCACTGCTCGGAAATCTCCTTTCGGAGAACCCCTACCCTGGTTCCGCTCTGGGTAATCGGAAGGAGGACATCCGTAGGGATTCCAAGCCGCTTTAACAGCTCCCTGTCGAATTCCCGCCGCCTCTGGTCCATCATTCCGGAGGTCGAAGCGTCGGTATATTCGCACACCGCGTTCCCTGTCAGAAGGTATGACAGCAAATCCGGGATGAACAGGATATGCTTTGCGTATTTCAGGGGCGTAAAGCCCTCTTTTACCTGGGCATAAAGCTGAAATACGGAGTTAAAGTTCATGATCTGGATACCGTTAGAGCCGTAGAGCTCCTCGCGGGGAATAATGCGGAAGACTTCTTCCGGAATTCCTTCCGTATATGGATCACGGTAAGCGCGGGGATTTCCGAGGAGGGTCCCGTCTTCTCCGACAAAACCAAAATCTACTCCCCAGGTGTCTATGCCAATGGAATCAATCTGCAGCCCTTCCCTGCCGATGCGCTTCAGGCATTCGAGGAAATGGCTATAGATTGAAAGGATATCCCAGTAGTACTTTCCTCCGGCCTCTATGATGCCGCTTGGAAAGCGGTAAACCTCCTCAATTGAGAAGGTTCCGCTGTCGAAAGTCGCCAGGACTGCGCGGCCGGATGTAGCCCCGCAGTCGAAGGCGAGAAATCTATGGACGGCCCCCATCTTACTCTTTTTCAGAAGATACGCCAGGCCTCATGACAACCTCGATAAGATTTTCCTCTGCAAGGACCTCGCGGAGGACATCGCGGACCTTTTCGGCTGTCAGTGAAGAGATTGCCTCCTCGCGGAGCCGGTCCTCATCCTCTCCGTAGAGGACGAAGTTACGGATGGCTCCGAACCAGTAGTTGTTGTTCACCCTGTTTTCAGGAAGGTTCTTCTTGAGATTCAGGATTGCATTGTTCATCTCTTCAGCGGTCGGGCCGCCTTCGGCAAGGTCGTTCATGTCCTCAATGGCAAGGGAACGAAGCTTGTCACAGACGGAAGGACGGCAGTCGAAATAAACCTGGATAAGGACCCTCTCTTCCGGACGACGGGAGAAGCTGACGGCAGTATGAGCACCGTAGGTTCCGCCTTCCTCTTCGCGGAGGGAGTTGACATACCTCATGTCGAGAATATAGGAGATAACGTCGAGCGCTGCTTCCTTTTCGGCGGAATAGGGAGTATAAGCGGTAGCGAGCTGAAGGACTGTGCTCTTCGGGGTCTGCATATCGACGGCGAAGTCATTCAGCACCTTTCCTCTTACAATTTCCTCGTGGGGATTCACCCATCCAAGCGGCTTCTTGCCCTTGGGAAGGGAGCCGATATACTTCTCTACAAGCGGCCGGATTTCAGTTTCCACGAAATCACCGACGATAATGACCGTCGCACCGGCGGCATCATTGAAAAGACGGCGATAGTTCTTCTCCAGCACCTTGAGATCCGCTTTCTGAAGGGATTCCATGGAAATCATCTGCCTGCGGGGATTGTCATTGTAGAGGGTTTTCAGCATCTGGCCCTGGAACTTGAAGTTCGGCTGGGTCAGAAGGTTCGGAAGGACGGCCTCAATCTGATCAATGCCGTTGTTCCATTCCTTCTCGTCAAAGCGGGGATCCGTAAAGAAGAGATATGCGAGCTGGAAGGCGGTTTCCAGGTCTTTCTGGGTCGAGGTCGCGCGGATGCCATGGTCAAGGTCATTGACAAACGGGGTGACGCTGAGATTCTTACCGGAGAGCATCTTCGAAACAACGGTTCCGGAGAAGCTCGAAACGCCGGTATTGTTCAGGTAAAGCCCGAAGACATTGTCGTCGAAGGAAGGCAGGTCCTCAGTGGAAATCTGGCTCTTACCGCCGTCTTTGTAGATTGAGAAGCGGATCTGGTCCTTCGTATAGTCCGTCGGGTAGGCAATTACCCTGACACCGTTTTTGAGAGTCCATGAGCTCGCTCCGTAAATAGTCTTTGCCTGCTTTTTCACCTTTGAGCCCTTGAGCGCGGCCGGGTCGAGGAAGCTCGCCGGAATCTCCTCCCCTTCTGCGGGCTTGATGTCAGAACTGTTCACCTGTTCAATGACAGAAAGGATATCCGCTGCCGAAGGAGTTACTACGCCTTCTTTCTCGGGGCCGGAATAGATAATCACCGGATTGCCCTGGGCAAGGAGCGAGGAGGAAACCTGATTCAGAACCTGGACATTGATCTGGGCAAAGATCTGCTGGATCATCTCATACTCATACTGCGGCTCCACAAGCGGCTCCTGATCGAAGAAGTGGGCGATAATCGGACGTACGAACTCGGCGTTGCGACGGGTTTCAGCTTTCTTGGCCCGGCTTTCATACCTGGAGAGGATTTCGGCCTTCGCACGTTCGTATTCGTCATCTGTGAATCCGAATTTAGCCATCCTTACGAGCTCAGTATAGAACTCACGGAAGCCGCCGAGGATATTGTTCTCCCTGAGGGCAACCTCTCCAAGGACCGCCTCGATATCTTCATAAATAAGGTCGGTGATGTAGAACTGTCCGTTGAGATACGGGGAATCCGGCTTTGAGGTAATGTCGGAAAAACGCTCATACATAATCTGCGAGACCAGTCCTTTAATAAGATTGGTAACTGCTCCGGAGACCGTCGCGTTGATTCCTTCGGGTGCTGCTTCACTGCTCCAGATGATTTCTATTGAAGGGTTGGTGGTCTCGGGGTCTGTAATAATGCCGACAACCGGCTCGGGACGCTCCGGAACGGTAAGGTGGGCTTTCGGAGTCGGATTCTCACATTTCGGGATTATCGAGAATACTTCTTTGATTTTTGCCTCGGTGCGGTCAACGTCAACATCACCGACTACGATAAGGGCCTGCATATCAGGGTGGTACCATTTCCTATAGAAACTCTTCAAGCTCTCGGCGTCAAAGGTTTCGAGGTGCTCCTGAAGTCCGATAAGGGTGCAGCCCGCCATCTTCGTGTCCCCGAAATAATAAGGGAGGGAGCGTTCCATGGTCCTCCAGGAAGCATTTCTCCTCTGGCGGCGCTCTTCAATGATGACTCCCCTCTCCTTGTCGATCTCAACCGGATCGTTGACGACGAAGTGGGCATAGTCGCAGAGGATCATGAGGCATGAATCCACGACACTCTCCCTCTCGACGGGAATGTTGTTGAGCATATACTGGGTCTCCTCGAAGCCGGTGGAAGCGTTGATATTGCGGCCGAACTCGGCACCGATGGAACGGAGGTAGTCGAGGATTCCCTTATCCGGGAAATGCTCGGTACCATTGAAACACATATGCTCCAGGAAATGGGCGAGGCCGTCCTGGGAAGGATATTCCTCCTGGATGGCGCCAACGTTGGTCGCGAGGTAGAACTCGGCGCGGCCTTTCGGGAGCTCATTGTGCCTGATAAAATAGGTAAGTCCGTTGTCCAGGTGGCCGATTCTTACTTCCGAGGTCGTAGGAATCTTCGGCATCATGGCAATCATTGCCTCCATCTGTTCCCGGGTCGGCTTTTGGGCCGAAGCATTGGACGCAAAGAGAGATACTGCGGCAATGCTGAGAAAGAATAATACTTTTTTCATATTTACGAGAATTGAATTATCTATTATAGAAGGCAAATGTACATATTTTACGGCAAAAAAACTACAAAGCATGCTTCATAGAATGATTATTGCGGACTTGGGATTTTTTTACTAAATTTGCCATTTGAGACAAAAACGAAATAAATGGGAAAAGTCATCGCAATAGCCAACCAGAAAGGCGGCGTCGGAAAGACCACTACGGCAATCAACCTTGCGGCCTCGCTCGCCGTCCTCGAAAAGAAGGTCCTGATTATTGACGCGGATCCTCAGGCAAATACGACTTCCGGACTGAATTTTTCTCCGGACAACGACGAGAAGCGGACTCTGTATGAGATTATGATCGGAAAGATAACCGCCCAGGACGCGCTTATCCAGACCGAGCTCCAGAATCTCCACATGATTCCGTCCCACATCAATCTCGTCGGAGCTGAAATCGAGCTTCTGGATGCAGAGAACCGGGAATCCGTCCTCGCGAAGGCCCTTGATCCGCTGCGCGATGACTATGATTATATCCTCATCGACTGCTCCCCTTCCCTTGGTCTTATTACGGTCAACTGCCTGACCGCGGCCGATTCGGTCATGATTCCGGTGCAGCCCGAATTCTTTGCCCTGGAAGGGCTCGGGAAGCTCCTCCAGACCATCCGTCTTGTGCAGGGCGGACTGAATCCATCCCTGACCATCGAGGGCTTCGTCGTCACGATGTTCGACGGCAGGACAAGAATCCATTCCCAGGTTGTCATGGAGCTTCGCGAACACTTTAAGGATATGGTTTTCAAGACTATTATCCAGCGGAGCATCCGTCTCAGCGAGGCCCCCTCGCACGGTAAACCGATCATCCTCTACGACGTGATGAACAACGGAACCACAAACTATCTCAACCTCGCCAAGGAGGTTATCGAAAAGAACGAATAAGCCATGGCCAAAATGCAGCACGGACTAGGCAAAGGGCTCGGCGCCCTGCTCGGCGATAACGCGGACCTCTCCACCATCAGGAAACCGGTCGCCTATATCAATAAGGATATTGCCACGGAAAGTGACCGCGGCGGTTCTTCCGACATTCTTCGGATTCCGGTTGGGGAAATCGAGCCGAATCCCTTCCAGCCCCGAATGTCTTTCGACAGCGAGGCCCTCGCGGAATTGACGGCTTCGATCCGTACTTTCGGTCTTATCCAGCCGATTACCGTTCGCGCAAAGACCGGAGGGAAGTATCAGATTATCAGCGGAGAACGTCGCTATAGGGCCGCACTTGCCGCCGGGCTCGACATGATTCCCGCATATATCCGGGAAGCAAATGACCAGGGCATGCTCGAAATGGCCATTGTGGAGAATGTCCAGCGCGAGGACCTCGACCCGATTGAAGTCGCCCTTAGTTATCAGCGGCTTATTGACGAGTGCAACCTGACCCAGGAGCAGATGGCTGACCGGGTCGGCCGGAAAAGGGCTTCCGTGACGAACTATCTCCGTCTTCTGAAGCTCCCGGCGAAGGTCCAGCATGACCTCAAGGTCGGGCTTGTCAGCGTGGGCCATGCCAAGGTGCTCCTCGGTGTGGAGGATCCGGCCCTCCAGGAACAGCTCTGCGATGCAATCGTGAAAAACGGGCTCTCGGTTCGCCAGCTTGAGGAAAAAATCCGGAAAATCGGTCAGGAGGCCCCCCAGGAAAAGGAGCAGGAACTGCCCGAATCGTACTATCGCGTCCTGGAACATATAGGTCGTTATTTCGGGGACAATATCTCCTTAAGGCGCAGTAAAAACGGCAAGGGTACTATTACAATCCATTTCAACTCGGACGCGGAGATGGAAGGATTCCTAAGCGCGCTCGAAAAATGAGGAAACTCCTTCTTGGAATTCTGGTTACGGCTCTCTTTGCCGCCGTGTTTTCGCTTCCCTCGCGGGCTCAGTTCCGGACTGAAGCGTTTTCCCAGAATTACCAGAACCCCGGAGACACCATTCAGGTCGACACTACCGACCGCATGTTTTCATTCGCCGAGTATTTCGGCGGCGTCAGACATAAACGTGACGCGAGGATCGGCGTTCTTTTCGCCGGGTCCATGATTTTCCCGGGCGGACAGCAGATGTATAACCGCCAGTACTGGAAACTGCCTGTAATCTACGGAGGAATTGGTGCCGGACTGGGACTTGGATTTTACTATAAGAGCCAGTACAACAAATCCGTCGCGGCCTATGACGCCGCCTACGCCCTCGATCCTGAAACCACAGTTACCATAGACAGCCGGCTTAAGACGATAAGCACCCTGTCTTTCGTTGGAGCGGGGCTGGTCTATTGGGGCATGCTGATGGACGGAACAATCAATTACAAGAAGGGAGACCCTACCCAGCATCCCGGCAGGGCCACCATTTATTCCCTGCTGCTTCCGGGACTCGGTCAGATTTACAATCAGGAATACTGGAAGATTCCTATTTACTGGGGAGGACTTGCCGCCTGTTACAACTACTACCGGCTGAACAGGACGAACTACGAAAGGTATCGCTGGATTTACAATGCCGCAACGGACGAAGATACTGTTTATGACGGCCCGATCAGCGCCGAAGCCGCCCTGTATTACAGGAATATCTTCCGAAGGTACAGGGACTGGAGTACCGTCGCTATGATTATAGTGTACCTTCTAAACGTCATTGATGCGGATGTCTTTTCATATATGATGGACTTCCAGGTGACTGATGATCTCGCACTGAAGGTCGAGCCGTCCTTTACCCTACCCCAAAACCAATATGCCTTCCAGCCGGCTTCTGTCGGACTGGGATTGAAACTGAAATTTTAGATGAAATTCCTTCATTATATCGCTTCTGCACTGCTTTTAGTGAGTCTTTCCGCCAATCCGGCCGACGCCCAGATTCGCCTTTTCCAGGGGAAAAAACAGAAAATGCTCGAAAGGGAGAACAGTATTCTCCAGCGGCGGGTGAAAGATCTCGAGGAGCAGCTTGAATGGTACAAAAACGATATCAACGAGCGGGACAGTCTCCGTAACGAACTGATCAGCGTCTTCGAGGAAAATGAGAATAAGGTTGCTGCACCTGAGACCTATACGCCCGAGGTTACCGACAGCTTGCTGAACATCTGGTATCTCCACAGAAAAATTGACGGAAGCCGTGAGGACTACGGATTCAACATGGACAGCGTCCGCTTCAAGACCGATGTTCCCGACTCAGTCCTTGTAGGGCGGCTCGAAAGGATGAATTCCTTTATTACCCTCCCCTATAATGAGACGGTGAAAAACTGCATGATTCTCTACTCTGAGAAGATGCCGCAGAAGATGTGCTCCATGATGGGGCTCTCAACCTATTACATGCCGATTTTCGAAGAGACGTTCCGGAAATACGGGCTTCCTCTCGAACTTAAATACCTTGCAATCATAGAGTCCGCCCTTAATCCTCTCGCGGTTTCCCGCGTCGGGGCTACCGGAATGTGGCAGTTCATGTATGCGACCGCACGGAATTACGGCCTGGAGATAGACTCTTTCGTCGACGAGAGGCGTGACCCTTTCAAATCCGTCGATGCCGCCGCAAGGTACCTCTCCGACGCCTACCGGATTTTCGGAGACTGGGGACTTGCGATTTCTTCCTACAACTGCGGCTCCGGCAATGTCAACAAAGCCATTAAAAGGGCGGGCGGAAACCGCGATTTCTGGTCAATATACGCCTATCTCCCTAAGGAGACCAGAGGGTATGTCCCCCTGATGGTAGGAGCCATGTACGCCATGAATTATGCCAAGGAATATGGGCTGGAGCCGACTCCGACCCAGCTTCCAGCGAGGGTGGACACCTTCCTGATCCATCGGAACCTCCACTTCCGCCAGATCAGTGAAGTAATCGGTATCCCTATTGAAGACCTTCGAAACCTTAATCCCCAGTATTATCAGGACATCGTTCCCGGAAAGCAGGGCGAGTACATTCTCCGCCTTCCCTTCTATTACAGCAACGATTTCCTCGAGCATGAGGACTCCATCTACCGTTACAAGCAGGACGAAGTCTTTACCCAGAAAGTTGACGTGGACCGTTACGGGAACGCTGTTGCAGGGCCAAGGGTTTCATCTTCAAGCTCTTCCGGCTCATGGATTTACTACACCGTCCGCTCCGGAGACTCTCTTGGGAAGATTGCAAACAAATACCACACAACTGTCCGTAATCTCCAGAACTGGAACAATCTTCGCGGTACGACAATCCGTGCTGGCCAGCGTCTTAAAGTCGGACGTGGGAAGGGCGCTTCCGCCCAGTCATCCACATCCCGCTCCTCGTCCGGTTCCTCTTCCTCTTCCCGCTCCTCGTCGGTCTATGTCGTTAAGAAGGGAGACACGCTTTCAGCAATCGCAAAGCGCTATCCTGGAGTCAGCGCCAACGACATCATGAAGGCGAACAACTGCTCGGAGAACATCCATCCCGGGCAGAAACTGAAGATCCCGAAAAAGTAGGGTTTTCAGAAGGTCCTTGCTACCTGGAACTTAAGCTCGGCGCTGCCGGGCTTTTCTTTTTTCATGACATAGGATAACCGAAGGTAGAATTTCCACTTTCCCGCCTCCTTTTTCGAGTAGGCCGAAAATGCGCAGCCCCTCCCCCAGTAGGCGGGAACAGAGAAACTCCCCGGAGCATCCCTTTCATAACTGTATAGCCGGCTGTCCCAGGTATCAGATCTGAAAACCGTGGCTCTAAGATAATAGGAATCCTTCCCGGGCCTGTATCCTCCTTCGATATATGATAAAAAACCGCTAGCCGAACCAGCGAATACCAGATTACCCCTAATTCTTGATAATAAGGGGCCGTCGGAGAGCGTAAGATCGGCTCTGGAGTCAATCCTGTTCCAAGGAGAGAAGTTTCTGAGAGTAAGCGCAGAACGAACCGATAGCTGAAGTAAGGGTGAAAGCCGTGAATTCCATGTCGCAACGGCCTTGAGGCGCCTTCGGTCCGGATCCTTTACAGGGTAAGGAAGAAGCGAAACGGAAAGGGTAAGCGTACCCTTGTTCCGAACCTCAGAAGAGACAGTACCGCCGTTTCCAGTCGTTTTTACATATACTCCGTCTGTGTAGTCCAGCCCGAGCGATCCCGAGTATTCCCCATATTTCTTTCCGGAGTAAGCGGATGGCATTATGTTCAGTTGCAGTCCGGTTTTGAAATGTTCCCCGAGAGGAAGGATTGTTCCGCCCCTGAATGCGCCGGTCTCCGCTTTCCAGTCCAGAGCGGCCTCGCCGAACAGCCCTACACCACGATAGTTGCACCTCCCGTCAACGGACAGCCGTCCCTTTGAAGAAAAGCTTATTCCGCCCTCCCCTTTCCTTCCGCACCAGGTGCAGTTTCCAAGGGCCAGAAGCGACACCTCGCCTTTTCCTCCTTCCATTCGCTCCTTAAGCCCTTCAAACGAAAGGACAGTGCTGACTGTAAACCTTCCGAAAGAGGCCTCTCCCCCGAGCCCTCGAAGAGTTCCTGTCCCGGAATAGGACGTAACCGGAGAAAGGCCGCTGGGGCGATGTGAAAACGATGAAAGCGAAGAGAGTGAGCTCATTTCAAAGCCGGTCCATGAAAGTATCCCTTCCCCGAAGCGGGCGTTCATATCTCCTGCAACATAACGTACCCGGGATGTCCTTCCCGACAGGTGAAATGACCCGCTTTTTGACCCGTCATATAAGCTTCGAAAGGCCACTCCGACGCTGCCCCTTCCCTCCCGGCTCATCAAATATTTCCCTCCGAAGGAGAGGTCTTTATCCTTCCATGAGCCCTTTAATGTCAAATCCGACCTGACCCGGACAGAATCCTTTCTCGCCGATGGCCTGAAATCCAGGAAAAGAGCGAGAGAGCGGGCCGTTTCCGCATTGAATCCGTCTATAAGGGAGAGTTCTTCCACTGAAAGCACGTCTCCGTGGCTTTTCCTGTAGTCTGAGAGTGAAGCCGCCTGGTATCTTGTCATCAGACCGGAGGATACCAGCTCTCCGGATGAACGGCCGTTCAGAAGAACAGGCCTTGAAGCGAGTGTTTCGTAATGCTCTATTTCAGTTACTTCCAGTTCAGACGGGTCGGTCGCACCGGTCAGAAGCATGATGGCCCGGGTCAGATTGTCGTCCTGAAAAAGGATTGCAAGGATAAGAAGAAGTGTTTTCATGTCCAGTTGGCATTTGAGACAAAAATAAGGGACGGATATGATTTTCCTATGGTTTAACCTATGGTTTCACATCTATTTTTTATAAATTTGCGGATCACAAACCGATCTTCATGAAAACGATCACGCTCCATGACAAAAAATTCCGGCCTTACATCCAGTATGACCGGATTATGGAAGCCATCGATCAGGTGGCGGCACGGCTCAACGCCGACTTCCGGGGATGCTCTGACGTCCCGATTCTCCTCTGTGTTCTCAATGGGTCCGTCCTTTTTACTTCTGAGCTGATGAAGCGCCTGGATTTCGACCTTGAGCTAATGACGATGAAGCTTTCTTCCTATGAAGGGACCGCTTCCACGGGAACTGTCCATGAAGACATGGCCATTACGGGCGATGTTCGCGGACGCAGGGTAATTGTTATAGAGGATATCGTTGATACCGGAACGACTGTTGTTGCCCTTCGTGACAAGCTTGTTGAAAAAGAGGCCGCCGAGGTTCGGATCTGCACAATGCTCCTGAAGCCGGAGGTCTATAATAAGCCCCTCAAGCTGGACTACGTCGGACTTGAGATTCCCAACCGTTTCATCGTAGGTTTCGGGCTCGATTACGACCAACTCGGACGTAATTATAAAGACATCTATGTAATTGATTCCTAATATGAAATACTTTATTCTTTTCGGCCCTCCGGGCGCCGGTAAGGGCACCCAGGCCACTGCAATGGTGGAAAACTACCATCTCTGCCATCTCTCCACAGGGGAACTTCTCCGGAGCGAAATCGCAGCCGGTACGCAGCTCGGACTCCAGGCAAAGGCCCTGATCGAGGCCGGTTCGCTTGTCCCCGACGAGGTCGTTGAAGGCATGATCGAGTCCAAATTCAAGACCGTAAAGGGTGTTGAGGGCTTCCTTCTCGACGGATTCCCCCGCACTATTGCCCAGGCGCAGGCCCTGGACGAGATGCTCGGTCGCAGCGGCGAGGAGGTTACCTCAGTCGTGTCCATCATGATTCCCGACGAAATGATCATGGAGCGCATCCGCCATCGCGCTACAATCGAAGGAAGGGCTGACGATGCCAAGGAAGAAGTCGTCGCCAACCGCATCCGCACTTATCACGACAAGACCGAACCCCTCGTGGACTTCTACCGCAAAGCCGGAAAATATAACGAAATTGACGGCGTCGGTACAATCGAAGAGGTCCGAGAGCGGATTTTCACTCTGATGAATAAATTCTAACTCAGTACCTGATAATTAATTGACCAGGGCAATAAGAGAGGGTGGCTTAAATGTCTTTGGACTTTAGGCCATCCTCATCTTTTTATGGGATTGTTGTCCGGAAGGGAGTCCAGCCACTGGCGGACCTCCGTTCGCTGCGCTCACTTCGGCCCCTCCCCGTGCGCAAGGTCGAATTTCACCTCGGGGACCTTGCGCAGCGAATTTGCCCCCTGATACCCTCCAGCAATGATTTTGTGCACAAGGTCCCCCACCTGTTTTTCGACCTTGTGCAGTGTAACTGACGCAGTGCCAAGAAATGTGTAGAGAGCAGCCAGCAGAAGGTAGGTCGCCCCAGGGAAGGCGTGTCCACCCTCGGACGCGTTAGAGGGAGGGACCCGACGGATGCAAGTTATCGCGTAGCGATGACGCGGCAGACGTTGGGAGGGATGAAGTGAGCGAAGCGAACGGAACCTTCCGGGGGCGACCTACCGCCTGCTGGCGGAGAAGCGAATTAATGAGAGAGCTACCGCTGCTGGCGGTGGAACGCAAAAAAACAGGTGGCCGTTTGGTCACCTGTTTTTTAGCTAAACTGATAATCTACTTCGAGACGGTATAGGTACCGGCTCCGTACTCGGTCGGCTCGGTTTCGCCGGGAAGAGTTACCGAAGCGGTGGCGCCTTCAGGAATGGTGAAGTTCCAAATCCACTTCTCGCCTTCGTACTTCCAGGAGCTCTTGATGAGGCCAGCGGCGGAATTGTACTCTGCATTAATGAAACCGAGACGCTTGTCCGGGATGGGTTTCATGATAATGTGGCGGAAGCCCGGCTCGGCAGGGTCAGAGGCGATACCCGCAGCAGTTTTCCATATCCAGGCGCAGACACAGCCGTAAGCATAGTGATTGAAACTGTTCATGCCCTTCGGTCCCATTCCCTTTTCAATCATATAGCTGTTCCAACGCTCCCAGATAGTTGTTGCGCCGTTGTCAACTGAGTACAGCCAGCTCGGGTTTTTACGCTGGAAGAGAAGCTCCCAGGCAATATCAGACATACCGTTCTCCGTGAGGACGTCCATAAGGATGGAAGTTCCGAGGAAGCCGGTCTGGAGGCAGTTGTCATGCTGCTTGAAATTCTCCCTCAGACGCTCTATCATCGCTTCCTTCGCCTCTCCTTCCACAAGCGAGTTCTTAAGGGCAAAGAGGGCCGGCGTCTGCATGGTATTGAGAATCTCCGTCCGGAATTGACCGTCCTCCGTAAAGAAGCTCTCAAGATGTTTTCTGGCATCCTGGGCCATGGTTTCATATTTCTCGGCATCGCGGCAGGTAGCGTTCGCCATGTCCCTCATCATTTCGGAATCCATGAGCCAATAGCAGGCGCAGAGATAGTTCCAATAGCTGATTGCCTCAGGCCTTGGGAACCTTCTCCCCTTCTCGTCGCGGTCGAAGGCCGAGGAGCTGTGGCTCTCAAGGGGCTCATAGCTCAGCCAGTCAGCCCACTGGTAATTATGGTTCTCTGCGGCAAGAAGGTTATGGTCATACTTCGTTTCAGCGACATGCTTCATGAACTTCTCCATCGACTCCCAGCTCTCTTCGATGATACTTTCATCACCGAACTGCTTCCAGACAGTCCAGGGGACTATAATTCCGGCGTCAGCCCAGCCGAGCCGCATCATGTCTTCGCCGTACTGGGCAGTCGGGGCAACGCCAGGATAGCCGCCCAGGGGGCTCTGGCTGTCGCGCATGTCGCGAAGCCATTTGTGGAAGAAACGGTCCGTGTTGGCAAAGAAGGAACCGGTCTCGGTAAAGACCTGGGTATCAGCCGTCCAGCCGAGACGTTCGTTCCGCTGCGGGCAGTCGGTAGTAACGGAAAGATAGTTGGAACGCTCGCCCCAGAGGGTATTGGAAATAAGTTTATTGACAAGCTCGTTTCCGGTTTCGATTGTTCCGATTTCGAGCTCCTTGGAAATTGAACTTACGGGGATGGTGACAATCTTCTCGATAGTTACGTCGTCAGTTGCTGTAATTGAAGCAAAACGGTAACCAAAGAAGGTACAGAGAGGTGTGTAGCACTCTTTTTTCTTTCCGGCAAAGGTATAATCGAGGATAAAGCAGGTTTTCGGAACACGGAGGTTCAGACGGTGGACACTGCCTTCGGGACCGTCCATGCCACGGCTCTTAGCGCCGTTCCCGTCGTTCAGGAGCTCACCGGGGAGGAAGGTAAGGCGCGTCCCTTCGCGTGCGGAGAATACAAAGGAAGGTACTCCGGAGCAGTTCTGCCCGAAGTCTATGACGAGGGTCTCTCCCGGATGGACCTTGATAGTTTTCCCGGGGGCGAATTCCCTGACTATCGATACCTTTCCATAATTCTCTTCATTATCCCCTTCTACTCCCTTCCAGGCATAGCACTGTACGGGCTTAAGAGCAAGATCTTTACGGAGGTAAATCTCCGCTCCGTCAGTCGGGACAATCTCGCCGGAGAACTCGTTATTGATTTCAGGAGCGGAGAGTTTCTCGGGGGTCTCCCAGCCGGGCAGTTCCCGGGCATCGTATTCTTCTCCGTCAAAGATTGCGGCGTGCTTCACAGGACCCGCGATTCCGGCCTTCCAGTTCTCTGTATCGGTACCGAAGAGTTCCTTTGTCCCGTCGGCGTAGGTCAGTTCAAGGACGCCCCTGAAGGCCACTTTCTTTCCGATCATGCCGTCGTGTCCGCCGGGAGTCACGATCTTGTCTCCCCACCAGCCCGGGGTAACCTGGACGGCAAGGACATTATCCTTGCCCTGAAGGAAGGGCTCGGTAATATCATAGGTATAGGAGATTTTCGTCTTTTCACGATGGGTAAAGCCCGGTTTCAGAACCTCCTCGCCAATCGGCTTCCCATTGACAAACAGTTGGTAAACACCAAGTCCTGTTGTCATCCAGACGGCCGAGGTAACCTTCTTTTCTCCCTTGACGGTCGTTACGAACCAGCTGGCTCCGTCCGCAGCCCGGTCTCCGTCGCGGATAATACCTTCAACTACGGGGCAGTCAACTACGGAAATCCATGAAGAAACATCCCAGGCAGATGCATCGAGGGCATCGACCCTCTTCCCGAAAACTTCCTCCTTCGGGGTACAGGATGAAATCAGAAATGTTGCAGCAAGGGCTGCAAAAGCGGTTTTAAGCAGAATCTTTTTCATTTTGGAATTAATAGTGTTATCACTTCGTAAAGTTACACTCTTTTCGCCAAAGAACAAAATTTCATTATCTTTGCATCTGAAATGGCAGAATCCAACTTCATAGACTACGTGCGCATATTCTGCGCCAGCGGCCACGGCGGGGCTGGTTCGACCCATCTCCACCGCGCGAAATATGTCGCCAAAGGCGGTCCGGACGGAGGAGACGGAGGCCGCGGAGGGCATATTATCCTTCGCGCCAATCCACAATTCTGGACGCTCATCCATCTCAAATACCGCAAGGTGGTTCGTGCAGAACACGGCGGAGCCGGCAGTTTTGCCCTTCGGAAGGGTAAAAACGGTGAAGACATCTATCTCGACGTCCCCGTAGGTACGACCGTGAAAGACGGAGAAACCGAGGAGGTCATATATGAGCTCGTAGAACCCGGACAGGAGCTGATTCTCTGCCGCGGCGGCCGTGGCGGCCTTGGAAACAACAACTTCAAGTCCCCGACGAACCAGACTCCCCGCTATGCCCAGCCGGGCGAAGACGGGGTCGAGGGCTGGTTTATCCTCGAATTGAAACTGCTGGCCGATGTCGGGCTCGTGGGCTTCCCCAACGCCGGAAAATCCACCCTTCTCGCCGCAATCACCTCCGCGAAGCCGAAGATTGCAAACTACGCTTTCACGACCCTTGAGCCAAATCTTGGAATTGTCCGTTACCACGACGACAGAAGTTTTGTAATGGCGGACATTCCGGGAATTATCGAAGGGGCCAGCGAGGGAAAAGGCATCGGACTTCGCTTCCTGCGCCACATAGAGCGCAATTCGGTCCTCCTTTTCATGGTCTCGGCCGAAGAAAAGAATGTTACCCGCGGCTATGAAATCCTGCTTGGAGAGCTCAGGAAGTACAATCCCGAGCTGCTCGTCAAGGACCGTGTTCTCGCCGTTACAAAATCTGACCTCATCGACGCCAAAAGGCGTTCCAGGATTGAAGCCGCCCTTCCGGACGACATTCCCCATGTCTTTATCTCCTCTGTCGTAGGAGAAGGACTCGATGAGCTGAAAAATGTCCTCTGGACTGCCCTCTCGAAATGATAGAAGATACCCTCATACAGTGGGACCAGGGTGCGACCCTCTGGATAAACTCCCTGAATACTCCGGCAACGGACGTGTTCTGGGCCCTTATGTCCGATACTCGGGTCTGGTTCCCAGCATATGCCGTCCTCGCCTTCATGCTTTTCAGGCGGCTCGGCTGGAAAAAGGGGCTCGCAGTTCTTCTGGGCGTTGTTTTGACGGTAGTCCTCTGCGACCAGATTCCATACCATATCCGGAATGCTGTCCAGCGGCTTAGGCCCTGCTTCACCGATGAAATGGTTTCATCCGGTCTCCACCTCCCGGCGAATCCGGGCGGAGGGTTCTGGGGCTTCTTCTCCTGCCATGCGAGCAATGTCTTCGGACTTATTACCTGCGCGCTGATCGGCTTCCGGAATGACAAGGCCCATACTTACAACGGATTCGCCTTCTGGGGATATCTCTGGGCCTCGCTTGTTTCCATTAGCCGGATCATGCTCGGTCGCCACTACCTTGGCGACGTCCTTGTCGGGGTCGCATTCGGTCTTGTGGTCGGCTGGGGAATTGCAATGATTACAAGACGGCTTATTCAGAAAATGGGCATTTAAAGCGCCGGCAGCACCCTTTCCATACGGGTACTCCTTGAACCCTTGACAAGGACAAGAGCTCCGGAAAGAGGGTTCTTTTCCAGATACTCTTTCAGCTCATCAGAGGAAACGAAACAGGGATACCTGTCCCCCGCTGTTTTCCTGAACTCCTCCCCTACGAGAAAAATGTGGTCCAGGGCCATAGAAGACAGGATTTCGAGAAGGGCCCTGTGCTCTGCCCCGGAATCCTCTCCGAGTTCTCCCATGTTCCCGAGACATACCGCCTTCCGGGGATGGACAATGGATTCAAAATTCGAAAGCGCCACCTTCATACTGGATGGATTGGCGTTGTAGGCATCCTCAATTACGATATTCCGCTCCGTTTTGACCATCTGGGACCGGTTGTTTGAAGGCACATAGGCGCTTATCGCCGCCATTGCATCCTCCTTCGGAACACCGAAATAATCGGCAATTTTAAGGGCGGCAAGTACATTGGGGACATTATATGCCCCGACAAGGTTAGTCCGCAGCACAATGTCCCCGAATGATATCCTCAGGAAGGGCTCCGAAACGGTGACAGGGAGGATTTCATACCCGCTATTTCCATAGAGGACAGGGCTCAGTCCCCTTTCCGAGGCCATTTCCGCAAGGACCTTGTCGCCTGCGTTAAGGAAGATGGTCCCTCCGTTTGCAGCAATGTAATCGTACAGCTTTCCCTTTGCCCTTTTGACGCCTTCATAGCTTCCGAATCCGAGAAGATGGGCCTTTCCGACATTTGTGATAAGACCATAGTCGGGCCTCGCGACTTCCAGAAGAGGGACGAGGTCATCCGGATGGCTTGCCCCCATTTCTATTATGGCAATCTCCGTCTCCGGGCGGATTTTCAGGACAGACAGCGGAACGCCGATTTCATTGTTGAGGTTGCCTTCAGTGGCGCTGACGCGGAATTTCGCTGAAAGGGCAGAGCGAATCAGTTCCTTTGTCGTTGTCTTCCCATTGGTCCCGGTAAGACCAATTACCGGAAGACGTTTATCCGTAAGGACGTTCTCGCGGTGGTAGGCGGCAAGTTCCTTAAGCGTCTGAAGCGGAGAGGAAACTCTAACGAGCCGGGGATCATCCCCGGGGGCATCCTCATTGACTACCGCCGCGACCGCTCCGCCTTCGAGGGCCTTTTCGGCATATAGGTTTCCATCGAAATTTTCTCCTCGAAGGGCGAAGAAAAGCTCTCCGCTGCGGAGGGTCCTGCTATCGGTATTCACTCCTTCGCTGGAGCGGAATACCTTATATAATTCCTTTATATCCATTATGTTATTTTGTTCCAGTACTTCCGAATCCGCCCTCTCCGCGAGTTGTTTCAGAGAGAACCTCCACATTTTCCCACTCGACCCGCTCGTGCCGGGCAACGACCATCTGGGCTATCCTTTCGCCGGGCATTACGGTAAAGGGCTCATTGGAGAGGTTTACGAGAATGACGCGGATTTCCCCACGGTAGTCGGCATCCACGGTTCCGGGGCTGTTCAGAACCGAGATTCCCTTTTTTGCCGCCAGTCCGCTGCGTGGACGCACCTGGGCCTCATACCCTTCAGGGAGGGCAATGTAGAGTCCTGTAGGAATCATGGCCCTTTCAAGAGGGCCGAGAATGACGGGAGCTTCAAGGTCCGCCTTGAGGTCCATGCCTGCGGAAAGCGGGGTTGCGTAGGAGGGATTCTCGAAACGCGAGCGGTTGATGATCTGGACTTTCATCGTGATGCCTTGTAATATAGGAATGCTGCTACGAAGATATAGATGATATTCGGGAGCCACAGCGCTATTGACGCCGGCAGGGTGTCGGTATGGACGAACATCTCGCTGAATTTCATGAAAAGGATATAGGAGAAGCTGAGGGCAATTCCGAGGGCGATGTTCCACCCGATTCCTCCACGTCTCTTACGGGTTGACAGGGAGACGCCGATGATAGTCAGGATAAAGGCCGAGAAGGGCATTGCATAGCGGTTGTTCTTCTCAATTTCTGCGTACATGACATTCTTATCCCCGCGATGTTTCTGGGTCGCTATCAGGGCGTTAAGGGCGTCGTTGTCCAGCTGGGCCACAGTATATTTATTCCTATAGAAGTCATCGACAGTCAGAGTCAGTACGGTATCGATCTGCTTCCCGGTGCGTACCCTGTCTGAAAGACCGGTCCCGTAATCACGGATGAAATAGTTCTTGAGGCGCCATGAAGCCGTAGTGCTGTCCCAGCGGGCGGATTCGGCGGAAATCTTGCTTACAAGCCCGTTTTCGGAGACCTGCTCGAGCGTAAAGTTGTAAGCCGTATTGTTCCATGTACTGAAGGACTCCATGTAAACAAACTTGTTGTCTTCCAGTTTATAATGGATATCCCGCCCGTTTGAGATGCGGTGCCGGGGAAAATACTTCTGCTCGAAGGCAACCCTCGGGGCATTTGCCCGCGGAATTATCCAGAGATTCAGGGTAAGGGAAAGGAGGGCGATCAGGGTCGCCGTAACAATATAAGGCACCATCATCCTGTGGTAACTGACCCCGCAGGAAAGAATCGCTATGATTTCCGAATTGGAGGTCATTATTGAGGTGAAGAAAATGACCGTAATGAACACGAACAGAGGGCTGAACATGTTCATGAAATACGGAATCCAGTTGAGATAATAGTCGAATATGATGGCGTGCAGGGGCGCTTCCTTTGCGACAAAGTCGTCAATCCTTTCGCTGATATCGAAAATGATGACGATTCCGATAATCAGGAGGAGCGAAAGGAAGAAAGTCCCCAGGAACTTCCCCATTATATATCTGTCCAGTCTCTTTACCAATGTCATAGCGCTACATTCTTTGGCCGAGGCGTTTTATGACGCAGTCCTTCCATGAGGAGAAATCCCCGGAGTCGATATGCTCCCTGGCCGTCCGGACAAGGTCGAGGTAAAACGCGAGGTTATGCTCCGTCGCAATCATCGCGGCAAACATTTCCTTCGCGATGAAAAGATGGTGGAGATAGGCCTTTGTATAGGTTTTGTCAACAAAAGAAGTGCCGAGAGGATCCAGGGGCGAGAAATCGTCAGTCCACTTGGCATTCCTCATGTTCATGACCCCGTTCCATGTAAACAGCATCCCGTTCCGACCGTTCCGGGTCGGCATCACACAGTCGAACATGTCAATTCCCCGCGCAATTCCCTCGAGGATATTAGCCGGAGTCCCGACACCCATCAGATATCGTGGCTTGTTTATGGGAAGAAGAGGACATGTAATCTCGAGCATCTCGTACATTTTCTCGGTCGGTTCCCCTACTGCAAGGCCGCCGACGGCATATCCTCCCCTGTTGTCATTGTCCAGGGAAAGGGCATGCTCCACGGCCTTCTTTCTGAGATCCGGATATACGCAGCCCTGGATAATCGGGAACATGGTCTGGGAGTACCCGTAGAGGGGCTCGGTAGAGTCGAACCGGGCCGCAAAGCGCTCCAGCCACTGCTGGGTCAGCCGGAGTGACTTCTCCGCATATCTGAAGTCGGCATCTCCCGGGCAGCACTCGTCGAAGGCCATCATTATATCCGCCCCGATCTTCCGCTGGATGTCCACATTGTTCTCCGGAGTAAAGGTGTGCCTGGATCCGTCAATATGGGAAGAAAAGGTGCATCCCTCCGGAGTTATCTTACGGATTCCGGTCAGGGAGAAGACCTGGAAGCCGCCGCTGTCGGTCAGAATCGGCCTGTCCCAGTTTTCAAACCGGTGAAGTCCGCCGGCCTTGTAGAGCGTATCGAGCCCAGGGCGGAGATATAAATGATATGTATTGCCGAGAATGATTTCAGCGCCTATATCGTCCTTCAAGTCGCGGTGGTACACGCCCTTGACGGAACCGACGGTCCCGACGGGCATGAAAATCGGAGTCCTTATCTCACCGTGGTCCGTAGTGAGGAGTCCGGTGCGGGCGGAAGACCCCGGGTCTTCGTTTATGACGGAAAAATGCGACATGCGACTTTATTTAAGCCCTCAAAGATAGTGATTTTCCAAGAAAAAACTTGTACATTTGCGATACTAAAACCCGAATCAATTCAGTAAAAACACAGTTCAGATGAAAAACAAACAACTTACGATCCGGCTTATCCTGATGAATTTCCTCCAGTATGCCGCCTGGGGTGCCTATCTTACCTCCCTCGGCCGCTATCTCGGGAACATCGGTCTCGGCCCCCAGATTAAATGGTTCTTCGCAATGCAGGGCATTGTTTCCATTTTCATGCCGACCCTCATGGGAATCATCGCGGACCGCTACCTCCAGGCGCAGAAGACCCTTTCCCTCTGCCACGCTCTCGCCGGAGTTTTCATGATTGCAGCCGGACTCTACTGTATGAATGCGGGAGAGGTATCCTTCGCTCCCCTCTTCGTCCTTTACAGTTTCTCCGTGGCCTTCTACATGCCTACAATCGCCATTTCCAACTCCGTGGCTTACAATGCACTTGGAGGCGCCGGAATGGACCCTGTCAAGGACTTCCCTCCGATCCGTGTATTCGGGACCGTCGGTTTCATCTGCAGCATGCTTTTGACGAACTTCCTCCATATCGGCGGAGTTGCCCTTCAGGACAGTTACACCCAGCTTTTCTCCTCCGGAATCCTTTCGGTCATCCTCTGCGGTTATGCCCTGACTATGCCCGCCTGCCCGGTTAACAGGGGTGAATCCAAGTCCCTTGCCGAGGCCTTCGGACTCAAGGCCTTCTCCCTTTTCAAGGACAGCCAGTTCGCAATTTTCTTCATCTTCTCGATGCTTCTCGGCGCTTCGCTCCAGATTACCAACGGATATGCCAACATGTTCCTTGGATCCTTCGGCGCCGACCCTGCCCTTGCCAATACCTTTGCAGTTAAGAACTCCAATGCCCTGATTTCCATCAGCCAGCTCTCCGAGACCCTCTGTATCCTCCTTATCCCGTTCTGCATGAAGAAATTCGGGATCAAGAAGGTAATGCTTATAGCAATGTTCGCCTGGGTCTTCCGCTTCGGCTTCTTCGGAGCCGGCTCCCCCGACTTCCCGGGTGTCATCCTCTTTGTTCTGAGCTGCATAGTTTACGGTGTCGCCTTCGACTTTTTCAATATCTCCGGTTCCCTCTATGTCAATGAGAACACTTCCGAGGATATCCGTTCCAGCGCCCAGGGTGTCTTCATGATGATGACAAACGGGCTCGGTGCCACAATCGGAACCCTTGCCGCCGGTAAGGTTGTCGAAATGTGCGATGTATTCAACACCCCTGCAAACTGGTCCAATGCCTGGTATATCTTTGCTGCATACGCATTTATAGTCGGCGTCCTCTTTGCAATCCTCTTCAAAGACCCGACAAAAAAGAGAGCGTAATCTTTTCAACCGCCCAAAGGCGGTTCTCAGAGATTCTGTAACGTATATCGAAGCACGTGTACTCCACGTGCTTCCCTTTTTTTGTACTGGAGGTGTAAATTGTCGGGGAAAAACCCATTGCCATGGCCTCGGTCAGCCCTAGCGCCGCCCTCTCCGCCCGGATTACTCCGGAGAGTATGGAATGGTTCCTGTCGAGACGCCGCAGTATCCTCTGCCGATACTCCCGGAACGGTTCTGAGTTGCGGTTATGGTACCTGTTTTTGCAGGTCACGGAACAGAATTTCCTGTCTGTCCTCCCTCTCCCCTGAATCAGAGGGGCGCCGCACTCCTTGCATTTTTCTAAAATCTTTATGTTTTTCATAGCTGTCAGATTAGCGACTGTAGCAAATATCGGAGAATCGATGCAGAAAAACAATGGTTTCAGATAATAATCAGGTTTTATGCCTTATTTCCGGAAATCAAGAGCAGAAATCAGAATTTATTCTTAAATTTGTCTTATATGAAACATTCTATTATTACACTACTGGTTCTCGCAATTGCCCTTCCTTTTTCCTGCAGCCCCAGGGAACCCGAAGATGACAATAACGAAAATACCGAGCAAAATACTCAGACACAGGAAAAGCTTGACAACAAGTTAATTGCGTCCATGGAATCACTAACTGTTCCGGATAATGGCTCAATTCCTCTTGTCTGGTCCGCCGGGGATCAGATAGCCGTATATACAGATGTCGGAGTGAAGACTTATACGCTGTCTTCAGGTGAGGGGACGGCGATTGGAACCTTCGAGGGAAACCTCGACGGGGTCAAATCCCTCCTTGGAACCGCAATTGCCCCTGTGTCGTATGCGGTCGACATGACGACAATAAAGCTTCCGGATTCCTATACCATTCCGGAAAGCGGATGTGTGATGCCTCCGCTGGTTGCAACAGACGCGAAGGCAGGAGGACGCTCCGTTTTCCGCCACGCGCTCGGTATGATGAGAATCACTCCCGAGGATGTTCCGTCCTCCTCTGACGGAATAAGGATTACGGCCAATCGCCGGATTTCCGGAAACTTTACTATAAGTGATGGTGAAATAAAGTCGGAAGATGCCGTCGAAGGAAAGATTACCCTGAGGTTTTCCGCCGGGAAAGCCCCGGAGGCAATCTGTTTCCCCCTTCCTGTCGGACAATACACAGTCAGCTGGCGCTTCCTCAGCGGTAACAGCGAGATTGACGGAACTGAGAAGAAGTCGGAGGATGGAATCGCCGTTACACGTCACTCTGTGACCGATTTTGTGCCCTATAAAGATAAGAATCCTTATGGTACCGGTACCCGTGAAGACCCGATTACTATCGCATCTTCACAGCGCTGGAACGAAGCAGCCGCCGCGGCCGGCTCCGATGCCACCGGTGCGTTGAACGAGTGCTGGTATATTGTTACAGATGACCTGGATTTCTCGGGTATCAACCCTGTGCCGTTCGGTGCGGACGAAAGCCACCCTTTCAAGGGCCACATTGACGGTCAGAACCACAAGGTCAGCGGCCTTTCCGTCAAACGGATTGACGGCTCCCCTGCATGCCTTTTCGTCTTCTGCAACGGGGCTGAAATAAAAAATACGGACTTCTCCGACGTTTATCTCTGGACTTCCGGCGGCTACTGTTCCATCATCGGTTACGGCGTGGATACGTCCGTGGAGAATTGCCATGTCACAGGCAACATAATCAGCGTAGGTAATGTCAGCAACTACTCCTATACAGCCGGAATTATGGGCCGTGCCCAGGGCGGATCAATCAAGGATTGCTCGGTAAAGGCCAATATATCAGCTGTTTCCAATCATTCCGGCGGCATAGCCGGAACTGTCAGCAATCTCCATGTTGAAAACTGCTCCGCCGAAAAGGGAACTACGGTCTGCGGTGCATACTATGTCGGAGGCATTGTCGCCCACGGCAGCGGAGAAGGGATGCTTCTGAGAAATTGCCGCAGTGAGGCGACTGTCAACGCTGGCACAAAGCAGGCAGGAGGTATTATTTCCTATATAACGGGCGGAAAGATTGAGGGCTGCGTCTTCAGCGGCGCCGGTCTCGTCTCGAGCCGCGGAGAGAACGTCGGAGGCATTGTCGGCTATACAAATCCCGCGTCGGAAGTTGTCATCGACCGCTGCGCTTCATACGGTAGCATGGGTGGCCAGTACAATGTCGGAGGCCTCGTCGGACAAATGGCTACCGGCTCCAGCAAGGTGACCATTACCAACAGTGCCGCGATCGGCGTAGAGGTCAGGTCAAACGGTTTCAACAACTACAATTACGCTCTTGCGGGTGGACTGGTGGCCTGGTGCACGGGCAACGGATCCGGGAGGATCATCAACTGCGTCAGCCGTCCCGCCTGCGTGGAAGGAACGGTCGTAGCCAACGGCGGCCTTGGCGGTCTCCTCGGTTATCAGAGTACAAAGGACTGCTCTGTCGAGAATTGCTATTCTTCGGCGGTCGCCTCTGATATCCTATACAGGAACGCCTCCGTGACGGCGTCTTCCCTCTCTTACTATGGAAGCATTGTCGGACGTAATTCCGCTGCATCCTCCTATGATCATATCCGTTACGACAAGTCCTTTGCCTTATCCGCGGCCACGAACTCCGCGACCTGTACTGACTGCGTCGGAATCGACCGTGAGGCATTCACCAGTGGAGTCCTGCTTTCCGACATGAACGCCAACAGGTCGGAATACGACTCCTGGAAAGCGGACGTGGATAAATACCCGGTTCCGGAGTACATTCCTTCCGACCCGAGTCCGAAAGACAAAACCACGAAGCGTGTCAGCATAATCGGGGACTCTATATCGACCTTTTACGGATGGATTCTTCCGAGTTATTCGGCCCACTATCCGAACGGCAACAACTGCGATGTATCTTCCGTGGATCAGACTTGGTGGCACATCCTGACATACAAATATCTGAAAAATGCCCGGATCGACATGAACAATTCCTTTGGGAACACGACTGTAACCCAGTGCCTTGACGAAACCAAAAAGGATCAGTACTGGTTTAACTACGACTTCTGTTCACGCTTTATACAGTGCGCCGGCGTCGGCCGGCCGGACATCATCCTGATCCATGGCGGGACAAACGACTATGGCCACAACACCGGTGAGGAACTGGCAAAGGGTTATGCCATGCGTGGGGAAACTGTTCCTTCTGAAGATGTATTCAGTTCCATCTTTGCTGCGGCGGACGCGGCTACGACCATTTCGGCTTCGGAAGCCCTGCCCTACGACACCTTCTGCGCAGCATATACGAAACTGCTTCAGATGATAAAAGTACGCTATCCTGAGGCGAAGGTTGTATGTGTTATCGGCGACTATATCTCAGTCGGTATGGAAAAATCCATTTTGAAGATCGCCGCCCATTATGGGGCAAAAGCCGTCGACTTCCTTGCTGTGAACGGATTCAACGACCAGTTCAACATGAGTAAGTACTCCGGCTGCCACCCCGATGCGAGGGGAATGAAATACATGGCCGACAAAATCTACAACGAAGTAGGATCCTGGCTTGACGAGTAGCGCCTAAGCCAGGGAAGAAGTTGACTGTTCAAGATCCAGGCCGAGGTTTGAGAGCGTGCGGATAAAGTAGCGCTCGAAATCGTCGCGGTATATTTTCCGCGAAAGGTGGAGATACAGCTTGTCTCCATAGGTAACGCAAGAAGCGGCACCGCTGTTGCCCCTCTGGCGTCCCAGAACGAAATCGATGTCCGTAATAAATGGCCTCATTGAAGCCGGGAGCAGAATCCTTCCGAGGTTTGAAAGGGTGTAAGAGCAGAATTTGTCCCCGTGCATCCGGCAGATGATATCGATGATTATCCGCTTTATTTTCAAAGGGATGCATCTAACTACGAAATTCTCTTCCAGCTTTACGTTCGCCGCGATCTTCGGTTCAAGGAACTCTTTTTTAAGGGCCTCTTTCTTCTGTTTCTTAACGCAGTCTAAAAGCTCGTCAAAAGTCTTGTACCCCTCTGCAACATCGATTCCGAGGTTCATGTAAGTGGAAAAGTTTCGAAGGGTAGCGGCGCCGTAAATCGGCCTCAGATCAACCGGAACGGTTACCTTTAGTACGGATCTTTTTTTCTTGGAAAAATCCGTACGGTATTCGTCCTGAAGTGCAACCAGAAGGGCAGCGGTAAGGAATTCCGTTACGGTGACACCCTTTTCGCGGCTTATTTCGTTTATTTTTTCAGCGGGGAGGATAACCCTGAGGTCCTTAAGTCCGGAATCCGGAAAGATTTTTCCTGTAATATGATAGGCCTTGTCATTTTTCTCGAGACTCCCCTTCTGACCAGTAAAGACGGTTTTAAAGGCGTCATCCATCTCACTTGCAGAAGAAGGGTCGCGTGGATCCAGAACTTTTCCGTTATATGCAATCGAGATGCCCTCTTTCAGCCGGAGATACTCTCCTGCAAGGGTAAGAAGGAAGACATGTCCTCCGTTTCCGTCCGTAAGGGCGTGGAAAACGTCCAGAACAATCCTGTTCCCGTCAGCGCTGACACGGAAAAGGTGGCCGTCATAATCTTCAAACCGGAATGTCCTTAGAGGGGCAAGCGGAGTCAGGGTCGGATCCTTCTCCAGGGGGGCAAGATACCACCAGAATGTCCCGCTGCTAAGCCCACAACGGAAGGTAGGTATCCGGTGTGAAACGGTTACAAGCGCCTCCTGGAGGATCGCAGCATCGACCGGTTTGTCAAGTGTGACGCTCATCCTGTAAAGGGAGGAGTAGCGCTTGCTAAGGGAAGCGGGATAGATATTTGCAGCGTTGTCAAGCCGAAGCGGAGAAGTAATGCTCATCATATCTTTTATTTTTTCTGTAGCAAAGCTACCTTATTATGTTCAGACGGCGAAAAATAGGTGGCAGACCCGGCAGCATTTCCGTAAAGTGGCGAAATTTTGGGTGAAATTCATTTATTGGGGGTGAATTCAGAATGATAAAACCGGGATTATTGCTAAATTTGCCAACAATATGGATTATTACAGAATAGCTGATTTCCCGATTGCTGTTGACGGGTTGGACGGGGCGCTTAAGACAGCGCTTCGGAACATGGCTCCTTTTGCATCGGAGCCCTCCGACCCTGTCTTTACACTTAGCATCGTTGACAGTATTCAGCTATCCGGCGAGCATCTCCCCCTCCCCGAGCCGGAACCTGGAATGAGCGTCCTGGAGGTTTACAAGGCGGAAGACGCATATCTTATCTCGATGTCTCCCGGCGCCGGAATCCCGGTCAAGGGAATTTTACGGATGGAGGAAGATTTCAAGAGAGCAGAGCTCAGCTTTTCCGAGAATGCAGACGAAGGATCCATGTGCTTTGCCTTCAATAATGCGATGATGGTCCTCTTTGCCTTCCGTACAGCTACCCTCGGGGCCCTCGAATTCCATTCCTCCGTAGTCATCAATGACGGGAAGGGATATATGTTCCTCGGAAAAAGCGGGACAGGGAAAAGTACCCATAGCCGCCAGTGGCTTAATTATATAGACGGTACTGAACTTCTGAACGACGATAATCCGGTTGTCCGCCTGATGGAAGACGGTACGGTTCGGGTTTATGGATCTCCATGGAGCGGAAAGACTCCCTGTTACAAGCAGAAAGATGTCCCTGTCGGAGCAATCGTCCGTATCCGCCAGGCCCCAGAAAACAGGATTACGCGCCTCGATCATCTGAACTCCTATGCCTCTCTGACCTCTTCGGTATCCGGTCTGAGGGCCATTAAATCCATAGCGGACGGCCTTCATCTGACCCTGACGGGGCTCGTATCCAATGTTCCATGTTTCACCCTCGACTGTCTCCCCGACCGGGGCGCCGCCGAGGTTTGTTATTCTGCCGTCCATGGAGCATAGGGAAATGCCTAACGAAGTCCTTATCGGAGCCGCCGCCGACTTCCTGAAAGAAGGTCGCGAGGTAGTCCTGACCCCGAAAGGAAGCAGTATGCTTCCCTTTATCCGCGGCCAGATTGACAGCGTTCGGCTTAAGAAAAAGGATACTGTTAAAAAGGGAGATATAGTCCTTGCCGATCTTGGGGACCGCTATGTCCTTCACCGTGTTTTCCGAGAAGATGACCAACGGCTGACCCTTATGGGTGACGGCAATATAAAGGGGGTTGAAAGCTGCGACAGGAGCGATATCCTGGGGACGGTTACATCCATAATCCGCCCGTCCGGAAAAGAGATTAAACCCGGAAAAGGAGGGCTCTGGAGGGCTCTTCTCCCGGTCAGAAGATATATTCTTGCAATTTATAGAAGACTGTTATGCGTATCAAGGAAGGATTCGTTCTGAGAAAAATGCTTGGAGAGAACATCGTTGTCGGTGAAGGTCTCTCGCAGGTTAATTTCAACAAAATGGTTTCCATGAACAGCACCGCCGCCTACCTCTGGGAGTCGGTTGCAGGCGTGGATTTCACGGCGGATACCCTTAAGGAGCTGCTCCTGAAGGAATATGACGTCGATGAGGAGACTGCGGCAAAAGACGCCGCTGCAATCGCGGAAAAATGGATTGAAGTAGGCATAGTCGAATGAAATCCCTACGGCCATCCCTTAAAGCGCTCCGTAAGGTTGCCCGCCCTTTCTGGGGCCGGGTTCTTGTCAGCATTCTCATCGGACTCCTGAGGATTGCCGCTTCCATGACCTTCGTCTGGATCAGCAAGGCCCTGGTTGACGTCGCAACGGGCACCTCGGAAGGTTCGCTTTGGCTGTATGTCGGAATCATGGTCGGGACGATGCTTGTTCAGCTCGCCTGCGGCGTGGCTGCCCCGTATTGGGAGCGTCTCACCGTGGTATATTGCCAGAATTCGTTGAGATACAAGTATTTCGGTCATGTCCTCAGGAGTACCTGGAACGGTCGTGAGTCCTTCCATAGCGGTGATTCCCTGAACCGAATCTTTGAAGACGTAAGGGTCGTGACTGACCTTGTCTGCGTGCGGATTCCGAATATTATCCTGACCCTCTGCCAGTTCCTTGCAGCGGGAATCTTCCTTTCCACCCTCTCCCCCGGCCTTCTCTGGATCATCCTTCTGGTTACCGTTGTTACCGTTTTTGCCAGCAAGATTTATTATCGGCGCATGAGGGAGTTGACAGAGAGGATACGTAAAACCGACAGCAGGATCCAGCAGCATATGCAGGAGAACATCCAGAACCGTGTCCTCGCCCTTACTCTTTTCGGGACGGACAGGATACTTTCCCGTATGGACGATCTCCAGGACGACCTGAAAGACGATACGGTCAAGCGCCTGAATGTCAATGCATATTCCAGGACTCTGATGAGCGCCGGATTCATGCTTGGGTATTTCAGCGCTTTCCTCTGGAGTATCCTGGGAATTCGGAGCGGGGCCGTGACTTACGGAATGATGACCGCCTTCCTCCAGCTCGTCGGGCAGGTCCAGCGGCCGGTCTCATCCCTCACCTCCCAGATTCCGGCCCTGATAGAGGCGGCGACCTCCCTGGACCGCCTGACGGAACTCTCCTCCCTGCCGGGTGAGACCCAAGGGGAGCCGGTTCACATGGAAGGAGCTCCTGGAATTCGCTTTGAAGGCGTCAGTTTCAACTATCCGGACAGTGGCAACAGGGTATTTGAGCGTTTCAACTACGATTTTGCTCCCGGCTCCTTTACTGCTGTAACCGGACCTACCGGAATCGGCAAATCGACCCTGATCCGGCTTGCACTTGCCCTTCTGCGCCCTTCGGAAGGCAGCGTTACACTCTATGATTCCACAAATAGCGTTGCTGCAAGTCCCCTTACAAGGTGCAATTTCACATATGTCCCCCAGGGAAACACCCTTGTAAGCGGTACAATCCGGGAGAATCTGCTACTTGCCGCCCCCGAGGCGTCCGAAGAGGAGATGAAAGAGGCCCTGAAAGACGCAGCGGCGGATTTCGTCTTCGACTTGAAAGACGGGCTCGACGAAAGGTGCGGAGAGTCGGGAAGCGGTCTCAGCGAGGGGCAGTCCCAGAGGATTGCCATCGCCCGTGCCCTTCTCCATCCGTCCGGTATCATGGTCCTCGACGAGGCGACCTCTTCCCTCGATCCAGAGACCGAACAAACTGTTCTTGAGAACCTTATTTCACGCTGCCACTCCCGAAAAACCGTTATTTTCATTTCGCACAGGGAGGCCGTCTCCGTCCGCTCAGATTCAGTCCTGGCCCTTGACGGGATGGATAAAAAATCATAATTTTGCATTATGAAGACACGTCGCATCATAGCAGTGGCCGCCGCGCTGCTTCTTACGGTCCCCGGCGGAGCCGTATTCAAGGAGAAAAACCTTCCCCAGACCCTCTCCGTCCTCCATTATGAGCTGTTGAACGCCTATGTGGAAATACAGAAGATCAGCGAAGGGGCTTCGGCGAATGAGAAAATCCAGCACCAGATGCTTGTAGGGCTGATTGAGAATTGCAATGAGCTCTCCCTGATGCTGTATTCCCAGCAGAACGACTTTACATTCGACCTTACCTATGCCCTGAATGAGGTCACAAAGCAGTACGACTCCTTCCACTCATCCGAGATGCCTTACGATCTCATCATCGAAAAGATGGAAATCGAGATCGACCGCTACGAGAAGCTTGCCCGGACCCTGAAGTATCTTCCGCCTTCCCTGAACAACAGGAAAAAATCATCGTACGAGATGGAGGACTCCCTGATGACCCTTCCCTCTTTCGTCGATACCGATGAAAATCCATATATGCTCGACGAAGCCGCCCAGGCAGAACGCGACAGCTGTCTTTACTATACTGAACTTATCCTCGACCTTTATTGGGAGACCCTTTTCAAAATCGACGAGGACAATACCTATTACACCGAGACGGACAACCACCTCAAAGAGGCCTACAACTACGCTCAGGAGCGCTATGAACACGTCCAGAAGACTATTTTCATAGACGGACAGAGAGACTACCTGACAATTCTCCAGGGACTGAACCGCTATATTCCTTCTGCCTGGCAGAACTGCGTGGACAAATACAGTTCCTTCTCCAAAAAGAGCGAAATCGTCAGTGAATGGAGGGGCATCCGGGTGGTCGGCTTCTCTCTAATGGTCCTCGTGATCATGTTCCTCGCGGTTATCCTGAGCTTTGTCGTTTCGCGTCTTTTTATGCGCTGGATTCCCTTCCTCCGCTCCGAGGACTTCCAGAAACGGCGTTTCCTCTTCATAATGCTCTCGGGCGTCGTTATCTTCGCTATTTTCATAATGGTTGTCGATCTTGTCACAGTCGATAACTTCATGGACATGGCCCTCCCCCTCGTCGCCGAGTTCGCCTGGCTCCTCGCTGCAATTTTCGCTTCGCTCCTTATCCGGCTCGACACGGAAACGGAGTCTCGTACGACCCTTTCGGGATACCTTCCGATTATATTGATGACCCTTCTTATCGTGACATTCCGAATCATCTTTGTCCCGAACAGCGTCATCAACATCCTCTTCCCGCCGATTCTGCTTCTATTCTCCCTCTGGCAGTACTTTGTAATCCGGAAAATCAGCGACAGGATTGATTCCGGGGACCGTACATTCATGTGGATTACCCTCTGCGTCCTGGTTGTCAGTACTGTTATCGCAATGGTCGGCTATGTGATGATGGCCCTGCTTGTGGTGATCTGGTGGATATTCCAGCTGATGGTTGTCATGTCGATAACGGCCATATTCAACATCCTGTCCAGATACTACGAAAAGCACCTGTCCGCCCATCTGAGCGATTACAGGAAAAAACACCCCGGAATGCCTCTTTCCTCCAAGGCGTCCTTCATTGAGGTCACCTGGTTCTACGACTTCCTGAAAATGGCGGCGGTTCCCATTCTCTCAATCTGGTCGCTTCCTCTCTGCGTATACATGGCCGGCGATGTCTTTGATTTTTCAAAGGTCAGTCTGAGATACTTCAGCACACCCTTCATTAGCGTGGAAAAGGTTATCAACCTGTCGGTTATGAAGATTGTCATCGTTGCTTCCCTGTTCTTCCTCTTCTACTATCTTTCTTATGCAGGGAAGGCTTTCTACCGCCTTCTAAGAATCCGGAACAGGATGAAAAAGCTCGGCGACGGCGTCGTCTTCAAAGAATCCGAGATCAACTTCACCTTATCCGACAACCTTATTTCGCTCCTCTGCTGGGGTCTTTTCATAGTCATCTCTTTCGTGATGCTTCAAATTCCAACCTCGGCAATTACAATTATTACCACAGGTCTTGCAACCGGTATGGGCTTCGCAATGAAGGATGTGCTCAACAACTTCTTCTACGGCATCCAGCTGATGTCCGGGCGCCTGAGGGTCGGAGACGTAATCGAATGCGACGGTATCCGCGGAACCGTAGATTCCATGAGCTACCAGAGTACCCAGATTGTGGCCACGGACGGTTCTGTAATCGCCTTCCCCAACAGCACCCTCTTTGCCAAGAACTTCAAGAACCTTACTAAGAACCACTCCTATGAGCTCCTTGCCTTTGAAGTTGGAGTTAAATACGGAACAGACGTTGACAAGGCCCGCAAGGTAATTGTAGAGACCCTGAAATCCCTCCAGGGTAAAGACAAATACGGTCGTGAAATCGTGGATACCAAGAAGGGAACGACTGTCCGTGTCGAGCGTTTCGGCGACAACAGTGTTGACCTTAAGATTATCCAGTTTACGACCGTCGATACCCACTTTACCTATGCAGCCCAGGCGAAGGAACTGATTTACAAGGCCTTCGCCGAGAACGGTATCGAAATCCCGTTCCCTCAGCGCGACCTCTACGTCAAGGAATTCCCTTTAACGGCGGAATAATCGAAATAAAGTTGTATTTTTGCAGCCCCAAAATAAAGCGTAATGACGAAAGACAACGAAATAGCCGAAATGTCGGCCCGGGTCCGGGACCTTCTCTCATATATAGGCGAAGATCCCTCCCGGGAGGGGCTCCTTAAGACCCCGCAGCGTGTTGCAAAGGCAATGAAGGCGCTGACCTGCGGTTACGACGAGAATCCCCATGAAGTAATCTCCTCTGCCCTTTTCAAGGAAGAATATGACCAGATGGTAATTGTAAAGGACATCGACCTTTACTCGCTCTGCGAGCACCATCTTCTCCCCTTCTACGGCAAGGCCCATGTAGGATATATCCCTAACGGAACCATTACCGGTTTATCGAAGATTGCCCGCGTAGTCAACATCTACAGCCACCGTCTCCAGGTCCAGGAGCGGCTCACCAGGGAAATCATGCAGTGCATCGACGAGACCCTGAAGCCGCTTGGCGTCATGGTCGTCATCGAAGCATACCATATGTGCATGCAGATGAGGGGCGTTGAGAAATCCGGTTCACTGACTGTCACCAGCCAGTTCTGCGGAGCATTCAAACAGGCAAAGACCCGGGCAGAATTCCTTAACCTGATCCACGGTTAGGACTCAGCGAGGCAGCTGTCCATCAGTGATTCCAGCTTCTCTTTGTCGAGATTCTGGCCGATAAAGACGATTTTCTGCATCCTGTCGCCATATACCGGATCCCAGTCGCGGCGGAGATTCTTATCCCGTCGCATCATTTCCTGGAGATCCTCTTCAGGCATTGTCGCGAACCAGAGCCCTGCGTCGCGGATTGATTTCTGGGGACCCGCCTGTTCGAAAAGATAACACTTCGACGTTTCATTGCTGAAATAGCAGAGTCCCTTGGCACGGATAACCTCCTTTGGCCATGCCTTGGCTACCATCCTGTCGAACTTATTGAGGTCCAGGGCGGGACGGGCAATATATACATAGGTGTCGATTCCGTACTCGAGGGCCTCCCCTTCCGGTTCGTCCTCATCTTCCTCCCCTTCTATCGCCGCAATCCAGGCAGCGGAAGTCGCTACGCGGTCGAAATCGAAGGCCCCCGTATAAAGAAGCTCGTCAAGATCGATATCCCCGTAGTCGCAGGTAAGAATCTTCGCTCCGGGATTGATTGCATGGACAATTGCCTTGAGTTTCCCGAGTTCATCAGCGGAGACCTCGGACGCCTTGTTCAGAAGGACATAGTTGCAGAATTCAATCTGCTCGATAACCAGGCGCTCCAAATCGTCCTCTCCGATATCTTCCTTCTCCAGGGCCGCACCGCAGCCGAACTCGCTCTTCATCCTCAGGGCATCTACAACCGTAGTTATGCAGTCCACATACGGCAGTGAACCCCTTACGTACTGGGGGCCGAGGGCGGGTATGGTGGAGATAGTCTGGGCAATGGGAGCGGGCTCGCAGATACCGCTGGCCTCGATAACGATATAATCGAATCTCCTTGACGAGGTCAGTTCGGCAAGCTGGGCCACAAGGTCCATCTTCAGGGTGCAGCAGATGCAGCCGTTGGTAAGCGGAACCAGACTCTCGTTGGTCGATCCTACAATACCGCCCTTTTCAATCAGGTCGGCATCTATATTGACCTCGCCGATATCGTTTACTATTACGGCGAATTTGATTCCTTTCTTATTGGATAGTATGCGGTTGACCAGGGTCGTCTTGCCGCTTCCGAGATAACCGGTAAGGAGGAGGACCGGAATTTCCTTGTTGTCGAGAGTTATTTCCATATATAATAAGGTCTGAAGTTATCCACAATGCAAAGTTAATAAATTTATAAAAAAATTAAAATTTATATCTTGACGCTTTGAAGTATTCTTTATACATTTGTACTCCGGTATGAAAACACAAACTAACTCAGGTGTCTTTGACGCCAGGACGCTCGGCCGTCCGAAGATGCTCATTCTGGGCTTCCAGCACATGTTCGCCATGTTCGGGGCGACAATCCTTGTACCGGCCTTGACAGGCTTGTCCGTATCAGCCACACTCTTGTTTGCAGGACTCGGCACACTCCTATTCCATCTGCTCACACAAATGAAGGTCCCGGCATTTCTTGGATCTTCATTTGCTTTTATAGGGGGATATGCCGCCGTCGTTGCGATTGGAGCTGAACATGGACTTGACCAGGCCGCCTCGCTGCCTTACGCCTGTATCGGCGTATTCTTCGCGGGTTTGATTTATCTCATCCTCGCAGCCCTCATCAAGATCTTCGGAGTGAAGAAAGTCATGCGTTTCTTCCCGCCGATCGTCACCGGCCCGATTATCATCGCAATCGGTCTTACCCTCAGCGGCTCTGCAATCGCCAATTGCTCCGCAAATTGGTGGATTGCCCTCCTGGCCATCGCGATTATCATCGTCTGCAACATCTGGGGCAAGGGCATGATAAAGATCATCCCGATCCTCCTCGGGGTCATCGGTTCCTACATCGTGGCCGCCTGCTTCGGGCTGGTCGATTTCCAGAGGGTTGCCGACGCCGCCTGGGTCGGACTTCCCTTCCAGATGGAGGATACCGCCTTCCATGTATTTAAAAACCCGAACTGGGGCCTGATTGTTACCGCAATAATAACCATCATCCCGATTTCCCTTGCCACCATGGTCGAACATATCGGGGACATGTGTGCAATCTCCTCTACGACCGGAAAGAACTACCTCGAGGACCCCGGCCTTCACCGTACTCTTATGGGTGACGGTCTCGCAACCGCCCTCGCCTCCCTCTTCGGCGCCCCTGCAAACACGACTTACGGTGAAAATACAGGTGTACTCAACCTTACCAGGATTTATGACCCGAGGGTCATCCGGATTGCGGCCTTTCTCGCAATTCTGAGTTCCTTCTGCCCGAAATTCACGGCTCTTATCGGAGTAATGCCCGTAGCGACCATCGGCGGCGTCAGTCTCGTACTCTACGGTATGATTGCAGCGGTCGGTGTACGCAACATCGTTGAAAACCAGGTGGATTTCACCGCCTCCCGCAATGTCATCATCGCGGCCCTCATCCTTGTCCTTGCAATCGGTATCAACTACGGTCCCGGAGCCATCGCCTTCCAGATCGGAGCCACCAAGATATCCCTCTCCGGCCTTGCGGTCGCCGCTCTGGTCGGTATCCTGCTCAACGCCTTCCTTCCCGGTAAAGACTATGAATTCGGAACCAACCCGAAGGGAGACGTATCCGTCGATTTTGAAATAAACCGGGTTAAATAAGCAAACCCTATTTTTTATATTTAATTCATAATCTACGTTTTATGAGTAACAAAAAAATCCTTGCGGCGCTTATCGCCGCTGCTGCATCCATTTCTATTGCTGCAGCGCAGACGAACCTTCAGACCTTCTATGACTTCGGGAAACACCGTGGCCACTTCACCACGACTCTCGAAGGTTTCTACGGGGACAGCTGGGGAAACACCTTCTTCTTCATTGATTATGACTACAATCTGAAGAACACAGACGGTGTCAACCAGGCCCCCAGCGGGAGCTACATGGAAATTGCCCGTTGCCTCAATTTCTGGCAGGACAGCGCCCTCGCACCCCTTAGTCTTCAGGTCGAGTACAACGGACTCGTCGGCGTCAACCAGAACTTCCTGTTCGGCGTGGATTACTTCCTTCACAACAGCGACTTCTCCAACACTTTCAACTTCAAGCTGCTCTATAAGACCTTCAGTAACGGCTCCACCAGCAGTCTTCCCTTCCAGTTCACCTTTGTCTGGGGAATGCAGGATATCTTCGGTGTAAAAGGTCTTCGTTTCAGCGGCTTCGCCGATGTGTGGGGTGAGGACGTATTCAACTTCAACGAGTGCTTCCTCCTTCCTACCGCAGACGGTTACAAGGATCGCGCAGACCGCAAAGTCGTATTCATTTCCGAGCCCCAGATCTGGTACAACATCGGTGAGAAGATCGGCGTTCCGAATCTCCATGTCGGTGCTGAGGTTGAGCTCTCCCTCAACTTCGCCGGATACGACGGCTTCTATGCACGTCCCTGCCTCGGTACAAAGTGGGTCTTCTAATATAGGAGGTATAGTTTATGGCAAAGTTTCTTGAGAAGGCCTTCGGTTTCAAGGCCGGTGAAAACAATGTCCGTACTGAGATCCTTGCCGGTCTCACCACCTTCCTTACGATGGCGTATATCCTCGCCGTCAATCCTGGAATCTTCAGCGCCCTTCCCGGGATGCCTGCCGGCAGCGTTTTCACTGCTACGGCCCTTGCCGCTATAGCCGGTACCCTCGTGATGGCGCTTTACGCCAAGAAGCCCTTCGCCCTTGCCCCTGGTATGGGTCTGAATGCCTTCTTCGTCTTTACCGTATGTCTCGGAATGGGTCACACCTGGCAGTTCGCCATCACGGCGGTCCTCCTCGAAGGTATCCTCTTCCTTATCATGACGGTGACCAAGGTCCGTACATGGCTCATCAACGCCATCCCCGGAACCCTTAAGAAGGCAATCGGCGCAGGTATCGGCCTCTTCATCGCCTTCATCGGCATGCAGAACGCCGGTATCATCGTGAACAACGACGCCACCCTTATTTCCCTCGGTGACATCACCCACGGTAAGGCCCTCCTCGGCCTGATCGGTCTTTTCATTACGGCCGGCCTCGTCATGGCCAAGATCCGTGGCGGCATCCTCTGGGGTATCCTCATTACCGCCGCCCTCGGCCTCGTAATCAAGGATCCGACCACCGGTGCAGCCATCACTACCCTTCCCTCGAAGGTAGTCTCGATGCCGGATTCCATCAGCCCGATCTTCTGCAAGTTCGAGTGGAGCCAGATCCTCAGCTGGGACATGCTCGCTGTAGTCTTTACCTTCCTCTTCATCGATATGTTTGACACCATGGGAACCATTATCGGTGTCCACCAGGGTGCCGGCCTCATCAAGAAGGGTGGCGACGAAATTGAAGGTGTCGAGAAGATGTTCCTTGCCGACTCCATCGCTACTATCTGCGGCGCATGCTTCGGAACTTCCACCACCACGACCTATGTCGAGAGCGCTTCCGGCGTTGGCGAAGGCGGCCGCACAGGACTTACGGCCTTCTCTACGGCCACTTTCTTCGCCCTTGCACTGTTCCTCAGCCCGATCTTCCTCGCAATCCCCGGTGCTGCAACCGCTCCCGCCCTCATTATCGTCGGTGTCATGATGATGCCTTCCGTCAAGACCATCCACTGGGATGACTACTGCAAGGCAATTCCGGCATTCATCACCCTTATCATGATGCCTCTTGCATACTCCATCTCCGACGGTATCCTCCTCGGTGTCATTTCCTATGTCCTCTGCCATGCAGTTGCCGGCAAGTTCAAGGATATCTCAGTCACGATGTGGATCCTCGCAGCCCTGTTTATCTGCAAGTACATATTTATCTAAGGATTTTTCATCCCTGCGTTTTTTTCAGGTCTCCCCTGCTATCGGGGAGACCTTTTTTGCATATTTTTTGTAAAAATATTTGGAAAGTTAGAAATTTGTCATACCTTTGCAGTGTACTATTTTACTAATACACTATGAACACAAAAAAAGTACAGTTAGTAGTTATTCTGGGGTTAGTTACTTCAGCCGCGTTCGCACAAAACGGCGTAAAAGGTCAGGTGGTCGATGGGGAAACTCTTGAAGGTGAACCTTTTGCGACATATTCAATCTTCATTAAGGGAGAGGACTCCCCTATTCGGATGACAATTACAAAGGAGGACGGTTCCTTCTCGGAGAATCTCAAGGAGAACGGAACCTATGTAATCCGTTTCTCTTCCCTTGGAAGAAAGGATGTCGAGAAGGAATTCATCGCAGAAGGGAGCCCGGTGGACCTTGGGCAGATACCGATGTTAAATGATGATGAAACCCTCAAATCGGCCACTGTAACCGCCCTGAAACCCCTTGTCAAGATGGAGGTCGACAAGATGACATATAAGGTGGAGGACGACATCGACAGCAAGTCGATGACCATGCTGGACATGCTCCGCAAGGTCCCGATGGTTACCGTCGATGCCCAGGACAATATTACCGTAAACGGAAGTTCCTCCTTCAAGGTATATGTGGACGGAAAACCGAATGCGATGCTTTCCTCGAATCCCTCGCAGATCTTTAAGATGATGCCCGCAAGCGCCTTCAAGAGCGTCGAAGTAATTACCAATCCTGGAGCAAAATATGATGCGGAAGGGGTTGGAGGCGTTCTTAACCTTATTACAGACAAGTCCACGGGGCAGAAAGCCGTTCAGGACGGATACAATGCTTCCCTCCATCTCCAGGCCGATTCCCAGAAGTCCCTCGGCGGGGGCGCTATGCTGACCGCCCAGAAGGGGAAATTCTCCTTCAGCGCAAACCTTGGAGCAATGCGGCAGACCATGGACGGAATCAGCGCGGAACTTTCCCGCCAGGAAGTGGACGGGAGCGGGAACGTCCTTTCCGACCTCCTCTCTTCCGCAACCGTGGACCAGACCGCTCCGGGTGTACACGGAGATTTTACGGCGAGCTATGAAATCGATACCCTCCGCCTTCTTACAGCAACGGCCGGAATCATGGATTTCCGGACCCGGGAAAACCAGAACTCGGTCATGTCCATGACAACCGGAGGAACAGTCCTCGACTACGACAGCCGGACGGATGCGAACTACCGTTTCTCCACCTACCGTGCCGGGCTTGACTACCAGCGCTCTTTCGCCGGGAAGGAAGGACGGATGCTGACCGCCTCGTACCTCCTTTCCACCCGCCCCAACGCCACAAACAGCGACAATTATTTCAGCATCGCTTCGATTCCGGACCGCCGCTCTCTCAACAATGAAAACATGACCGAGCACACTGTCCAGGTCGATTATACAAGCCCGCTCCGGGAGGGAAGGACCCTGTCCACGGGACTGAAATTCATTTCCCGGAACAATTCTTCGAACTCGAATTACTATCTTGACAGCGACGGAACCTGGGTCCTGAGCCCAACAGAAAGCATTGATTACCAGCATCTGAACAGCATCATCGGCGCCTACGGTGAATATGGCTTCACGGAGGAAAAGTGGAGCGGGAAAGCGGGGCTTCGCTATGAGCATACTTTCCAGAGCGTCCGCTACAGCAGCGGAGCAGGAAGCGACTTCAAACTCGATTACGGTAACTTCGTACCCTCCGCCAGCATCCAGTACAACCTGGGCATGACATCGAACATCGGGCTCTCTTACAACCTTCGCATCAGCCGGCCGGGCATCGGTTATCTCAATCCTTATGTGGACCAGACCAGCTATACTTCCAAGTCATACGGAAATACCAATCTCGAGACGGAAAAGTCCCACAATGCGAACCTGGTCTTCAATTTCTATACTCCGGTCGTCATGCTGAACCTGACGGGCCGCTACAGCTACTGCGGCAACCGGATCAACGCCTATAGCTTCTACGATTCCGAGGGCATACTGAACACGACCTACGGCAACATCGTCCGCGAACAGAACGCCGGAGTGAACGCCTTCATCAATGTCAACCTTGGGCAGAAAACCCGCATCTATTCCAACCTCGGGACGAGCTATGTCAGTCTCGTCAGCGAGGAGCGTGGACTGAAGAACGGGGGCTGGAACTTCAACTCCTTCTCCGGCATCCAGCAGACCCTCCCCTGGGACCTCCGCCTCAGTATGAACCTGATTCTGAATTCGAAGAACTACCAGTTGGACGGCTATACCAGCGGCTTTTCCGCCATCATGGGCGGCCTTTCCAAGACCTTTTTCGACGACAAGCTGACCGTCGGCTTCAATGCGGTCGCCGGCCTTTCGAAGGGTGGCCGGCTGGTATTCAGCTCGGAGACCCGGGGTTCCGACTATGTCTCCTCCATGAAGACAGACCTACCCCTCGCCCGCGTCGGAATCAATCTCAGCTACAGCTTCGGGACGGCGAAGAACATCCGCGTCCGGAAAGCCAAGCGGACAATCTCTAACGACGACGTACTGCAAAAAAGCAGCGAAGCGACTTCAACCGGCTCCACTGCTCTCTCAGGAGGTTCGATGTAAGACCTAGTATCTGTCTCTCCAGTAGGCCTTTACGGTCTCCCAATCATAGAACGGTCCCGGCCCCAGCGCCGGGATTTTCGTTTCCCGGTCATTGTGGATGAACCTTACTATGACATCGCCTTTCTTCCCCCGGAAAAACTCGATCTGGAGATTCGTCGCCATATGCATATCCCGGGAACTGATCCAGTTATCGGTATGGTTACGGTCGTAACGCTCATTGAAGCGGTCCAGTCCGATATAGGAGAAAAAGGCCATCAGGGGGTAGTCGTGGCCGAAGCGGAGGTCCACATCATACTGTCCACCCGAGAGGGATTCATCCGCCTTAGTGATAAAATCCTCGGCCAGCGACCGGGCGTAGGGAATCCGGATATCCCCGAATTCTACCGAGTTGCAGTGGTTCAGATAAAGGTCGAGATTCTTTATGTACCAGAGCTTTCTGGCTTCCTCGAAGGGAATAAGCTTCATGGGGCGGTAATGGACCGGAAGATCTTCCGCTATGCTGGCAACGACATGAAGGTACTTTTCAAATCGGACAGGACGGTTGAAAAGCTTATATGCTTCGTCCAGATCGGTCACCAGCGGCCTTATGGCCTCTCTTGGATTCAGAATTGTATTGTTCAGTGAATCAATTATCAGGTCCGCCTTGTCATGGACCGTTTCCTCGAAGCCGGAGGTATTGCTGATATAGCTCATGTACTCCTCCTTCGAATCGAGATCCATTGTAAGCCGGGGATTCTGCCTGACAAGGGCGCCGCAGAAACTGTTCATGCTGCTCTGGCAGCGGTCGGCGGTACTGGCAATCCCCCGAATCCTGAGATCCTTTCTGAAAAACTTCTTCTCGCGAGCGAACATCCTCTCGGCAATCCTGGCATGTTCCTGATATCCCTTCGGACTGAGGTTGTGGAGATTCTTCTCGTTCATGACGAGCATTTCCTTAGTCTGGCGGAGAAGTTCCTCACCATCAGCATTCAGAAGCCCGGCTTTTTGAAGCTGCGTGAGTTTCTTGATTACATATTCATGTCCCCTTGTATAGGTCATGTAGCGGGATCCATGGCGTCCGTAATGGCTGAGATACACCATCTCGTACCCCTTCGGAACGCGGGAGTACTTGTAATCCTTGAATTCATAGCCATGATAATTACACGCTACCCTGGATATATCTTCACGCAGAAAGGCCTCCGCCTGGGGATTCTGGCTGAAGCAGAATGAGAGCGAGAGTAAAAGGGTAAGAAGGACAGTAAAAATCCGCTTCATCTTATTAATCTTTCAGTTTCTTATATTTGAATCTCTTCGGTTCAGTATTACCGAGCCGCATTTTACGGTTTTCCTCGTACTCGGAATAGTTTCCGTCGAAGAACACGACCTTGGAATCACCCTCGAAGGCAAGGATATGGGTTGCAATCCTGTCCAGGAACCACCGGTCATGGCTGACCACCACGGCGCAGCCCGCAAATGAGTCAAGGCCCTCCTCGAGGGCACGGATTGTATTGACATCCACATCATTGGTAGGTTCATCGAGAAGGAGCACGTTCCCCTCGTCTTTCAGGGTCAGGGCAAGATGGAGGCGGTTGCGTTCACCTCCGGAAAGGACCCCGCAGAGCTTCTCCTGATCCGCGCCGCTGAAATTGAAGCGGGAAACCCAGGAACGGGCATTTATATCCCTGTTTCCGAGGCGGATCCACTCCGAGTTGCCGGCGATAGTCTCATAGACGCTCAGATTCGGATCAATCTGCTTATGCTGCTGGTCAACGTAGGAGAGTTTAACCGTCTCCCCTATTTCAATCTCGCCTGTATCAGGAGTTTCAATACCCATAATAAGGCGGAAAAGAGTAGTCTTTCCGGCTCCGTTCGGTCCGATTACACCGACGATTCCGGCAGGCGGAAGCTCAAAGTCAAGATTTTCGAAGAGAATCTTGTCGCCATAGTGCTTCGATACATCGTGGAAACGAATCACCTTGTTGCCGAGATGGGGTCCGTTCGGAATATAGATTTCAAGGCGCTGCTCCTTCTCCTTGGAATCAGCGGAAGCCAGCTTCTCGTATGCCCCGAGACGGGCCTTCTGTTTCGCCTGACGTGCCTTCGGGGCCATTCGAACCCATTCCAACTCCCTTTCGAGGGTTTTCCGGCGTTTTGACTCCTGCTTTTCCTCCACGGCGAGGCGCCTTGTCTTCTGCTCCAGCCATGAGCTGTAATTCCCCTTCCAGGGTATTCCTTCACCGCGGTCGAGCTCAAGGATCCAGCCCGCAACGTTATCGAGGAAATAACGGTCATGGGTCACGGCGATAACCGTCCCCTTATACTGCTGCAGATGGGCTTCCAGCCACTGGATACTTTCGGTATCAAGATGGTTTGTCGGCTCATCCAGCAAGAGGACGTCCGGCTCCCGGAGCAGCAGACGGCAAAGGGCAACGCGGCGCCTTTCACCTCCTGAAAGGAACTTTACCTTCTGCTCCGAAGGAGGGCACTGGAGGGCATCCATGGCCCTTTCCAGCTTTGAATCCAGGTCCCATCCGCCCGCCTGCTCTATCTTCTCAGTAAGCTCTGCCTGCTCATCGAAAAGGGCATACATCAGCGTATCGTCTGTAACTACACCGAGCTGCTCGCATACTTCATTATAGCGGTTCAGCAGGTCAACTGTCTCCTGGACTCCTTCCTGGACAACCTCCAGAACGGTCTTTTCCGGATCCATCTGAGGTTCCTGTTCCAGATACCCGACCGAGTATCCGGGGGCCCAGACGACCTCTCCCTTATAGGATTTCTCCACCCCCGCAATAATTTTCAGAAGCGTCGATTTACCGGAACCGTTAAGACCGATAATACCGATTTTAGCCCCATAAAAGAAGGAAAGGTAGATGTCTTTAAGGATTACCCGGTTATTGTTGGGGAGGACTTTCCCTACCCCGTTCATCGAGAAAATAATCTTTTCGTCTGCCATAGTCAGCGGATTTTTACAAAGCTAAATATTTTTACCTAATTTTGCAAAGACATGGGTTCTGTTGCGATAATAGGTGCCGGCGCCGCCGGATGTTTCGCTGCGGCGGTGCTTAAGCGCCGCTCGACAGGGACGAGTATCACTATCTATGAAGATGGTCCAAGACCTCTCGTAAAAGTATCAAAAACGGGCGGAGGACGCTGCAATCTGACAAATACCTTCGAAGGGGTAACCGATCTATCAAAGGTTTATCCAAGGGGAACCTCTTTGATGCGCCGCCTTTTAAAGGGCTTCGGCCCGGAAGATACACTCCGCTGGTTCTCCGAAGAAGGGGTTAAGCTCCATGTGGAGGAAGGCGGAAGGGTTTTCCCTGATTCGGAGGACGCGATGGAAATTGTAAGAACCCTGGAGAGAGCTCTTTCCGGCGTAACGGTAAAGACCGGTTGCCGCCTTGTTTCCCTCGAAAAAAGCGGGGACGTTTTTTCCATGACCTTTAATAATGGACGTACAGAGCGCGCAGACAGGGTTTTGATTGCAAGCGGCGGAGCTCAGAAAGGAATTCCTTTCCTTCGTGGAATCCCGACCGTAGAGAGTGTCCCCTCCCTTTTCTCGCTGAAGATAGATGATTCTGACCTCAAAGCCCTAATGGGTTCATCGGCGACAGTTCTCCTTCGCCTCGGGGGCTTTTCTGCAGATGGTCCCATGCTAATTACCGACTGGGGCGTAAGCGGGCCAGCCGTCCTGAAACTCTCCTCCTATGCAGCCCGCCACCTTGCCGAAAAGGGATATCGGGAGAATCTCCATGTAAGATGGTGCCCGAAGATGTCGGAAGAGATGCTTAGGAGTTTCCTGGGCCCATCTGTCATGAGCGCCAGAAAACTCGTTTCAACACCTCCGGAGGGGCTTTCTTCCAGATTATGGGCAATGCTTGTAGAGCGCTCCGGACTACGGGAAGATATCCGCCGGGGTGAACTCGGGCGAAAAGGGCTTTCTCGGCTCGCTTCGCTACTTCTCGATGATGTCTATCCTGTAAGCGGCAAGGGCCCTTTCAAGGAGGAATTTGTCACCTCCGGCGGGATTGATATCGCGGCCGTTAATCCAAAGACCCTTGAAGCCAAATCCTTCCCGCAGCTGTATTTTGCCGGGGAGGTACTGGATATAGACGGCGTGACCGGCGGATATAATCTCCAGGCGGCATGGACAACGGGCTATACAGCTGCCGTTGCTATTGCCGAAGTGGAGAAAAAAGTATAACTTTGTAAAGATGGACAGTAAATCTATAACCGACCTTCTTCAGGATCATTCCATCCGGCCTACCCCCAACCGGATGATAATTGCCGATACGCTTTCCCATGCGACCGGTCCCATGTCCCTTATGGAACTCGAGGCCGAAATCGGTTCAATCGACAAATCCAATGTTTTCCGCGCCCTGACGCTTTTCCGCGAAAGGCATCTTGTACATGTCCTCGAGAGCGTCGACGGAGTCCGCTACGAGCTCTGCCACAGCCACGGTCCGGATGATGAGGACGCCCATGTCCACTTCGAGTGCGAACGATGCGGGAAAACCTACTGCCTCGAGGATATCCCGATTCCGAAGGTCATTATTCCTTCCGATTATACCCCCCTGACTGTCAATTATATAATCAAGGGCATCTGCCCCAAATGCAAATCCATATGAAACGTGTCTGTACCCTGCTCCTAATCCTTCTGACGGCACTCTTTCCGGCTGCCTCTCAGCGTTTCCAGGCCCCTTCCCTTCCGAAAGGATATGACGAAATCTGGGTCCTCTGCGTCGGTAATTCCTTCAGTTACTACCATGACTGCGACATAATGCTGAAGGACATCGCCGCCAGTCAGGGACTCTCAATCCGTATCGGAAAGTACTTTAAGGGAGGCCAGACCTTCGGTCAGCACCTTAAGCTCCAGAACACCAAGAAGGCCATCCTTGCCGGCAATTACGACTTCGCCCTGTTCCAGGACCAGAGCGTTACTCCGGCAAAGTATTCCCGCGACGGTTATGTCCAGGCGTACGACGACCTTGTTTCCCTGAAACGCCAGGTGGTGATGCGTTCTCCCGACTGCAAGGTGATACTGGAGCGGACATGGTCATATCCGGGCAAGGAAGCCGGCGGCTTCGGAACGGCCGAGGAACTGGACAAACATCTTGAAAAAGGCACGAAGGAAATGGCCCGGAAGGCCCATCTCTGGCTCTCCCCCATCGGAAACGCCTTCAATACATCCAGAGCGGAAAGGCCTGACATTAAACTGCTTGGCCCTGATGACAAGCACCAGAGCAGCGAGGGCTCGTACCTTAAGTCATGTGTCAACTACCTGGTAATCACCGGCAAACCCTTCAGTGGTTACGTGGATAACTGCGGTATTGACCCGGATGCCGCCTCCTATCTCCGCCGCGTCGCGGAGAGGACTGTCCTTGGGAAGGAAACCAAGTATCGCATCCACCGCGACAAGAAAGAACTCCCCTTCCTCCTGGGCCCTGGAATCGTCGCCCATCGTGGATATCATGCTCCGGATTCCATTCCTGAAAACTCCCGTGCTTCCCTTGCCGCAGCCATCGAACGCGGCTACTACGGCAGCGAATTCGACGTCTGGCTGACGAAAGACGATTCCCTCGTGGTCAACCATGACAAGAGTTTCAGGACGGACCCTCTCGGACGGGTTATAAAAGATACCCCATACTCGGAATTAGCCCAGATTCGTCTTGAAAACGGGGAAAAGATTCCCTCTTTCCGTGACTTCCTCAAGCAAGAGCAGGACAACCAGCGCGTTAAGTTGATCTGCGAACTGAAACGCCACGGATCGGAAAAGCGTAACGCCGAACTCTTCGACAGATGCTACGCTTTGGCAAAATCCATGAAAGTAGAGAACATGATTGTATGGCAGACTTTCAGTTTCGAGCTCTGCAAGCACATCGTTTCAGTCGATCCATATGCCCGCGTTATCTATATCTGCACAAAGGAGAAAGACGTAAAAACGCCGGAAGAGATTGCTGCAGCGGGCCTTGACGGGGTTAATTATTCAGCCGCAATCTACGATGCCCACCCGGGATTCATCAGCGAATTCCATAAGAGAGGACTGAAAGCCAACCTCTGCCTCCAGGACGATCCCGAGGTTTGGAAGAAATACGCAAAAACAGTTGACCTTATAGGGACGAATGATCCCGAAGGGCTCCGGAAAGCCCTAAATCAGAGGTAATTTTAAATAGCTCCTAGATCGGATCTACGTCAATATGAATATGACCAGTGTAGCGGCGGTCTTTCTCGAAAGAGGAGACCGCTGCCGCTATTTTTCTCTTTAAAGGCGTAAGGTTCCTGTCGCGCTGGAGCATGATTCGGATATGCCTGAAATGCTCTCCGCCAATTCGTTCGTTTACAGGAGCATAAGGTCCGGTAAGAGGGACGTCCAGGACTCTGGCGAGATCCCTGGACATCGCTTCCAGCCGTCGCTCGGAGCTGTCTTTTATGACAATCCTAAGCTCCCTCGTATAAGGCGGGAAACCGGCCTGGCGGCGCTCGCTAAGGAGATCCGGCATGATTCCAGTTGACAGAGCCCGGAATACCGGGTGTCCCGGCTCCCTTGTTTGAATCATGAGAATACCCCCTCTCCCCCGCCTTGAACTTCGTCCCCGGAACTGTTCCAGCAGCTGGATTGCCCTTTCATCAGCCCGGAAGTCCTGCTGGGCCAGAAGACTGTCAGCTTCGATGACTCCGACAAGGGCAACTCCTCCGAAATCGAAACCCTTCGTCAAAATCTGTGTACCGATAAGTATCTGGATCTTACCGGCTTCGAACTCATGAATAATCCCCCTCGCTTCCTTCTCAGGAGTATCTCCGTCGAGCCGTGAAACCGTGGCCTCCGGGAAAAGCTCCCGGACTTCCTCCTCAATCCTCTGGGTCCCCGCGCCTATTGGGACAAGATGACCCCCGCATTTCCGGCAGGTGCCGGTAAATGGTTCTGCATGGCCGCAATAATGGCATACAAGCCGGTCCATGAAGGTTTTATGAAGCGTCAGGGTTACATTGCAATCCGGGCACTTCGGGATATCCCCGCATTCTTCGCACTGGACGGCCGGAGCGTAGGATCGACGGGCCCTGAGGAGCATTACCTGCCCTCCCTTTTCCAGGGTCTCCCTCATTTTCTGAATCAGCTTCTGGGAAAGGTCTCCCCTCATGCCCCTTTTTTTACGTTCCGCCGCCGTATCGACAAGAAGGACCTCCGTCGGGGCTCCGCTATAGTAGCGTTCACTTAACCGGACCTCATGGAAACGGCCGATGGAGCAGTTATAAAGGGATTCCAGCGATGGCGTCGCGCTTCCCAGCACCGCCTTAGCTCCATGAACCTTCGAAAGCATGATTGCAGTCTCCCGGCCATGGTACCGAGGCGAGGGAGAATCCTGCTTATATGAGGAGTCGAATTCCTCGTCGACTATTACAAGCCCCAGTTCATGATGAGGCAGGAAAAGGGCTGAACGGGTCCCGAGAACCACATACCTTTCCCTTAATCTGACCTCCGTCGGGACGTCCCTTTTCTTAGCCGCAGTAAGCCCTGAATGGAAGACGAGCACATCCGGGAACCGTTCTGAAATCCGCTCCTCGAGCTGTCTGCTGAGGGCAATTTCCGGGACAAGGTAAAGAACGTTTTTCCCTCTTTCAAGAGTCCTCCTTGCAAGTTCGAGATAAATCTCGGTCTTGCCGCTTCCGGTCACTCCGTTAAGGAGGACGGTACCTTCTTCTGCCGCTTCAATCTCAGTAAGGGCTCTTTTCTGGGAAGGTGTAAGCTGTACCTCATCGAAACTTGAATCATAGACTGGCTGACGGCCTTTCAGCAGCTCAATCCGGGCTGCATAACGTTTCCTTGTTTCGTCTTTTCGTGCCCTTGAGAGCATCCTTTCGTATTTTTCAACGCTTGCCCTCAGCCGCTCTTCACGCCTTTTCCTCGCCTCGTCATTATCTATTTTCATCGAAGGATAAGCGGCCTTGAAGACCTCCCCTACCGTACACAAATAATAATCCGCCACAACCTTCCAGAACTCTATTTCCTCCTTCACTGAAGGCATAAAGGAATCATCCGCCGCTACAATCTCACGTATTTTTCCGGGCTCCGTATTCCCCGGGCTGACATTTACCGCAGAAACGACCGCCGTATAGTCTCTTCCGGAAAATCTTACACGTACACGGCTACCTACCACTATCCTTGGATCGGAGGTCTTATAAACAGGATTCCAATCCAATTTCAGCGGCAGAATAACTTCTATGTACCTTTCGTCCATCATTGTTCAATCACTTTACGAAGATAACAAAAGTTGAATACAATTACACATTTTTTTTGCAGAATCCGATTTTATCTCTATCTTTGTACTCCCAAAACAAACGGTGCTGTAGCTCAGATGGTAGAGCAATGGACTGAAAATCCATGTGTCGGCAGTTCGATTCTTCCCAGCACCACAGTAACCCGCTGATTTTCAGCGGGTTTTTCTTTTTGGTCCCACTTTTGGTCCCACTTTTTGAGCGAAACTTTGGAAAATCGAACCCTACTGAAATAGCCTTTGGAGTGCTTCCAAGGGCGCTTTTTGTGTAAACTCTATTACATCTTTTGTTACGATTTTTGTTACGGTCTTCTTCTCACTTGCTGTCAAAAAACTGGGACCAATTGCCGGAGTTGCCTTGAAACTGGGACCATATTCCAGAAAAACTGGGACCATAAGGTTTTTCGCTTGATTTTTCGTAAATTTGTGCTAACAACTTGACCTATAGTAAACTATGCCGCGCTTCAAGCCATCCATATTGATTGCCGATTGTTGGGGCTCCGTTGGAGACTTGACCTTCTATCACATGGACGGCAAGTGCTATTACAAGAAGAAGCCGCAGTGCGAGTTCAAGGGTACAGCGTCTCAGTTGGAGCAGCTGGAGGTTCACCGGCGGGCTATGGCTGCCTGGAGAACGGTATCTCAAACGCAGCAGGTTATCTGGCACGAGTACGGCAAGGGCGCTCCGAGCCATAAACCGCCATTTGACGGCACTTCTCATATCAGCGGGCAGAATCTCTTTGTGAGTGCTTATCATGGCTTCTATGCCCTCGGAAATGAGCATACGCCGGAACCGCAGCCCTGGGAGAAGTTCCCGATTGATGCCCTGGAATTCACCAGCTGTGTCCGGCCGAATTCTGACGATCTCCTTCTTCGCTTTCGCCTTACCTTTGAGAACTGCCCTTCCCCGGAGCGGTACCACCTGCTGATAAAGATTCAGCTCACCAATCCGGGCCGTGGGAAGAAACCAGGCAAGATGCGGAACTTCCTCGCCCTCGCTCCCTGCAGCGCCGGTGATTCGACAGCCGAGGTTCTCATCAAAGATTACCGCGGCATCTGGGACCTGGATTTGCCGGAATACACGGCCCATTGCAAGTACGTTCTCCTGGACCGGCAGACCGGCTACCGGAACATTCACACGCCCTTGAAGTTTTCCTTCTCAGTCTAAAAATCGTCGCTTCATCTGTCGAGCCGGTGCCTTTGCTTGGCGCTGGCTCGAAATTTTTTCGCCCCCGGGCTACACCCGGATATACCCCGCTATACGCCTTTATACTTAAAGCAAAGCTTTATACAAAAATGCGTAAATAATTGTTTTGCAGATAAATATAATTTTCTTATATTTGTTCCAGCACAAGGGGTTGTGTCGCTTACTTTAACCTAAACTTAAACCTATGCAAGCGCTTCCTTCCATCGCTTTCGGGGGCTTCTCCGGTTCGGCAAAGGGTGTTACGGCACGTCAAGTTGACGGCCGTACCATCCTTTCCGTTCGGAGTTGGCCGACAGGTCAGGCCACCTATGCGCAGGTGGTACGAAGGGCCTCGATGTCCAAGATTACGAAGTCTTACCGCACCCTTTCCGAGGACCAGATGCTCAAGTGGGAACAACTGGCGCAGCACACCTCCGGTGCTTCCGTCTTTGGGCAGAAGGCTCAGATGTCCGGCATCAATCTTTACGTGCGCCTCAACGCCAACCGGGCAATGGCAGGAGAAACCCTCCTGGCCGATGCTCCGCTTTCTGTGGTGGCTGTTCCCAACGTGAAATATGAGGCCGTCTATGTAACCCCTACCCTGGTAGCCTTCACCGGCATCAAGCACCAGTCCAGCCCCTACAAACTGGTGGTGAAGATGTCAGCCCCCCAGAGTCCCGGCATCTCCAGCGGCTGGAGCAAGACGGTCATCATTGCCAACAATGTGGAGGACGACTGGGGTAATGCCGATGTGACGGAATTCTACCTTAAAACGCTCGGAATCGCTCCTGTAAAGGGCCAGAAGGTTTTCATCGAGACCTACTGGCTGGATACTTCAACCGGTTTCGTTGGCCAGACCTTCAAGGATTCCGCCATTGTAACCGGCGAAGATGAGTCCGGCTATGTTCCGCGCAAGCGCGTTACCATGGACCGGCTTGACCCGGAGTATGAGCAGCATGTGAGCGATATCGATGTGGATTTCTCTACGGGTTGTCCGGTCATTCAGTTTGACGCCATGTGCCTTGGTCACAGCAACGTGGCCTCCTCCGAGGTGAATCTGGTGGACGATCTGCCTTCTGAGCTGCAGGGTACTTCCTGGGCGCTTGGCCGCGGCAATGGAGAAG